>JBMOOQ010000053.1:0-158285 GCA_049324435.1 Pseudomonadota bacterium
GCGTACAATTGCGGGCTTGATTTCGGGCGGCGTTTTGATCAAACGCCGCCCGAACCCTATGGTATTCTATTGAGCATGGGCCATGCGGTCCCACGCTATCGGCAGAAACCTTAGGACACACCACGGAGGTTCCAAGGAATGCGTATTCTCCATCGCCTGACCGGCGCGCTCGCGGGCTTGTCCGCGCTCGCAGCGTTCGCGCTGCCCGCACAGGCCCAGACCTATCCGACCCGTCCGATCACCATGATCGTACCGTTCGCGGCCGGTGGCCCGACCGACATCGTCGCGCGCATTGTCGCCGACCACATGTCCAAGACTCTCGGCCAGCAGATCGTAATCGAAAACGTGGTCGGCGCCGGCGGCACCACGGGTGCGACCCGCGCCATGCGCGCCACGCCGGACGGCTACACCATCATCATGGGGCATATGGGCACCCATGCCGCTGCAGTCGCGCTTTATCCGAAGCTCGCCTATCACCCGCTGAAGAACTTCGAAACCGTCGGCCTGGCCGCCGGAACGCCGGTGCTGATCGTGGCCAAGAAGGATTTCCCGGCCAAGGATCTGAAGGAATTTGCCGCGTATCTGAAGGCGAATGCCGACAAGGTCAACGCCGCTCATGCCGGCGTCGGCTCGGTGTCGTTCACAAGCTGTCTGCTGCTCAATTCGGTGCTGAACGTGAAGCCCACTGCGATTCCGTTCCAGGGCACCGGCCCGGCGCTGAACGCGCTGCTCGGCGGGCAGGTCGATTACATGTGCGACCAGATCGTCAACCTGGTGCCGCAGATCAAGGCCGGCAACATCAAGGCCTATGGCATCGGCACCGCCGAGCGCAACCCGGCCTTGCCTGATGTGCCGACCACCAAGGAAGCCGGTCTGCCCGAGTTCCAGGTTTCGGCGTGGAACGCGATTTTTGCGCCGAAGGGCACTCCGAAGGAAGCGCTCGACAAGCTGTCGGACGCGCTGTCCAAGGCGCTGGATGACGAGGGCGTGCGCAAGCGCCTGCTCGATCTCGGCAGCGACATCCCTGGGCCCGACCGCCGCGGCCAGCAAGCCCTGACCAAGCTGGTGGACAGCGAAATCAACCGCTGGACCCCGGTGATTCAGGCCTCGGGCATCACCCAGTAGGGTTCCCGCAGAATTTGAGCGAATTTTGCGTGAAGGGGCGGCGGCTGTGCCGCCCCTTTTCGTGTGGGGAATCGGTTAGCTTCCAGTCCGGTGGCAGCGCCTTTTGATAGAGTTCAAAGCTCAACCCGGACCAACCGATGAAGCAATATCTCGACTTGATGGACCACGTGCTGCGCCACGGCGTGGAGAAGCGCGACCGCACCGGCACCGGCACGCTGTCGGTGTTCGGCCATCAGATGCGCTTCGACCTGCGCGACGGCTTTCCGCTGGTCACCACCAAGAAGCTGCACGTCAAATCGATCGTGCATGAATTGCTGTGGTTCCTGTCGGGTGACACCAATGTCAAATATCTGCGCGACAACGGCGTCACCATCTGGGACGAATGGGCGGACGAGAACGGCGATCTTGGTCCGGTCTATGGCAAGCAATGGCGCTCATGGCCGTCGCGCGACGGCGGCACCATCGACCAGATCGCGAACCTGATGCGCGATCTCGAACGCAATCCGGATTCGCGGCGCCTGATCGTCAGCGCCTGGAACCCGGCCGATATTCCGGACATGGCGCTGCCGCCGTGCCACTGCCTGTTCCAGTTCTATGTCGCGGAGGGCCGGCTGTCCTGCCAGCTCTATCAGCGCTCGGCGGACATCTTTCTCGGCGTGCCGTTCAATATCGCGTCCTACGCCTTGCTGACCATGATGGTCGCGCAGGTAGCGGGGCTGAAGCCCGGCGAATTCATCCATACGTTCGGCGATGCGCATCTGTATCTCAATCATGTCGAGCAGGCCGAACTGCAATTGTCTCGCGCGCCGCGTCCGCTGCCGGTGATGACGATCGATCCGTCGGTGCGGGACATCTTTGCGTTCCGCTACGAGCATTTCGCGCTCGAAGGCTACGACCCGCACCCGCACATCAAGGCGCAGGTAGCGGTGTGAGTGACGCACGGACGAAGTGAAAGCGATTCCTATCATCCTTGTTGTTGCGGTCGCCGAGAATGGCGTGATCGGCCGCGACAACCAGCTGCCGTGGCGGATCAAGTCCGACCTGAAATTTTTCAAGAGCGTCACCCTGAACAAGCCGGTGGTGATGGGACGCAAGACCTATCATTCGATCGGCAAGCCGCTGCCCGGCCGCACCAATATCGTGGTCACCCGGCAGGCAGACTTTTCTGCTGAAGGGGTGGTCGTAGCGCCGGGACTCGATCAGGCGCTGAGCGCCGCGCGGGGCGACGCGCTCCGGCGCGGCGCGGATGCCATCGCCGTGATCGGCGGCACGGATATCTTCGGGCAGACCATGCCGCTGGCCGACCGCCTCATTTTGACGCTGGTCCATGCGAAACCGCCAGGCGATACCTATTTTCCGGCGGTCGACCCCGCGGTCTGGCGCGAAGCCGGGCGGCTGCCGCAGCCTAAGGGGCCCGGCGACGACTATGGCTTTACTATCGTTAATTATGAGCGTGCGGCGCGGCATGAGCGCGCGTTGTAAGGGACCGGACCGTCCCCTATAACCCCGCCCGACGAATGGGGCGCCTGCCGGACGGCCGCGCTCAAGGAGGATCGAGATGCCGTGGAGCAATCAGGGCGGTGGTGGTGGCCCCTGGGGTTCGGGACCGAAGGGGCCCTGGGGGTCGGGGCCGCAACCCGGCGGCGGCACCCAGCCGCCGGATCTCGAGGATTTGCTGCGGCGGAGCCAGGACAAGCTCAAGACCGTGCTTCCCGGCGGCAGCTTTGGCGGCAAGGTCGGGATTGCCGCTGCGCTGGTCGTGGCGCTGTTCCTTTGGGGCATCTCCGGTTTCTTCGTGGTTCAGCCGGGGGAACTCGGCGTGGTGATGCGCTTCGGCAAATATGTGCGCGATGCGCCGGCGGGCTGGGGCTACACCTGGCCCTATCCGGTCGGCGCGGTGCAGAAGGTCAATATCGAGCGTATCAACCGCATCGACGTCGGCATGCGTGTCATTGAAGACGCGCGGCGCGGCGCCTCCACGACACGCGATGTGCCGGAAGAAAGCCTGATGCTCACAGGCGACGAAAACATCGTCGATGTCGATTTTGCCGTTCTGTGGAAGATCAAGCCGGACAAGGGCGCGGGCCAGTTTCTGTTCAACATCCAGTATCCCGAGGGCACCGTAAAAGCGGTGGCCGAGAGCGCGATGCGCGAAGTAATCGGCCGCTCCAACATTCAGCCGATCCTGACCGGCGCGCGCCAGAATATCGAAAACGCCGTGCACGAATTGATGCAGAAGACGCTGGACGAATATCAGTCCGGCATACTGATCACGCAGGTGCAGTTGCAGAAGGTCGACCCGCCGGCGCAGGTTATCGACGCATTCCGCGACGTTCAGGCCGCGCGCGCCGACCTTGAGCGCCTGCAGAACGAGGCGCAGACCTACGCCAATCGCGTGGTGCCGGAAGCCCGCGGCCGTGCCGCGCAGATATTGCAGAACGCGGAAGCCTATCGCGAGCAGACCGTGGCCGAGGCCACCGGTCAAACCGCGCGCTTCAATCAGGTTTACCAGGAATATGCCAAGGCACCGCAGGTCACGCGCCAGCGTCTCTATCTTGAGACGATGGAGCGGCTGCTCGGCGGCACCGACAAGATCATCCTCGATGCGGGGACAGGGACGGGCGGACAGGGCGTCGTTCCGTATCTGTCGCTCGACCAGAACCGTCCGCGGCCGGCGCAGCCGCAGCAGCAACCGCAAGCGCAGCAGCGCCGCTAACAGGAGGCAACAATGAAACTCGGCATTGCGGGCGGCGTGTTGCTGGTCCTGGCTGTGGTTGCGGCCTTTGTCGGCTACAGCGCGATGTTCACCGTCTACGAGACGCGGCAGGCGATCGTGATCCGGCTCGGTAACCCGATCCGCGTGATCACCCAGCCCGGCCTGCATTTCAAGGCGCCGTTCATCGACAACGTGGTCTATATCGACAAGCGCATTCTCGATCTCGAAAACCCGGCGCAGGAAATCATCGCTGCCGACCAGAAGCGGCTCGTGGTCGATGCCTTCGCGCGCTACAGGATCGTCGATCCGCTGCGCTTCTATCAGGCGATCCAGACGGTGCCCGCTGCGAATTCGCAGCTTCAGACACTGCTGAATTCGGCGCTGCGCCGCGTACTCGGCGAGTCGTCGTTCCAGGACGTGGTCCGGGACGAGCGCGACAAGCTCATGACCCGCATCAGAGAACAACTCGACCGCGAGGCGCAGCGCTACGGCATCAACGTGGTCGACGTGCGCATCCGTCGTGCCGATCTGCCGGAGCAGAACAGCCAGGCGGTGTTCCAGCGGATGCAGACCGAGCGTCAGCGCGAGGCCGCCGAGTTCCGCGCCCAGGGCGCCCAGCGCGCGCAGGAAATCCGCTCGCGTGCCGATCGCGACGTCACCGTGCTCCTGGCCGAGGCCAATGCCAAAGGCGAACAGATCCGCGGTGAGGGCGATGCCACCCGCAACCGGATTTTTGCGGAAGCCTATGGCAAGGATCCGGATTTCTTTGCCTTCTATCGCTCGATGCAGGCCTATGAATCCGGTCTGGGTCATAACGACACCCGCATGGTGCTGAAGCCGGATTCGGAGTTCTTCCGTTATTTCGTCGATCCGGCTGGCCGCCTGCCGGGTGCTGCGGCGCCGCAGCAAGCGCCGGGCACGCCCGGATCGCCGACTGCAGCCGCAAGGTGACGCAACCCCTCACGTTCGATAGAAGTGGGGAATGGGGGACTTATTCGTCGCGATCGGGCTTGTGCTCGCGCTTGAGGGTTTGCTGTTCGCGGCGTTTCCGGGCGCCGCGAAGCAGGCCATGGCGAGCGTGCTCGAAACGCCGGATACGATCCTGCGCGCGGTCGGAATCGGGAGCGCGGTAATCGGAATCGTCGTGATCTGGCTGGTTCGCGGCTGAACGGTGTTTATCTCATCGAGCGGCCGGTTGCATCGGCCGCCGCCGGGCCAGACGCAGTTTTGCCCCAATCACGTCCCCGTTTGGTACCGGTATTGTTCTTGCTTCGCGATGAGGGCAGGGGCAGTGTTGACGAACCTGGTTCAGGAGAACGAGCAGCCATGACGGCTTCTTTCGCCATGCTTTTCGATGCGTTTCGCCGGCCAGCCGTGGCCGGAATGGCCGCCGCCGCATTGATGCTGCCGCTGCTGTCCGGAACGGCTCAGGCGCGGGGACCGGAAAAGATCGCCGACGTGGCCGAAAGCGTGATCGACGCGGTGGTGAATATCTCGACCTCGCAGCGGGTCGAAGCCCGTTCCGGCGGACCTCGCCAGCAGGACCGGCGCGGTGAGGATCAAGGGCCCGGCGCGCAGCCACAGGTTCCGCCCGGTTCCCCATTCGAGGATTTCTTCAAGGACTTCTTCGAAAATCGCAGGGGCCCGGGCGGACAGGGTGAGAACCGCGCACCGCGCCGGACGTCCTCGCTTGGCTCGGGCTTTGTGATCGATCCGTCGGGCCTCGTGGTGACCAATAATCACGTCATTGCCGACGCCGAAGAAATCAACGTCGTGTTCAATGACGGCTCGCGCCTGAAGGCGGAACTGGTCGGCAAGGATCCCAAGACCGATATCGCGCTGCTCAAGATCAATCCGGACAAGCCGCTGAAGGCGGTGAAATTTGGCGATTCCGACAAGCTGCGGCTCGGCGAATGGGTGATTGCGATCGGCAACCCGTTCAGCCTTGGCGGATCGGTTAGTGCGGGCATCGTCTCGGCCCGCAACCGCGATATCCAGTCCGGACCGTATGACAACTACATCCAGACCGACGCCGCCATCAATCGCGGCAATTCGGGCGGCCCGCTGTTCAACCTCGAAGGCGAGGTGATCGGCGTCAACACCGCGATCATTTCGCCGTCGGGCGGCTCGATCGGCATCGGCTTTGCCGTTCCGTCCAAGGTTGTGACCAGCGTGATCGATCAGCTCCGCGAATTCAAGGAAGTGCGGCGCGGCTGGCTCGGCGTACGTATTCAACAGGTGACCGACGACATTGCCGAAAGCCTTGGCCTCAAGCAGGCGCGTGGCGCGTTGATTGCCGGCGTTGACGAGAAGGGTCCGGCCAAGCCGGCCGGCATCGAGGCCGGCGACGTCATCGTCAGATTCGACGGCCGCGACATCAAGGAGATGCGCGACCTGCCGCGGATCGTTGCCGACACGCCAGTCGGCAAGGAGGTCGAGGTCGTGGTCCTGCGCAAGGGCAAGGAAGAGACCAAGAAGGTGAAGCTCGGCCGGCTTGAGGATGCCGAGAAGGCGCGTCCGGCCTCGGTGCAGAGCGATGCCAAGCCCGACGACAAGACCGTGGTGAAGAAGGCACTGGGCCTCGATCTCGCCAATATCTCGCCGGACCTGCGCAAGCGCTTCAAGATCAAGGACAGCGTGAAGGGCGTGGTCATTACCGGTATCGATCAGAATTCGGCGGCTGCCGAAAAGCGCCTCAATGCCGGCGACACTATCGTCGAGGTCGCGCAGGAGGCGGTCGGCACGACCGACGACTTCCAGGCGAAAGTCGACAAGCTGAAGAAGGATGGCCGCAAGCTGGCGCTGCTGCTGGTCGCCAATCCGGAAGGCGAATTGCGGTTTGTGACGCTGAGCCTTCAATAAACCGGACGCACCGCTCGCCCCGCCGGAAGCGGGGCGAGCCCTTATCGTTCTCTGGTCTCCACGAACTCGTCGCGCCGGTAGCCCTGCACGTAGAGGAGCGCGGTGAGGTCGCCGTAATCGATGCGTACATCGGCAGCAGCGGCGACCGCGGGCTTGGCATGGTAGGCAACCCCGAGACCGGCGCGGCTGATCATGGCGAGATCGTTGGCGCCGTCACCGACCGCCATGGTGTATTGCAGCGGCAATTGCAGACGGCGCGCCACCTCAAGCAACGTCTCGAGTTTGGCCTCGCGGCCGAGGATCGGCTCGCCGACAAGGCCGGTCAGCGTTTCGTTCTCGACCAGCAGCGTGTTGGCGTGGTTTTCGTCGAAGCCGATCATGGCTGCGACCTTACGGGTGAACAGCGAGAAGCCGCCTGACACGAGCACGGTATGGGCGCCATGCGCGCGCATGGTGCCGACCAGGGTACGGGCTCCGGCCATCAGCGTGATGCGGCTTCCGATGACCTCATCGACGACCGTCACCGGCAGGCCCTTCAGAAGCGCGACGCGCTCGCGGAGCGCCGGTTCGAATGCGATTTCGCCGCGCATCGCGCGATCGGTGATGGCGGAGACATGAGCCTTCAGGCCGACAAGGTCCGCGAGTTCGTCGATGCATTCCTGGCCGATCATGGTCGAATCCATGTCGGCAACGAGGAGCCTCTTGCGGCGATGGGCGAGCGGCTGGAGCGCGAGGTCGAGCCGAGCTCCGACAAGCGCCGCCCGCAGATGCTCGCCGAGCTGCTTCTGGTCGGCGGGACCTTCCGGGATAAAGGCAATATCGGCCGCCACGCCGCGATCGAGCCAGTGTATATCGGTGACCTGCGGCAGCGCGGCGCGCGCGCGCGCGATCAGGTCATCGGTCAGGCGCGTATCGGGGGCAGCGATGAGGGTTGCGACGTGAGTCATTTATGGGCGTTGCGATGAGGACGGTGGTGCTTATCGCAGGGCCGACCGCGAGCGGCAAGTCGGCGCTGGCACTGGCGCTCGCTGAGCGCCGTCGCGGCGTCATCGTCAACGCGGATTCCATGCAGGTCTATCGCGACCTGCGGGTGCTGACGGCGCGGCCGAGCGACACTGAACAGGCGCGCGCCCCGCACCATCTGTTCGGTCATGTCGATGCGGCGGTGAATTATTCGGTCGGAGCCTATGTCGCGGACGCCGCGCGCATTCTGTCCGAACTGCCAGCGGGCCAACTCGCGATCTTCGCAGGCGGTACTGGGCTCTATTTCAAGGCGCTGATGAGCGGCCTTGCCGCGATCCCGCCAATCGATCCGGCGATCCGGGAGGGCTTGCGTGCGCGGCTTACGCGCGAGGGCGTGGAAGCACTGCATGCCGAACTGAGCATACGCGATCCGCAAGCTGCGTCCCGCATCATGGTGCGAGACCGCTCGCGTATCCTGCGCGCGCTGGAAGTTCTCGACGCGACCGGGCGGCGGATCGGGGACTGGCATCGCGACGGCTTGCCGCCGGTTTTGGATCCGGAGCGAACGATCAGGATTTTTCTCAATCCCGACCGCGACGACCTGAAACGTCGGATCGAGACGCGCTTCGCGGCCATGCTGCGCGAGGGTGCGCTCGACGAGGTGCGTGCGCTCGCGGCGCGTCATCTGCCGGAGACGTTGCCTGCGATGAAGGCCCATGGCGTGCCATGGCTGCGCCGTTACCTTGCGGGCGAGCTTTCACTCGACGAGGCGGCGGCTGGATCGATCATGGATACGCGCCGCTATGCCAAGCGGCAGGTCACCTGGTTCCGTAATCAAATGCCGGGCTGGACCTGGCTTGCCCCGGACGCGGCGATGGCGAGCCTCGAATCTTTGCTGCAGACTTGAACCTGGCGCTGAGGGCGGGCGACCAAGAGTCCAGCCGTAAGGTGAGAGGACGCCATGACGAACCGGATTCTCCAATTCGCCGGGGCCGCGATAGTGGCCGCCGGGCTCTGGGCCGCGCAACCGGCTCTTGCGCAAGACAAGAAAGTCGCCCTGGTCATCGGCAATTCCGAATACCAGAACGTGTTCCCGTTGAAGAACCCGGTCAACGACGCCGCCGATATCGGCGAAGCGCTGAAGCGAATCGGGTTCAATGTGACCGCGCTCAGCAACGCGCCGGTTGCCGACATGCGGCGTACGTTGAAGGCCTTCGGCGACAAAGCGAGGCTCGCCGAGGTCGCAGTCGTGTTCTATTCGGGCCATGCGCTGCAATCCGACGGCGTCGCCTGGCTGCTCGCCAGCGACGGACAGGCCCGCTCGCTTGCCGACATCACCAAGGGCTCGATCAGCCTGCCGGAAATTCTTGAACAGATCGACGGCGTTGAAAAGGCCGGCCTGGTGTTCATCGATGTCGCGCGCAACGACCCGTTCAACGAGGCGCAGAAACGGCAATTGCCATCCGGCCTGAAGCGGCAGGTCGAAGAGCCGAAGAATATCCTGATCAGCTTTGCCACCGGTACCGGCCGCAAGGTCGCGGACGGGGCAGGGCGCAACAGTCCGTTTACGGCGGCGCTGCTCAAGCATATCGAGCAACCGGGGATCGAACTGATCGCGCTGATGAAGCGCGTGCGCGATGACGTCGTCAGCGCGACCGCGGGCGAGCAGGTGCCGGCCTTCTATCTGTCCGCAGCGGACGAGGCTTACTTCGTCGCGGCGCTGCCCAAAGCTGAGCCGGCGCAGCCGGCAACGCCTGCACCGGCCGCTCCGCAAGCCGTCGCGCCCGAAATTCCTGCGCCTGCCGAGAAGATCGCGGAAGCGCCACCCGCCGCCGAACCGGCACCGGCTCCTGTGCCGGCTGCACCAGCGGCCGAAGCGGAGAAGCCCTCGGCGGAACCGTCAGCGCAGGACGCCGCCGATTCAACTGAAAACAAGAACGATTGAGCGGGACGGGACGTCACCCCGACTTGAGGTGCTTGAAGAACTCGTAGAAGGTGAACAGCACCTCGATCACGATCAAGGCGACGATCGCAATTTCGAGCCGCACGCTGCGTGACGCATCGATCAGGTCGGTGAGTGTGCGTGCGGTCTCGCCGACGACGTCGATCTTGCGGGCGAGCGCGGCTGCGCGCTCGTTCAGCTCGTATTC
Organism: Pseudomonadota bacterium; assembly: GCA_049324435.1. Classification (GTDB taxonomy): domain Bacteria; phylum Pseudomonadota; class Alphaproteobacteria; order Rhizobiales; family Xanthobacteraceae; genus Pseudorhodoplanes. Next base: position 9,817 of record JBMOOQ010000053.1, read on the forward strand.
GTCGGCAAGGCGCGCGTACAGGCGTTCGAGGTCGAAGCGGTCCCACAGCACATCCGGCTTTTCATCGATCTCGACGCGCCCGGTGAGGCGTTGCCGGACCAGCAGCGACTGGCCGATCACCTTCAGCATGGTGCCGCGATTGGCCGGCGTGCGGCCGCCGGCGGCGAGCTTCGCGGCCAGCGGCTCGACGATATCGAACACGCCGCGGACTTCGCGCTCCTGATGGGCGAGCACGACATTCTTCGCGAGCGCGTCGGCGATCACCACCAGCCGCGCCGGCGACAGGTCCTTGACCCGAATCGCGCCGCCCGGATCAATCTGGTCGTCCTGGTCCGGGCCGATCTCGATGGTTGCAGTCTCGTCTTCGATGCGGCCCGGCGAAACGATGCGCGGACCAAGGCCACGGATGGTCTCGTCCTCCTCGATTGGTGACAGACCGATCAGCACCGCAACGCCATAGCGGAACAGCACCACATAGCCATCGCCGTTGCGGAAGGCGAGCGGCACGGTGTTGATGACGTCGCTGCGTTCGAGGCCTGCGGTATCGATGCGCTCGCCGACAAGCAGCGCGCGCGCAGTCAGGCGTGTGCGGGTGACGGCCGAGGCCGATTGGGTGGCGGTGTCAGCCACGCTCAACTCACTTCAGCGTCTTGAGCCACTCGTCGATCTGGCGGTCGGCGGTTTCGCGGTCGATGCCGTAGCGGGCCTGGATGAAGCCATTGAGGGCTTCGCGGCGGCCCTGCGCCTCCCGGATATCATTGTGGGTCAGCTTGCCCCAGCGCTGCTTGACCGCCCCTTTCATCCGCTTCCAGTTCCCGGACACCTTGTTCCAGGCCTTGCTGCGGAGGGTTTCGGATTGCGCGATCTGCGGCTTTGCGGAAGCGGCGGGGGGAGGAGTCTGCGCCTGCAGCGCCGGGGCACCCATAGCGAGGGATCCCGCGAGCACGGCCGCCAGAATTCGTGATTTCACCATGGATGCCTCCACCCTTAAGGTCCGCGCCTGAATATCGCGTCTGGATGCAACTGTCTTGCGTTCGGCCGCTTGACCGGCCGGAATTTAGACCCTATACCCTCGCGCAACGTTCGTACTGGGTTGAGCCATGTCGCGCAATTTTATTTCGCGCTCTCTGGTTATCGTAGGAAGGCGCATCGCCGGGGGTGGCTGAGACCATCCTTGCCGGACGATGCGCCGTATCGAAGGGCCGAAAGGCCCTTTTTTCATTCACCAGAGCGAAGCGAAGTGCAGGTGGAGCAGAGATCATGACCAAGGAAATGACCGGCGCCGAAATGGTGATCGAGGCGCTCGCCGATCAGGGCGTGAAGCATATCTTCGGTTATCCGGGCGGCGCGGTGCTGCCGATCTATGACGCGCTGTTCCAGCAGGACAAGGTGCGGCATGTGCTGGTCCGCCACGAGCAGGGCGCGGTCCATATGGCCGAGGGCTATGCACGCTCGACCGGCAAGGTCGGCTGCGTGCTGGTCACTTCGGGTCCGGGCGCGACCAACGCGGTGACCGGACTGACCGATGCGCTGATGGACTCAATCCCGATCGTCTGCATCACCGGGCAGGTGCCGACGCATCTGATCGGCAACGATGCGTTCCAGGAATGCGACACCGTCGGCATCACGCGGCCCTGCACCAAGCACAATTATCTGGTGAAGCGGATCGAGGACCTGCCGCGCGTGCTGCATGAGGCGTTCTATGTCGCATCCAGCGGACGTCCCGGGCCGGTCGTCGTCGATATCCCGAAGGACGTGCAGTTCGCGAAGGGCACTTATACGGGCCCGCAGAACATCAAGCACAAGACCTATACGCCGAAAATAAAGGGCGATCTCGACCGCATCAAGCAAGCGGTCGAGATGATGGCGAAGGCGAAGCGGCCGCTATTCTATACCGGCGGCGGCGTCATCAATTCCGGCAAGGAAGCGAGTCATCTGCTGCGGGAACTCGTGAAGCTGACCGGCTTCCCGATCACCTCGACGCTGATGGGGCTCGGAGCCTATCCGGCTGCCGATCCGCAATGGCTCGGCATGCTCGGCATGCACGGCACCTACGAAGCCAACATGGCGATGCACGATTGCGACTTGATGATCTGCATCGGCGCCAGATTCGACGACCGCATCACCGGACGGCTCGATGCGTTCGCGCCGTTCTCCAAGAAGATCCACATCGACATCGATCCGTCCTCGATCAACAAAAACGTCAAGGTCGATGTGCCGATCGTCGGCGATTGCGCGCATGTTCTGGAAGACATGACGCGGATGTGGCGCACGGCGTCGATACAGCCGGACAAGAAGGCGATGGCCGACTGGTGGAAGCTGATCGACAAGTGGCGCGCCCGCAAGTCGCTGAGCTATCGTCCGTCGAAAGACGTCATCAAGCCGCAATATGCGATCGAGCGGCTGTTCGCGCTGACCAAGGACCGCGACACTTACATCACGACCGAGGTCGGCCAGCACCAGATGTGGGCCGCGCAATTCTACCAATTCCAGGAGCCGAATCGCTGGATGACCTCGGGCGGGCTCGGCACCATGGGCTACGGCCTGCCGGCCGCGGTCGGCGTGCAGATCGCGCATCCGAAGGCGCTCGTGATCGATATCGCGGGCGAGGCCTCGGTGCAGATGACGATGCAGGAACTGTCGACGGCGGTACAGTACCGGCTGCCGATCAAGGTCTTCATTCTGAACAATCAGTATATGGGCATGGTGCGGCAGTGGCAGGAATTGCTGCACGGCAACCGCTATTCGGAGAGCTATTCGGAGGCGCTGCCGGATTTCGTCAAGCTCGCGGACGCGATGCACGCACATGGCATCCGCTGCCAGAAGCCCGGCGATCTCGATGAGGCGATCAAGGAAATGATCGCGATCGACAAGCCGGTGCTGTTTGACTGCGTGGTGGACCAGAAGGAGAACTGCTTCCCGATGATCCCGTCCGGCCGCGCGCATAACGAGATGATCCTCGGCGACGCCGCCGAGAGCCTCGACGAGGCGATTACCGAAGAAGGCAAGATGCTGGTGTGACCTTTCCCTCTCCCCCGAAGGGGAGGGTTCCGACCGAGCAAGGAATGACGATCGTGAACGCAAATGTGCCATCCACTTCGCATTATCCCGCAGCGCCGGCCGCGCAGCGTATCGAGCGCCATACGCTGTCGGTTCTGGTCGATAACGAGCCCGGCGTGCTCGCCCGCGTCATCGGACTGTTCTCGGGCCGCGGCTACAATATCGATTCGCTGACGGTCTCCGAGACCGAACATCAGAAGCATCTGTCGCGCATCACGATCGTCACCAGCGGGACGCCGATGGTGATCGAGCAGATCAAGCATCAGCTCGAGCGCCTCGTGCCGGTGCACCGGGTCAACGATCTCACCGTCTCGGGACCGTCGCTCGAACGCGAACTCGCGATGGTGAAGGTGCGCGGCAAGGGCGATCATCGGGTCGAGGCGCTGCGGCTTGCCGACGCCTTCCGCGCGCGGGTGATTGACGCAACCACCGAGAGCTTCGTGTTCGAGATCACCGGCAAGAGCGACAAGATCGACCAATTCGTCGAGCTGATGCTGCCGCTCGGCCTCGTTGAGGTCTCGCGCACCGGTGTTGTCGCGATCGGGCGCGGTCCGGAAGCGATGTAGCAGTCAACCGCACCTACAGGTTTGCGGAACAGACCTGTCATCCTGTATTGCATTGCAAAGCGTCATTGTAGCCGCCGCAAAGTGACGACAGGTGAATGCATTTCACGGGCTTGCGCTGCGCCCAGCGCTGATGGTGATTGCCGCGACCGGCCTTGTCGGCGGGTTTGCCGCACGACTGCTTGAGTTCGGCGACTGGTCCGGCACGATCTGGACCGCCGCCGTTATTCCGGTCCTTGCGGCGCTCCTCATTGAAATCTGGCAAAGCCTGCGGGCCGGCAAGGTCGGGCTCGATATCGTCGCTGCCCTGTCGATGAGTGCTGCGCTTGCGGTCGGGGAATATCTCGCGGCCGCAATCGTGGCCCTGATGTATGCGGGCGGGCAATATCTCGAAGCGTTTGCCGAGGGCCGGGCACGCCGGGACATGTCGCTCCTGCTATCGCGCGCACCGCGTTCGGCGATGCGCCATCGCAATGGCGGGCTGGAAGAGGTTCCGATCGATGCGATTGCGCCGGGCGACCGGCTGCTGATCCGCCGCGGCGATATCGTTCCGGTCGACGGGACGGTCACTGGCGGCGAGGCACTGCTCGATCAGTCGGCTCTCACAGGCGAATCCATTCCGGTTCGCTTCGGTGCGGGCGCGGAGGTGATGAGCGGTTCGACCAATGCGGGCGAAGCCTTCGATCTCATCGCCGTGCATCATGCTGCCGAAAGCACCTACGCGGCGATCGTTCGGCTGGTGGAGCAGGCGCAGCAATCGCGCGCACCGATGGCGCGGCTCGCGGACCGTTATTCGCTGGTGTTTCTTGCGGTCACGGTCGTACTTGCCGGTGGCGCCTGGCTGTTGAGCGAGGATCCGATCCGTGCGGTTGCCGTTCTCGTTGTGGCGACGCCGTGTCCTTTGATCCTCGCTGTTCCGATCGCCTGGGTGTCCGGTATGTCGCGCGCTGCACGCAACGGCATCCTGATCAAGACTGGGGCTGCCCTGGAAACGATGGCGCGCATCCGGTCGCTCGTCATCGACAAGACCGGAACGCTGACGGTCGGCAGACCGGAAGTGACGGACGTCGTCACCTTCCACGGATTTGCGCCGAACGACATGCTGCGCCTCGCAGCGTCGCTCGATCAGGCGTCGAGGCATGTCGTTGCCGAGGCCATCGTGTCCGAGGCGCAGGCGAGGGGGTTGACGCTTGACGTGCCGGTCAATGTGGAAGAGACGCCGGGCGATGGCGTGACCGGACTTGTGGATGGCCGCAGGGTCACGGTTGGCGGGCGGCGTTACGTTGCGTCGGAGCTCGGGATCGAGATCGCGCCGCTGCCGTCGGTGGCGCCGGGCACCATTACCGTGTCCGTTGGCATCGACGGACGGCATGCCGGCGAAATCGTTCTTGCGGACCGTTTGCGCGGCGGGACCGGCGCGTTTCTGAAGAAAATCCGTGAGCTCGGGGTCGCGCATATTGTGCTCGCTACCGGCGACCGCGCCGATGTCGCCAAAGCCATCTCGCAGGGCCTCGATATCGATTCCGTCCGCGCTGAGCTCACGCCGGATCAGAAAGTGCTGACGGTGCTGTCCGAGCGCAAGAACGGGCCGGTGCTGATGGCGGGCGACGGCGTCAACGATGCGCCGGCGCTGGCGGCGGCGGATGTCGGGGTGGCCATGGGCGCACGCGGCGCTGCCGCGTCGGCACAGGCTGCGGACGTGGTGCTTCTGGTCGATCGTCTGGACCGTATCGTGCCGGCGATTGAGATTGCGCAGCGGTCCCGCCACATTGCATTGCAGAGCGTGGTGGCCGGGCTTGCGCTTTCCGGCCTTGCGATGGTGGCTGCGGCGCTGGGATATTTGCCGCCGGTGCAGGGTGCGATTCTTCAGGAAATGATCGACGTCGCCGTGATCGTCAATGCGTTGCGCGCGCTCGGCGGCCCCGAGATTGCGGTCGGGACCGCATGATCCCACGAGCGGGCTCTAAGTCGCGCAAACAAGAGGTGCGGCAGGATGCCGATCGACATGTTTCTCGGCCTCGTCGCCTTTGCCGCCGCGATGGCGTTCACGCCGGGACCGAACAACATCATGGTTACGGCATCCGGTGTGAATTTCGGCTTCGCGCGCACGGTCCCGCATATCCTCGGCATCACCTTCGGATTTTTCGTTCTGGTCTCGGTCTGTGCCGCAGGCGTTGGCGCCGCCTTCGCCGCCTATCCCCCGATGCAGATCGCGCTGAAGGTGGCGGGCGCCCTCTACCTGCTCTGGCTCGCCTGGAAAATCGCGACATCCGCACTGGTTTCAGACGACGAGGCGCCGCAGGCCGCCGAGCCGATCTCGTTCTGGCAGGCGGCACTGTTCCAGTGGCTGAACCCGAAGGCGCTGGTCGCGGCACTCAGCGGGATCGCGCTCTATGTGCGTCCCGCGCATTGGATCACCGATTTCACGCTGCTGCAGATCGTCTTCACGATCGCGACCATTCTTGCCGTCTCGACCTGGACCGGGTTCGGCGTGGCCTTGCGCCGGTTTCTGAGCGATCCGAAACGGGCGCACGTTTTCAATGTCGCGATGGCGGCATTGCTGGTGCTCAGCATCGTGCCGATGGTGATGTGATACGGCCCTGAGACCGAAAGCCGCGGCGATCCGCAGGCGGTGCGGTTCGTGGTAGAACCATCTCCAATCTTCCAACAATAAGCAAAACTATTCCGCTCAAAACGGTGGTCTTCTGCGCTGCAATCCGCAAAAAGATCGCACGATGGATACGACCTGGTGGCTTTTCTTTGCGGTCGGCATGGGCGCGCAACTTGTCGACGGCGCGCTCGGCATGGCGTTCGGCGTAACCGCGACGACCGTTCTTCTCAGCTTCGGCGTGGCACCGGCGCAGGCGAGCGCCATGGTGCATATCGCGGAGATTTTCACGACCGCGGCCTCCGGCGCCTCGCATTGGGCGCAGCGCAACATCGACTGGAACATCGTGAAGCGGCTCGCGATTCCGGGCACGGTGGGCGGTGCGATCGGGGCAACCGTCCTGTCCAATGTCGATGGCAAGGCGATCGCGCCGTTCGTCTCGATCTATCTGGCGATCATGGGTGTCGTGATTTTGTTCAAGGCGGCGCGGCTCGCTCTGGAAATGCAGCCTAGCTGGCGCGGCATGCCGGTTGTGGGATTTTTCGGCGGGTTGCTCGATGCGATCGGAGGCGGCGGATGGGGGCCGATCGTGACCTCGACCCTGATTGGCGGCGGCCATTCGCCTCGTTACGTGATCGGCTCGGTCAATATCACCGAATTCCTGGTCACGGTGGTGACGTCCGCGGCCTTTGCGCTGAGCCTTGGCCTCATGGATGTCCTGCCGGTGATCCCGTTCATCCTAGGCGGCCTGATCATCGCGCCATTTGCCGGTTATCTGACCCGGATCGTGCCGACGCGCCTGCTGATGGCTATCGTCGGCTGTCTCGTACTGGGCCTGAGCCTGCGGTCGCTGCTGAAGATGGCGGGCTGGCTGTAGCGGGTCTGCCGCCCGTCCACGGGGCTTGCCGGGCCGCCCCCGGCCCCCTAGAACCCCTGCCGAACGGCGCCGGAACCACCTCCGGTGCCCGATGACGAGACGCGGCCGGGAGCCGCCATTTCAGGGGTTGATGATGCGCGTTTATTACGACCGGGATGCCGACCTGAACCTGATCAAGGGCAAGAAGGTCGCCGTCGTCGGCTATGGCAGCCAGGGCCATGCCCATGCCCTGAACCTGCGCGATTCCGGTGTGAAGGACGTAGCGATCGCGCTGCGCAAGGGCTCGGCTTCCGCCAAGAAGGCCGAGGGCGAGAAATTCAGGGTCATGGAAGTGGCCGAGGCCGCCAAGTGGGCCGACGTCATCATGATGCTGACGCCGGATGAATTGCAGGGCGACATCTACCGCGATCACCTGCATGCCAACATGAAGGAAGGCGCGGCGCTGCTGTTCGCGCACGGCCTCAATGTGCATTTCAACCTGATCGAGCCGCGTGCCGATCTCGACGTGCTCATGGTCGCGCCGAAAGGCCCCGGCCACACCGTGCGCGGCGAATATCAGCGCGGCGCCGGCGTGCCCTGCCTGATCGCGATCCACAAGGATTCGTCCGGCAACGCCCATGACCTCGGTCTCTCCTATGCCTCGGCGATCGGCGGCGGCCGTGCCGGCATCATCGAGACCACGTTCAAGGAGGAATGCGAGACCGACCTTTTCGGCGAGCAGACCGTTTTGTGCGGCGGCCTCGTCGAGCTGATCAAGGCCGGCTACGAGACGCTGGTGGAGGCGGGCTATGCGCCGGAAATGGCGTATTTCGAGTGCCTGCACGAGGTGAAGCTGATCGTCGACCTGATCTACGAAGGCGGCATCGCCAACATGAACTACTCGATCTCCAACACCGCGGAATACGGCGAGTATGTCACCGGTCCGCGCATCATTACGGCGGAGACCAAGGCCGAGATGAAGCGCGTTTTGGCCGATATTCAGTCCGGCAAGTTTACCCGCGACTGGATGCTGGAGAATAAGGTCAACCAGACCTCGTTCAAGGCAACGCGCGCCAAGCTCGCCGCTCACGACATCGAGAAGGTCGGCGCCAAGCTCCGCGAAATGATGCCGTGGATCAAGCAGCGCGCGCTGGTCGACAAGGCGAAGAACTGATCCACGTCGGTTTTGCGCTCACGGGCTCGCTGCGCGAACCCATTGGGATCAAGCAGCGCGCCTTGATGGACAGGGCGCAGAACTGAACGCTTTTCTGAAGACTCCGGGGGCTCGCTTCGGCGGGCCCTTTGCTTTTGTGCAGCGCGCCAAGCGACATTTTTCTTGCTTTCACGATTTTGATTCAGTCGACTTGGCGTTCGCCGGAGGCTGCTGCATGACGGTAACGCTGTCGCGACGCATTGCAACGCTGTTCACATTGCTGATCCTTCCAGCGGCCGACGTCGCGCAAAGTCAGACACCGCGCAATATTGAAGTTATCGTTCCTTTCACCGCAGGCGGCGTGACGGATATGGTCGCGCGCCTCTTGGGAGAAGGATTGTCGAAGGAGCTCGGTCAAGGCGTCGTCGTGGTCAATAGGGATGGTGCGGGCGGCACGATCGGCGCGACGGCAACGGCCCTGGCGGCGCCGGACGGCGCGACGCTCGGATTTTCCGCGATGGGCGTCATCACCGGCCGTCCGCATCTGCGCAGCGACTTGCGCTACAATGTGCAGTCCTTCGATTACATCTGTCAGGTCTCGGTCACGCCGACCGTCATTGTGGTCTCGCCCGACAGTCCTTACCGGTCGCTCAAGGAACTGTTCGAGAAGGCCCGCCAGAACCCCGACAAGCTGACCTATGGTCATCCTGGCCCCGGCAGCATTCCGCATTTGCAGATGCTCGATCTGTCTGCGCGCGCCGGGGTCTCGCTGACCTCTGTGCCGTTCCGCGGCGACGCGCCGGCGCGCAACGCGCTTCTCGGCAATCACATCGACATCCAGATGGCCGGCGATGCAGGCGGCGTCGGCACCATGCGCCCGCTCGCCATTATCGCGCGCGATCGCATCCCGATCCTGCCCGACGTCCCGACCACGAACGAACTCGGATTCGGTGAGGGCTTTGCGACACCGTTCGGCCTGTTCGCGCCGAAGGGCGTATCGCCGGAGACCTTGACGCGGCTGCGCAAGGCTTGCGCAGACACCGTAAAATCCGACAGCTTCCGCGCAGCCATGAAAAAATCCGGGCAGACCATCGAATATTTCGACGGGCCTGACTTTGCGGCGCGGATGGAGCAGGTCTCCAAGCTGATCGGCGATCTGGTAGCGAAGGTGCCGTCGCTGAAAAATTAGCCGGTCCGCCGTCCGCTTTTCAGAAGGCAGGTTTGCCGCCGGCCGGCGGCTTGACCGCGAAGCCTTCGTTGATCGCCGAGAACATCTGATAGAAGCCGGTCACCACGACCAGTTCGACAAAGCCCTTGATCCCGAATTTTGCAATCGCCGCGGCTTGCGCATCCTCCGGCACGTCCTGCCATCTCAGTGCGGCGCGCACCACCGGAGCTGCAGTCTGGTACGGCTCAGGCAGCGGCGTATCGCTTTGGGTGCGGATGCCCTCGATCACGTCGTCGGGCATTCCGGCTGCGCGCGCATGCTCGACATGATCGGTCCATTCGAACGCCGCGCCGCAGGCGCGCGCCACCGACAGGACGGCGAATTGATAGACCTCGCGCGGTAGCGCTCCTTCGAATTTCAGGAAATAGCCCAGCGCCTCGATTTTCTCGGCGAGCACCGGATGATTCATCAGCGCGAGATACGGGCCGTCGAACGGTGCGCCGACGGCCGCGCGATGCGCCTTCAGCTTTTCGTAGATCGCGCGATCGGCCGGGGACGCTTTGTCGGGATCGAAGGGAAGCGAAGCCATGCGGATTACTCGTGATAGGACCAGCGGCGCGCCTCTTCCGCAAAATCGTAGACCGGCGTCGGCGCATTGCGTTCGGTCTTGAAGTCGATGAGGCAGGGACCGTCGGTTGCGATCGCGCGCGCCAATGCCGGCGCGATCTCATCGGGATTGCGGACGGTTTCGGCCGCAACGCCGAGCGCGCGGGCGAAGCCGGCCCAGTCGTGATCCGGAATGCGGGTCAGTTCGTCGGGCACTGGCCCGAGCGTATGCGCGCGCAGCCAGACATTGCCAAGCGCGGCATTGTTGAGCACGACATAGGTGACGGGCAGGCGGTAACGCGCCGCGACGGCGATCTCGATGCCGTGCATCTGCATGCAGCCGTCGCCGGTGATCAGCGCCACCCGCGTGCCGGGTCGAGCGCAGGCTGCGCCGATCGCGGCCGGAATGCCCCAGCCCATCGGGCCGAGATTGGTCGCCGAAATGTAGGTGCGGGGCGCATAGGCATCGAAATAGTGTCCGGAAAAGGCCCGATGCGCACCGGAATCGACGAGCAGGATGCCGTCGCGCGGCAACGCCTTGCGCAAGGCGCCGACCACGCGCGCGGGATGGATCGGCACCGCGTCGCTGTCGAGGTGATCGGTGTCGTAGAAGCGGGGGCCGGAGCGGACCGCGGCGATCCATTCCTTGCGGACGGTCACGCCGTTCTCCAGCGCCGTCGCGTTGCTTGCGCCAGCCAGAATGTCGAGGAATGCGCCGGCGTCGCCGACCACGCCGAGGCCGCGGGCGGTTTCCATTGCGAGCGCCTTCGGTGACAGATTGACGCTGACGATACCGCGCGCCGGAGCGAGGCGGCTGGACCAGTGCATGGTGTCGCGCTCATTCAGTCCGGAGCCGAGCACGATCAGGAGGTCGATCCCGGATGAGAGCAGCGCCTGGGTGGCGTGACGGGTGCCGGCATAGCCGAACACGCCGAGCGACAGCGGATGATCTTCAGGAAACACGCCCTTAGCGCGCAATGTGGTCGCGACTGGAATTGAGAAGCGCTCCGCAAGCGCGATCAGCTTGTCGCCCGCCGCCGCATGTTCGACGCCGGCACCGGCGAGGATCGCGATCCTCATCGCCGGGCCATCCGTGCCGTCACCGCGCAAGGCGGCGAGTGCCCGGTCTGCCATTTCTGCGTCGATGCCGTGCGGATGGCATAAAGCCGGATCGATGGGGTCATGCGCAACGGAGACAGTTCCGGTCAGCACATCGTGCGGCAGCGATAGATGCACAGGCCCCGAAGGCGGGCCCATCATTTCCATCAGCGCGCGCCGGAACAGGTGATTGAGATTTTGCACCGCGTCGACCGAGGTGGAGAAGCGGGTTACCGGCGCTGCGAGCAGCGGATCGTCGAGCGTCTCGTAGCTCGCATCCTGAAATGCGCCGAGGCCCTCCATCGCCACCGCGACCTCGCCGCTCAGGATCAGAACGCGCGAGGAATCGGTGCGCGCGGCGGCCATCGCGGTGATCATGTTGCCGAGGCCCGGACCGCCGATGCCAAGCGCGGCGCCGAAGCGGCCGCTGGCGCGCGCATAGCCGTCCGCCATATAGGCGGCACCGCCTTCCTGTGCCGCCACGATCGGCTTGATCTGCGGAAAGCGGCCGAGCGCGGGCAGGAAGGGGTCCACCAGACCGCCGGGAACCATGAACAGGTGGCTGATGTTCTCGCGCGCCAGCGCGTCGAGAATATAGTCGGTGCCGGGTGCCATGCCTTGCGTCTTCGAATCCATGATGGATGGAGGCAAATGAACTGCGGCTGCCTTGCGATTCGGTGTCCAGCGGAGACCGCCTGTGCGGATGCTTAACGATGTCTGACACCATTTTCGCAGGTATCGGCCGGCCATCGAGGTCGGCGTGATGCCGGCCCATTTCGTGTCCGGCCGCGCCGGTTGTCTTGTTTAGCCGGGCGTCTAATCCCGCGCCGGATGATCCAGCTCCAGCACAAGGATCGCAGGGCCGCTGCCGATCAGATAGCGCCGGCGCAGCACCACGAAATCGTCGGATGGCGGACCACCGAACGAGAGCCGGTCGCCGACCTGAACGCGATCGTCGAGGCTCTGACTGGCCGCCGCATTGACGTCGAGGCCCGCGGCCTCGGCGCGTGCCCGCGCACTCGCGGTCAGTTCGATGCGGATGAAAAGCCTGCGATCGGTCATTGAGGCGAATCTGCGCAAGGCGCATAAGCGCACAGTGCGGGGCGGGGGAGGGACATCATGCTGACTGTCCGGCTTGCAAAGATCGCGATGACTGCGGCGCTGGCTGCATTCGCCTTCATCGTTACCTACGACAATATCGTGGATTACGGAACCAATTATGAGTTCGTGAAACACGTCCTCTCGATGGATACCACATTTCCCGGCAACAAGCTGATGGGCCGGGCGATCACCGATCCGCGCCTGTGGACCCTTGCCTATGCCGCTATTATCGCGGCGGAGGGCATCGTGTTCCTGCTTCTGGCGATTGCGACCGCGGCGATGCTGCTGGCGCTGCGTGCTCCCGCTGCACGCTTCCAGCGCGCCAAGTCCTGGATGGTGGCCGGCGCCGCATTCGGCTTCATGGTGTGGTTCTTCGGCTTCATGGTGGTGGCTGGCGAGTATTTTGCGATGTGGCAATCCAAGGCCTGGAACGGACAGGAGGCGGCCTTCCGTTTCTATATGTCGCTGCTGGCGGTGCTGATTTTCGTCAATCAGAAGGACGACGAGCTTGCCTGAGGCTTGCCCGGCGCCGTTGGCCGGGTAATGTCCTTGGCAAAAGACGAAGGGGAGCGGGACCGTTGATGGGGGCGTTGGCAGCCGAAACTTTGCCGGGGGCGATGCTTTCGGCCCCTGCGGTCGCCTTGCATGACGTGACGATCACGTTCCGGCTCGGCAAGGGCGTCACCTATACCGCAGTGAATGAGGCGACGCTTTCGGTCGCCGACGGTGAGTTCGTCGCCATTGTCGGCCCGACCGGTTGCGGCAAATCGACATTGCTGAATGTGGCCGCCGGTCTGCTTGCGCCGTCGTCCGGAACCGCGGATATTTTCGGCGAGCAGCTGACCGATCTGAACTTGCAGGCGGGCTATCTGTTTCAGGCGGACTCGCTGTTTCCCTGGAAGACGGCGTTGCAGAATGTCGCCATCGGGCTTGAGACGGCAGGCGTCGCCTCTGGCGAGGCCAAGGCGCGTGCCACGGACTGGCTGAAGCGGGTGGGGCTCGCGGGCTTCGCGGGTCGCTATCCGCATATGCTTTCGGGCGGGCAGAGGAAGCGCGTCGGCCTCGCGCAGGTGCTGATCCGCGATCCGAAAATTCTATTGATGGACGAGCCGTTCGGTCCGCTTGACGCGCAGACCCGCCAGATCATGGGCAATTTGCTGCTCGATTTGTGGAGCGCCGACCGCAAGGCGGTGCTGTTCGTCACCCACGATCTGGAGGAAGCGATCGCATTGTCCGATCGCGTGGTGATCATGTCGGCGGGACCGGCGGCGCGCATCATCGGCGACTGGCGCGTGCCGATCGCGCGGCCGCGCGACATTTCCGAGGTGAGGCTCGAGAAGGCCTTCCACGACCTGCACCGCGAGATCTGGACCGTGCTGAAGGACGAAGTGCTGAAAGGCTACGCCCAGACGGGGGGCGGGTGATGAACCGCGTGACGTTGGTCGGTTTTCAGATTCTGGTGATGGTGGTCACGCTGGTGGCGTGGCATCTGCTCACCACCGTGCCGATGTCGGACGGCAAGCCGCTGGTGCCGCCCTTCTTTTTCTCCACGCCGGGCGACGTGTTCGCGCGCATCTGGAAATGGTTTGCCGATGGTTCGATCTGGCGGCATTTGTGGATCACGCTGACCGAGGCGACGCTGGCTTTTGTGATCGGCTCGGTCGGCGGGATTCTCGTGGGCTTCTGGTTCGCGCGACAGCCGCTGATCGCCGCGATTTTCGATCCCTATGTGAAGATGATCAATGCGCTGCCGCGCATCGTGCTGGCGCCGATCTTCACGCTGTGGTTCGGGCTCGGCATCTGGTCGAAGGTGGCGCTGGGCGTCACGCTCGTGTTCTTCATCGTGTTCTTCAATGTGTATCAAGGCGTGCGCGAGGTGAGTCCTACGGTGCTCGCCAATGCCCGGATGCTCGGCATGAACGAGCGGCAATTGATGCGGCACGTCTACTGGCCGTCGGCCTTGTCCTGGATGTTTTCCTCGCTTCACACCTCGGTCGGCTTTGCGGTGGTCGGGGCCGTGGTCGGTGAATATCTCGGCTCGGCGGCCGGGCTCGGCTACCTCATCCTGCAGGCCGAGGGAACCTTCGACATTGCGGGCGTCTTTGCCGGCATGTTCGTGTTGGCGGTCTTTGTCATTGTGATCGACGGGATCGTCACCCTCGTTGAGAAGCGGTTGCTGGTGTGGCGCCCGGCCGCGGCCGATACGCGGACCTAACCTTTCGGCAAAGCCCGGACTTTGCAGGCGCGGCGCGGTGTTTTATCGTGCATCATCACAAGCGGCCGGATGAAGGGCCGCCAATCCGCACGGGAGGATTTCATGACGGCTCGGTTCGTCGGGCGGCTGGTCTCGTCGCTATTCGCGCTTGCGCTAATGTTGGGCGCGGCCCTGGCCCAATCGAAGGTCACGATCGCGATCGGCGGGGCGTCGTGCCTGTGCTATCTGCCGACGGTGCTGGCCAAGCAGCTCGGCGAATACGAGAAGGCCGGCGTCAATGTCGAAATGGTCGATTTCAAGGGCGGCTCGCAGGCGTTGACCGCGGTGCTCGGCGGGTCGGCCGACGTGGTATCGGGCTATTTCGACCATTGTGTCAATCTCGCCGCCAAGGGCCAGATGCTGCAATCCTTCGTCGTCTATGACCGCTATCCCGGCCTCGTGCTGGTGGTGTCGCCGAAACAGACCGGCACCATCAAATCGGTCAAGGACCTCGCCGGCAAGAAGGTCGGCGTATCCGCTCCGGGCTCATCGACGCATTATTTCCTGAACTACCTGATGAAGAAGAACGGGGTTGATGCGGGCTCTGTCGGCGTGATCGGTATTGGGCTCGGCGCAACTGCGGTTGCGGCGATGGAGCAGGGCTCGGTCGATGCCGCAGTCATGCTAGACCCGGCGGTGACGCAATTGCAGGGCCGTAACAAGGATTTGCGCATCCTGTCCGACACGCGCACCGAGAAGGATACGCTCGACGTGTTCGGCGGCGAATATCCGGGCGGCGCCCTCTACACCAAGGCCGACTGGATCGAGAAAAATCCGAAAGTGGCGCAGGCGCTCACCACCGCGATCGTCAACACGCTGAAATGGATCCATACGCATACGCCGGAAGAGATCATGGCGAAGATGCCGCCGGAACTGATCGGTGCGGACAAGGCGCTGTATCTCGAAGCGCTGAAGAACACGATCCCGATGTATTCGAAGACGGGCTTGATGGACCCGAAGGGCGCCAAGGCGGTGCTCGACGTGTTCTCGCAGTCGTCGCCCGAAGTCGCAAAAGCCAAGATCGACCTGTCGAAAACCTACACCAACAGGTTCGTCGAGGCGGCGGCGAAAGCGAAGTGAGCGGACATCAGCATCGATGCCTCTCCCCGCATTGCGGGGAGAGCTGAGCTGCGGATAGTCTGCAGCGCATCATGAATCTGCTTTCCATCCAGTCGCACGTTGCCTACGGCCATGTCGGCAATTCTGCTGCGGTGTTTCCCCTGCGCCGGATCGGCGTCGAGGTGTGGCCGGTCAACACCGTGCAGTTCTCCAATCACCTTGGTTACGATGGCTGGAAGGGCGAGGTCTTTACCGCCGCCCATATCCGCGATGTGGTGCAGGGCATCGAAGATCGCGGGGTGATGTCGAACTGCGACGGCGTGCTTTCCGGCTATATGGGGTCTGCTGAAATCGGCGAGGCGATTCTCGACGCGGTGTCTCGTGTGAAACACGCCAATCCCGGCGCGAAATATTGCTGCGATCCGGTGATCGGCGATGCCGATAGCGGCGTTTATGTCCGCGAAGGCATCCCGGACTTCTTCCGCACCCGGGCTCTCGCAGCGGCCGATGTCACCTGCCCGAACCAGTTTGAGCTTGGGGTGCTGACCGGCCTCGATACCGGCACGATGGACGGCATGCTGGCCGCGCTCGATTTTCTGCATGCTTTCGGCATTGGCACGCTGCTGGTGACATCCGTCATCACCGACGAAACCCCGGACGATGCGATCGACATGATTGCCTCCGGACCGGATGGCCGCTTTCGATTGCGGACGCCGCGACTGGCTGCGACCTTCAGTGGCGCGGGCGACGTGATTGCGGCCCTGTTCTTCGCGCATTTGCTTCGGACGGGATCGAGCGGCGAGGCGATGGCAAAGGCCGGTTCGTCCCTGTTCGGAGTTCTGAACCTCACCGCCAATCGCGGCGCCGGAGAAATCCTGCTGATCGAGGCACAGGAGGAGTTCGTTTCGCCATCGCAGGTGTTCGAAGCGGAGAAGTTGGGATAGAGGACGGTACACTCGGCACCGCCGGGCTTGACCCAGCAATCCATCTCATCGAAACAGCTTTCACTACCGATGGATCCGCGGCTCAACCCGCGAATGACAGGGTCTTCCATGCGCCGCCGTTTCGTCACCCTCGATGTGTTCACGCAGACCCGCTTTGCCGGCAATCCGCTAGCGGTGGTGCTGGAGTCCGACGGCCTCGACAAGGCCGCCATGCAGGCCATCGCGCGCGAATTCAATCTCGCCGAGACCGTTTTCGTGATGCAGCCGTCGAACCAGCGGTATCGCGCGATGCTGCGGATTTTCACCCCGGCTGCCGAATTGCCGTTTGCCGGTCATCCGACGGTCGGAACCGCTGTGCTGCTCGGCTGCATGAGCGGCTACAATCTCGGATCGCACGAGATCGTGCTGGAGGAGGCAGTCGGCCCGGTTCATTGCAAGGTGGGCGTCCAAGGCAAGGATCGCGGCCATGCAAGCTTCATTCTGCCGCGCTTGCCGGGCCGGACCGGCACGGCAGTGACGATACAGGAGGCCGCAGCGGCGCTCGGGCTGAAGGATGATGAAATCGGTTTCGGCGCACCGTCCCGCTGGTCGGCCGGCGTCCCTGCGCATTGTGTGCCGGTGCGCGATCTCGATGCCATCGGCCGCGCGGAGCCGGCCCCTTCATTCGAAGCTGTGTTCGGACGCGAGGGCCGGGCGGTCGTCTATCTCTATTGCGGCGAGACCGCGGAGCCGGGTCATCATTTCCATGCCCGCATGTTTGCGCCGGGCCTCGGCATTCGCGAAGACCCGGCTACGGGCGCCGCGGCCGCGGCGTTTGCCGGCGTCGTGATGGAGACCACGCGGCCGGCCGATGGCGAGCATCGCTTCGTGATCGAACAGGGCTACGAGATGGGCCGGCCGAGCCAGATCGAACTTGGTATGACGGTTGAAAGCGGCGTGCTCACGCGCGCGACCATCGGCGGCGGCGCCATTATCGTCAGCGACGGTCATATCGAGGCATGACCTGCGGCACTGTCCTTCGTATCGAAAGTCTTGACCTCAGCGTCGAGCCGTTCGAGTGGGCGTTTGCGCGCGAGCACGGCGCCGAGATCGATGCGCATTTTCAGGCGCAGCGGCGCGACAAGCCGGGTCTTTGGAATGGGCGCGTGCTGTTGATGCATCGTCATGAGATCGACGGCACCTGCCTGCGCGGGCGCTATTTCGAGACCGACTTTGCGAGCTTCATGGCGTGGCGCGATTTTGGTTTCCCCGACCCCAACATCCGCAACTGCTTTGCACTGGGCGCGCTGCAGGGATCGGACGGCGGCTATGTGCTGGGCGTGATGAGCGGCGGGACCGCGAATGCCGGCAAGATCTATTTCCCCGGCGGCACGCCCGATCCAAACGATGTGACCGGGCAACGGGTCGATCTTGAAGCCAGCGTCCGGCGTGAGGTGCAGGAAGAGACGGGACTCAGTGCGGAGGAGTTTGACGTCGATGACGCCTGGCATTGTGTTCCTGCCGGGCCGCTGATCGGCTTGCTCAAACCGATGCGGGCTCCCGACACCGCCGAGGGGCTTGCCGACCGGATTCGCGCCCATATCGGAAGTGACCCCGATCCGGAGCTTGCCGATGCGTTCGTCGCCCGTGGACCCGCTGACATCCATTCCATGATGCCTGAATTCATTCAGACCTTCCTGCGAAGCCAGGTCCCGTAAGCCGCTTGCCAAACACGCCGCTTCGCAGTGAAGTGGTGGCATGAAGCTCGAAGCCCTCGCCCGCAAATATCGCATCGACAATCCCGAAAAGTTTCGCCTGACGGATATCGACCCCGGCGACAGCGCCGGCCTTGCGATCGATAAGGACGAGGCGAAACAGATGCTTCAGGAGAGCATCGGCAAACTCGCTGAATATCAGGAGAAGCTTTATGCCCAGGATCGCTGGGCGGTGCTCGCGATCTTCCAGGCGATGGATGCCGCCGGCAAGGACGGCGTCATCAAGCATGTGATGTCCGGCATCAATCCGCAGGGCTGCCAGGTCTATTCGTTCAAGGCGCCGACTTCGCACGAACTCGATCACGACTTCATGTGGCGCACCACGATTTCGATGCCTGAGCGCGGCCGGATCGGGATTTTCAACCGCTCCTATTACGAAGAGGTGCTGGTGGTCCGGGCGCATCCGGACATTCTGGCGAAGCAGAAGCTGCCGCAAAAGCTCATAACCAAGGACATCTGGAAGGAGCGGTTCGAGGATATCCGTGCCTTCGAAAAATATCAGGCGCGCAACGGAACGCTGATTTTGAAATTTTTCCTTCACGTCTCGAAGGACGAACAGGCCAAGCGCTTTCTTGAGCGGATCGACGATCCGGCCAAGAACTGGAAGTTCAACCTCGGCGATGTCGCGGAACGAAAGCGCTGGGACGACTATATGCGCTACTATGAGGAGACGATCCGCGAGACCAGCCGGGCGCATGCGCCGTGGTTTGCGGTGCCGGCGGACAAGAAGTGGTTCACGCGGCTCGTCGTCGCCTCGGCGTTGGTCGAGGCCATGGAAAGTCTCGACCTGCATTATCCGGCGGTCGATGAGGCCGCCCGCGACGAATTGAGGAAAGCGCGGGCGCTGCTCGCCGCCGAACTGCCGGAGAAGAAGTCCGGCAAGAAGGAGAACGGCAAGAGCGGCAAGGGGAGCTAAGGTCTGGCACGGCCGTTGGGGCTGGACCCAGCCCTTGCCGAAACACCCCGGCGTCCGCTACAAGGACGTTGCAGACGCCATCGGTTAATGCCGCATTAACCGTGGTGCCGCACTCTAACGGTCTGTTTTTCGAGGGTTTTCGGCATGTCCGCGCAGGGTTTTGCACGCGCGACGAAACGGGGGGCGCAGGACGCCCTGACCGGTGCTGCCCTCATTCTCGGCGGTCTTCTGCTCCTTACGCGCCCCTGAGGGCCGGCTGGGCAATGTTGCCTGGGCGCTCAGGGGGTCACCGGACAGAAACCCTGAATAGGCGCCCGACAGCGGCGCAAGACGAGACAAGGACCATTTCATGACAACGGCTCCATCCGCCGAGACCCAGCGCTCCGATAAGGACCGCGTCGTCATTTTCGACACCACCTTGCGCGACGGCGAGCAATGCCCCGGCGCGACCATGACCCATGATGAAAAGCTCGAAGTGGCCGAGCTGCTCGACGAGATGGGGGTGGACGTCATCGAGGCCGGTTTCCCGATCGCCTCGGAAGGCGACTTCGCCGCGGTGCAGGAAATCGCGCGGCGCACCAAGAACGCGGTGGTGTGCGGGCTCTCCCGCGCTGCGCCGAAGGACATCGACCGCTGCGGCGAAGCCATCAAGCCGGCGGCGCGCAAGCGCATCCATACCTTCCTGTCCACGTCTCCCGTGCACATGAAGTACAAGCTCCAGAAGGAGCCGCACGAGGTCTACGAGATGGTGATCGCGCAGGTGACGCGCGCGCGCCAGCATACCGACGATGTCGAATGGTCGGCCGAGGACGGCACGCGCACCGAACACGACTTCCTGTGCCGCTGTGTTGAGGCCGCGATCAAGGCCGGCGCGACCACGATCAATATTCCCGACACGGTCGGCTACACCGTGCCGGAGGAATATTTCGCGCTGTTCACGATGCTGCGCGAGCGCGTGCCGAATGCCGACAAGGCGGTGTTTTCGGCGCATTGCCATGACGATCTCGGCATGGCGGTGGCAAATTCACTGGCCGCGGCACGTGCGGGCGTGCGCCAAATCGAATGCACCATCAACGGCATCGGCGAACGTGCCGGCAATGCCGCGCTGGAAGAGATCGTGATGGCGATCAAGACTCGCAACGATGTGCTGCCGTTCTGGACCGGCATCGACACGACCATGCTGACACGCGCCTCCAAACTCGTGTCGGCTGCGACCTCGTTCCCGGTGCAGTACAACAAGGCCATCGTCGGGCGGAATGCCTTCGCGCATGAGAGCGGCATCCATCAGGACGGGATGCTGAAGAATACCCAGACCTACGAGATCATGACGCCGGAATCGGTCGGCGTAAAACAGACCTCGCTGGTGATGGGCAAGCATTCCGGCCGCCACGCCTTCCAGCACAAGCTGGAGGAACTGGGCTACAAGCTCGGCCAGAACCAGCTGGAAGATGCCTTCGTGCGGTTCAAGGCGCTGGCTGACCGCAAGAAGCACATCTACGACGAGGACATCGAGGCGCTGGTCGACGAGGAGATCGCGCACGAGCACGATCGCATCACCCTGACCTCGCTGACGGTCATCGCCGGCACCCGCGGCCCGCAATCGGCCACGCTGGAACTCGACATCGACGGCCGGCAACAAACCGTGCAGTCGACCGGCAATGGCCCTGTGGATGCGATCTTCAATGCGATCAAGGCGCTGGTGCCGCATGAGGCGGTGCTGGAACTGTACCAGGTCCACGCCGTGACCGAAGGCACCGACGCACAGGCCGAAGTCTCGGTTCGGCTTGCGCAGGGCGATTATTCGGTCACCTCGCGCGGTGCCGACCCCGATACGCTGGTCGCCTCCGCCAAGGCCTATCTGGGTGCGCTGAACAAGCTCATCAGCAAGCAGAACCGGGGCGCCGAGGGCGGCCGCGGCCGCCGCATCCATTCGACGGACGTTGGTTAAGCCGTGCTGCCCCTCTCCTGAAGGGGGAGGGGAAGCAAAAGCTCCGGATAGCCTTAAGCCAATCTTCAGACCGCGCTGGCAGCCTGCCGCCACCCTTTTGGCTGGGCGGCAGGCATCTCATGACGGCGATCGAACGAAGTGCAGGCGAGACCGGCCGGATGGCCCTGGCGCTGGTCGCTCTGACCCTGCCGGTTTTTGCTGTCACCATCTGCTTGTCCGCGTTCCTGTTGTTCTCGGTCCAGCCGATGTTCGCCAAGATGGCTCTGCCGCTGCTCGGCGGCTCGCCCGGCGTCTGGTCGGTCGCGATGGTGTTCTTCCAGGCGATGCTGCTGGCCGGCTATGCCTATGCCCATGGCGTCACAAGAGTGCTCGATCCGCGTGTTGCCGTCGGTGTGCATCTCTGTGTCTTTGGCCTTGCGCTGGTCTCGCTGCCGCTTGCGCTGGCCTCGGGCTACGGCAAGCCGCCGGCGGATGGCGAGGCGCTGTGGCTGATAGGATTGTTCGGCGTCTCGATCGGATTGCCGTTCTTTGCGGTCGCGGCCAATGCGCCGCTGTTGCAAGCCTGGTTCGCCAGGACGAAGCATCCGCAGGCGAACGATCCGTACTTTCTCTACGGAGCATCCAATCTCGGCTCGTTTGTCGCGCTTCTCGCCTATCCCGTTGTCATTGAGCCGTTCCTGACATTGCGGATGCAATCGCTCAGCTGGAGCGCCGGGTTTGTGTTGCTGATGGCGATGATTGCCGGTGCCGGCCTGCTGATGGCTACGACCATGCGTCCGGCCGAACTTCGCGTCGCCGACCGGCCGGCCGTTGCGCCACGGATCCGCGATATCGCAGTCTGGATCGCATTGGCATTTGTTCCATCTGCGATGCTCGTCGCCGTGACGTCCCATATTTCGACCGATATCGCGTCTGCACCGTTTCTGTGGGTCGTGCCGCTGGCAATTTTTCTTGCGACCTTCATTTTCACCTTCCGCGCCGGAGGCGATCGGACGCACCGTGTGATGGTGCTGTTGCTGCCGTTTATCGTCGCGCCGCTTGCAATCGCCCTGTTCGGGGGCGCGCGGGCGTTCTGGTTCGTGGTGCTTGCGCTCGACCTCGCGCTGCTCGCCGTCACCGCGATGATCTGCCACCGCGAGCTCTATCAGAAGCGGCCCGATGCTCGCTATCTTACCGGTTTCTATCTCTGGATCTCGGTCGGTGGCGTGCTGGGCGGCATCTTCACCGGTCTGATCGCACCCTACGTTTTCCCGGACGTATGGGAATATCCGATCCTGACCGTGCTCGCGCTGCTGTGCCGGCCCGGCGCATTCGATGGCGGGTTGCGGCGCTGGGCCAAGGGCCTTGCCGTCTTTGCCGCGCTCACCGCGCTTCTGGTTCTGCCCTGGCTGTCCGGCCGCCAGATTCCGGCAGGCATGGCCGTTCCGTGGATGATCGGTCTTGTCGCGCTGGCTGCCTTCATCATGGTGAATGCACGCGACACCATGAGAGCGGCGCTGACCACGGCCTTCGTGCTGATCGCGACTGCGCTCTACCGGCCGGGATTCGTGCAGGCGGAAACGGCGCGCAGCTTTTTCGGCGTGCACAAGGTTGCGGACAGTACGGACGGCCGCTTCCGCATGCTGTTCCATGGTACGACGCTGCACGGCGTTCAGCGCTTGACGAACGAGGATGGAACTCCCGATACCGGAAGGCCGGAGCCGCTGACCTATTATTACAAGCGCGGTCCGATCGCCGATACGATCGCGGCAATGCGCGAGCAGAAGGGGACGCTCGACGCTGTTGCGGTGGTCGGGCTCGGAACCGGCAGCATGGCTTGCCATGCGCGTGACGGAGAACGCTGGCGTTATTTCGAAATCGATCCGGTGGTGGTGCGGCTCGCACGCGACCCGGAGAAGTTCCGGTTCCTGACGGATTGTGGTGGAGGCGGGAACGACATCGTTATCGGCGATGCGCGATTGACGCTACCCCAGGAACGCGACAGCTTCGATCTGATCGTGCTCGACGCATTCTCCTCGGATGTGGTTCCGGTGCATCTGCTAACCAGGGAAGCGGTCGGCCAATATCTCGGCCGGTTGAAGCCGGGCGGCGCGATCGCTTTCCACATCTCCAACCGCTATCTGGAGCTGGCCAGTGTCATTGCCGAAGTCGGCGCTACACACGGGCTTGTCACCATCGTCCGGCGCGACGATACGGTTTCGAAAGAGGACATCCACCGCAACATGTATGCCGGCTCTCTTGTGGCGGTGGTCGCCCGTTCGGCAGGCGATCTCGCGACGCTGACCGCGCGCCCCGGATGGCGGCTGCAGGAGGCAGACGGCAGCGTGCGGCCCTGGACGGACGATTATTCGAACATTCTTGCAGCGATCTGGCGGCTCCACACCGGAAAGTGAGGCCACGGAGCGGACAGCGGCTCAAAAACCGCGACTTGCCGCAATGATGCCGCATTAAGTGTCGGATTTTGAAAGATATCTTGATCCGGTTTTAACCCTTCCCGGGCGGTTGCATGTTGCCGGATCCGGCCGCCTGCGGTATTCCGCGCTGCAGCAAATCAATGAAAATCGCGGGGTTTTCAATAATGTGGAAGGCGTTTGTCGCCGGCCTGGTGGTGATGGCTTTATCCGCACCGATCGCAACCTCCGTTCCCGCCGCAGCTGATTCAAGCCAGCTGGAGGCCGGGATCGCCCGGTTCAAGTCGGCGCTGCGGTTGACCCCAGCGCAGGAACGGCATTGGCCGCGGGTCGAAGCGGCGTTGCGCGCCATGGCCCAGGAGGGCGACCGGCAGCAGGTGGCCGATGCGTCCGGCAATCCAGGCTTCTTCCGCCGCGTCGGGAGCCGCGCGACCGAAATGGCCATGAGCGCGGCGTCGATGCGCAAGCTGGTTTCGGCGGCGCAACCGCTGGTGAAATCGCTCGACGAGGACCAAAAGCGCGAGGCGATCAGTCTCGCGCGTGCGATGGGCTTCGGCAGCCTCGCCGCGCGGTTCGAGTAACGCGCGTTGTCGCGCCGCGCTTATCAGTGACGCATAGGGCCGCTCGGGGGAGCGGCCCTTTTTGCTGGCGTCAGCCCATATCTCGCTTGGCTTCGGCGACGAGCGCGGACAGGTCGCCGCGCGTGTCGCGGTCATCCAAAGGCTCGTCGAGTGATGCCGGCGGCGCAATGACACGATGACGCATCAGACCGAAGATGGTAAGGATCGCGACCGCCGGTGAGACCGCAAGCGCCCAGCTATCGTTCGGATAGAACAGCACGAACAGCGCCAGCGCGGCGATCACCAGACGCAGTCCTATGTCGAGGGCTGTGTTGGTGGACATCCGGCCGAACATCGCAAAGGCGATACCGCTTGTGCCGATGAAGACGACGATGACGTCGGCGATCTGAGCCCAGCCGGTCGTCACCACCATGTTCGATCGCGTGAAGATGGCAAAGGTCATCAGGGTGATCGGCATGCAGATTTTCAGCGCTTCCCACATCGTGCGCATGAAGGATGCTTCCGCGATGCGGGCCGACACGGCCGCGGTGAGCGATGTCGGCGGCGACAGCTCGCCCCAGACCGAGATCAGGAACACGAAGAAATGCGCCACCCACGGATTGACGCCGAGATTGGTGAGCGGCTGCACGATGATCACCGCGCCGATAATGTAGGTCGCGGTCGGCGGCAGGCCGGCGCCGACCAGCCAGCCGAAAATATAGGCCATCGCGATCATCGCGACGATATTCCACGCGCCGAGATCGAGCAGTGTCGCGCCCATGCGGTTGATGAAGCCGGTCACCGTGAACAACCCGATCATGATGCCGAGTGTGGCGAGCAAGAGCGTCAGATAGGACGTCATGTCGCCGTGAGTCTCGATGCTGAGCCGGATGCACTCCAGCAGCGACTGGTCCTTGACCTCCGGGTCCTTCAGGACGTGCTTGAAATACAGGAACGCCACCATCAGGAAGAAGAACATGAAGGCCGCGGTGTAGAGCGCGGCGCGCAATTCGCCGATGCCGAGATAGCCCATCAGGAAAATGAGATAGAGAACCGATACGAAGAAGATCGCGGTCTTGACCTGATTATAGCGCGGGACCGGTGGCGGCGAGACTTCATCGCGTGGCAGCAGCCGCACGCACAGCAGATAGACCGCGAGCGAGACGCAGCCGTAATAGACCAGCGCGAGGCCGAAGCCGCGGGCCACGACGTCCCAATAGGGCACGCCGAGGAAGTCGGACATCAGGAACGCGCCGACCCCCATCATCGGCGGCATCAGCAAACCGCCCATCGAGGCCGAGGTCTCGACCGCGGCGGCGAAGGTGCCGGGTACGCCATAGCGTTTCATCAGCGGAATGGTGATCGAGCCGACGACAACTGCATTGGCCGAGCCCGAACCCGAAATGGTGCCGACGGCCAGCGATCCCATCACCGCAGTCTGCGGCACCATCTGACGCGAGCGCCCGGCGAGCCTTCGCATCACCGCAATCATGGCACTCTGCGCGCCGAAACCGCGCGCCGCAGCCGCCAGCAGCAGAAAAGCGGCAATCAGCGTCAGCGCGAGCTGTCCGTAAATTCCGTAAATTCCAGTCGATAATTCGACAGTGCTGGATGTGACGACGCGGTAAAACGTCGTGCCCGGGTGCCAGAAAAAATCGACCGGGCTGAGATTGCCGTACAGCGTGTAAAACACCAGAACGAGGTTGATCCAAAACAGCGCGGGATGTGCAAGCCGCGACAATTCCATCACCAGAAGAAAGATCAGCAGACCGCAGATGAAGTCGCCCCGCGTGTAGGAGCCCTGCCGGTAGATTGCGATCTCCTCGAATTCCCACCAGAAGTGCCAGAATGCATAGAGCGCGATGGCGACATAGATGACGACAACGATGTCGTTCACCCGCGGCGGCAGCCATTTGTAGAGATAATTCTCACGGTACATGAAAAGGGTTTGCAGGATGACGGCGACCGGGATCAGCCGCGCGGCAAGCTCCTGCGGTCCGCCGGCACCAGTATAGAAATAATAGAGCAGCCAGGTCAGCAGGACGGCTGAGAAAAAAAGAATGACGTTATTGAGGCTGACATGCCTCCGCAGTCCCTCGGACACCATCGCCGTCCCCTCCGGCTCGTCGCAGGTTATCGTTATTGTTGCGTTCGCGCGTTGTGGCATAGCCGGCACGCCGCGCCGTGGCGGGACGCGGGCGCGCCTGGCAAACAGGCGAGGCGATGCGCCTGCCCGCGCATTCGCCTCGGCTGCAGATTACCGCAATCGGCTCAGCTTCCGGCCTTCGCGATCGTCCACTTGTCGTCCCACGCCTTGTGCTCCTTCAGAAACTTGGCGAGGCCGGCATGTACGGGAATATCGGGATTGGCCTTGATGCCATTGACCTGCATGCCGATGAAGTCTTTCGCCATCGGCGTGAACCCGGCATCCGCCTTCGCCAGCGCGTCGCGGTTCTTGTAGAAGGCGCTGAGCAGCTTATAGACCACGTCCTCCGGCATATCGGCGCGCATGTTGTAGGCAAACAGAATCGGCACGCCCTGGATGTTCTGGACGCCGACGTCCTTCGCGAACACTTTGGGGCTGACATCGGCGATCGTCAGGCCCGCGGATTTGAGCTTCGCGACTTCATCCGGGCACGGATTGACGACTTTCACGTCCATTCGGACCTCGGTCTCTTTCCAGTAGGGCGCGAGCGATGCACCTGACGTGGTGTAGGCCACAGAACCCGCAATGGTGCCGCCTTTCAGCGCGTCGGACTGCGTCTTCGGATCGATCTGGACGTGCTTGAAGTCATATCCCAGCGCCTTATACATCCGCTGGAAATTCAGCCAGTTCATGAATCCGGCCGGCGTGAAGAAAACAGGCTTGCCGGACAGGTCCTTCAGGCACTTGTACTGCGCCGCCTTGTCCGCGGGCACCGCCATGAAGGATTCCATGGGGTAGGCATACCAGGTGTGGACCAGCTTGCCCTTGGCCGGGGTGTAATTCTTGAAACCGCCTTCGCCTGCATAAAGCTGGGTCATGCCGACATCGGCGGTGTAACCGATCTCGCCGTTGCCATCCATCGCGGCCTTCATCGCCGCTGTTGTCGCGGGATAGGGGTTGACAGTGATGGTATATTCGCCGCCGAGCGCTTCCTCGGCGATCTTCACCATCGCGGCGGCGACCTTGTAGCCGTAGGAATCCACGCTCGACGTGGACCAGCGGATCGACTTGCGTTCCTGCGACTGGGCCAGCGGCGCGGTCGTGACGACGAGCGCGACCGCGACACCGGCGGTGGACAGCGCAAGCCAGGTCTTCCGTTTCAACTGCTGCATAGCATCTTCTCCCTGTGGCCTTTTTGGTTTCCGGTTCGCCCGGCCTGCCGGGTGTTCCCGGTCATGATAAAAGTCTAGCCGATGAAATCGCCGCGCGCGCAAAAAAAGCGGCGCGAAAGTGGCAATTCGTCGCGTTTGGACAGCTGGTTCCGCCCGAACCTGTCCGATAATTAAGTTGATGCGGCGCGGCTGAGAGCATTAGCTTTTCGATTGTCGAGGCGCGCGCATTTTGCGCGCCGGAGCTCACATGTTCGCTGGGGCGCACGTATATGCGTCACCGGCGCGCGGGGCGAATAGGACTTCGGAAGCGACGATCATCTGAGCCCCCCAGCCCCCGATCGTCGCCACGCAGGAGGCCGCCGGGTCCCCCCGCCCGGCGGCCTTTTTTTCCGCTTCTGGCTCAGGCCGATTTTCACCCGGACGATCAGAGGCGGGGTCTGGAACGGTGGCCGGAGCAAATATCCAACGGCTTGAGGCCGGAAAGGCCGGCTGACCGGGGCCGTGTCCGAACCGGACTTTATTGACCGGGCGCAAGCTGCGGCTCGCAGGGCCGGCCGTCGCCCCGCAAATCCTTGACGGTAATGGATCCGCGCCGCGTGGATTTGCACCGCTTCCGGCGCCGGCTTGCTGGACACCGGGGGGACGCTTTGCTAAACGACCCCCGCTTTCGCCTGACGGCGAGTAAGTGGCCCGGGTGTATAGCTCAGTTGGTAGAGCAGCTGACTCTTAATCAGCGGGTCCAAGGTTCGAATCCTTGTACACCCACCACACTGAGATTTTGGTCCTAGCTTTGTTCTGGCTTTCGGCCGATTTTGCATTCTGTGCAAAAAGCACGGCTTCGGATTGAGACCAGCCTCACACCCGCTCTACGAAGCTATCAACTACGCGTTTCTCGCCGGCCTTGTCGAACTGGATGGTGAGTTTGTTGCCATCCACTGCGACGACGTTGCCGTTACCGAACTTGATGTGAAATACGCGGTCGCCCTTGCTGAAGGGTGATGCCACGCCGGTCGACTTGGCGACGAGTTCGCCTTCGATGGTGAGCGGCTCTTTGCGCGCGGCGAAGCGGCCCTTGGAGGTGCCGGTAGTGCGAGAGGCATGGGAGCCGGGGCGGGATGTGAAAGAATCCGCCTGCCGTCCGCCCCCGCCGGGCGACTTCCCCCGCAGGGGAGGACGTGAATCGGAGCATTCAGCACCGTCCGCATCGCTGAAGCGGCCTTCGGATTCGTATTCCGAGCCTTCGTCACCGAAGCCATCTAACTCGTCGCGCTTGCGCTTTTGCGCGCGCTGCCAGCCGGGCGTTGAATAGCTCGACGCGGCCGGTGTGAAATTGTCGAAGCGCGAGGCGCCGTAGCCTCCGCCCATTCCCCCGCTCATGCCGCGTCCGCCGCCAAAGGCAGCGCCGAGGCTGCCATAGCCCGCCAAGTTACCAAAGCTGCCGCCGAAGCCGCCTTTCGCCTCCGTCACCTCGACGTTCTCTTCGGGTAATTCATCGAGGAAGCGCGAGGGGATGGTGGAGTTCCACAATCCCTTCATGCGGCGGTTGGTGGCGAAGTAGATCTTGGCGCGCTTGCGCGCGCGCGTGATCGCGACATGCGCAAGGCGGCGCTCTTCCTCGAGGCCGGCACGCCCGCTTTCGTCCAACGATCGCTGATGCGGAAACAGGCCTTCCTCCCAGCCGGGGAGGAACACGGTGTCGAATTCCAGCCCCTTGGCGGAATGCACGGTCATGATGCTGACGGCGTCGTCGATGCCGTCGGCATCGCGATCCATGACCAGCGCGATGTGTTCGAGAAAGCCGTTGAGGTTTTCGAAATCCTGCATGGAGCGAACCAGCTCCTTCAGGTTTTCGAGCCGGCCCGCGGCATCGGCCGAGCGATCCTTCTGCCACATTTCGGTGTAGCCGCTTTCGTCCAGGACGATTTCGGCTAGTTCGGTATGCGGCAGGTGCTCGGCCTGGGTGCGCCAGCGGTCGAATGCGGTCATCAGATCGCGCAAGGCGCCGCGCGGTTTCGGCTTCAGTTCATCGGTCTCGATGATGGCGCGTGCGGCCTCGGTCAGCGGCATGCGGCCTATGCGCGCGTGATCGTGCAGCTGCTTCACCGTGGCGTCGCCGAGCCCGCGGCGCGGCACATTGACGATGCGCTCGAAGGCGAGATCGTCGGCCGGCTGGTTGATGACGCGCAGATACGCCAGTGCATCGCGGATTTCGGCGCGTTCGTAGAAGCGCGGACCGCCGATCACGCGATAAGGCAGGCCGAGCGTGACGAAGCGGTCTTCGAATTCGCGCATCTGAAATGAGGCGCGGACGAGGATCGCGATCTCGTTCAGCTTGTGCTTTTTGCGCTGGAGCTGCTCGATCTCCTCGCCGATGGCGCGGGCTTCTTCTTCGGAATCCCAGGCCCCGGTAACAGTCACCTTTTCGCCGGGCACGTCCTCGGTGCGCAGCGTCTTGCCGAGCCGGCCTTCGTTATGTGCGATGAGATGCGACGCCGCGGCAAGGATGTGGCCGGTGCTTCTGTAGTTGCGTTCGAGGCGGATCACGGTCGCGCCGGGGAAATCCTTCTCGAAGCGCAGGATGTTGTCCACCTCCGCGCCGCGCCAGCCATAGATCGACTGGTCGTCGTCGCCGACGCAGCAGATGTTTTTTTGCAAAGGCGCGCGCGGCAAACTCGCTGGAGCTCCCTCTCCCCTTGGGGGAGAGGGTTGGGGTGAGGGGGCGCTGATCTCTCGGTCGCGTCCTTCCCCCTCACCCGATCCGGCTTCGCTTCGCTCCAGCGGATCGACCTCTCGTGCGAGCGGAGAGGTGACCGCCCGAGTGGCCTCGCGCGTCGGCTGCCCCAACAGCCGCAGCCACAGATATTGCGCGACGTTGGTGTCCTGATATTCGTCGACCAGAATATAGCGGAAGCGCCGCTGATAATCGGCGAGCACATCCGGATGATGGCGGAACAGCCGCAATTGTTCGAGCAGAAGATCGCCGAAGTCGCAGGCATTGAGCGTCTTCAGCCGCTCCTGATAGGCGGCATAGAGCTCCTTGCCCTTGCCGTTGGCGAAGACCATCGCTTCGCCGGCCGGAACCTGGTCCGGCGTCAATCCCCGGTTCTTCCAGCCGTCGAGGATCCCGGCGAATACCCTTGCCGGCCATCTTTTTTCGTCGACGTTTGCTACTTCCAGGAGCTGTTTGATCAGCCTGATCTGGTCATCCACATCCAGAATGGTGAAATTGGATTTCAGGCCCACCAGCTCGGCGTGACGGCGCAGGATCTTGACCCCGATCGCGTGGAAGGTGCCAAGCCACGGCATTCCTTCGACAATTTGCCCCACCATCTCGCCGATGCGGACCTTCATCTCGCGCGCCGCCTTGTTGGTGAAGGTCACGGCAAGAATCTGCGACGGGTGGGCGCGGCCGAGCCGCAGGATATGAGCGATCCGCGTTGTTAAGACACGGGTTTTTCCGGTTCCGGCGCCGGCCAGGACCAGCACCGGCCCGTCCAGGGTCTCGACCGCGAGCCGCTGCTCCGGATTGAGTGCCGCGAGGTAATCGGGCGCCGGTCCGCCTTGCATCGCGGCCATTGCGCGCGCGGCGATGCCTGATTTTGCTGGGGTTTTTGCGTGGTCTGCCATGCGAATCTCAAGGTCCAACATGGCACCTGACGGCCCAAAACGGGAGGGGTCCGCCTTCCGTTTGTGGATGGCGGACCCCAATCTGCTTAGAGCTCTTATCGGCGATTTTCCGGCCGTTTCGCGCGGCTGCGCGCGCAGAGCATCTGAGATGGTCTGCGATCGTCTGTCCTGGCCTATTGCGGCTTGTATTCCTTGCGCGGCTCGTTGGCGATCTTCACCAGATCCTCGGCCGCCTTGCGGTCCTCCTTGAGAAAGGCCGCGAACGCCGCCGGGCTGGTTGGCGCCGGCACCACCAATTGCTTGTCCAGGAATTCGGCAAATTTCGGGTCGCTGAACACCGACACGAAGGCCGCGTTCACTTTCTCCACGATCGGCGCCGGCGTGCCCTTCGGGGCGGCAAGACCCCACCAGCCCTGACCGGGATAGTTCAGTCCGGCTTCCTTCAGCGTCGGTACTTCGGGGAATTGCTTCGAGCGCTGATCGGCTGCGATCGCCAGCATCCGCACCTTGCCCGCCTCCATGGCGCCGCGGAAATTGCCGACACCGAAGCGCGTCATCTGCACCTCGTTTGCGGCAAGCGCCTGCGCGGCCGGACCGCCACCCTTGTAGGGCACGCCGACGATCTTCGTGCCCCACTGGTTGTTCAGCCAAATCCGAAACAGGTCCGGGAACGAACCATTGCCGAGCGTTGCGAAATTCAATCCATCCGGCTTTGCCTGCGCGAGCGTGCGCAATTCCGCGACGGTCTTTGCCGGCACTTCGGCATTCACGAACAATCCTTCGGTGAGGAAGAACAGTCGTGTCACCGGCACGAACTCGTCGGCATTGTAGGGTAGCTTGTCGAACTGCACCGGATTGTACGACATGGTCGAGTGGTAGATGACGCACAGCGTGTAGCCGTCGCCCGCCGATTGCGCGCAGGACTGGCCGGCGAGAATGCCGGCGGCACCGCCGCGATTTTCGATCACCAGCGGCTGACCGAGCTTGCCTTCGAGCTCTTTCGCCGCCGCGCGTACGATCACGTCCGTCACGCTGCCGGCGGCGATCGATACGATCACGCGGATTGGTTTGTCGGGATAGGGTTGAGCGGAAGCGGGCGCGAGTGAAACCGCAGCGGCGATCAGACCGCCGGCGCAAAGCTGCGCAAGCCGTATCATGGTGCGTCTCCCTGTCATCGTTGTTGTTCTTGTCGGTGCGTCCTGAACGCAAAGCGTGCGCCAACTTCCGCGCCGCTTCAAGCCGCACAAACCGCGATGCGGTACAGGAAAGGCAAAAAAATCGTACGGCGACACGCGCGGGCACGATGAAACGCCGGCACATCTCGAATATGATCGGCCATCAAGGGCCGCCAAGGCGTCAGACAAAAGCGGGAGGAAAACGGATGATCGATCGCCGTCGGTTTGTTGCAACTCTTGCAGCCTCTGCCGCAAGTCCGTTGCTAGTGCAAAATCGCGCGCAGGCGCAGATCGCCGGCAACGCCTTCATCGTGTCCGGTTTTCCTGCAGGCGGCATCGGCGATCTGGTCTCGCGCCCGATGGCCGAGCGGATGCGCGGGCGCTACGCGAGCAATGTTCTGGTCGACAACAAGGTCGGCGCGGGCGGGCGGCTCGCCGTGGAATTCGTCAAGCGCGCGAATCCGGACGGTCTGACCATCCTGCAGATTCCCGCCTCGATCATGACGCTCTATCCGCACACCTATCGCAACCTCAATTACGATGCGCTGACCGATTTCATCCCGGTTTCGACGACCTGCACGTACGTCTATTCGTTCACCGCGAGCGCCGCCTTACCGGCGGAGATCAAGACCGTTGCCGATTTCGTATCGTGGGCGCGGGCCAATCCGAAGCAGTCGTCCTACGGCATCCCTGCGGCCGGATCGGCGCTTCATTTCGCCGGCATGCTGCTGCAGCGCGCCGCGAATTTCGAGTTCACCGCCGTCCCGTATCGCGGCGGTGCTCCGTTGCTCGCGGACATGCTGGCGGGCGTCATTCCTGTCAGCTTCAATGTGCTGGGTGAGGTGCTGCCCCATATCAAAAGCGGCAAGCTTCGCTCGCTGGGTATTTGCAGCGCACAGCGCAGTCCGTTCGCGCCCGATATCCCGACGCTGTCCGAGCAAGGCTTCACCGACATCGCGATGCAGGAATGGCTGGGCTGGTTCCTGCCGGCGAAGACGCCGGATACGATCGTCCGGTCTCTCAGCGAGATTTTGCGCGAGGGTTTGCAGGCGCCGGAGGTTGTCGACAGCCTCGGCAAGAGCGCTCTGCAGACACGCTTCATGACGCCGGAAGCGTTTGCGGTTCAGATCAGGGAGGATCGCGATCGCTGGGCGCCCATCGTCAAGGCCACCGGCTTTACCGCTGCAGAGTGATCATGACGCTGACCGGTGCGCAAATCCTCGAGCGGCTGCTCGCCAATGAAGGCGTGACAAGCGCCTTCGGTGTTGTCGGCGGCAAGCTTGCCTCGCTGCTGCATGCCATTCATCGCGGCCAGCGGATCCGGTTTACCGGCACGCGCCACGAGGCCGCAGCGGCAATGATGGCGGCGGCCAGCTTTGCCGGCTCGGGCCGCGTCGCGCTGGCGATGGGCGAGATGGGTCCAGGCAGCCTCAATCTCGCCTCGGGTGCGGGCGTCGCCTTCAATAACAATCTGCCGGTCCTGCTCATAACAACCAACCAGCATCGCGCCGCGGCCTATCCGCATGCCGGGATGTTCATGGATCTCGACGCGCAGGCGCTGTTCAGGCCGATCACGAAATGGAATGCCGTTGTGAACGATCCGCGCCGCATCCCCGATCTCGTGCGCCGCGCCTTCCGCGAGATGTTGACCGGGCGGCCGGGCCCTGTCCATCTCGACATTCCGCAGGATGTCCTCTCGGCCAGCTGCGAGATGTCGGACGATCAGCTTGCGATACCGCCATCGCGCTACCGGCCGATCGCGGGGCCGCGCGCAGCGCCGCAGCTCGTCCAGGCCGCCGTCGGTTTGCTCCGTGAAGCCCGGCGGCCGCTGATCGTGGCCGGCGGCGGTGTGGTCGCAAGCCGCGCCGAAGAGCGCATTCGCGAATTGGCGCAGCGTCTGCACGCGCCGGTGGTTGCGACGCAGATGGCGCTGGGCGTTGCCGCATCCGGAAGTCCGCACTTTATCGGCCACGGCGGCATCATTGGCGGCGATGCATTGCATGCGGCCTTTGCGGAGGCGGATGTCATCCTCGCGGCGGGGTGTCGCTTCTCGTCGTGGATGTGGGATGAGCGCGGACCTCTGGCGGGCCGCCAGCGCCTCGTCAATATCAATATCGATCCGCTTGCGCTCGGCGCTCCCGCTCTGCACGAGGTCGCGATCCAGGCCGATGCCGCGCTTGCGCTCGCCGATATCCTCGACGGGTTGAAAGACGACGGTCTTGCCGTAGAGGGCGGCTGGCTGAAGCGGTTGCGCGACAAGCGTCTCGCCTATGAAGCATCGCTTCGGCAGATGACGGGCGACAGCGGCACGATGCATCCTGCGGCCCTGAACCACGCCCTCGCCGATGCGCTCCCGGACAAAGCCATGTGCGTCTATGACGGCGGCCATACCAGCTTCTGGAGCAACGATATCCTGCCGGTAAAGGAAACCCGTACGCGCTTCCACGACCCCGGCATGTGCCAGCTGGGCTTCGGGCTGCCTTATGCGCTTGCGCTGCAGATCGATCATCCGGACCGTGCGGTCTTCAACATCACCGGCGACGGTTCGTTCGGCTTCACGATCCAGGAACTCGACACGGCGCGGCGAAACCGGCTTCCCGTGATCACCATCGTTCACAACAATGCCGCCTGGGGCATCATCCGGGCCGGGCAGCGCGCGCAATTCGATTTCGAACTCGGGACGCGGCTTGACGGCACCGACTATGCAGCCATTGCCCGGGGCTTTGGCTGTTTCGGCGAGACCGTGACCCGGCCGGACGAGCTTGCACCCGCGCTCGCGCGCGCCATGCAATCGGGGCTTCCGGCCGTGCTTGATTGCCATACCGCGTTCGTCCCGCATCCGAATCTGAAGGCGTTCGGACGGATGAATGCCTATGGATTCGACGCGCTGACCTGAATGCAATGATGCGCCTGCACGCGAGAGCGACATCGAAGCGCGCGCGCGGGCGAGGGCGCGGTTCGGATAAATGTCCGCACGGCGTGGGCTAATGCTGAGGCCCGGACGGGGCCGTCAGATCGTCGTCGAACATCGGTTCGCCGTAGCCCGCAGTGCCAAACACCACGGGATCGAACACCCAGGCAAGCCGGTCCAGCCACGCGTAGAGCGTGTCTGCGGGAAAGCCGAGGAGGCGCGCGCCGTCGAGCCCATGCAGATGATAGATGATGTGAAGCAGAAACTGCTGATGAACCCGCGCCGCCATCTGCCGGGTGTCTTCACCACGCGCTTCGGGCGGTGAATCAGCGATCATCTTCATCGCTTCGAACAGCCGCCAGAAGGCGCCGGTATCAAACACCTGTTCCTCATGGAGGGCGTACATCAACGACCCTTCGGCAGCCACGTTGTTGGCGGCGAGAATGGCGCGGGCGTGGTCCAGAGTCGACGGCATGGGAGAGTGTTCAGCGTGATGGATGCAGCTGAGACTGCCGCTCGTCCGGCACTGCGTCAATGCAAGAGTCAACCGGTGGCGCGATCGCTGAGGGACTGGCGGTCCGTTTGCGCAAGATCAAACGCCACGGCCGCTGAAAGATCTAGACATGTCCGGAAAATCTGGAAAACGCACAATGAACCATCATCATCGCAAGACGCTTCACGCCCTGTTCGCGCATCCGGTCAGTGCCAATATCGATCTGAAGAAGGTGTTGCACGTTTTCGAAGAGCTGAGTGCCGAGATCGAGAACAGTGCCGGCAACCGCGTGAAGGTGAAGCTGAACGATCGATCTGCCGCCTTCGTCCATGCGCAGCACAGTCTGCCCAAGGACGAAGTGGTGCAGATCAGGAAGTTCCTTGAGCAATGCGGTGTCACGCCGGAGCGCTATCCGCTGTGAGAATTACTTGTACTCGCGCGGCCTGCGGGCGGTGAGGTTGATTACGGCCGACATTCCGGCGTGTCCTGCGCCCTCGCGCATCTCGCGCTCTTCCTCGACGATCCGCACGTCGTCGAAATCGCCGAAGGCCTGTTCCAGCATGTCGCGTGTATAAAGGTGCTCGATCTCCTTCGGCCCGCCGGTGCCATATTGCAGCTGCTTCGGCGCATAGCCTTCGATGATGAGCAGGCCGCCGGGTTTCAAGGCGCGCCGCATGCCGGCCCATTTCAGCGGGCGCTCGGCCGGCGTCGAGAACTGGGTGAAGATTTCGGCGACGACGTCGAACGCCGCTTCCGGATAATCCCAGGTGTGGGCGTCGGCCTGGATCAGGGTGAGCGAGACGCCGCGCTCGGCGGCGAGCGCCGCGGCCTTCTTCTGGGCTGACGGAGAAAAATCGACCGAGGTGACGTCGAGCCCCTGTTCGGCGAGCCAGACGCCGTTGCGGCCCTCGCCATCGGCGACTGCGAGGGCAGTGCCGGACTTCGGCAGCAGCGGCTTGCAGGTCACGAGAAAATCGTTCGGCGCCTTGCCGAATTCATATTCGGGCTTGGCGAACCGGGTCTCCCAGCGGATGTAATCGGACGGTTGAGTCATGCTCACCTGCGTGACGCGCGAACCGCGCATCAATCATTCATTAACCATACCATCCGGCAGGCGGTGGCGCGCGCAAAATCGGCGCTGAATTCTGTTGCGTTGATTGCGGGATGTTCGGGCCGCGAATCGCGTCGCGATTCGTTCTCCACGAACAGATGCGAACCTTGTATCATTGTGAGGCAAATGCGCGCTCAGCGCTGTGACAACCGCGGGCCGCTCCGTTGCGAACATGACCCACGAGAGACCCAGCGTCACCGTCGATTGCGTCGTATTCGACGATCGCGATCGCCTGTTGCTGATCCGCAGGCGCAATCCGCCCTTTGCGGGGCAGTTCGCGCTGCCCGGCGGCTTCGTCGATCCCGGCGAGACGACGGAGGACGCCGCGCGCCGCGAGCTCCTTGAGGAGACCGGGCTTGAGGCACGTGACCTGCGGCTGGTCGGCGTCTATTCGAAACCCGGCCGCGACCCGCGCGGCTGGACGATCAGCATCGCCTATCTGATCGAGGTCAACGACTATGAGCCGGTCGCAGGCGACGACGCGGCCGACGCCGGATTTCGCGCCGACTGGCGCGATCTCGATCTGGCATTCGATCACAATGAGATTGTGCGAGACGCAAACACGCTGCGCAGAGGTTAGACGCGGCGCACGGCAGAGCATCGACGTAAACACTCTTTTCAGACTTCGCCGCTGCGCCGAATCGCCGTCCCGATTCGTTCTGCGCGAACAGATGTGAACCTTGTCTCATTGTGAGGCAGGGCGTTCAGTTCAGCGCCACGATCGCCTGCCGCGCGCCATCACACCCGGCGGGCGCGATTGTAGCTGTCGACCAGCTGATTGTAGTCGCGCATCAGCCGTTGCGGCGAGCCCTCGACCATCCAGCCGCCGCCGGCATTGAGCATCATCTTGTCGCCCTGGCTGTAGGGGACCTTGTCGCGGATGCGGCGCATCAGCTGCTTGGCGCTGGTGAGGAAGGATTTCGCATTGCTCACGAAGAACGAGTCGATCTTGGCGTCGCCAGCGTCAGCGAGCTTTTCGGTGGATTTGACGAGCGTCTCGTAATCGTTCACCGCCTGCGTGATGGCCGCGATATTGGGTTTGCCGGTCTCCATGCTGCGTACCACGCGTTTGGCGGCGATCATTACCGCATCGACGTGATAACGGGCGCTTTTGCCCTCGCTCCGCTCGATCGCGGCAAGGCGCTCGGCCGCGCGCCTGTCGTTGATGGTCTCGACGCCTTTCCGCAGCGCCGTATCGGCGCGCGCAAAAGCATCCCAGGCGGCGACGAGCTGCGGATGCAGCGCGCGGCCCTTGGCCATTTTGTCGTCCTTGTAGTCTTCCTGCCTGTAATAGTCGTCGGCCTCTTTCAACAGCGGTTCGAGCTTGCTCACGGCGTCGGCATAGGCCGATGCTGCGGCCTCGAGTTCGGCGTCGCGCGGCTCCAGCGCATTGGCCGTCTCCACGTTCCTGCGGCAATCGGATGTGTCGTAGATCGTGTAGGTGCCGTAGATGATGCGCTCCTTGCCGGTCGGGCCATTCTTGCCGGCCCAGCTGAAATAGCGCCGCCGTGAATCGTAGGACCGCTCGGACAGCCGGTTGATGCACCCGACATAGGCGTTGAGTTTTTCGGTGAGGGAGGGCGGATCGTCCGCCGGTGGCGTTTGGGCGGAGGCTTTGACGGGTGCGAGCAAGGTTATCGATACCACGGGCACGACCAGGACGGCGGAAAGCGGTTTCATGATACGGCTCGCAATCATGCCTGTGACGAAGCGATACTCGCACTGTGAGGAATAAAAAGGGGCGGGCTGCTTATGGCAACCCGCCCGGCAATCACAATGTTGCGTGCGACGCCGTGATGACGGCGATCACAACACCTTGTTGCTGGCCTTCACCTTCTCCGCGTCGAGATAAACCTGACCGCCGAGCGCGTTGAACTTCTCGCTCATTTCGGCCATGCCCGCGATCGCCGCCTTCTCGTTGTCGCCGAGGCTCGCCGCATAGTCGCGCACGTCCTGCGTGATCTTCATCGAGCAGAATTTCGGCCCGCACATCGAGCAGAAATGCGCGACCTTGTGCGCTTCCTTCGGCAGCGTCTCGTCGTGGTATTCGCGTGCGGTGTCGGGATCGAGGCCGAGGTTGAACTGGTCCTCCCAGCGGAACTCGAAGCGCGCGCGGGAGAGGGCGTCGTCGCGAAGCTGCGCTGCAGGGTGGCCCTTGGCGAGATCGGCCGCGTGCGCGGCGATCTTGTAGGTGATGACGCCTTCCTTCACGTCGTCGCGGTTGGGGAGCCCCAGATGCTCCTTCGGCGTGACGTAGCAGAGCATGGCGCAGCCGAACCACCCGATCATCGCGGCGCCGATGCCGCTCGTGATGTGATCGTAGCCCGGCGCGATGTCGGTCGTGAGCGGCCCAAGCGTATAGAACGGGGCCTCGCCGCATTCCTTCAGCTGCTTGTCCATGTTGATCTTGATCTTGTGCATCGGCACGTGGCCGGGGCCTTCGATCATGACCTGGCAGCCCTTCTTCCAGGCGATCTTCGTCAGTTCGCCGAGCGTCTCGAGCTCGGCAAACTGCGCGCGGTCGTTGGCGTCGGCAATCGAACCGGGGCGCAGGCCGTCGCCGAGCGAGAACGACACGTCATACTTGCGCATGATGTCGCAGATCTCCTCGAAGCGCTCGTAGAGGAAGCTCTCGCGGTGCTTCGACAGGCACCATTTCGCCATGATCGAACCGCCGCGCGACACGATGCCGGTGACGCGGTTCGCGGTCAGCGGCACATACGCGAGGCGCACGCCGGCATGGATGGTGAAATAGTCCACGCCCTGTTCGCATTGCTCGATCAGCGTGTCTTTATAGACCTCCCAGTCGAGCTTGGCCGGGTCGCCGTCGACCTTCTCCAGCGCCTGATAGATCGGCACGGTGCCGATCGGGACCGGACTGTTGCGGATGATCCATTCGCGGGTGTTGTGGATGTTGCGGCCGGTGGAGAGGTCCATCACGGTGTCGGCGCCCCAGCGGATCGCCCACACCATCTTCTCGATCTCTTCTTCGACCGACGAGGTGACGGCCGAATTGCCGATATTGGCGTTGATCTTCACGAGGAAATTGCGGCCGATGATCATCGGCTCGAGTTCGCCATGGTTGATATTGGCGGGAATGATCGCGCGGCCGCGCGCGATCTCATCGCGCACGAATTCCGGGGTGATGAAGGGCGGGATCGCGGCGCCGAAGCTTTCGCCGTCTTTGAGCGCGGCCTCCGCGCGCTCCAGCATCTGCTTTCGTCCGAGATTCTCGCGGGCCGCGACGTAGATCATTTCCTTCGTCACGATGCCGGCGCGGGCAAATTCGTATTGCGTCACCGGCGCGTCGCCTATGCCGCGCAGAGGCTTCGGCGTGTTCGGAAAGGCGCGGGCAAGATACTTGCCGGTGGCGTTGCCGTTATCGACCGGCTTGATCGCGCGGCCTTCATATTCCTCGACGCCGCCCCGCTCCTTGACCCATTGAATGCGCGTTCGCGGCAGTCCTTTCTCCACATCGATGGTCGCGTTCGCGTCCGTGTACGGGCCCGATGTGTCGTAGACCGGCAGGGGCGGCTCGCCGGAGGCCTCCGACAACGTGATCTCGCGCAGCGGAACGCGCAGATCCGGCGCGGCTTCTGGCGCGACATGGATCTTGCGCGAGGCGGGCAGGGGCCCGGTCGTGACCTTGGGGGTGACAAGGTCGTTCGGTGATACGGGCTTGTTCATGATGTCCTCCTGTCAGGCCGGCACGGCCGGTTGTTCAGTCAATGTCAGCCAGGCGCGCACGCGCGCGTCCGGATCGGAGTTTCTCGTTATGTCGCTGACAACGGCGATGGAATCGGCGCCCGCCTTGAACACAGCAGGCGCCTGTTCCAGCGTGATGCCGCCGATGGCGACCAGCGGAACATGGCCGATGCGTCTTTTCCAGAGGCCGATCCTGTCGAGACCCTGCGGCGCGAACCGCATCGCCTTCAGAGTTGTCGGGAAGATCGGGCCGAGAGCCACATAATCGGGATCGTGACGCAGTGCATTGTCCAGTTCGGCGTCGTCGTGCGTGGAGAGACCGAGCGTAAGACCGGCGCGGCGGATCGCTTTCACATCCGCGTCGGCGAGATCTTCCTGCCCGAGATGCAGATGCTGCGCGCCGGCATCGATCGCGGCCTGCCAGTAATCGTTGACCACGAGCTTTGTGCCGGTGCCTTTGGTCACGGCGAGCGCGTCGCGGACCAGTGCGAACGCCGCCGGCGGCGCGAGGTCCTTCGCGCGCAACTGAACGGTGCCGGCACCGAGCCGCGTCAGGCGCTCGACCCAGTTCAGTGTGTCGACGACGGGATAAAAGCGGTCAGGATACGGCATGCCAGAACGGTGTCCCGATGACTGGAGTGGAGGGCGACGCGAAATCGCGCGGTCCCATCAGACCGGCCTTGTAGGCGGCGCGGCCGCCTTCGACGCAAAGCCGAAATGCATTGGCCATTTGCACCGGATCGGCCGCCTTGGCGATGGCCGTATTCAGGAGAACGGCATCGTATCCCAATTCCATCGCATCCGCGGCATGCGACGGTGCGCCGAGCCCGGCATCGACAATGAGCGTAACGTCCGGCAGACGCGCCCGCATCAGCTTGAGCGCATCGCGGTTTATGAGTCCGCGGGCGCTGCCGATCGGTGCGGCCCAGGGCATTACGACCTGGCAGCCGGCATCGACCAGCCGTTGCGCGATGCCGAGGTCTTCGGTTGTATACGGCAGAACCTCGAAGCCATCCTTCACCAGGACGGTGGCTGCTTCCACCAGTGCGACGACATCGGGTTGCAGCGTCTCATCGTCGGCGATGACTTCGAGCTTGATCCAGGATGTGCCGAACAATTCGCGGGCCATTTGCGCTGTCGTCACCGCTTCGCGCACCGAGCGGCAGCCGGCGGTGTTCGGCAATACTGTGACGTCAAGCTCGCGGATCAGGTCCCAGAACCGCTCGCCGGCGCGACCGCCAGCGCTTTCTCGGCGCAGCGACACGGTGACGATCTGCGCACCGGAAGCGCGGATCGCCTGCTGCATGATCGCGGGCGACGGATACAGCGCGGTGCCGATCAAGAGCCGCGAGGCGAATGTCCTGCCATAGATGGTCAGCATCTGCCCGGCTTGCGGTGCACAAGACATGGTTATCCTCCTTGCCGCGGCGTGAGGATTTCCACCTTGTCGCCATTCCTCAATTCGGTTTCGTTCCAGCGCGCGCGCGGTACGACACGGTAGTTCACGGCAACAGCGTAATGCGTGCCCTCATATTCGAGCTCTCGCAGAAGGGCATCCACCCGCATCGACGTGATTGTCATTGGCTTGCCGTTGACGATCAATTGCATTGCATGACCTCGTTATCGATCGAGCCGTCCCGGACAAAAGCAACCGTCATCTCCGCGAGGGCCGGCGCAATCAGGAAGCCGTGCCGGTAAAGACCATTCACGGCGATCCGAGAGCCGCTGATGCTGATGCGCGGC
Source organism: Pseudomonadota bacterium (assembly GCA_049324435.1). Lineage (GTDB taxonomy): Bacteria > Pseudomonadota > Alphaproteobacteria > Rhizobiales > Xanthobacteraceae > Pseudorhodoplanes. The sequence goes on from JBMOOQ010000053.1 coordinate 51,959, forward strand.
AGGTTGTCCGGATAGGCCGGACGCAGACCAGTGCAGATTTCGACGATGCGCGCTTCGCCAAGAGCGGGATGTACGGCGTAGGCGGCACTCAGCAATTCCAATGCCGAGCGCACGCTCACCCTGTCATCTTCGCTCTCAAGCGACGTGGCGCCGATCATGATGCGGTTTTCGGCGCGCGGCACGAGATAAAGCGGCCAGCGCGGATGCAGGAGCCGCACCGGACGGGACAAGACAAGCTCACAGGTCTCGACAACAATTGCTTCGCCTTTCACGCCGCGCAAGGCGGACGCGGCCTGGTTACCCGCTGCATCGCGCGAGGAGAGGCCGCGGCAATCGATCACGATGCCGGCGATGCCGTCGGGCGCGCATGCACTGTCGAACCGGATCTCGGCGCCGTGAGCCGCAAGCTGCGTGTGCAAGACCGGCAGCACGCGGCGCGGCTCGACATGGCCTTCGTCCGGAAAGAAGAGTGCGTCGTGGAAGCGGCCGGCGAGGGCGGGTTCAAGTTCGCCGATCCGGTTGTTACGGATGCGCTCGTGATGCGTCGTCATCCGCGCGAAGCGCTCGAAATCGGCCCGGTCGCGCGGATGCGCCACGACCAGTGACCCGTTGAAGGCAGTTTCGGGCAGATGTTCGCGCCACAGGGCCAGCGCGCGGACACCAAGGCGCGTGATCAGAGGTTCCGCCGCCTCCTGTTCGCACCAGGGTGCGAGCATACCCCCAGCACGACTGCTGGCCGATTGGCCAAGGTCAGGTCCGCTACGTTCATGAAGCGTCACCGGAAAGCCGGCCTTAGCGAATAGCAAGGCCTGCCACGATCCGGCGATACCGGCACCGACAACATTGATATGCGGCGGAGATGATGAAAAAGCGGATTGCGCTTGCGCTGGCATGATGTCCTGTCCCTTCGCCGGCATGACCCGGATCAGGTTCAAAGGGTTACCGCCTTTCGCGGAATCTCAGCCCCCAATGGGGCTCCCCTCGGAACATCGCTAATGTAGGCCGATCGAAGCCGCTGTCAACGCGACCGGCGCCTTGTCCACCCGCGCGTCCCGGCCCATAAGGACGAGATCGCAGAACGAAAACGCGTCGTCCCAGCGAAAGCGGGACCCATAACCGCAGCTCTGGATTATGGGTTCTCGCCTTCGCGGGAGCGACCGAACGAGAGGTCGTCAAACGTGACCCGCCAGGTCAAGAATATTCTCTTCATCATGTGCGACCAGCTGCGCTTCGATTATTTGTCGTGCGCCGGCCATCCCACCTTGCAGACGCCGAATATCGATGCGCTGGCAAAGCGCGGCGTGCGCTTCAGCCGCGCCTATGTCCAGTCGCCGGTCTGCGGCGCTTCGCGCATGAGCTTCTATACCGGGCGCTATGTTTCCTCGCATGGCGCGTCCTGGAACGGCTTCCCGCTCAAGGTCGGCGAGATGACGATGGGGGACTATCTGCGACCGCTCGGCCTCGACACCGTGCTTGTCGGCAAAACCCATATGCAGCCCGACAGCGAGGGTATGGAGCGGCTCGGCATCGATCCGCAATCGATCATCGGTGTGCGCGTTTCCGAATGCGGCTTCGATCCGTATGAGCGCGACGACGGCCTGCATGGTATCGGCCCGGATGGCCGCTATGATCCGCGGCAGCCGCGTTACAACGCCTACCTCAACGAAAAGGGCTATGCCGGCGACAACCCGTGGCACGATTATGCCAATGCTGCCGACGGGGAGGGCAATGCGCTTGCGTCAGGCTGGGCGATGCGCCATGCGCGAAAGCCCGCGCGCGTCGCCGAGGAGGATTCGGAGACGCCCTACATGACACGGCGCGCCATGGACTTCATGGCTGAAGCCGGCGAGCGGCCGTGGTGCCTGCATCTGTCCTATATCAAGCCGCACTGGCCCTATATCGCACCCGCTCCCTACAACGATATGTACGGACCGGATGATGTGATCCCGGCGGTGAAGAGCGAGAGCGAGCGCGCCGATCCGCATCCGGTCTACCGCGCCTTCATGGATTATCTGGTCGCGCGCAATTTCTCGCGAGAGGAGGTGCGCCGTGAAGTGATCCCGGTCTATATGGGGCTGATCAGGCAGATCGACGATCAGCTTGGCGTGCTGTTCGCATTCATGCGCGAGCGCGGATTGCTCGATAACACGCTGATCGTATTCACGTCCGACCACGGCGATTATCTTGGCGATCACTGGCTCGGCGAGAAGGATCTGTTTCACGAACCCTCGGTGAAGATCCCGCTGATCGTGTGCGATCCGTCGCCTGCCGCGGATGCGTCGCGCGGCAGCGTCTGCGATGCGCTGGTGGAGTCGATCGACCTGTTGCCGACATTCCTCGATTGTCTTGGCGCGGACCCGGCCGCGCAGTCGCATCGGCTGGAGGGGCGTTCGCTCCGGCCCTGGCTTCACGGCGAGACGCCGGCCGGCTGGCGCGAGATTGCGTTCAGCGAATACGATTATTCGGTGCTGCCGGCGTCCGGAAAGCTCGGTATCGCGCCGCGTGACGCGCGGCTGTTCATGGCCGCCGACAAGCGCTGGAAATATGTCCATGCGGTCGGCTTCCGGCCGATGCTGTTCGACATGCAGTCCGATCCGGACGAGTTCCGCGATCTCGGCGCCGACCCGGCCTACGCAGCCGAGCGCGCGCGGCTCGCGGCGGCGTTGTCGGAATGGGGACTGCGGCTATCGCAGCGTACGACAATGTCAGAACAGCAGATACTGCAGGCGCGCGGCAAGTCGCAGCGCCGCGGCATCCTGATCGGCGTCTGGGACGAATCCGACATTCCGCGGGACTTGTGGAGCGCCTATCGCGGCGAGGGGTGATTCACGCGCGGCGAAGCGGTAGCATCCGGTAAAATAAACATGCCGGGAGGGCTGTATGATTCATCGCAGGTTCGTTCTGTCCGCTTTGGCTGCTGCCGCGCTCGCAGGTCCGCTTTACGGTCCGGCACAAGCTCAGATCGGCGAGCAGCCGATCCGGATCATATTTCCGTTTACCGCGGGTGGGACGGGGGACGCGCTGGCCCGGCTGGTCGCGGACAAGATGCGTGCCGAGCTGAACCGCCCGGTGATCGTCGAAAACCGCACTGGAGCCGGCGGACGGATCGGCGTTCAGGCGGTCAAGAATGCGCCGCCCGATGGCTCGACACTCTTGATGGTGCCGATCGCGCCGGTCGCAGTCTATCAACTGGTCTACAAGAATCTGGAATACGATCCCTTTACCGATCTTGCTCCGGTTGCCCAGCTTGGCACGTTCGATTTCGGAATTGCGGTCGGACCGAAGGTGCCGGTGAAATCGGTGACGGAACTCGTCGCTTGGGCGAAAGCCAATCCGAACGAAGCCAATTACGGCACGCCGGCTGCGGGGACGCTGCCGCACTTTCTCGCCGCGCTGTTCGGCGAGAAGGCCGGAATCGACTTCCGTCACGTGATCTACAAGGGATCGGCTGGCGCCTTGACCGATCTGATCGGCGGGCAGATCGCGGTCGTCGTGACCACAACGGCCGATCTTCTGGAAATGCACAAGGGCGGCAAGCTGCGGGTGCTCGCGACCTCCGACGCACAGCGTTCGAAATTCCTGCCCGATATTCCGACATTCAAGGAAGTCGGCTTCGATCTGCAGGCAACCGGCTGGTACGGCATGTTTGCGCCGGCCGGCACACCGCCGGAGGTCATCGCGCGGCTTAACAAGGCTGTCGTGAATGCCATCAAGGCGCCGGACGTGCGCGAGCGCATGCTCACATTTGCCATAGAACCAACCGGCACCTCCGCGGCGGAACTTGCCGCGATCATGAAGCGCGATGCCGCATTCTGGGCACCCGCCGTAAAAGCGTCGGGGTTCACGCCGGACAAATGACGGGGGGTTAAGATTATTGCGCGGGCAGCTTGGCGACCGCCACACGCACGATGCCGTCGATCTCGGCGGTGACCCGCAGAACCTTTGCATCGAATTCCACGCCGATCAGTCGCAATCCGGTGACCTGCGCATCGATCTTGATACCGTCATTCTGAACCCGGACATCCGCCAGTGCGCGGTCGATGCCCTTGCGTGCATTGGCAAGCGCCGGCCGCAGATCGATCACGGCCTGGCGCGCCAGCGCATTCTGGAGGGCGGGTACGGCCGCCTTGGCCGCGATGCCGAGCAATCCGGACGCCGCCTCCGATTCAAGCGTCAACGCAAGATCGTCAAGGCGCAGGCTCTGCCGGTTCTGGTCGAGCGCTGGCTTGCCTGCGATGTGGATTGTTGCTTCGCTGCCAAACCCGAACCAGCTGGCGCGCTCCTTCGCCTTCACGCGCATCGATATCACGATCCGGTCGCCCGCTGGGGCAACCGCAGTGCTCAGCACCGTAAGCTCAGCGGCACCGGATCCGTCTTCGGGATAAGTCTTGTTCCGCAATTGTGAATCGATCAGCCGCGTGAGGTCGGCAAACGGCATATCGATCGGCAGCCCGATCGCGATCTTTCCCTGTTCGATCGGCGGCACGAGATCGAGCTTTGCGGGAAACGGGCAATCGGGCTTGGTCTGTTGCGGCACGATGCGGGTGTCGGCCTGCAGTCCGAGCGTGATGGTGATGTTGCTGGCATCGATCCGTGGCTGTGAGGCGAAGGCGCGGGTCGGCCGGGTCTCGAGCCACAGCGCCGGAACACCGGCAGCGGCGGGCTCCAGCGGAATCGCGCGGCACAGTTTCGTCCACTCGCGCCGCACCGCATTCTCGATGAACAGATCGTCGCGGATCCGCGCCGACAGCGCCAGCATCTGGTCCGAGACTGCCCGGTCGATCAGAAACTTGACCTCCCGCGCGCCATTCAGCTTGACGCCCGCGACCTGAATATTGGCGTCGGCAAGGTCGGTCTTGCCGACGAGGTTGGCTTCGAGCCGCCAGCCGGCGGTGATTTTCGGACGCGACGTGATGGTGACGTGACCCTTCAGGTCGGCGCTCAGGTCGAGCGGTTTGACGGTACGTCCCTGCTGCGGACTGCTGTTTGCGCCGGTCAGCGCGTCGATGACCGCATTGATCTGTTCCGGCACCTGGCCGGTAACGCGCAAGGTGCCATTCAGATCGGTGCCGATGAACAGCCCGTCGGCGCGCCCTGTGAGGGTCAGGGGTGAGCGTTCAACCGCGTAACTGACCTCGGATTTCGCTAGCACTTTCGCGATCGGATTGTCGGGTTTGCCGGACAGTTTGCGTGGTGCGGCATTATCCATCGCCTGGCGGATGGCCGGAATCGCGATGGCGACCGGCACAACGATGACGGACGGACGCGTTGCCGGCGGCAGCAATGGTGTATCGGCCAGCACCGGCCGCTCGGGCGCGACGGCGGGCGTCAGCAGGTTCAGAGCCCAGAGCGTTCCAAGAAAAAGGACGACCGCAATTATGATCGCGGCGGCGATCGAAATCGGTCTCGAGAGTTTGGACATGAAAGAAAGAACCCCGGCGGACCGAATCCGAATGCCGGACCGGATTGCGGAAGGCTAGGCGTTTCCGCAACGCGTGACCAGATCAGTGGTGTCCCCGGAAAAATTCTCGCACGCGGTCTGGTGCGAATTGTGGCAGGCAGGGGGGCACCCCGGGGCGCGATTGCCCCGGGATGCACAGGGAGTTTCGCGCATCAATTCGCGCGCGATGCCAGCATCGCCCGCAAACGATGAGGAGCTTCGGACGAGCCGAGCGCCCGGGCACGCTCGTACCAGAACTCAGCCTTCACGATATCCGGCTCAAGGCCGCGCACCTTGAAGCGCGCCAGCACAACCGGATCGTAGGTGGACGCGATGGCAAACGCCGCAGACGCATCGCCGGCATCGGCCGCCCGTTCGAGAACGCTGCGAGCGCCTACGAAGTCTCCGTTGGAGATATAATCGTCGCCCATCTTTCGAAGCATGGCGATCTCTTCCGCAGTCAGGGGGCGCGACGGTCGTTCAACAGCGGACCTCGGCGTCGCCGCCGGCAACGGCGCGGGTGCCTGCACTTGGCCTGGCGCCGGCGCTTGCACCGGTGCTGGTGCTTGCTGAGTCGGTTGCGCTGCGGTCTGAGCCGGTGTCGATGATTGCCATCCGGCCGGTTCCGGCTGCTTGGCGGATTCGGGTGAGGGCCATGGCACCATCACCGTTTCGCGCCTCGGCTCAGCTGCGCGTCCGACCGGCTCGGTTTTGACCGGGATCGGACGCGATTGCGGGGTTTCGTTCGCGACCGCGTATTGCAGTCGGCCGCGATCCTGGTCCCTCTGGACCGCATCCATGCGTGCTTGCAGCGAGGTGGCCTTGCCTTCGTTGAACACGGCTGCGGCATTGGTCGACAAGTCGGAAATCGGGCCGCGTACCATTTCCATGATCAAGCCCGGAACATCCTTGATCGCAATTGCTGCGACGATGGCGGCACCGGTCGCGGCAAGTCCGAAGCGCAGGAATATTGTGTTCGCGTTGATGGCCTTCCGCGCGCGGTTGCGCGGCTTGGGCCAATGTTCGCCAACCGGCTCGGGGATCGGCTCCGGATCGAGAGAGCGCGAGAGCAGCCACGGTGGGGTCCGCGGATCGCGGATGGCGTCGCGCACCGTGGCCATGTCGGCTGCGATTTGCCGTGTGTCGTGCCGGTCGCCGTGAGGCTCGGCCGGAGCAACGCCGGCGGCCGGTTCCGGCCGTTCGTCCTGAACGGCATCGTACGACCGCTCCATCTCCTCGCGCTCTGCGAGCCGCTCTGCTGCGGCCCGGCTGACGTCCGACAGCCGCGCCGGGGCGTCGCCGGTATGCGCGCTTTCGATCATGGCGCGAAGGCTCAATTCGATCTCGTCGAGGATACGCGCATCGTGATCGGTCTCGATTCCGGCGGGGCGCTGCGGCTCCGCCGGCGTGTCCGGCGTCTGACCATGCGCCCATTTCGGTGCGTAGGGTGAAACCGGATCAAAGTTGTCGAGCGGTACGGGGCTCGGTGTACTCATGACGCAACTCCCTTAGTCGTCCAGCGTCCGCGGATCGCCGCGCTATTTGCGGCTTCTGCTGCGGGCGGTGGCCTTCGGATCGGTTGACTGGGCCTGGTTGTTGGCAGCCATGGCTTCCTGACGATCGCGCCAGGCCAGAAATTCCGCGAACAGCGCGTCCCGGCTTTGCTGTGTGCGCTGGGCGTCGCGCTTCGCATCGGCGCTCTTCAGATAGGCCTGGAATTCACGATTGAGGTCGGAGGTGTTGTTGGCCACCGGTGCCGCTGCTTCAAGCTTCTGCAATTCGCGTTCGGCGACATCGAGCCGCGTCCATCCGGGCACGGTTGCTGCCAGGTTGACGTCCCGCCACTTCGGGTGGAACGGAGGCTTCTGGAACTTGCTCCAGTTCGCAAACATGCGTTCGACCAGCCGCTCGATCTTCTTCTGGCGATCCGAGCCCTTCGACCAGTTGAACGCAGCCAGCACTGCGGGCACCGCGATGGTGTCGACCTTGGTCAAACCGTCCGGAATAAGATTCGGATACTGGTCCCTGGTGAATTCGCCGATCGTGTAATAGTCGGCAAACTTTTTCGAGAACGGGATCGGGAGCAAGTGCAGGTTCGCGTCGGCCGGGATATTGGAGAAGAAGCCGATCGGTTTGCCGACGAGGCGGATCAGCGCGGCGATTTCGCCGGACTTCAGCTTCTGCATGCCGGTGGCTTCGTCGATGTTGAGCTGCTCCACTTCAATGCCGAGCCGCTGGAAGATGATCGTGCCGGTCAGGCTCGATCCGGCACCGGCGGGGCCGAAGCTGACTTTCTTGCCGCGCAGATCTTCAAGGCTCTTGATGTCGCGCCTGGCGAGGACGTGAACTTCCGACACCGGCAGCCGGATGATGTAATGCACCCGGTTGTTGAGATTCGAGATTTTGCGTTCGTTCTTGAAATATTCGAAGACGTCGGACTGGGTGACCGCAACATCGACGCCACGCAAATACAGGAGGTCGTCGATGTTGGAGGCCGCCCCATAGGTGACGATCGGAAGCACACGCAGATTGTCACCGTCGTCCAGAGCCCTTGCGAGCTCATTCGCGAAAGTCATGTAGGTGCCGGACGCCAGACCGCCGGCGACGCCGACCACCCAGGCATTGCGCTTTTCCTTGATGGCGGCTTCTGTTGCGCCGCTCTGCTTCAACGCGTCCGGAATTTTCTGGGCGAAGGCCGGTACAACGGTCGCCGGCGTTGATAGAACGAAGCACGCGGCGATGGCCGCAATCAGGTTACGCATGACATTTCCCCCTTGCAGGTCGTGATGGAGCGCCGCCTCAGGCGCTCGATGTCTCCAATGCAGAACCGGCAACGGCCAGCAGCGCGTGCCCCCGCACGCTCTGCCGGCCGTTTGAATTGTTTCGAACGTGGCATTCACGCGCTTTGGCGCGAAAGTCACGCGAGTGTCTGGCCGCCGTCCCTTGCGACGCCACTCTCATGGTATCCTCACCCAATCCGGCGCGATCGCCGATCGCGTCTACGCGACATCACTGGCATTCCGATTCCAAAGATCAGTCCTTCGTGTTTCCACCTGCGCACATCATTCTGCGTGTGGAACTGTCCCGAAAAGTTGAGTGGATTAGTGTCACGAATGAGGCAGATATTTTTTCTGCGTGTCATTGCGGTATCGGTGAGCGCGCAATCGCGTTGCAATGTGGCAACGATGCTGTTGCACTTGTGCAAACGATTGGTAGCACCGTAGCGTTTCGCGGTAGCGATGTAACGGCGTACGGTAGCAACGTAGCGTTTTGCGATGCTCGAATGGGGCCGTACTTTTTTTTACCAAATGCTTAATTTTGTCGGGGCCGCGTCTCGCGAAGCGGCATGCTTACCCACTCAATTACCTGATGTCGTACGCAACATTTACCGATGTGCATCGCGAACTGTGACATCATGAAAAAAGCCGCCCGGCTTTCGCCGGGCGGATCAGGTAAGGTCCGTGCTGTGTTGGTGTAGGCGGATCGCTGAGTCTCAGAAGAAGATCGTGGCGGCGCCAGATGCGACCGCGCTCGTCTTGTTGGTCATCCGCTCGGCATTCACTCCGGGATGAACGACGGCCGATGCTTCAGGTACTGGAGCTGACACCGGCTTCCGTTTGACGATCGCAGCTTGCCGCGACGGTTTCGGCGGATGATTGCGAGCGACATCCGGAAGACGGCGTCCACCATCCGGCAGCACGACCACCCGGGTGCCGACCTTCACGCGCCGGTATAGATCGATGACGTCCTCGTTCAGCATGCGGATGCATCCCGACGACACCCGGCCGCCAATGGTCGAAGGCGCGTTGGTGCCGTGAATGCGGTAGATGGAATTGCCGAGATACAGCGCGCGGGCGCCCATTGGATTGCTTGGGCCACCGGCCATGAAGCGGGGCAGATAGGGCTGGCGCGCGATCATCTGCGCGGGCGGATTCCAGTCCGGCCATTCCGCCTTGCGGACAATCGTCTGGGTGCCGGACCAGCGGAAGCCATCGCGTCCGACGCCGATGCCGTAGCGAACGGCCTGGCCATTGCCCAGGACGTAATAAAGGTAGGTGTTCGGGGTATCGACCACGATTGTGCCCGGAGCTTCGCGCGTCGGGTAGGACACGATCTGCCGGCGCAGATGCGACGGCATCTCGGATCGGATCTCGCTCTGCTGTTCGGCTTCCGGCTCCGGCGAGATCCGGCCAAAGGCCGCTGGTGGCTGGACAGACGGATCGGCAAACGCTGATTGCTGGGCAGAGGCGGGGGCGTGCGGGATCAGGAGAGCGGCTGTCAGAGCGCCCAAAACATACGCGGACCTGGACATGGCATTCGCTTTCTGCCGGACTTTCGCATCCCCCAATGCGACAAGGCCCCGGGCTTGGTTGTGACTTCCGATTCAAGCGCGAGAACGAGAATGCGTTCCCTCACGTTTTTGACCACCCAGAGCCACCCTTAAACCATGGGTGTTTCTGTCCGATTGGGCCGATAGCTAAAATTGAGGCGAACTTGCCGAAAAGATGCGCCAAAGGCCGCGGGATCATGCCGCTTCACCCGCCTCCGATGCCGCATGGCGTAATTCCGCCCAAGCTTTATACTGCGGCCGGCGCAGATCTGAGCTTGCGGAGTGGTATCAGGCGCTGTTCCATGCGGCTTGAGATCGGCGGTTGTTGCCGGACGCCGGGCCCTGTTCGGGGTGTTTCGCGTCTTCCAGAGAAGGATACAGAATATGCTTCGCCGTGTTGCAGTTTTCGGTCTGGCCCTCGGGGCGGTTGCGGCCGCAGGGACCGCCTTTGCCCAGAACATCCCGACCATCCGGGTCGGCTGGACCATTCCCGCCGAGGAAGCCAAATACTGGATGATGAAGCGCCCGGAAAAATTTCCGAATCTGGGCAAGACCTACAAGATCGAATGGTCGCAGTTCAACGGCACCTCGCCGATGACCTCGGCGATGCAGGCGGGCGCACTCGATTGCGCGACGCAGGGCGTGCTGCCGATCGCCCAGAGCATGGCAGCCGGCAACCTCCAGCTTTACGTGATCGCCCAGCATGTCGGCGAGCGGCCCGGCAGCTTCTCGGTCTATTGGGCGGTGAAGGATGACTCGCCGATCAAGACGGTTGCCGATCTGAAGGGCAAGACCGTCGGGATCTCGGTGATCGGCGGCGGCACCCATGGCCCATTCATGATGATGCTGCGCAAGAACGGGGTCGATCCGGACAAGGACATCAAGCTGGTCGAGGTCGGCTTTGCGCTGTCAGAGGACGCACTCCGGTCCGGCCGGGTCGATGCGGTCAACATGAATCAGCCGTTCGCCGCGCGCGCGGAAGCCAAGGGCGGCGTGCGCAAGCTGTTCTCGCTGTCCGAGGTCGTACCGAACATCGTGCACATCCTTGAAGCGTGCCGGAAGGACTTCGTCGACAAGAATCCGGAACTTGTGACGGCCTATGTGAAGGACATCACCGCCGCGATGAAGATGGCGGTCGCCAATCGCGAAGAGACCATGAAGGTGGTCTCGGAAGTGATGAAGGCGCCGATCCCGGTGCTCGACACCTATCTCCTGAAGCCGAACGACTTCGCGCGCGAGCCGGGCGCGGCCCCCAACTTCCAGGGCATCCAGGCGATGTTCGACGTCTATACCGAAGCGAACATGCTGCCCAAGAAGCTCGACGCTTCAACGCTGAAGCATCCGAAGATCGTCGCTCCGATGGAGTAACGTTACAGGCGTTCTGCAAAAAAACCTCTCCCCGCGGCAGCGCGGGGAGAACTGCATGGGGGCTGCGCAATGCCGGTTCACCCCTCCGACGATCATCGCGCCATCGAGGCGATCATTGAACGCCAGTTTGGCAGCCTGAATTGGCGGCCCGGCGCCGGTGGCGACTGGAATACATTCGCGGCCGATTTCCATTCCGAAGCTTTGCTTTTTCCCGCCGCGCGTCCCGCCAGGGCGCAAACCGTTGCGTCGTTCGTCGAACGCATGAAAGGGCTGGCGGAAGGCCCGCTCCAGACCTTCGGCGAGCGAGTGCTCGGCACGCAAATCCATGTCTTCGGCAATATCGCCGTCGCACTTGCCGGCTGCGAAATCACCGAGAACGGCGAAAAGATGACGCGCGGGGTCGAGGCGTTGCTGCTGGTGAAGGATGAGGGCGTCTGGCGTATCGCAGCACAGAACTGGGATATAGAGCGCGACGGTGCATCGCTTCCGGAAGGACTGATGCAGCGGGAGTGAATTCACCCGACCTGCGAAGTTATCCCGCAGGCCATTCCGCATTGCCGGCATGGGTGACCGCGCCCTTGTCGGCCTGGCCGACCAGTTGTGCATACTTTGCGAGCAATCCCGCCGCGTGACGCGGCTTCGGCGCAACCCACGCGGCCTTGCGGCGCTGCATCTCGGCATCGTCGATCAGTACGTCGATGGTGCGGGCCGCGCCGTCGATGCGGATGCGATCGCCGTTCTGCACCAAGGCGAGCGGCCCACCGGCTGCAGCCTCCGGCGCAATATGTCCGATGCACATGCCGCGCGTCGCACCTGAGAAGCGGCCGTCGGTGAGGAGGGCGACCTTCTCGCCCATTTGCTGGCCGTAGATCAGCGCGGTGGTGCCGAGCATCTCGCGCATGCCGGGACCTCCCTTCGGGCCCTCATAGCGGATGATCAGAACGTCGCCTTCCTTGTAATCGCGCTTGCGCACGGCTTCGGTGCAGGCATCTTCGCCGTCGAATACCCGCGCGGTGCCCTCGAACACCAGCGACTTCAGCCCGGCGACTTTCAGCAATGCGCCGTCCGGCGCGAGATTGCCCTTCAGAACCGCAAGGCCCCCGTCCGGTCGGATCGCATTTTCCGCGCGCCTGACAATCTGTCCGTCCGCGTCGGGTGCGCCCGCATGTTCCTCGGCGAGCGTGCGGCCGGTCACGGTGAGCACGTCGCCATGCATATGGCCGGAGCGGATCAACTCGCGGATGATGATCGAGACGCCGCCGATGTCGTGCACGTCCTTTGCAAGAAAGCGCCCGCCCGGACGCAGATCGCCGATCAGCGGCGTGCGCGCGAACACCGCGGCGACATCGTCGAGCGTGAAGGCGATGCCCGCCTCGTTGGCGATGGCCGGCAGATGCAGCGCCGCATTGGTCGAGCCGCCGGTCGCGGCGACGATGGCGGCGGCATTCTCCAGCGACTTGCGGGTGACGAGATCGCGCGGCAGCGGACCGCCGCGCTTGAGAATATCGACCACAATCTCTCCGGCGCGCTGTGCGATCGCCGAACGCTCGGCATAGACGCCGGGCACCATCGCGGAGTTCGGCACGGTGAGGCCGAGCGCCTCCGACACCATCGCCATGGTGTTGGCGGTAAATTGCCCGGCGCAGGCGCCGACGGCGGGGATCGCCACGCGCTCCAGCACCTTAAGGTCGGCTTCCTTCATCTGGCCGGTCTGCACCGCACCGACCGCCTCGTAGGAATCCAGCACCGTAACGTCGCGGCCGCCGAACCGGCCGGGCAGGGCGGCGCCGCCATAGACGAACACCGACGGCACATTGACGCGGACCATGCCCATCATCGCGCCGGGCAGCGTCTTGTCGCAGCCGCCAAAGGCGACGAGACCGTCATAGGCATGGCCCTGCACAACGGCCTCGATCGAATCCGCGATCACTTCGCGGCTGACCAGCGAGAATTTCATCCCCTCGTGGTTCATGCCGATGCCGTCCGACACCGAGATGGTGGTGAATTCGCGCGGTGTGCCGCCCGCTGCCTCGATGCCCTGCTTGGCCCATTCCACCTGCGGATAATGCGTCATGTTACAGGGCGTGTTCTCGCCCTTCATCGACACGACGCCGATCATGGGCTTGTGGATCGCCGCATCGTCCAGCCCCATGCCGCGCATGAAGGCGCGGTGCGGGGTGCGGTCGAGGCCGTCACGGGTGATGGACGAACGCAGGCGCATTATGAAGGTCTCCAGTCAGCTCTGTTCGTTGTTTCTGGTGCGATCGCGGTGCCAGCCGACTTCGGCATCCGGCTTGGCATCCACTGACGCGAAATACGGCTTGATGTCGAGTAGCGGCGTGTTGTCGAGGCAGTCGATATTGCGCACCGACAGCCGCGTGCCATCCACTTTGAGAAGCTGGACCACACTGAGCGCGATCGGGTTCGGCCGAACCGGCGAGCGTAGAGCAAATGTGCCGCGGCCTTCGCCGTAGTGGCGCGGGGTCTGCACCACGAGGTCGCGGCGCGCGCGATCCATCCAGTACAGAATGATGAGATGCGTGCAGGTCTCGACCTTGTCGAGCCCGGCTGCAAAACGCGGATCGAGCTCGATGGTGCAAACGGCGTCGGACGCGCCGGGATTCTTCGGGCAGTCCTCGCGCCGGGTCCAAGGCGTGCGGATGCGGCCGATGAAATAAAGCCCCGCGTCGAATTGCGCGGGAAGGTCAACTGCAACTTCGCCGGGGCGGGTCGCAAACCAGTCGATGGTTTCGGCTTTCGGATCAGTGGTCATGGCGCTGTTTAGGCGAAATCGAAGGTGGGGACCATGCGCTCGCTCTGTCCGCCTGAGGCGCGCAGGAGGTCAGGAAAAGCTGCCGGAAACAAAAAGTTAACACTGGCCCACAAAGTGGGCTTGCGCCCATCGAATTACCGTATAAAGATATCCTTATATCAATTGAGATCCTGCGGCCAGCAGCCCGAAGCCCGAAGCCCGAAGCCCGAAGCCCGAAGCCCGAAGCCCGAAGCCCGAAGCCCGATGTCCGATCCTTTGGCCTTTGAGACCATGCATGATGCGTTGCGCGCGGTGGCCGAAGGCACCCGGCTGCGCATTCTTGCGCTGTTGGCCGAGGCCGAACTCACCGTGTCCGACCTCACCGAAATCCTGCGGCAGTCGCAGCCACGGATATCGCGCCATCTCAAGCTCTTGTCCGAAGCGAACCTGATCGAGCGCCACCGCGAAGGCGCCTGGGCCTTTTTCCGGCTGGCCGAGGCCGGCGACAGTTCGGGCGTTGCGCGCATGATCGTGGCGCGCCTCGATCCGGCGGACCCGGTGATTGCGCGGGATCGCGAGCGGCTCGCCGCCGTGCGAGAAGCGCGCGCTGCTGCGGCGCAGAGTTATTTCCGCGAACATGCGGCCGAATGGGACCGTATCCGCAAGCTCCACGCCGCCGATGAGGCCGTGGAGCAGGCGATCGTGAAGGCGCTCGGCGACAAGCCATTCCGTTCGCTGCTGGATCTCGGCACCGGCACCGGACGGATGCTGGAATTGTTCGGTGCGCAGATTGAGCGCGGACTGGGCATCGACATGTCGCTCGACATGCTGCTGCTCGCGCGCGCCCGCCTCGAACGCGCCGGCCTGCGCCATTGCAGCGTGCGGCAGGGTGACATCTACGACCTGTCGTTGCCGCGTGATTCCTTCGATGTCATCATCATCCATCAGGTGCTGCATTATCTCGACGACGGCGCACGTGCGATCCGCGAGGCTGCACGTGTGCTGGCGCCATCGGGGCGTCTCCTGATCGTCGATTTTGCGCCGCACGAACTTGAATTCCTGCGCGAGGAGCACGCGCATCGCAGGCTCGGCTTCGCGCCGGAGACGATGTCGCAATGGCTCGCCGCCGCGGGCCTCGACGTCACCATGCACAAGAGCATCGCACCGGAGCGCGGTACGGACGGAAAGATCGCCGTGTCGCTCTGGCTCGCACAGGACCGGCGGATGCGGATCGCCGGGCGTCAGGAGGTTGCATGACCATCGATGTGGCTCGCCGGGTCAGCCGGGTGGTGAATGGGCGCGGCAAAACGCTGCGCGTGTCGTTCGAGTTTTTCCCGCCCAAGACCGAGGAAATGGAGCGCTCGCTCTGGGAGGCGATCGAACGGCTTGCGCCGCTCAATCCAAGCTTTGTGTCGGTGACCTATGGCGCCGGCGGCTCGACGCGCGAGCGCACGCACGCGACGGTGAAGCGCATTCTTGAGGAGACCACGCTCACTCCCGCGGCGCACCTGACCTGCGTCGATGCGACGCGCGAGGAGGTCGATGCGGTGATCCGCAATTACCGTGACATCGGTGTGAAGCATATTGTGGCGTTGCGCGGCGATCCGGCCGGCGGCGTTGGCGCGCCCTACATGCCGCATCCGCATGGATACAAGAATGCGGCCGATCTCGTCGCCGGCATCAAGCGGATCGGCGATTTCGAGGTCTCGGTCTCGGCCTATCCGGAGAAGCATCCGGATTCGCGTCACGCCAATGTCGACCTTGATATGTTGCAGGCCAAGGTCGATGCGGGTGCCACGCGCGCGATCACCCAGTTCTTCTTCGAGAACGATCTCTATTTCCACTATGTCGATCGCGTGCGCGCCCGCGGCATCGACATTCCGATCGTGCCCGGCATCGTGCCGGTGCAGAACTTCAAGCAGGTGAAGAGCTTTGCCGAACGCTGCGGCACGTTCATTCCAAACTGGCTGGCGGAGCGTTTCGAGGGGCTCGATGACGATGTGTCGACGCGAAAGCTGGTGGCCGCGGCGATTGCAGCAGAGCAGGTGTTCAATCTCGCCGACCGTGGGGTCACGGATTTCCACTTCTACACCATGAATCGCGCGGATCTGGTCTACGCAATCTGCCACATGCTGGGCCTGCGTGCGGCGGAGAAGGCGGCTGCGTGAGTTGAATTCGTGGATAGTGCAGTGAGAAGCATGAAACTGTCGCAGACCGAATCCACGCTCCGCGCGCTTGCCTCCGAACGCATCCTTCTCCTCGACGGCGGCATGGGCACGATGCTGCAACAGCACCGCTTCGACGAGGCCGCGTTCCGCAACACGCGGTTCAAGGACTGGCAGCGCGACGTGCGCGGCAACAACGATCTCCTGTCGCTGACCCAGCCTGATGCGGTGCGCGAAATTCATCTCGCTTATTTCCAGGCGGGCGCGGATATCGTCTCAACCAATACGTTCTCGTCCACCGCAATTGCGCAGGCCGATTACGGCATGGAAGGGCTCGTGCCGGAGCTGAACCGGGCTTCGGCGGAACTGGTGCGCGAAGCTGCCGAAATTGCAAGAAAGCGCGATGGTCGGACGCGCTATGTCGCCGGTGCGATGGGACCGACCAACCGCACTGCATCGATTTCGCCGGATGTAAACAATCCAGGTTTTCGCGCGGTTACCTTCGACGAGTTGAAGGCGGCTTACGCCGAACAGGCGGCGGCGCTTCTCGAAGGCGGGGTCGATATCCTCCTGGTCGAAACGATTTTCGACACCCTGAATGCCAAGGCCGCGCTCTATGCCATTGCGGAACTCGAAGAGGCACGCGGCGAGAAGATCCCGGTGATGATTTCCGGAACCATCACCGATCTGTCGGGGCGCATGCTCGCGGGCCAGACGCCGGAAGCGTTCTGGAACTCGATCCGCCACGCCGCCCCGTTTTCGGTCGGGCTTAATTGCGCGCTCGGTGCAAAGGAAATGCGCGCGCATATCGCCGAGCTCTCGCGTGTCGCCGACACGCTGATCTGCGCCTACCCGAATGCCGGTCTGCCGAACGAGTTCGGCCTCTACGACGAGAGCCCGGAGCACATGGCCGGACTGCTGTCGGAATTTGCCGCTTCCGGTCTCGTCAATATCGTCGGCGGCTGCTGCGGCACGACGCCGGAGCATATGCGGGCGATTGCGCAAGCGGTGGCGGACAAGAAGCCGCGCGCTATTCCGGTGATCGAGCGGCGTCTAAGGTTGTCCGGCCTCGAGCCGTTTACACTCACGGCCGACATTCCCTTCGTCAATGTCGGCGAGCGCACGAATGTCACTGGCTCGGCCAAATTCCGCAAATTGATCACCGCGGGCGATTACACCGCAGGTCTGGCTATTGCCCGCGATCAGGTCGAGAACGGCGCGCAGATCATCGACGTCAACATGGATGAGGGACTCCTCGATTCCGAAAAGGCGATGGTCACGTTTCTCAATCTGGTCGCCGCCGAGCCTGACATCGCGCGCGTGCCGATTATGATCGATTCATCCAAATTCCACGTGATGGAAGCCGGTTTGAAATGCGTACAAGGCAAGTGCGTGGTCAATTCGATCTCGCTGAAGGAGGGCGAGGAAGCGTTCGTCCATCATGCAAAGATCGTGCGGCGCTATGGCGCTGCCGTGGTGGTGATGGCGTTCGACGAGCAGGGCCAGGCCGACACGATCGAGCGCAAGACCGCGATCTGCGCCCGCGCCTATGACATCCTTGTCAACAGGGTCGGCTTTCCGCCGGAAGACATCATTTTCGATCCGAACATCTTCGCGGTCGCGACCGGCATTGAGGAGCACAACAATTACGGTGTCGCCTTCATCGAGGCGGCGCGCTTCATCCGCAAGAATCTGCCCCATGCCCATGTCTCAGGGGGCGTGTCGAATCTGTCATTCTCGTTCCGCGGCAACGAGCCGGTGCGCGAGGCGATGCACTCGGTGTTTCTGTATCATGCCATCAAGGCCGGTATGGACATGGGCATCGTCAATGCCGCGCAGATGGCGGTTTACGACGATCTCGATCCGGAACTGCGCGAGGCTTGCGAGGACGTGGTGCTTAACCGCCGCGAGGACGCGGCGGAGCGCCTGCTCGAAATTGCCAAACGGTTTTTCGGGCAGTCCCGGGAGAAGCAGGAAGCCGATCTCGCCTGGCGGGAATGGCCGGTCGGCAAGCGTCTTTCGCACGCGCTGGTTCACGGCATCACCGATTTCATCACGGTGGATACCGAGGAAGCGCGGCAGGCTGCGGCGCGCCCGCTCGATGTGATCGAAGGTCCGCTGATGGACGGCATGAACGTGGTCGGCGACCTGTTCGGCTCCGGCAAGATGTTCCTGCCGCAGGTCGTGAAGTCCGCGCGGGTGATGAAGCAGGCGGTCGCCTACCTGATGCCGTTCATGGAGGCCGAGAAGGCCTCGAACGACAAGGGCCAGAGCAATTCCGCCGGCAAGGTGCTGCTTGCGACCGTCAAGGGCGACGTCCACGACATCGGCAAGAACATCGTGGGCGTCGTGCTTCAGTGCAACAATTACGAGGTGATTGATCTTGGCGTCATGGTTCCGGCGGCGAAAATTCTGGAAACCGCGCGGCAGGAGCAGGTCGATATCATCGGGCTGTCCGGACTGATCACGCCGTCGCTCGATGAAATGTGCCATGTTGCGGCCGAGATGGAGCGGCAGAATTTCGATGTGCCGCTTCTGATCGGCGGGGCGACCACCAGCCGGGTGCATACCGCGGTAAAGATTCACCCCAATTATCGCAAAGGTCAGGCGGTCTATGTGACCGACGCGAGCCGCGCGGTCGGCGTGGCGCAATCGCTGATGTCGAAAGAGACGCGGGCCGCCTATGTCGAAAATACCCGTGCCGAATATGCGCAGATTGCCGCCGCACATGCGCGCGGGCAGGACGACAAGAAGCGATTGACGCTTGCGGACGCACGCGCCAAGTCGCTAACGCTCGATCCGGACGTAGCGCTCGCACCCAGGCCGCAATTCCTTGGCACCCGGCTGATCGAGAATTATCCGCTGGCAAAGCTTGTCGATTACATCGACTGGACGCCGTTCTTCGCCACCTGGGAACTCACCGGACGCTATCCGCAGATCCTGCACGACGAGAAGTACGGCGAAGCCGCGCGGTCGCTGTTCGCCGATGCGCAGGCCATGGTGAAGCAAATCGTCGACGAGCAATGGGTGCAGGCTTCGGCGATTGTCGGGTTCTGGCCGGCGGCGCGCGATGGCGATGACATCCGCGTGTTCGACGAGACCGGCACATCGCAGATCGCGACGCTGCACGGGTTACGTCAGCAGATCGCGCGCCGCGACGGCCGGCCAAACGTGTCGATCGCCGATTTTGTTGCGCCGGCGAGCGGTGCGCCGGTCGATCATGTCGGCGCTTTCGTGGTGACCGCGGGCATCGGCGAGGACGTCATTGCCACGCGCTTCAAGCGCGCCAACGACGATTACTCGGCCATCATGATGTCGGCGCTGGCCGACCGGCTTGCTGAAGCTTTTGCCGAACACCTGCATGAGCGTGTTCGCAAGGAGTTCTGGGGTTATGCACCGGACGAAAGCCTGACGCCGGCGGAGCTGATTGCGGAAAGCTACCAGGGCATCCGGCCGGCGCCGGGCTATCCGGCGCAGCCCGATCACACCGAGAAGGAGACGCTGTTCCGCCTGATCGGAGGCAACCGGATCGGCGTGAATCTCACGGAGAGCTTTGCGATGTGGCCGGGCGCCTCGGTCTGCGGGCTCTATTTCAGCCATCCGCAGAGCCATTATTTCGGTGTCGGCAAGATTGAGCGCGACCAGGTCGAAGACTATGCGCGCCGCAAGGGCTGGAGCGTGGAGGAATGCGAGCGCTGGCTCGCACCGATCCTCAACTACAATCCCGGCGCGACCGCTAATGCGCAGGCGGCTTAACCGACGCGCGTCGTCCTTCCGGCGATTGACTTGACGCCTGTACCCGGCAATCTCCGCGTATGGGGAAGAATGCCAGTCGCGCCGCCAGGCCTGTAACGAAGCGAGCTGCCCGCGCGAAAAAAAACCGCGATTACCATTTGCCGCCGGGCGTGGCGCGCCAGTCATTGCTGCAATCGGCGATCCGGCTTTTGAACGAGCGAGGCATGGGCAACGTGTCGCTGAACGATGTCGCCCGCGAAGCCAAGCTCAATCCAGCGCTTGTCACCTATTATTTTGGCAGCAAGGACAATCTGTTCCAGGCGGTGGTTGAGCAGGTCGTCGGCGAATGGCGCGCCGAGGTCATCGCCGCTGTGCCCGAAGATGCAGGTCCTGAAGATACATTGCGGCTCCGCGCACGTGCGACGATGCATTTCCTTCGCCGCTATCCGTACCTGACGCGGCTGATCATGCATCAGATGATGACGGTCAAGTCGAAGGAATCGCGGTTTTTTATCGAGAACTTCGCTCGCATCAATTTCGAAGAGCATACGGCATTGCTGCGGAAAGGCGCCGAAGCCGGCATATTCAGGCCGGTCGACCCGCTGTTCTACTTCGCGCATTACGTTGCGATTGGCGACCTCTATGCCAACCTGCGGCCGATGATGGAGCGGCTCGGCGGCAAGGCCGAAAATGACGGCGCCCGCTTCGAAGCCTTTGTCGAAGCCATGATCGAGATGCTGATCTACGGCATCGCGGCCAAACCGAAGAAATCAGCCAAATTGCGGTGAGCGGCCCGCATCGCGGACCGGGCCGATGTCGCTTGACCTCAATTTAAATGACCATATAAATTATGACCGAAGCCGGGAGGAAAGGGCTTGCGGTCTCTCAACTGGTCGCTGTCGCAGCCGCAGGGCGGCGTCACCCATGAGCGCGAATTGCGGGTTCCGCTGTCGGACGGGATCACACTGCATTGCGCGGTGACGCGGCCCTCGGCACCCGGCCGTTATCCGGTGCTGCTCGGCGTCCATGCCTATTCGATGGCGGATCAGTTCACCGGCCTGATGCCGGAAGGCATGAGCCACAAACGCGGTCATATGGAAGCGGGCGACAGTGTCTTCTTCGCACGCCGCGGTTATGCGCATGCGGTCGTGAATATCCGCGGTACCGGCAAGTCGGCGGGGGTGTTCGGAAATCTCGACCCGCGTGCCATCGCCGATATCGGCGAAGTGGTGGAATGGCTCGCATCGCAACCCTGGTCCAATGGTCGCGTCGGCATGACCGGCGTATCGTATTTTTCGATCGTGTCGCAGCGCGTAGCAGCGCTCGGGCCGCCGTCGCTCCGCTGCATCTGGGCTCCCTATGGCTGGAACGATGCTTATCGCGACCGCTACTATCACGGCGGCATTCTCTCATACGGGTTCATGCGCGGCTGGCTGCGAAATGCCGCCAGCATGCAGATGGGAGAGGAGCGGCTCGATTTGATGCGCTCGCCCGCGATGCGCAGCGCGATCGAGGAACTGCGCGCCGATCCCGAGATCGCAAACGTGCCGTTTCTCACCGAATGTCTCGCTGCGCCGGAAGCGGGCACCAACCCGCTGATGGTGGAAATTCTGGCGCATCGCTTCGACGGACCGTTCTGGCGCGAACGTTCCGTGGATTTCGCAAGGCCGATCGATGTTCCGGCCACGCTCGGCGGCTGCTGGGGAATTTACGGATTGCATCTGCCGGGTGCGTTCCGCGGGTTTGAAAATTGGCGCGGCCCCAAGCGTATGCTGATCGGGCCGCCGGTCTATCTCGACCGTCCGGTTTATCAATATCAGTACGATCAGTTGCGCTGGTTCGATCACTGGCTGAAGGACAACGATACCGGCATGCTCGACGAGCCGTCGGTTCAAACCTTCATCGACAATTCAGGCGAGTGGCGCGATTCGGAAAGCTGGCCGTTATCGCAGACGCGCTTTACGCCGTTTCATCTGCACGATGGCGGCTTGTTGTCGGAACGCGAGCCGTTTCGCGGTTCGGACACGACGCGTTTCGAAGATGCGCCGGGCGCACATGGTGAGGCACGCTTTGTCACGCCGCCAATGGTTGAGGCAACGGAAATCTGCGGGCCGATCGCGCTGAAGCTTTTCGCTTCGACCTCCGACACCGAGCTGCTGATCTTCGCCAGCCTGATCGAGATTGCGCCGGACGGCGCAGAGCGGCTGCTGACACGCGGCTGGCTGCGCGGGTCGCAACGCCGGCTCGATACGGCGAAGAGCAAGCCATGGCAGCCCTGGCATTCCCACAAGTCCCGTGAGCCGCTAAGGCCCCGCGAGGTTACCGAGTTCGATGTCGAGTTCCGCCCCTACGGCATTATTCTGAAGCCCGGTTATCGTCTGGCGCTGCGGATCAAATGCGCCGACGACGAAGCCCCGCAGCATGATCTGCAGTGGATCGCGCAGGGCCATTTGCATCGGCCGGCTGCGTCGGCCGTCACCCTTCATCATTCGCTGGAATACCCGTCGCATCTGCTGCTGCCGGTTACGCGCGGCAACCGGATCGGGACGTTCTTTTCGGGCGGTCAGGTGCTGCTGAGCGGATGATGAAAACAACAATCATTCAGGGGAGGATGCGATGAGAATCCGAATACATGCTGCCAGCGTAGCGGCGATCGTTGTGACGGCGCTCGTTGCGGCCATGCCCGCATCGGCCCAAACCTTTCCAGACCGGCCGATCCGGGTGATCGTTCCGTTCCCGGCCGGCGGTGTGCTCGACACGCTCACACGCGCGATCGGTGAGAAGGTGCGCGCTGTGCTTGGTCAGCCCTGGATCATAGAGAACAAACCCGGCGCCAATGGCTCGCTCGGCATGCAGCAATGTGCGCAGGCGGAACCTGACGGCTACACGCTGTGCTCAGTGACGGCCGAAGCCTTCACCATCCTGCCGCATTTCGACCCCTCGCTTTATGAGCGTTACAAGACCCTGGTGCCGGTCACGGAATATCTCACTGCGCCCGGCGTGATCTATGCGAGCGGCAGCTTCCCCGCCAAGGATCTGCGCGATGTGGTCGCAGCGGCCAAGGCGAAGCCCGGCGACCTGTCGTATTCGTCATGGGGGCCAGCCTCGTCGCCACAAGTTTTTTTCGAGTGGCTGAAGAAGACGCAAGGCATCGACATTCTGCATGTGCCGTTCCGCGGCTCGATGGATGCTGTGAATGAGGTGGTGTCGGGCCGCATTCCGCTTTCCTATGTGGCGCTCGGCATCGTGGTGCCGCATTTCAGGTCCGGCAAGCTGACGCCGCTTGCGGTGCTTGGCGACACGCGATCGAAACTTCTGCCCGATACGCCCTCGCTCGGCGAGCTCGGCTATGACTTCCCCTACAAGGGCGCCTGGTTCGGGATGATGGCCCCGGCCGGCACACCGCTGGCGATCCGCGAGAAGATCGCGTCGGCCGTGCGCAGTGCGGTCAACGATCCGGAACTGCGGGCCAAGTTCATCGATCCGCAGGACTTCACGCCGGTCGGCAGCAGCCCGGCCGAGTTCGAAGCCAAAGTGAAACGGGAATTTGCCCACGGCGAACAGATCGTGCGCCTGACCGGCATCAAGGCTCAGTAGCCCGACCTCATTTCACAAAAGCAAAACACCGGAGCGATCGCCCGCTCCGGTGTTCGAAACCATGGCCGCCCACTGACGCCGCGGCGGATGTTGGTCTTATAGCTTACCCCAAGATACTCAGAACGCTCCCAGCAGGACCGCACTCACGAACGTGAACACGGCAAACACGGCGAGGACGTTGAGCTTCAAGGAAAGATCCATAAGGCCTCCCTTCGCTGTCCTTGTTAAACCTTAACAGATCGTCAGGCTCACTCGAAGGCCCTAACGCCGCAGCCGGGTCGAAGTGCCGGGCGGATGTGGGAAAAAGCTATGCGAATTGCGTCTAAGCATATGACATTTCAGCATAATTTATTTTTTCACACCGCGCCGCAATAAGTGCCAAGTCATTGAATTTGCTCGGCTTCGTTCCCGCGCGGCAATTGCGCCGGCGGTATGCCGATCATCCTTGCTGACCTCCGAGCCGTTCCGCGATCCGGCGCGCGCCCGGCAGCACGAAGAACGCGGTGATCGCCGCAATCGGCCAGGCAATGACGAACGCCTTTGTCCATTGCCGGAGAAAAGCCGGGTCGAATCCCACAGTAAGCCAGGTCGCGACAAAGGTTACAATCACACAGATGACAAGGGTCATGAGCGCGCCGGTCAGCGCGCGTACCCGCCAGTTCATATGGTTCCTCCCGGCATCAAACCGACTCGCAGGCAGCGTTCGGACGGGACGATAGGCGGGCGGCGGGCCGCAGTCACCCTTCGGTAACGATAACGAAATGCCATGTTGCGCCAGTGAATGACCCGTTAACGGAGTCCTTCGCATTGTCCGCAGCATGCTGCGGAAAGTGTGCTGTCACTGGCGCAAATGCGTCACCGGGATAGGGCTGATCCTGCTCGCCGGTTGCGCCGGGCACTATTTCGCCCAGCGCGAGCCGTGGCGAAAGGAGGCCGAACTGGCCTGTCTGAGATCCGGCGCAGTGAAGGAAAGCGGCACGATCGTTCGCATTGAGCCGATCAACGGTCCCGGCGTATGCGGCGCGGATTTTCCGCTGAAGGTGGCGGCGCTCGGCGAGCCGTCTCTGATGGGCTATTCGGACCTGCGGCCGCCAGCCTCAGTTCCCAACGCCGGACCGCAGCGCTGGCCGGTGGCGACCGCACCCGCACCGCGCGCGATCCAGCAGCCCGATCGGGATGACGAACCGCAATTCGCCAATCCGGCCCGGTCTTCTGCGATGCAGCGCAAGCCGCTTGCGTCTACGCAGCCGGACGCGCGCAGCGCAGGTGCACCGATGCAAATCGTGCCGCCGCAATACCGAAGCGGCGGCGTGACAAGGGCACCGTCGACGTCGCTCGACTATGTCCGTGTTGCGCCGTCCGGTGCACGCCGTCCTTCAGTCTATGATACGCCGCCGGAGCCCGCGCTCTATGACGAGGAAATGGCTGCGCCGCGCGGTTCGTCGCGCTCGCCCTATCCGGTGCCGCCGCGGCCTGGAGCCGATCATTCACCGCTGGGCGCGATGGCGGGTCGCTCGCCCGGTGTGCAATCGACGGTGCCAATGAGCCGCAGCGCGATTTCCGCGTTCGGTCCGGTCGAGATCAAGCCGGCGGCGACGCTCGCCTGCCCGATGGTGTCGGCACTCGACCGCTGGATCATCGATTCCGTGCAGCCGGCGGCGCGGCGCTGGTTCCGGCAGCCGGTGGTCGAAATCAGGCAGATTTCCGCCTATTCTTGCCGTGGCATGAACGGGCAGCCGGGCGCACGCATTTCCGAGCATGCTTTTGGCAATGCGCTCGATATTTCGTCGTTCACCTTGGCGGACGGGCGCAAGATCACTGTGAAGAACGGCTGGCGCGGTTCGCCGGAAGAGCAGGGCTTCCTGCGCGACGTGCAGGGCGCGGCCTGCGATCAGTTCAACACGGTGCTGGCACCGGGCTCGAACCGGTTCCACTACGATCATTTTCATTTCGATCTGATGCGGCGCGGCAGCGGCAATCGCATCTGCAATCCGGATCAGATCCCGGGCGATGTCATTGCAGCGCGGGTGGCGCGCGAGCGCGGCTATGCCTGGCGTCCGGAGCCCGGCTTCACCGGGTCGGTTGGCAAGTCGCGTGAAGTCTCGCGCGCCGCCGGCCGAAATGCGTCCCTTGGCGGCAAGCCGAAGGCTGCAGCCAAGCCGAAGGGCAGGCGCAACATCCACGACGACGATGACTGGATCGAGGATGACGGTCCGCGCCCTGCGGAATGACAACTCTCTTGCGCATTTGGACGATCGCGGGGGCGCTCGCCGACATGATAGAAGCCTCTCATGCACGACCCCGCCGATAATCACGCAGGCCAATCCCACGCCGGGCATTCTCACGCACCAAAGGATTTCGGCCGCGCCTTTGCGGTCGGCGTTGCACTCAATCTCGGCTTTGTGGCCATCGAGGCGGCATTCGGCATTTTTGCCAATTCGACCGCACTCCTGGCCGATGCCGGACATAACCTGAGCGATGTGATCGGCCTGCTGATTGCCTGGGGCGCCGCGATCCTGGCGAAGCGGCCGCCGAGCGAACGCTTCACCTACGGACTGCGCGGTACGTCAATTCTGGCTGCACTTGGCAATGCCATCCTGCTGATTTTCGCCTGCGGCGCCATCGCCTGGGAGGCAGTCTGGCGTTTCGCTGAGCCAGAGCCGGTTGCGAGCGCGACCGTAATGGCCGTCGCAGGTGCCGGCATCCTGGTGAACAGCGTCACCGCATGGCTGTTCATGAGCGGCCGTAAGTCCGACCTCAACATCAGAGGCGCCTATCTGCACATGGCGGCCGATGCCGGCGTATCGCTTGGCGTCGTGATTGCGGGCGCGGCGATCATGCTGACGGGCTGGTTATGGATCGATCCGCTGACAAGCCTCGCGATCGTTGCGGTGATTCTGTGGAGCACCTGGGGGCTGCTGCGGGATTCAATCGCTCTCGCGCTCGCGGCGGTTCCCGCGCATATCGATCTCGTTAAAGTGAAGTCTTATCTCCGGAGCCTGCCGGGTGTCGTTCGGGTCCATCACGTCCATGTCTGGGCGATGAGCACCAACGAAGTTGCACTCACCGCGCATCTGGTGATGCCGGGCGGGCATCCCGGCAATGCCTTCTATGAACGGGTCGCACATGAATTGCACGACCGCTTCGGGATCTCGCACCCCACATTTCAGGTGGAACTCGGCGGCGGTCTCGACGATGGCTACGATTAATGTGACTTGCGAATCCTGCCTCCGCTGCATCATTCTGACGCAGTCTCATTTAGGTGGCATTCATCGGCGTACGGGCTAATCGCGCCCGGGGCGAACGACATCAGGACTGGAACAGACATGCGCAAGATCTTGCTTGCATTTGCTGCGCTCGCGGCCTTCGCCGGCGTGGCCGAGGCGCGCGACGGCTGCGGTCGCGGCTGGTATTACAATGGCTATCGCTGCGTGCCGATGGCTGGCCCGCCTCCGGGCGCCTACATTCCGCCGCCGCCGCCGGTTTATGCTCCCCCGCCGCCGCGCTATGTGGGACCGCGCGGGTTTGCCTATGCCGGGCCCGATCGCTGGGGCAAGCCGCAATATTACCCGATCCGCGGACGATGCCCGCAAGGTTTCACAGTGCAGGACGGACTGTGCAAGCCGTATCGCGGCTTCTGATCCCATCCGCTTCACTCGATCGTGAATGTGAGCGGCCGGCGGCCTGCCGGCCGGTCACGCCGTGTGCGACGGCTTGCCATATCCGCCGGCGGTTGGCACCTGAATGATGATCGCTTCATCGGCATCGATCACCGTGGCGTCGCAGCCTTGCAACTTTTCGAGGCGGCCGTCCTTTCTGCGAACCGCGTTCTCGCCGGTCTGACCGGCCTCGCCGCCGGCGAGCCCGAACGGCCTCACGCGGCGATGGCCCGACAGAATCGTGCATTCCATCTTTTCTAGGAAGCGGATGGTGCGGCGAATGCCGTCGCCCGCATGCCACTGTCCGCGGCCGCCCGAGCCCTTGCGGATGTGGAAGTCCTCCAGCACCACGGGATAGCGGAATTCGAGGATTTCCGGATCGGTCAGGCGCGTGTTGGTCATATGCGTATGCACCGCATCGGTGCCGTTGAAGCCCGGTCCCGCGGGCGAGCCGGAGCAGATTGTTTCGTAATACTGATAGCGCTCGTTACCGAAATTCAGATTGTTCATCGTGCCCTGAGCGGCAGCCATCGCCCCGAGTGCGCCGAACAGGCAATTGGTCACCGCCTGTGAAACCTCGACATTGCCGGCGACGACAGCTGCAGGATATTGCGGTGTCAGCATCGTGCCGTTCGGAATCACGATGTTGATCGGCCGCAGGCATCCCGCATTCATCGGGATATCGTCGTCCACCATGACGCGGAACACGTAGAGCACGGCGGCGCGTGTCACCGGCTCCGGAGCGTTGAAATTGGTCGGCTGCTGCGGCGAGGTGCCGGTGAAATCCACCGTCGCCTCGCGCCTCTTCTTGTCCACCGTGATTTTCACGCGGATCACGGTGCCCTGGTCCATCTCGTAGGAAAATTCGGAATCGTGGAGGCGGTCGATGACCCGCCGCACGCTTTCGGCGGCATTGTCCTGCACATGCTTCATGTAGGCCTGCACGACCGGCAGCGAGAATTGGGCCACCATCTTGCGCAGTTCCTGCACGCCCTTTTCGTTGGCGGCGATCTGTGCCTTGAGGTCGTTGACGTTCTGCACCGGATTGCGCGCGGGGTATTTCGCACCGGTCAGCGCGGCGTAGATTTCTTTCTCGCAAAACCGGCCGCGGTCCACGAGCTTGAAATTGTCGAGATAGACGCCTTCTTCCTCGATCGTCGTGGCATGTGGCGACATCGAGCCGGGCGAAATGCCGCCGACATCGGCATGGTGGCCGCGCGAAGCGACCCAGAACAGGATTTTCCGCTTCGCATTGTCGAAGACGGGTGTGCACACCGTGATATCGGGCAAATGCGTGCCGCCGTTGTAAGGCGCGTTGATCGCGTAGACATCGCCAGGTCTGATCTTGCCCTTGTTCTCGCGGATCACGGTCTCGACCGCGCGGTCCATCGAGCCGAGATGCACCGGCATGTGCGGTGCGTTAGCAACGAGCGCACCATCGCCGGAAAACACTGCGCAGGAAAAATCCAGCCGCTCCTTGATATTCACCGAATAGGCGGTGTTCTGCAGCGCGACGCCCATCTGTTCGGCGATCGACATGAAGAGGTTGTTGAAGATTTCCAGCATCACCGGATCGGCTTTGGTGCCAACGGCGGCAACGCGCTTGAGTTTCTGGAACCGCGTCAGCACCAGATGGTTTTTCGCGGTCAGCGCGGCCTGCCAGCCGGGCTCGACCACGATGGTTTGATGAGGCTCGATTATGATGGCCGGGCCCTTGACTTTGTGACCCGGCTTGAGCTGGTCGCGGGTATAGACTGCGGCCTTGTGCCATTTGCCGCCCGAGAAGAACCTCGTGCGCCGGGCTGGCGGCGGGAGTTTGCCGCGCGTCGTCTTTAGCGTGCGCTCGCGGAATGTTGCGCCGCCCCCGATCGCCTCCACCGAGATCGCTTCCAGCACAAGCTGTTTCGACCGGTCGATAAAACCGAATTGCGCCTTGTGCGCCTTTTCGAAAGCGCGCGTCATCGCGGCGAGAGTGCCGGCGGGAACGACCAGCGCCGTGTCGGTACCAGCGTAACGGATATGCGCCCGCACGATGACCTTGATCGACCGGGCCGCAACGCCCTGACCCGCGACTTCGTGCTTCACCGCCTGGCCGAGCGTGTTGCCCAGCCGGTTGAGACTCTTCAGCGCCTTGGAACCAAGCGGCTCCTCGATCGCCTGCTGGCGCGTGGCGCGGATGTCCGCAAGGCCCATGCCGTAGGCCGACAGCAGCGACGAAAACGGATGGATCAGCACGCTGGTCATTCCGAGCGCGTCGGCGACAAGGCAGGCATGCTGGCCGCCGGCGCCGCCGAAGCAGTTGAGCGCATAGCGCGTCACGTCGTAGCCGCGTTGCACCGATATTTTCTTGATCGCGTTGGCCATATTCTCGACCGCGATCTTGATGAAGCCGTCGGCGATCTGTTCTGGCGTTTTGCCACCGCCAATCTCGTTGGCAAGATCGGCGAAAGCCGCACGCACGGCGTCGGCATCAAGCGGCTGGTCCTGGTCCGAGCCGAATATCCTTGGGAAGAAGTCCGGAAGAAGCTTGCCGACCATGACATTGGCGTCGGTGACGGCGAGCGGCCCGCCGCGGCGGTAGCATTTGGGCCCCGGATTGGCGCCCGCCGAATCCGGCCCGACGCGGAAGCGCGCGCCGTCGAAATGCAGAATCGAACCGCCGCCGGCCGCAACCGTGTGTATGCGCATCATCGGCGCGCGCATACGCACGCCTGCGACCTCGGTTTCGAACGCGCGCTCGTATTCGCCGTCGTAGTGGGAGACATCGGTGGACGTGCCGCCCATGTCAAAGCCGATGACGCGGGGAAAGCCGGCTTCGCGCGCGGTCTGTGCCATCGAGACCACACCGCCCGCGGGGCCGGAGAGGATCGCGTCCTTGCCCTGGAACAGATCGGCGGCGGTAAGGCCGCCTGACGACATCATGAACATCAGGCGCGCGTTGGAGCGCCGCGCGTCGAGCGCGGTTGCCACCTGCTCGACATACCGCCGCAGGATCGGCGACAGATACGCATCGACAACGGTCGTATCGCCGCGTCCGATCAGCTTGATCAGCGGCGAGACCTCATGGCTGACCGACACCTGCGGGAAGATGCGCCGCGCCAGTGCCGCGACCTGCTTCTCATGCTCGGGATAGCGGTAGGCGTGCATGAACACGATTGCCGCCGCACGGATGCCGTCGTTATAGGCGCGGCGCAGCTCCGGCTCGATCGCGGCAAGATCGGGAACGCGCTCCACCGTACCGTCGGCGCGCACCCGTTCGTCGACCTCGACCACCCGCTCGAACAGCATGTCCGGCTTGATGATCTCCTTGGCAAAAATCTTCGGCCGCGCCTGGTAGCCGATGCGAAGCGCGTCGCGGAAGCCTTTGGTCGTCACCAGCAGCGTGCGCTCGCCCTTGCGCTCAAGCAGCGCATTGGTCGCGACCGTGGTGCCCATTTTCACTGCACCGATCCGCCCGGGCGGGATCGGCTCGCCAGTCCCGAGGCCGAGCAGGTCGCGGATGCCTTGCACGGCCGCATCGCGATAGGCCTCCGGATTTTCCGACAGAAGCTTGTGCGCCACCAGATGGCCGTCGGGCCTGCGGCCGACGATGTCGGTAAAGGTGCCGCCCCGGTCGATCCAGAAATCCCAGGTGCCTTTCGCTTTGTCGCTCATGTCTCTTCTTTATCCAGACGACGCACTTGCCAGCGACCGTCAAAAGGCGCGATGCTTTGCGCTCGGGCTTTTCCGGCCGTGCCGACAATGCACCGGCCGATGTGGAGGATACAATGACGATCATCCGGCGGACGACAATGATGCGCGGGCTTGCCGCGGCCGTCTTGAGCGGGGCTCTGGTTTCGGCGGCAGCCGCCCAGACGTCATGGGACATGCCGACGCCGTATCCGGACGGCAATTTCCATACCCGGAACGCCGCGCAGTTCGCCGCGGACGTGGACAAGGCCACAAACGGCTCGCTCAAGATCAAGATCCATTCCGCCGGATCGCTGTTCAAGCATCCAGAGATCAAGCGTGCGGTCCGGCAGGGCACTGCGCCGATCGGCGAAATCCTGCAATCGCTCGCCGCCAACGAGTCTCCGGTCTATGCCGCGGATTCGCTGCCCTTCCTCGCCACCGGCTACGATGCGGCCAAGAAGCTCTACGATGTGCAGAAGCCCTATCTGCAGAAGCAGCTCGAATCCGAAGGCCTGATGCTGTTGTACGCAGTGCCGTGGCCGCCGCAGGGACTTTACGCCAAGCGTGAGATCAATTCGGTCAACGACCTGAAGGGACTGAAATTTCGCACCTATAATCCGACCATCGGCAGGATCGCCGCACTCGCCGGTGCAATCCCGACCCAGATCGAGGTGCCGGACCTGCCGACCGCCTTCGCCACCGGCCGCGTCGACGTGATGATCACCTCAGCATCGACCGGCGTCGATACCAAGGCGCAGGATTATCTGACGCATTATATCGACACCCAGGCCTGGCTGCCCCGCAACATCGTGTTCGTGAACAAGGCGGCTTTCAACAAACTCAAGCCGGAGGAGCAGAAGGCCGTGCTCGCAGCCGCGAAGGCCGCCGAAGAGCGCGGCTGGAAAATGTCTCAGGAGGAGATGGCGATCAAGACTCAGGCGCTGAAGGACGCCAAGATCATCGTGATGGCGCCGAGCGCGGATCTGAAGGCCGGTCTGACCAAGATCGGCGAAACCATCGCCGCCGAATGGGCCGACAAGGCCGGCGCGGACGGCAAGAAGATGCTGGAGGATTACAGGAAGTAGGCTTCGGTCTCCGGCGCCCGCCGCGCGGCGGAGCGCCGGACGATCTGCCAGAATGCGCTCCGCTCTCGACAGGCTCTACGCTGCCGCGCTGTGGCTGTCCGCAGCCTGCCTCGTCATGATCGGGCTTCTGGTCGGCGTGCAACTCGCCGGGCGGCTGCTCGACGGGACGTTGCGGCTCGTTGGCCTTGAGCCCATCGGTATCGTTATCTTTTCGCTTGCGGAATTTGCGGGCTCTCTGCTTGCAGCAGCAAGCTTTCTCGCGCTGGCCGGCACGCTCAAGGCCGGCGCCCATATCCGCATCACCATGCTGTTGCAGGCGCTGCCGGAGCGCGCGCGACGCGTGCTCGAACTATGGGCATTCGGTGCCGCCGCGCTGCTTTCCGGCTATATCGCCTGGCAGGTTACGACCTTCGCATGGGTGTCGTTCCAGTTCGCCGAGGTCTCGCCGGGCGTCATTCGCTTTCCGCTCTGGGTTCCGCAGGCGGCGATGGCTGTTGGAGCCATCATTCTCACGGCGGCACTGATCGACGAATTTCTGCTCGTGCTGCGCGGCCGCGGACCGAGCTTCCGTGCGAGCGAAGACGCCATCACACTTGGGAAGGCCGAGTGATGGGCGTTGTCGAACTCGCGCTGATCCTGATCGGGCTTCTGTTGGTGCTGCTCGCTTCGGGCATCTGGATCGCGCTGGCGCTTGCTGCGATCGGCTATGTCGCGATGGCCATGACGGTCGCGACTCCGCCGGGTCAGGCACTTGCGGCCTCGATGTGGCAGGCCTCCAATTCCTGGGACCTGACCGCGCTGCCGATGTTCATCTGGATGGGCGAGATCCTGTACCGGACGAAATTGTCCGACGACATGTTCGAGGCGCTGGCGCCGTGGATGCAGCGGCTTCCGGGGCGGCTCCTGCATGTGAACGTGGTGGGATGCGGAATCTTCGCCGCAGTCTCCGGCTCGTCGGCTGCGACCTGCGCCACCATCGGCCGCATCTCGCTGC
Organism: Pseudomonadota bacterium; assembly: GCA_049324435.1. GTDB lineage: Bacteria > Pseudomonadota > Alphaproteobacteria > Rhizobiales > Xanthobacteraceae > Pseudorhodoplanes. The sequence continues at coordinate 84,756 of JBMOOQ010000053.1, forward strand.
CCGAGCTCAACCGGCGCGGCTACGACCAGCGCATGGCAACCGGGACGCTGGCCGGTTCGGGAACGCTCGGTCTCCTGATCCCGCCGTCGATCATCATGATCGTTTATGCCACCGCGACCGATCAGTCGATCGCGCGGCTGTTCATTGCCGGCGTGATGCCCGGCGTCATGCTGATCGTGCTGTTCATGGGGTTCATCGGGCTTTGGGCATTGATCAACAAGCAGAATATGCCTCCGGCCGAGCCGTCGGTTCCGCTGATACAAAGGATCGCGGCGTCGCGCCGGCTCATTCCCGTGACGCTGCTGATCGCAGGCGTGATCGGCTCGATCTATGGGGGACTCGCGTCTGCGACCGAAGCGGCCGTGGTCGGTGTCGCGCTCGCACTGGTGCTGTCGTGGTGGATGGGATCGCTCGACCGGGAGACGTTCACGGCATCGCTTCTGGGGGCGACGCGCACGAGTTGCATGATCGCCTTCATTCTCGCAGGCGCCGCCTTCCTCACCACGGCCATGGGCTTTACCGGAATTCCGCGCAATCTCGCCGAATGGATTTCCGGCCTCGGGCTGACACAGTGGCAATTGCTCACCGCGCTGACTGCGTTCTACATCCTGCTCGGCTGCTTCCTCGACGGCATCTCGATGGTGGTGCTGACCACATCGATCATCATACCGCTGGTGGAGAAGGCCGGATTCGACCTGATTTGGTTCGGCATCTATGTCGTGCTGGTGGTCGAGATGGCGCAGATTACGCCGCCGGTCGGCTTCAATCTCTACGTCCTGCAAAGTCTCACTGGCCGAAACATTTTCGCGATTGCCCGCGATACCGTTCCGTTTTTCATATTGATGTGTGTCGCGGTCGCGCTGCTTGCGGCGTTCCCGCAGATTGCGCTGTGGCTGCCGTCGACCATGTTCGACCGGTAGGCGAAAGACCGCTTGCTACATTGGTGCCCGGCCTACGCGCAGGCGCGTTCCGATCGCAACCGTCACGACCACCGCGATTGCGAATATGATGGTCAGCGGTTCGACCGGTTCGCGTGCGAACAGCGCCGCGATCAGCACCACGAAGAATGGCTGCAGCAGACCGATCTGGCCGATGCGGGAAATCCCCGCCATGCCCATCGCCGCATTCCAGAGGAAGAAGCCGAAAAACTGCGCCATCAGCCCTGCATAGAGCATCGCGGTCCATACGCGTGGCGATATCTCGGCGGCATCGGACGGCCAGGTCAGCAACAGGCAGGCGAGCGACATGGGCAGCGAGAGCGCGACCGCCCATGAGATCACCTCCCATCCCGGCATCAGGCCGGTCATCCGGCCGGAATAGGTATAGCCGATACCGCCGCAGATCACGGCGCCGAGCAAAAGAAGATCGCCCGCTGACAGGGCATAGCCGCCGCTGCGATAGAGCGCGAAGCCCATCACCAGCGCCGAACCGATCACTGCGGCGATCCAGAAGCCCGGGCTCGGCCGCTCGCCTTCGATCACAGCGGCAGCCGCCGTGGTCATCAGCGGCATGATGCCGAGGATGACGCCGCCCTGCGACGATGGGACCGTCACCATCGCGACCGCAGAGAGCAGGGGGAACCCGAGCACGATCGTGAAGGCGCAAACCACAATCGGCCACCACGCCTGGCGCGGCGGCAGCCTGCGGCGCGTAACGATGAGCATCGCGACGCCACCCAGTCCCGCGAGCGTCGCCCGCATCGCGGTGAGGAAATAAGGCGTGACCTCGGTCACCGCCACCCGCGAGGCCGGAAGACTGCCGGCGAAAACGATCACGCCGAGCACACCGAGCAGCAATCCGAGAGTCTGGCGGTTGGACAACATCAGGAGGAAACGGGAGCGAGAGGCCGAATCGATGAGGGACGCACGTTATTCCGGCCGCCGCCGCCCAACCATTGCGTTATGCGCGCGGAGGCAATGCAGGCGCGCCGCCCGAGGAAACGAGGGCCGTCACATCGCCATTGAGACGAACATCGCCGCCACGGTCGCCGCCATCAAGCCAGTCGCACCCCAACCGGCTATCGCAAGGGGCCGGTTCGCGCGGAAGCGTCCCATCACCTCCTTGTGAGTGACGATCAGCATCATCATTGCCATGATCGGCACAGCGACCACGCCATTGATGATGGCGCTCCAGATCAGCATGCGGATCGGATCGAGCGGGGTGAAGGTGATGCCAAAACCGATCAGCGTGGATGCGGCGATGATGGCGTAGAAGCCGACCGCGCGCGGTACCTTGGCTTCGAGCGAGGACGGCCATTCATAGAGTTCGGCGACCGCGTAGGCCGCCGATCCGGCGAGCACAGGGATCGCAAGCAGTCCCGTGCCGATGATGCCGAGCGCGAACAGGAGGAATGCGAAGTCGCCGGCGATCGGTCTCAGCGCATTCGCGGCGTCGGCCGCGGTCTCTATGTTGGTGACACCATTTGCGTGAAGTGTCGCCGCCGTCGTGACCATGATGAAAAAGGCGATGGTGTTCGAGAAAACCATACCGGCGCTGGTATCGGCGAAGATCCGGCGCATCTCTCCTCCGCCGCCGCGGGGCAATTCCTTGAGGGGCCGGCGGTGTTTACGCCGCCGCATTTCCTCGACCTCCTGCGAGGCCTGCCAGAAGAACAGGTATGGACTGATCGTGGTCCCCAGCACTGCGACGAGCAGCGCGAGATAATCGGATTTCCACTCGATCTTTGGCAACAGCGTACCCGCGGCAACCTGCAGCCACGGGATTTTCACGGTAAAGATTACGCCGACATACAGAAACAGGACGAGCGTCATCCATTTCAGGATCGGGGCATAACGGCGATACGGTACGAAGACCTGGAGCAACACCGACACGGCAGCGAAGATCAGCGCGTGTTCGTGCTTCAGGCCGCCGATCGCGAGGTAGAGCGCTTCGCTCATCGCAGCGATATCGGCCGCGATATTGATCGTGTTGGCGATCACCAGAAGCGAGACCAACGCATAGAGGGCCGGTCGCCCATACAATGACTTCGCATTCGCGGAGATTCCGTGGCCGGTCACGCGCCCTATGAAGGCGCTGACCAGCTGGATCGCGATCATGAAGGGGGTCGTGAGAAAGACCGTCCAGAGCAGGCTGTAGCCGAATTGCGCGCCGGCCTGCGAATAGGTCGCGATGCCCGACGGGTCGTCGTCGGCCGCTCCGGTCACGAGCCCCGGCCCGAGCGCATTGGGCTTGATGGCCTTGATGCGGGACAGCCACGGAGAGGTGCGCTGGGTCATGACCGTTCTTTGAATACTGGGCCTCACCTGATACACGCGGCCGGGACCATGTGGCGAGGGCCCGGAGCGTTTCCGCGCCGGGCCCTCCTGATAGGCATCAGCCAGCCTGTAAGCCGGGTTCTGTATGGCCCGCCGCTCGCGCGGCGAACGTGACGGCCATTCGTCTGGGACGCCGGTTGCCCGGCGCCTCAAGCAACCTACCCGAGCGGCTGGTCCGGACGAACCCGAAGACTTGGCTTCGCACCGCTCCTATTCGGTCTTGCTCCCGGTGGGGTTTACCGTGCCGCTTCCGTTGCCGGAAACGCGGTGCGCTCTTGCCGCACCGTTTCACCCTTGCCGCAGGCCAAAACGCTACGCGCCTGAGGCGGTCTGCTTTTCTGTGGCACTGTCCCTGGGGTCGCCCCCGCCGGACGTTATCCGGCACCGTTCGTCCGTGGAGCCCGGACTTTCCTCCCCGCCGCCCTTTCGGGACGATGGCGGAGCGGCCGTCCAGCCGACTGACCCCCAAGGGATGGGGATGAACTGCCGCAAGGTCAAGTCTGCGGTGTTCCCGCTGCGGCCGCCGTTCGCGGCACGCGGCTGTAGCGGGATGCCTCAAGCAAGGAGCGCAGCGTCAACAATGTCGAGGAGTCGAGCCTGCCGTCGCACAGGGCCGGCCGAAAGTGCCGCTGAAACGCGGTCACCACATCGCGGGTCGCCTCGTCGAAATACCCGTCGACCTTGATGCCGTAGCCATAGTCGCGCAGAGCAGCCTGGAAGTTCTGAACGGCATCGCCGGAATCCCCGAACTCGAAGCTGGGGCCCGGCGTAATCGCGGCAGGTTCCACCCACAATCCGATCCCCGACCGGTGCAAGAGCATCCACGGAAACTTTTCGCCGGGATCCTGCTTGCGGGACGGCGCAACGTCGGAATGGCCGAGCACGCGCTCGGGCCGGATATAGCGGCGTCGCATGATGGCCCGGCACAACGCCGCAACCGCTCCGATCTGGCGCTTCGGGAAATCCGGATAGCCAAATTCGTGGCCCGGATTGGCGATCTCTATCCCAATCGAGCAGGAATTGATGTCGGTCTCACCCGCCCAGCTCGCCACGCCGGCGTGCCAGGCGCGCATCGCTTCCGGGACGCACTGAATGATGCGGCCGTCCTCGGTGACGAAGTAATGGCAGGAAACCTCGCTCTCCGGCGAACAAAGCCGTTTCAACGCCTGATCCGCGTCCGGCATGCCAGTGTAATGCAGGAGAATCATGTCGGGCAGCCGGCCGCCTGCGCGTTCGCCGAAATTGGGAGAGGGCACCACCTCGTGGACGAGCATGGTGTCGGGCTCGAAAGACGTCATTTCCGGATCTTCATTGTTCTCCCCGCACTATCGTGAAGTTGGACACCGCTCGCAAGCGATGCGAACGCAAAGCTCGGTTGCAGATCGGCCACGCGAAGAAGCGGCCGGTCAAGATCGACCGGCCGCCACAAGTCGGAACGTTGCAATTGGGTTACTTCGGAGACGGACGGTTCATGCCGCCGCCCGGGGCCGGCTGCGCTGCGGCACGCGACTTGGCTTCCTGCTCGCGCGCGGGCTCAAACGACGCCGCCTGCTTGAGCTGATCCTTGGTCATGTTCAGCTTCAGCTTCACGTCATCAGCGCGCACCGTGCCTGACGCCGCGCCAGTGGTGGCGCGATCTGCATTCGCCGGCACAACCTGGAATGACGTCGGGGCAAGCGCTACGTTTTTGGCGCCGATGCCGAGGAAGCCGCCGACGCCCACAACGTAGCCAACAACATTGCCGTTCTTTTCGAACAGGATGTCGGTGATGTCGCCGATCTTCTCGTTATCGGGGCCGACAACATCCACACCGATGAAGTTCGACGACAGCCACTGATCACTGGTCTGGTTGTTGATGATCGTCACAGCGGTGGCGTTCGCACCGCTCGACGTTGGGGCGCGCTCGGCATCCTTTGTCCCAGTGTCAGCTGGCTGCATCGCTTGCGGCTGCATCGGCTGCGTGTCCGGTGCGGTCTGCGCAACTGCGCCGCCGATCAGCAGCCCGGTCAGTGCGGTTGAGATCATCAGGGTTTTGATCATGCATCGCCTCCTTTCAATTGATGGAACTCGTATGCGTCGGAACTTCGCGCCCGAGCGCGATTGACGCGATGCTGGTCCAACGTTGCGCACGGGGACGACGTTCCGAAAATTGCGGCGCGGTTGCATAGGACGCACGCAGCAGCTGCGCTTGGTGCAGGTTCCGGCCGATGGTCCGTGCAGCACGCACCACCGCGGCTTTAACGTTCCTTAAGGTTAAGCAGGCTCAATGGGGACCGGCCGCGACGCGCCTGCGTACGGCATCACCGGTTCCATTGACGCCCATTGTGTCCCATGATAGCCCAAATCGTCCCATACAGGCGTTGCGGGCCGCAGGGATGGCCCGCCAGCGCGGGCTCTGGAACCTCCGGTGGACCGATTCTTTTCCCATTTCATTCTCCGGCTGGACGCCAAGGGGCGGGTCTCGGTACCGGCGCCGTTCCGCAGCGTTCTGACGCGCGAGGGGGCCGAGACCTTGTTTTGCTATCCGGCGCTCGACCGGCCTGCGGTGGAGGCGGGTGGCGCCAGATTGATGGCGGAGATCGAGGACCTGATCGGCCGGTTTCCGCCGTTCTCGGAGGAGCGCGAGCAGTTTGCGACGGCGCTCTACGGCACCAGCGAGACATTGAAGATCGACGGCGAGGGGCGGGTCACGCTGTCCGATCAGCTGAAGGACCATGCCGGGATTATGGACGCGGTCGCGTTCGTAGGGCTTGGCCACAAATTCCAGATCTGGGCGCCGGACCGTTTCAGTGCGCGCCTTTCCGAGGCCACCGGAAAGATGCGCGCGTTGAAGAAGCGGCTCGGCACCGGACAGGCGGCAACCCCGCAAGGGGCACGGGAATGATGACGGACCGCGACGGCGGTGACGCTGTCGATGGCGGACTGGTCCGGCATATTCCCGTGCTCGCCGCCGAGGTGCTGCACTTTCTCAATGTCAGCGACGGCGGCGTCTACATCGACGGCACATTCGGCGCCGGCGGCTATACGCGCGCGATCCTCGATGCCGCCGATTGCCGGGTGATCGCGATCGATCGCGACGAGAGCGCGGTCGCGCGCGGTGCGGATATGGTTCGCGCGGCGAATGGCCGTCTGACCCTCGCCCTGGACCGCTTCTCCAATCTCGACGGTGTCGCCCGTAACGCCGGTCATGACGAGGTCGACGGCGTTGTGCTCGATATCGGCGTCTCGTCGATGCAGCTCGACGAAGCGGAGCGCGGCTTCTCGTTCCGTCACGATGGGCCGCTCGACATGCGCATGGGCCGGACCGGACCGAGCGCCGCCGATCTCGTTGCCGCCGCGTCCGATCGCGATCTCGCCGCGATCATCGCGCGGCTCGGCGAGGAGCGCTTTGCGCGACCGATCGCCCGCGCCATCGTGAAAGCGCGCAGCGAAGCCCCGATCCTAACCACGAAACAGCTTGCCGCGATCGTCGAGCGCGTGGTGCATGCGCGCCCTGGCCAGATCCATCCGGCGACCCGGACCTTCCAGGCATTGCGGATCTGCGTGAACGAGGAGCTTGACGAACTCGCCGCGGCCTTGTCGGCAGCAGAACGCATCCTCAAGCCCGGCGGCCGCCTCGTTGTGGTGACGTTTCACTCGCTGGAAGACCGCATCGTCAAGACCTTCCTCGGCGAGCGCAGCCGCATCGCGGCAGGCTCGCGTCATGCGCCGGAAGCGCGCGGCCCGCAGCCGACATTCACGTTGCTGACCAAGAAGCCGGTGACACCGGGCGATGAGGAGACAGCGCGCAATCCGCGGGCGCGCTCCGCGAAGCTGCGCGCCGCTGAGCGCAATGCGGCTCCGGCGCGCACGGCCGAGATCAACGACGTCATGCGCGGCGTTCCCACGCTTGCCGAGGCGATGCGGGGCCGATGACCATGCGCATCCTCCATCTTTTCGTCATTGTCGCGCTGGTTGTGGCTGCGGCCTACGTCTACGACATCAAGTTCGAAGCCACGATGCAGACCGAACGGCTGTCGAAACTGCGCGGCGAGATCAAGCGCGAGCGCGATGCGATTGCCGCGCTGCGCGCGGAATGGGCGAAGCTGGCTTCGCCCGGCCGAATCGAGGATCTCGCCAGCCGGCATCTGCCGGCGCTCAAGCCGCTCGATCAGTTCCAGATCGATACGCTGGCAAATCTTCCCGAGCGGCCGAAGCCGCCGGAACCCGAGCCGGCCGATCCGATCGCGGCACTGATCGGCGAGGGCGGCGATTTGCCGACCGGCTCGATCAACCAGCGGAGTGGCCGATGACGCACGCCACCGGCTCCATCGCGCCAAGGAAGCCGCTGATCGAGCGCCTCCTCTACGGGCACAATGTCGATCGCGAGACCAAGAGCCGCGCACGCGTCGGTCTCGTGATTCTCGCCTTCGCCAGCGTTTATGCCGTCATCTCGGGCCGGCTGGTCTATCTCGCCGCGACTTCCGACGGACAGGTCGCGCGGCGCTCCGGCGGCGATATCGTCGCGACCGCACGGCCGGATATTCTCGATCGCAGTGGCGAGGTGCTGGCGACAGATGTGCGCATGCCGTCGCTGTTCGGGGAGCCGCGACGCATTATCGATGTCGACGAGGCGGTGGAACTCCTCACCGCGACGATGCCGGACCTGAATGCGAACGAGTTGCGCGAACGGCTGTCGTCGAAGAAGGGTTTCGTCTGGCTGAAGCGTGAAATCACCAAGGAGCAGCAGCAGCAGATCCACCGGCTCGGCATTCCCGGCATCGGCTTCCGCTCGGAGAACAAGCGCGTCTATCCGAACGGCGCGTCGGTCTCGCATCTGATCGGCCACGTCAATATCGACAACCAGGGCATCGCCGGTATCGAGAAATGGCTTGATCGCAGCGGTCTCGCCGATCTGCATTCGCTCGGTTTCGCAACGGATCGCCAGCAAAAGCCGGTCGAACTCGCAGTCGATCTGCGGGTGCAGCACGCGCTGCGCTCCGAACTTCTCGCGGCGCGCCAGAAATTCAAGGCCAAAGCTGCCGCCGGACTCGTCACCGACGTCAATACCGGCGAGATCGTCGCCATGGTGTCGGTGCCGGATTACGATCCGAACGATCCGCGCGAGGCGCTGGACAAGGATCGGATTAACCGACTGACCACCGGCGTATTTGAGATGGGATCGACCTTCAAGGCGCTGACGCTCGCCATGGCGCTCGATTCGGGCAAGTATACGCTCGGCTCGTCGGTCGATGCGCGCCATCCGCTGCAATACGGCAAGTTCAAGATCAACGATTTCCATGCGCAGCGCCGCATTCTCACGCTGCCGGAAGTCTTCACCTATTCCTCGAATATCGGCACCGCCCGCATGGCGCTTGGGCTCGGCGTCGAGCACCACAAGGCGTTCCTGAAGAAGATGGGGCAGCTGGACCGGCTGCGTACCGAGATTCCCGAAAGTGCCGAGCCGCTGGTGCCCAAACGCTGGGGCGAACTGAACACGGTCACGATCGCGTTCGGCCATGGCCTGTCGGTCGCGCCGCTGCAGGCGGTCATGGGCATTTCCGCGCTTGTGAACGGTGGCAAACTGATCCCGCCGACTTTCCTCAAGCGCAGCGAGGATGAGGCGGCAAAACTCGCGCGCCAAGTCATCAAGCCGGAGACCTCGGAGCGCATGCGCTATCTGATGCGGCTCAATGCCGAGGTGGGATCGGCGAAGAGCGCCGAGGTCAAGGGCTTCTATGTCGGCGGCAAGACCGGCACGTCCGAGAAGGTGATCAACGGGCGGTATTCTAAGACAAAACTGCTGACCAGCTTCACTGCCGTGCTGCCGGCCGACAAGCCCAAATATCTGGTTCTGATCATGCTCGATGAGCCGCAGCCTCTGGCAGAAACCAAGGGCTATGCCACCTCCGGATGGAACGCGGCGCCCACCGCCGGGAAGGTCATCGCCAGGATTGCGCCGATCCTCGGCCTTGAGCCGCGATTCGATCTGCCGCCGGCCGACCGGCAAATTCTCGCAGTCACCGCCTCGGCGCGGGCGCGGTAATTTTCTGTCGTTCCTCTGTCTGTTTTGCCGCGAGTGTGAAGAAGCGCGGCCCGGGATAGGGTAGAAGAGACTTGCCGAGCGGTCTGCCGCATGAAACATCCTCGCAATGAAACTCTCCGATATCCTTGACGGAATGGCTCCGGTCGGCGCCGAGACCGGCGCGATCGAGATCGCTGGCGTCACAGCCGATAGCCGGGCGGTACAGCCCGGCTACCTTTTCGTGGCAATCGCAGGTGCCAAGGATGACGGCCTTCGCTTCGCGGCCGAGGCTGCTAAGGCGGGTGCCGTGGCGATCCTTGCCGAGCGCGGCGGACCTTCGGCCGGCATTCCGCTGGTCGTTGTACCCAACGCGCGTCGCGCGCTGTCACTCGCTGCGGCGAAGCTCTATCCGCGCCAGCCCGCAACCGTCGCGGCCGTCACCGGCACCAGCGGCAAGACCTCAGTTGCGGCCTTCACGCGCCAGATCTGGGAGGCGGCCGGACATGCGGCCGCCAGCATCGGCACCATCGGCGTGGTATCGCCGAAAGGGGAGACCTATGGGTCGCTGACCACGCCGGACCCGGCCGCGCTGCATCGCATGCTCGACGAACTGGCCGGCGAAGGCGTCACACATCTCGCGATGGAAGCGTCCTCACACGGCCTCGACCAGCATCGCCTCGATGGCGTCCGCGTCTCGGCCGGCGGCTTCACCAATCTCAGCCGCGATCATCTCGACTATCACCCGGATCTCGAAGCCTATCTGCGCGCCAAGCTGCGGCTGTTCGAGGCTGTGATCGTTGCCGGCGGAACGGCCGTCATTTCCGCGGATCATCCGGAATCGAAACGGGTGATCGAGGCGGCCTCGAAGCGTGGCTTGCGTATCTTCACGGTCGGTCGTGACGGCGACGCGATCCGGCTTGAGAAGAGCCGCATCGACGGCTACGCGCAGAATCTCACGCTAGAATTCGAGCGGCGCAGGTATGAAGTGAACCTGCCACTGGTGGGTGAGTTCCAGATCGAGAATGCGCTGGTCGCCGCCGGGCTGGCGATTGCCACCGGGACGCCGGCCGATGTGGTCTTTGCTGCGCTGGAGGATCTGGAAGGCGCCAAGGGCCGGCTGGAATTTGCCGGACAAAAGTCCGGCGCGCCCGTCTTCATCGATTACGCGCACAAGCCGGATGCGCTTGCCAAAACACTGGAGGCATTGCGCCCCTATGTGAAGAAGCGGCTGTTCGTTGTGTTCGGCTGCGGCGGCAACCGCGATACCGGCAAGCGGCCGATCATGGGCGCCATCGCCGCGGAAAAAGCCGAGCGCGTCATCGTCACCGACGACAATCCGCGCAACGAAGATCCGGCCGCGATCCGTGCGGAGATTCTGAAAGCCGCGCCCGGCGCTGTCGAAATTCCCGACCGCGGCGAAGCGATCCGGCGGGCCATCGCGGAATTGGATAGCGGTGACGTACTGGTGATCGCCGGAAAGGGCCATGAAAGTGGCCAGATCGTCGGCGACCGGGTATTGCCGTTCAGCGATCATGAGGTGGTTGCGGCGGCGTTGGGGGGACGAAACGGATGAGCGCCAAGGCGCTATGGACTGTAGACGCGATGGCCGAGGCCATGCGCGCGCGCCCTGAAGGTCCTTTGCCTCAGGCAGTGGGCGGCATATCGATCGACAGCCGCACGCTGACGCCGGGCGACGCCTTCTTCGCAATCTCCGGCGACAACCGCGACGGCCATGCCTTTGTTGACGCCGCGTTGAAGGCCGGTGCCGGGCTTGCCGTGGTGTCGAACGCGAAGCGCGATACGGTTCCCGCCGATGCGCCGTTGCTGGTCGTTGACGATGTGCTGGACGCCTTGCGCAATCTCGCGCGAGCGTCGCGTGCGCGGCTCAAGGGCAAGGTCATTGCGGTGACCGGTTCCGTCGGCAAGACCTCGACCAAGGAAGCGTTGCGGCTCGTGCTCTCGCGCGAAGGCGAGACCCACGCGTCGGCCGCGTCCTACAACAATCACTGGGGCGTGCCGCTGTCGCTTGCGCGCTGTCCCGCCGACGCGCGTTTCGCCGTGTTCGAACTCGGCATGAATCACGCGGGCGAAATCGGCCCGCTGTCACGGATGGTGCAGCCGGATATCGTCATCATCACCACGATCGCACCGGTGCATTTGGAGCATTTCGCTTCGGTCGAGGGTATAGCGGATGCCAAGGCGGAGATTTTCGAAGGGCTGGCCGAGGACGGCATCGCGATCCTCAATCGCGACAACGACTATTTCAATCGTCTGTGCGACCGCGCGCTGGATGCGCGCGTTTCGCGCGTCGTATCGTTCGGCGAGGAAGCGGGCGCCGACGCTCAGCTGATCAAATGCGCGCTGCAGCCAGATGTCTCGACCGTGCAGGCCCGCATTCTCGGCGACGACGTGACCTACAAGCTTGGCGCGCCCGGCAAGCATCTGGTGATGAACTCGCTCGCTGTTCTCGCGGCAGCGAAACTCGCCGGCGCGGACCTCGCCATTGCGGCGCTCGCGCTCGCCGATCTTCAGCCGGCAAGCGGACGCGGAACCCGGATTGCTTTGGAAATGCCCGGCGGAAGCGCGCTTCTGATCGACGAGAGTTACAATGCGAATCCGGTGTCGATGGCGGCCGCGATCGCGCTCCTAGGCCAGGCGGAGCCCGGCCCGCGCGGACGGCGCATCGCCGTGCTGGGCGATATGCTCGAACTTGGCACGCAATCGGGCGAACTGCATGCCTCGCTGGTGAAACCCATATTGGATCATGCGGTCGATCTGGTGTTCTGCGCCGGTCCCGCGATGCGAAATCTGTGGGAGGCGCTTCCCTCCAGCCGCCGGGGCGGCTATGCAAACGACTCCACGGCCCTCGAACCGCAGGTGCTCGACGCGGTCTCGGGCGGCGATGTCATCATGATCAAGGGCTCCTTCGGCTCGAAAATGACTCCCATCGTCAAGGCGCTGCAGCGCAAATATGCGCCTCGCGCCACGATGGATGCAGTGCAGGGTTGACCGCCGCATGCTCACCTGGCTTGCCGACTTTTCCGACTCCTTCCAGGCTCTCAATATTTTTCGTTATATCACCTTCCGCACCGGCGGCGCGCTGATGACGGCGGCTCTGTTCATGTTCATTGCCGGATCGCCGATCATCGACTGGCTGCGTGCTGCGCAAGGCCGAGGCCAGCCGATCCGCGAGGACGGACCGCAATCGCACCTGAAGAGCAAGATCGGCACGCCGACCATGGGCGGCCTGATGATCATCTTCGCTGTGACGGTCTCCACCATTCTGTGGGCCAATGTCTACAATCCTTATGTCTGGATCGTGCTTGGCGTCACCGTCGCGTTCGGCATGATCGGGTTCTATGACGATTATCTGAAAGTCACCAAGCAGCAGGCCTATACGGCGTTTTCCGGCAAGCTGCGGCTCACCGCCGAAACGATCGTGGCGATCCTCGCCTGTCTCGCGATCTCGCAGCTCGGACGGCCGGCCTTCGCGACTTCGCTCGCCTTCCCGTTCTTCAAGGACCTGATCGTCGATCTCGGCTGGTTCTTCGTCGTATTCGGCGCCTTTATCATTGTCGGCGCAGGCAACGCGGTAAACCTCACAGACGGTCTCGACGGGCTTGCGATCGTGCCGGTGATCATCGCGGCGCTGAGCTTCGGCATGATTTCGTATCTCGCCGGCAACGCGCTGTTCGCCGATTATCTGCAGATCCACTATGTCGCCGGCACCGGCGAACTTGCGGTGCTGTGCGGTGCGGTGATCGGGGCGGGGATCGGCTTTCTCTGGTACAATGCACCGCCAGCCTCGATCTTCATGGGCGATACCGGCTCTCTGGCGCTCGGCGGCCTGATCGGCACCATCGCGGTCGCGACCAAGCATGAGATCGCGCTCGCGATCATCGGCGGGCTGTTCGTGCTCGAAGCGGTATCGGTCATCGTGCAGGTGGTTTCGTTCCGGCTGTTCGGCAAGCGGGTGTTCCGGATGGCGCCGATCCATCATCACTACGAGCAGAAGGGCTGGACCGAGCCCCAGATCGTGATCCGGTTCTGGATCATCTCGATCATGCTGGCGCTGATCGGACTATCGACGCTGAAGCTGCGATGATCCCGGTCACCACCTTTGCCGGCAAGACGGTCGCGGTGTTCGGCCTCGGCGGTTCGGGGCTTGCGACCTGTCACGCGCTGATTGCCGGCGGGGCAACGGTCATTGCCTTCGACGACGATGCCAAGAAGGTGGCGCAGGCGAGCGAGGCGAAGGTTGGCACTGCCGACCTGCGCAAGATCGACTGGAAGACGATCGCGGCGCTGATCCTGACACCCGGCGTGCCGCTGACGCATCCGGAGCCGCACTGGTCGGCGAAGCTCGCGCAGGCTGCGGGCGTCGAGATCATCGGCGATATCGAATTGTTCTGCCGCGAGCGCCGCGCGCACGCGCCCAATGCGCCGTTTGTCGCCATCACCGGCACCAATGGCAAGTCGACCACCACCGCGCTGATCGCGCATCTGCTTCGTCACGCCGGCCGCGACGTGCAGATGGGCGGCAATATCGGCGTGCCGGTGCTGCAGCTCGAACCGCTGTCGCCGGAGCGGCATTACGTGATCGAGTGCTCATCCTATCAGCTCGATCTCGCGCCCTCGATCGATCCGACTGTCGGCATCATGCTCAATGTCACGCCCGATCATATCGACCGGCACGGCAGCATTGAGCATTACGCGGCAGTCAAGAGCCGCATCCTCGGCCGCGCGAAGGTCCGCATCGTCGGCGTCGACGACGACTACGGGCGCGGCATGGCCAAAAGCCTCGCAGCGATGCAGCGCGAGGTGGTGCCGATCTCTATCAACCGCATCGTTCCGCACGGCTATGTCGGCGGCGAGCGCAACATCTACCGCACCGGCGGCAGCGAGGCGGAGGACATCGCCGATCTCACCGGCATCGGTTCGCTGCGGGGCAGCCACAACATGCAGAATGCGGTCGCGGCGGTCGCGGCGTGTTCGGCTCTCGGCGTCGACGACAAGACCCTGCAGGAGGGGTTGCGCACGTTTCCAGGTCTCGCCCATCGCATGGAGGAGATCGGGAAAAAAGGCGCGGTGCTGTTCATCAACGATTCCAAGGCGACCAATGCAGACTCCGCCGCCAAGGCGCTCGCGTCCTTCGACAATATCTACTGGATTGCCGGAGGCCTGCCGAAGGAGGGCGGTATTGCCAGCCTTGCCGAATTCTTCCCCCGTATCCGCAAGGCTTATCTGATCGGCAAGGCAGCATCTGAATTCGCGCAGACGCTCGACGGCCATGTGCCCTACGACATGGCCGGCACGCTCGATGCCGCACTGGATCATGCGGCGCGTGACGCACTGGCCTCCGGCAAGCCCGCGGTGGTTCTGCTCTCGCCGGCATGCGCGTCGTTCGACCAGTTCCCAAATTTCGAGGTGCGGGGCAACCGGTTCCGGGAGCTCGTGCAGGGGCTTCTTTAGGTATCCCGGACGCGCTGCAGCGCGTAGCGCAGCGAAGCGTGCTTCGCAGATCCTGGATCCATTCACCCGAGAGCGCCTGTCAAAGTGGGCGCCGGTTCTGCGGCGCACCGTTGCACGATGCGCCGCGCCCGGGACACCAGTCCGTTAATCAAACCTAAACCCCGACAGGTGAGTTTGAGCGATCGGGGGGCCTTATGATCTCGCGCACGCAGCTCACGCCATTCGCGGTCTGGTGGTGGACCATCGACCGCCTGCTGCTCGCAGCGCTCGGCGCATTAATGCTGGCCGGGATCATCCTGCTGCTCGCGGCCAGTTCGCCGGTTGCGACCAAGCTCGGCCTCGATCCGTTCCATTTCGTCAACCGGCAGATCCTCTATCTGATCCCGGCTGTCGCCATCATGCTCGCCACGTCGCTGCTGTCGCCGCAGCACATCCGGCGGCTAGCACTCGTTGTGTTCGTCATCAGCATGGTGCTGCTGGCCGGTACGCTGGTCTTCGGCACCGAGATCAAGGGCGCGCGGCGCTGGATCGTGCTGTTCGGCGTCAACATTCAGCCGTCCGAATTCGTAAAACCCGCCTTCGTGATCCTGATTGCCTGGCTGTTCGCGGAATCGGCGCGCAAGCCCGACATGCCGGCGAACACCATCGCATTCGCTCTGCTCGGTTCGGTCGTCACGCTGCTGATGATGCAGCCGGACGTCGGCCAGACCATGCTCATCGCCATGGTCTGGGGCGCCCTGTTTTTCATGTCGGGCATGCGGCTGATCTGGGTCGCCGGGCTCGCCGGCACCGCGATGGCCGGTCTCGGCGCAGCTTACGTTACGGTGCCGCATGTGGCGCGCCGGGTGAAGCGCTTCCTCGACCCGTCGTCGGGAGACACGTTCCAGGTCGACAACGCGGTGGAATCGTTCCTGCGTGGCGGCTGGTTTGGGCAGGGGCCGGGCGAGGGTACGGTGAAGCGCATCCTGCCGGACAGTCATGCCGACTTCATATTCGCGGTCGCGGCCGAGGAATTCGGCATCGTGCTGTGCCTGATCGTGGTGGCGCTGTTCGCCTTCATCGTGATCCGCGTGCTGTCGCGCGCGATGGCGGCGCAGGATGCGTTCGCGCGCTACGCCGCATCGGGGCTGGCGATCCTGTTTGGCACCCAGTCCGCGATCAACATGGCGGTCAATCTCCACCTGATCCCGGCCAAGGGCATGACGCTGCCATTCATTTCCTATGGCGGGTCATCGCTGCTCTCGCTCGCCTATGGCATGGGCATGGTGCTGGCGTTGACCCGGGAAAGGCCGCGGGCCGAGCAATTCGGCCGGCATGGCGCGAAGGGGCTTGGCGGGCTGATGCCGGCTCGCGCCTGACAGGCGAAATGAGGGCGCTTCTGTATTCTCAAATCGCCCTCTAAAGTGGCTTCATGACCGAAGGCCAGACCATCCCCCCTTCCAATATGCTCGTCATGGTCGCCGCCGGCGGGACCGGCGGACATCTGTTTCCCGCGGAATCGCTGAGTGCGGCGCTGGCGAAACGCGGCATAGGCACCGTGCTTGCGACCGACAATCGCGCGGCAAAATACAGCGAGCATTTCAAGGCGATGGAGGTGGTTCCGAGCGCCACCTTTCGCGGCCGCGACCCGATCTCGATTCTGAGCACCGGCGCGACTCTGGCCTATGGGCTGTTCAAGGCCCTGCTGATGGTGCGCAGGGTGAGGCCATCGGTCGTAGTCGGCTTCGGCGGATACCCGTCGGTGCCGCCGGTCTTCGCCGCGAGCTTGCTCAAAATCCCGACCGTGCTGCATGAACAGAATGCGGTGATGGGGCGGGCCAATCGTTTCCTTGCGTCGCGCGTCAGCGCGATTGCGACCGGCTTTGCCGGCGTGACCGACAAGGACAAGGCGCTCGCAATCAAGACCACCTGCATCGGCAATCCGCTGCGGCCGGCAGTGCTGGCCGCGACGGGAACGCCCTATCCGGCGATCGAGGCGAATGGGCCGCTGAAGCTGCTCGTATTCGGCGGCAGCCAGGGCGCGCGCATCATGGCCGACATCGTGCCTCCCGCGGTGGCAAAGCTTCCGCCGCATCTGCAGATGCGGCTGCGGATCGTCCAGCAGGTCCGTGCGGAGGACATGCCGCGTGTGCGCGACATCTACACGCGCGCGCAGGTCGCGCACGAGATCGCGCCGTTCTTCGCCGATCTGCCGGCACGCATGGCGGCGAGCCATCTCGTAGTGTCGCGGTCGGGTGCTGGAACCGTAGCGGAATTGTCGGCGATCGGGCGGCCGGGCATTCTGGTGCCACTGCCGCATGCCCTGGATCAGGATCAGGCGGCAAATGCGGCGGTGCTGGAAAAGGCCGGCGGTGCCATTCGTATTCTGCAGAAGGATTTTACGCCGGACCGCCTAGCCGCCGAAATCGACGGACTGGCGGCCGATCCGGACCGGCTTGCCACAATGGCGGACCGTGCCAGGGGCATCGGCGTGCTCGATGCCGCCGACCGGCTGGCCGATCTGGTGTTGAAAATCGCCCGGGTTGCGGCTTAGGACTTTGTCTGCGAGGGGGAAATGTCGCTCGCCCCGCAAAAGCGGGGACCCAGATGCCACAGATGCTGGATTCCCGCCTTCGCGGGATTGAGCGGATGAACCGATGAACTGCAATCCGGGGAATAGCCGATGAAATTGCCGCGCGATCTAGGCTCGATCCATTTCGTCGGGATCGGGGGTATCGGCATGAGCGGGATTGCCGAGGTGCTGGCCAATCTCGATTATACCGTGACCGGTTCGGACGTGGCGGAGAGCGCGAACGTCAAGCGGCTGCGCGAGAAGAACATCAAGGTTACGGTCGGGCATGACGCAAAGAATGTCGAGGGCGCGAGCGTCGTCGTCGTGTCGTCGGCAATCAAGCGCGACAACCCCGAGCTGATTGCCGCACGCGCCAAGCGATTGCCCGTTGTGCGGCGCGCCGAGATGCTGGCCGAATTGATGCGGCTGAAATCGGCGGTTGCGATTGCAGGTACCCATGGCAAGACGACGACAACATCAATGGTTGCGACGCTGCTCGACGCGGGCGGCCTCGATCCGACCGTGATCAATGGCGGCATCATCAATGCCTATGGTACCAATGCGCGGCTCGGGGCCGGCGAGTGGATGGTGGTCGAGGCCGACGAATCCGACGGCACGTTCCTGAAACTGCCGGCCGATATCGCGATCGTCACCAATGTCGATCCCGAACACCTGGATCACTTCAAGACCTTTACCGCAGTGAAGGAAGCATTCCAGGCCTTTGTCGAGAATGTCCCGTTTTACGGTTTCGCG
This sequence comes from Pseudomonadota bacterium, assembly GCA_049324435.1. Lineage (GTDB taxonomy): Bacteria > Pseudomonadota > Alphaproteobacteria > Rhizobiales > Xanthobacteraceae > Pseudorhodoplanes. The sequence goes on from JBMOOQ010000053.1 coordinate 102,811, forward strand.
GTGATGTGCACCGATCATCCCGAGGTGCAGGCTCTGGTCGGCCGTATCGAGGACCGCCGTATCATCACCTATGGCGAAAATCCGCAGGCCGATGCGCAGCTGATCGATCTCGAACACAAGGGCGGCATGTCACGCTTCTCTGTGGTGTTCCGCGGCCGCGACTCGCAGCCCGATCATGTGATCGCCGATCTCACGCTGCCGATGCCGGGACGCCACAATGCGCTGAATGCTACTGCGGCGATCGCGGTCGCGCACGAGCTTCTGGTGCCCGACGATACGATCCGCAGGGCGCTTTCGGGGTTCGGCGGCGTCAAGCGGCGGTTCACTCGCACCGGCGAATGGAATGGTGTGACCGTAATCGACGATTACGGACATCATCCCGTCGAGATCAAGGCGGTGCTGCGGGCGGCGCGCGAATCCGCCGAGGGCCGCGTCATCGCGGTGGTGCAGCCGCATCGCTATACGCGGCTGAAAGAATTGTTCGAGCAGTTCTGTACCTGTTTCAACGATGCCGACGCGGTGATCGTCGCCGAAGTCTATTCGGCAGGCGAAACGCCGATTGAAGGCATCGATCGCGACCACCTGGTCATGGGTATTCGCGCGCGCGGCCATCGCAATGTCACGGCGCTGCCCGGCTCCGAACAGCTCGCCTCGATGATCCGCGGCATTGCCAAGCCCGGGGACATGGTGGTGTGCCTCGGCGCGGGCAACATCACGCAATGGGCCTATGCGCTGCCGGGCGAGTTGCAGGCGCTGGGGTGATAAACTTGCGGCACGGAACGCAACAATCTAAATTGAATGGCCAGCGTGGAGTTCGCCGATGAATGATGTTCTTGAAGCGCAACTGATGCAGCTTTCGGCGGTCGAGAAGATCGAATTGATCGCAAAGCTTTGGAACAGCATCGACGACAACGATCCGGCGGCAGACGTAACGCCTGAGCAACTCGCAGAGGCGAGGCGGCGGATGGAGGATCACCGCCGCGACCCGTCTTCGGCTATCCCGATTGATGAAGTCATCGCTCACCTCCGATCCCGGCTTTCATGAATTGGCGGCTGATCGTCCGCCGCGAGGCGAGGTCGGAACTGGCCGAAGCGGTCAATTGGTACCAGTCCCAGCATCCGGATTTTGGCAACCGCTTTATGAGGGCCTTTCTCGAAGCAGCAGACACGTTGTCCGAAAATCCGTATTTGTTTCAACGCATGGACGATGACATTCGTCGCGTAAGGTTGAAGGATTTTCCGTACAATCTCTTGTACTTCATTGATGAGAATCGCGTCGTAATCGTCGCCTGTGCACATGCGAAGCGGCGTCCCGGTTATTGGCGCGATCGCATGGAAAGCCGATGATCTTCCCCGACATCACCCCCGATCTGACATCCCGGATGCCGGAGCTGCGCGGCCGCCTCATCGCGAACCAGCCGCTCGCCGAACTGACATGGTTTCGCGTCGGCGGACCGGCGCAGGTGCTGTTCATGCCGGAGGACGAGAACGATCTCGCCTATTTTCTGAACCACCTCCCGGCCGAAATTCCCGTCATGGTCATCGGGCTCGGTTCGAATCTCATCGTCCGCGACGGCGGCGTGTCGGGAGTCGTGATCCGGCTCGGCCGCGGCTTCAATGAGGTAACGGTCGAGGGCATGCGCATCCGCGCCGGCACTGCAGTGCCTGACGTGAAGGTTGCGCGTGCGGCGCAGGAGGCCGGCATCGCTGGCCTGTCGTTTTATCGCGGCATTCCTGGCGGGATCGGCGGCGCGTTGCGCATGAATGGCGGTGCCTATGGCCGCGAAACCAAGGATGCTCTGATAGAGGCCCGCGGCGTCGATCGGGCCGGCAATATCCGCGTCTACAGCAATGCCGACATGCGTTACACCTACCGGCATTGCGGCGCGCCCGAGGACGTGATTTTCACGCAGGCGCTGTTCGAAGGACAGCCAGGCGATCGCGAAGCGATCGCCGCAGAAATGGACAAAATTACCGAGTCGCGCGAGGCGACGCAGCCGATCAAGAGCCGCACCGGGGGGTCGACCTTCAAGAACCCGCCGGGCCAGAAGGCGTGGCAGTTGATCGACGCCGCCGGTTGCCGCGGGCTCGTTGTGGGGGATGCACAGGTCTCTGAAATGCACTGCAACTTTCTGATCAATCGCGGCAGCGCGACCGCATCCGACATCGAGACGCTGGGTGAAACCGTACGCAGGCGTGTCAAGGAAATGTCGGGCGTCACGCTCGAGTGGGAGATCAAGCGGATCGGCGAGCCCATTGGAGTGAACGCGTGAGTACATTGCCGATTATCGTGGTTGGCGCCGGGCTGGGCGGTGCCATGACGGCGCTGGCGCTGGGGCGCAAGGGCTTCGACGTGCTCGTGCTTGAGGAGGCACAGGAGTTCGGTGTCATCGGCTACGGCATCCAGCTCGGTCCCAATGTGTTCTGGATGCTGGAGCGGCTCGGCATCGCGGATGCGGTTTTGGCGAAAGCGCTGCGACCGAAATCGCTCGTAATGTATGACTGGATCGACGGGACGGCGATCGCGCGGATTCCGGCAGGCGAATCGTTCCTGCAGCGCTTCAAGAAACCCTATGTCGTCATTCATCGCGTCGATCTGCACAAGGTGCTGCTCGATGCCTGCCGCACGCTGCCCAACGTGGAGATGATCCCGAACACGCCGGTCAAATCCTTCGAGGACCTGGGCGACCGCGTGCGGGTCGATATCGCCGACGGCCGCCACTATGAGGGTGCGGCGCTGATCGGCGCCGACGGCATCCGCTCTACCATACGCCAGCAGATGACCAATGAGGGGCCGCCGCGCTCGCTCGGCTATGTCGCGCACCGCACCATCGTGCCGATGAGCGAGGTGAATTTCGATGTCGATACCGACAATGTGGTGATGTGGTCGGGCGACGGATTCCACATCGTGCATTATCCGCTGCGCGATCACACGCTGTTCAATGTGGTGACCGTGTTCAAGACACTGGACATGGCCCCGTCCGATACCGACAGCCCGCATCCCGATCTCGCACGGGTCTATCGCGACTCGCATCCGACCATGAAAAAGTTGTGGGCGATGATGGATCTGTCCCGGCGCGGCTGGGTCTCGCACGACCGCGATCCGATCCGGCACTGGAGCCGCGGGCGGGTCACGCTCCTGGGCGATGCCGCGCACCCGACGCTGCAAAGTCTCGCGCAGGGCGCCTGCATGGCGATCGAGGATGCTGTGTGTCTTGCCGAGTTGCTGGACGGCACCGCGGGTGATGCTGTCGATGTCGCTTTCAAACAATACGTGAATGCACGCTATTTGCGTACTGCGCGCGTGCAATATGAGTCCCGCTATCTGTGGGACAATGTTTATCACGTCGGCGGAATCGAACGCGAAGTGATGCGGGAGATCTGGGAAAAGAAGAGCGAGCAGGACATGTTCGACTGCGTCGCCTGGCTCTATGACGGCTTCCGGCTCCCCGCAAAGAAAGAGGCCTCATGACCAAGCATGTCGCAGTCCTGATGGGAGGCTGGTCGTCGGAACGCGAAGTGTCGCTCAAATCCGGCAAGGCCTGCGCCGAGGCCGCCGAGCGCGCCGGCTATCGCGTCACCCGCATCGACGTTGCGCGCAACGTCGCAACCGTGCTTGACGGGCTGAAGCCGGATGTCGCCTTCAACATCCTGCACGGGCGGCCGGGCGAGGACGGCACCATCCAGGGCGTGCTCGAAATCCTCGGCATCCCTTATACGCATTCGGGCGTGCAGGCCTCGTCGCTTGCGATGAAGAAGGACGCGGCGAAAGTCATGCTTGCCGCGGCCGGCGTGCCGGTGCCGCAGGGCAAGGTGATGTCGCGCTTTACGGCCGGTAAGGCGCATGCGCTGCCGCGGCCCTATGTGATCAAGCCGATAGCGGAAGGCTCCAGCGTCGGCGTCTTCATCGTCACCGACAATCACGAGCACCCGCCGCAGGAATTGTTCCGCGAAGACTGGGCCTATGGCGAGGCCGTGCTGTGCGAAACCTACATCCCTGGCAAGGAACTGACCTGCGCGGTGGTGCACGGCGAGGCCACGGCCGTGATCGAGATCGTGCCGAAGGTGAGGTTTTACGACTACGAGGCAAAATACGCTCCGGGTGGCTCCGAGCATGTGCTGCCGGCCGTGATCCCCGACGAGATCACGCGGGAAGTGCAGCGCCTTACCGTGATGGCGCATGATGCGCTCGGCTGTCGCGGCGTGTCCCGCGCCGATTTTCGCTGGGACGATACGCGCGGTGTAGACGGTCTTGTCTGTCTGGAGGTAAACACTATCCCGGGCATGACCCAGACCTCGCTGGTTCCCGAACTCGCCGCGCATCGCGGCATCTCGTTTGAGCAGCTCGTAAGCTGGATGATCGAGGACGCGTCGCTGAATAGGTGAGGGTTGTGTGTCCCGGCGCAGCGCAGCACGACATGGTGCGCTGCTGAACCTGGACCCACAATCGCCATGGGCCCCGGCTCAGCGGTGCATCACTTCGCTCTGCTGCGCGCTGCACCGCGTCCGGGGCTCAAGGCCTTTCTCGCTGTCGCTTCCCGGGCAATGACCCACACCGCAGTTCCCAACCGCCATCCGTTAAACTTTTACCAAAACTTTACCAAACGCGCCGAAGACTGACGCCGACAGGCGTATCGCACACTAGGCTGCCTTTCGGGGCGCCGTGGCGCGACCGGCGCGGATTGTTCGCTGCGACCATGCGGCGAGGGGACGGAGGTTTTGGTGTCTTTCATACGACGCCATCGCAAGCACGATCGGATTGCCAGTGGCTGCCGTCATGGCAGCGCCGGGCAGGCGTGACGGGCTGTCCGATGGATGATCGGCAACGCACCCCGCAACCGCAGACGCGGCTCGCTGCGTCCCGGCGCCCGGCCGGTCCGGTTCAGCGCCTTGCGATGCGGCTCGATCGCGTCTGTCCGCGCGGTACCGGGACGTTCTTGGTCTTCGCTTTCATGCTGGCGAGCGTGAGTTATGGCATCGTCAGGGGCGGCCATGCCGAAGCGGTCGGTGCGCAGCTCGCCGAGATCCGCGACGCGGCTGCGAACACCGCAGGCTTCCGGATATCGTCGATCGCGCTGACCGGCGAGAAGCAGCTGACCCGCGAGGACATCCTCAACATCGCCGGAATCTCCGGGCGTGCGTCGCTCTTGTTTCTGGATGCCGACGCGGCACGAAACCGGCTCAAGGCCAACCCATGGATCGCGGATGCGACCATCCTCAAGCTGTTTCCCGACCGGCTCCATATCGCCGTCACCGAGCGGCGCGCCTTCGCGCTGTGGCAGAAGGACGGCCGTGTCAGCGTGATATCGCGCGACGGCGTCATCGTGGAGCCGTTCGTCGCGCCCCATGTCGCGCATCTGCCGCTGGTCGTCGGTGAGGGCGCCAATCTCCGTGCTGCCGAGTTCCTCACCGTAATGGGCGGCTATCCAGAGTTACGCGATCAGGTCCACGCCTACGTCCTGGTGGCGGACCGCCGCTGGAACCTGCGGCTCAAAAACGGCATGGATATCCGCTTGCCGGAATCCGAGCCCGCCGAGGCAATCGAGGCGCTGCTGGCACTCGACAAGGACAGGAAGCTTCTGAGCCGTGACATTCTCGCAATCGATCTGCGCATCCGCGACCGCGTGACCGTGCGGCTGTCGGACGCGGCCGCAGCGGCGCGCGCCGAGGCGCTGAAGGACAAGAAGGCGAAGCGCAAGGGAGGCGACGCATGAGCCTTCTGCAATTCGGCGTCGCTCCGAAGATGAAGCCAATCTCGCCCAAGCGCGCGGCACTGGTCGCAGCGCTCGATATCGGCACCAGCAAGGTGGTCTGTCTGATCGCGCGGCTTGAGCCGGTCCAGGGCAGCGATGTGCTGCGCCGCCGCAGCCATTCGGTCGAGATCATTGGCTTTGGCCATACCGAAGCCCGCGGCATGAAGGCGGGCAGCGTCGCCGATCTCGAAGCCGCCGATCAAGCAATCCGGCATGCCGTCGAACTCGCCGAGCAGTCGGCAGGCGTGCATCTGGAATCGGTCGCGGTGTCGGTATCGGCCGGGAGGCTGGGAAGCGAGCGCTTCACCGCGTCGGTTGACGTGACCGGTCCTTCGATTCGCGACAGCGACATTGCCCGCCTGCTGCAGGCCGGTAGCCAGTATTCCGGGCGGGAAGGGCGCGTGGTGCTGCATTCTCTGCCGCTCGGCTATGCCATCGACGGTGTCCACGGCATTCGCGATCCGCGCGGCATGCTGGCGCAGCGATTCGGCCTCGACATGCATGTGGTCACCGCCGACACGGCGGCGCCGCGCAACCTGATGCTGGCGATCGAGCGTGGCCAGCTCTCGGTCGAGGCGATGGTCGCCTCGCCCTATATGGCCGGGCTGGCGGCGCTTGCAGATGATGAATCCGATCTCGGCGCGGCGGTTGTGGATATGGGAGCGGGAACGACGACCATTGCCGTGTTCTCCGGCGGCCGATTCGTCCATGCCGACGGATTTGCGGTCGGCGGCGGTCACGTCACGATGGATCTTGCGCGCGGACTCAATGCAAGGGTCGCAGACGCCGAGCGAATCAAGACGTTCTATGGCACAGTTGTGTCCGGAATGAGCGACGAACGCGATATGATTCCGGTGCCGGCGGTTGCCTCGGATTCGCGCGAGCCTCCGCAAGTCGTCTCCCGCGCCGCGCTGGTCCCGTTTATCCGGCCGCGTGTCGAAGAGATTCTGGAGATGGTGCGCGACCGGCTTTTGGCGTCTCCATTGGCGGCGGAGCCGCAGGGAACGGTGGTGCTGACCGGCGGCGCGAGCCAGCTGGCGGGATTGCCGGATATCGCGTCGCGCATTCTCGGACGTCAGGTCCGAATCGGAAGGCCGCTCGGCGTGTCCGGTCTGCCGGATGCTGCCAGGGGGCCTGCCTTCGCCGTCGCCGCGGGACTGCTTGTGTATCCGCAGGTGGCGCATCTGGAACACTTCGAACCGCGGAAAACGCGGCACATGACAGGAAATGGCGGTTACCTAAACCGGGTTGGTCAATGGCTGAAAGAGAGCTTCTGATGGCCCGAATACAGGATCTCCGGAATGGCCGGCGGCGGACCGGTCGTTGCGGAGACGTTATCCACGCCCGCGTATGGAAGAGGCAGCCATGACAGTGAATCTCACAGCTCCGGATATCCGCGAGTTGAAGCCCCGGATCACCGTATTCGGTGTCGGCGGAGCAGGCGGCAACGCGGTCAACAACATGATCGCGGCCGGGCTCCAGGGGGTCGAATTCGTCGTCGCCAACACCGACGCTCAGGCTCTTATGTCGTCGCGTGCGCCGCGCAAGATCCAGATGGGTGTCCAGGTGACGGAAGGCCTCGGCGCCGGTTCTCAGCCTGAGGTTGGCAAGGCCGCGGCCGAAGAGGTGATCGACGAGATTCGCGATCATCTGAGCGGCGCTCACATGGTATTCGTCACCGCCGGCATGGGCGGCGGCACTGGAACGGGCGCGGCCCCGGTGGTCGCCAAGGTGGCCCGTGACATGGGTATCCTGACGGTCGGCGTCGTGACCAAACCCTTCCAGTTCGAAGGCGACCGGCGCATGCGCTATGCCGAGGCCGGCATCGCCGAACTGCAGAAGAATGTGGACACCCTTCTGATCATCCCGAATCAGAATCTGTTCCGGGTTGCCAACGAAAAGACGACCTTCGCCGATGCCTTCGCGATGGCGGACCGCGTGCTCTATTCCGGTGTCGCCTGCGTCACCGATCTGATGGTCAAGGAAGGGCTCATCAATCTCGACTTCGCTGACGTTCGTGCGGTGATGCGCGAGATGGGCAAGGCGATGATGGGCACCGGCGAAGCGTCGGGCGAGAAGCGCGCCATCACGGCGGCAGAAGCGGCGATTGCCAATCCGCTGATCGACGACAACACGATGAAGGGCGCCAAGGGCCTCCTGATCTCGATCACCGGCGGCAAGGATCTCACGCTGTACGAAGTCGACGAGGCCGCAACCCGTATCCGCGAGGAAGTCGACAAGGACGCCAACATTATTGTCGGTGCCACGTTCGATGACAGTCTGGAAGGGATCATTCGCGTTGCAGTCGTTGCGACTGGCGTCGACCGTCAGGCGGTCGCTGCCAAGCCGCCCGTCGAGACGATGAAGCGCGCGGCGCACGAGATTCCGCGTCCGGTGGAGCGCAAACCGGTCGGGTCCGTTGCGTCTGCGCCGGTTCATGCGCCGGCTCCAGTACCCGCGTCGGCGGCCGCACGGAGTGCCTCGTCGATTGATGCTGCGGCGACTGCGGCGGTCGCTGCCGCACTCGGCCAGGACATGCCGGAAGATATGCCGCAGGAGACTGCGATCGAGGACGTCACCATCCGTCCCGCGCCGCCGAAGCCAACCTTGTTCGTGGAGCCGGCCGCGCCGCCGCCGCCGCAACAGACCGAGAGCTTCGGCGCCTTTATTCCGCCGCATCCCGAGCGGGTTCCGCAGCGTCCGCGAATGCCGAGAATCGACGAACTGCCGCCGCAGGCGCAGCGGGAGATCCAGGCGCACCGCGGCGAATTGGCTCCTCCGGAGCCCGAGAAGCAGCGGATGTCCCTGCTGAAGCGGCTCGCTTCGGCCGGTCTCGGTCTGAAGGCGGAGGGAGAGGAGCCGGAGGGCCAGCAGGACCGGCGTCCGGCGGCGGCCCAGCCGCCGATGCAGCGCATGCCGCAGATGCCGCCGCTGCCGCAGCGTCCTCCGTCGCGTCCGATGGGCGATCCGGTATCCGAATATGCGCGCAGGCCTCAGGGAGCGCCGCAGGGCCTCGATATGCACGGGCGGCAGGCGCCTGTGAATAATTCGCCCGAGGACGATCAACTTGAAATTCCGGCCTTCCTGCGCCGGCAAGCCAATTGACCGCTCAGAATCCATGACGTTTGAAAGCCCCGGCGGCCGCGCCGGGGCTTTGTTGTTTTTGGACGGAGTTCATGACCGCGTTAACTATCTGATTTTTATTCAAGATTTTCCTGAACGGACCGTGCCGTGGAACACAGGTCAAAGTGTTGCGTAAAGGGAACACGCCGTTAGAAAATGCGGCAGGTCGCGGACATGAATGCGGCGGGATCGAGGTAACAAAACGTAAAAAAGCGTGACTTTGGGCGATGGGGTCCGAGGGCTAAGGTCTGGCTGCGACGGGGGTTTTCGCCCGGAGATTCGTGACAGGGGGGATGGTCTGCAAAGGCTACCTGTCAGGAAGGTTCGGGGCAAAAGGTCGGTCGTGTGGGGTCACTTCGGGGGATTGCGCTGCGCTGTATGTCGCGCGGCGTCCAAGCCGAAAAACAGACGGAAACGAGCGTATGAGAGCCGCAAGGCAGACCACGCTGCGTGAACAGGTTACGGTTTCTGGAATTGGGGTTCATTCCGGACTGCCCGTTAACCTCACTCTCAACCCGGCAGACGCCGATACCGGCATCGTGTTTTCCCGGACCGATGCGGATGGCCGTGAACGCGAAGTCCGCGCCGATTACCGCGCGGTGACGGCCACGGAACTGGCCACGGTGCTCGGCGACGAATCCGGCATCCTGTGCTCGACCGCCGAACACATTCTTGCCGCTCTGCGCGGACTGGGTGTCGACAATGCTCTGGTCGAAATCGATGGCCCTGAAGTGCCGATCATGGACGGCAGCGCGGCGCCATTCGTTGCCGCGATCGATCAGGCCGGCATCAGGACGCTCACCCAGGCCCGTCGCTATATCAAGGTTCTGAAACCGGTATCCGTCGCCAAGGGTGAGTCCTTTGGCGAATTGCGCCCGGCCGACAGCGGGTTCCGCCTCGACATCGAGATCAAGTTCGACTCGGTTCTGATCGGCCGCCAGACGATCGCGCTGGATGTCACCGCCGACAGCTTCCGTAACGAGTTATCCCGCGCGCGCACCTTCGGCTTCATGAAGGACGTCTCGGCCTTGTGGAGCGCGGGCAAGGCGCTGGGGGCTTCGTTCGAAAATACGCTGGTGTTGAGCGAAAACCGCATCCTGAACAGCGAGGGCCTGCGCTATCCGGACGAATTCGTGCGCCACAAGGCGCTCGATGCGGTCGGCGATCTGGCGCTCGCTGGCGCGCCGATCATCGGCGCTTATCGGTCGGTTCGCGGCGGTCATCGGCTCAATCATGCGGTGCTGGTTGCGCTGATGTCGGACCCCTCGGCCTATGAAGTGGTCGAGGCGGGTGAGTCCCGTCGCGTGCGCGGCCATGCCGAAGTCGCCGCGGTGGTGCCGGCCTACAGCCCGGACGTGTCCTGAGTCCAGCCTTTCCGAGTATCTTGGTTGGCGCCGTCCCGCCTGCTTGACGGGCGGGATATCCGTCGCCTTAATCCCGGCCCAATATCATAAGAAACCCTTGTGTATCGACTTGGGGGATCACCGCTTTTCCGCTTAGGAATGGGCGGGAACGGGTTGCGCGATCATGCGGCCTCTCCCTCGCCAGGGATCGTTGCTTGTATGACAGCGAGTAAGAGCATCATCGAAAGGCTTTTGCCGGCCGTCCGGCGGGCTATCGGCCTGCTGCTGCGCCCGGTGGCCTTCGCGATCGTCGCCGTCTCGCTCGCCGCCTGCACCAGCGACAAAGAACTGACCATGCCGGACGAGCCGGCCGACAAACTCTACAACGAGGGCCTGTACCTTCTGCAGCAGAAGAAGGACTACAAGCAGGCGGCCAAGAAATTCGAGGAAGTTGACCGCCAGCATCCCTATTCCGACTGGGCGCGCAAGGCGCTGCTGATGCAGGCCTATTCCTATTACGAGGCCAAGGAATACGACGACTCGATCTCCGCCGCGAAACGATATGTGGCGATGCATCCCGGCAGCCCCGATGCGGCTTATGCGCAGTATCTGATCGGCTCGTCCTATTACGAGGTGATCCCGGATGTGACACGCGACCAGCAGCGGACCGAGGCTGCGATGCGGGAGCTGGAGCAGGTTATCCGCCGCTATCCGGACACCGAATATGCGGCAAGCGCCAGGAAGAAGCTCGACGTTGCGCGCGATCAGCTCGCCGGCAAGGAGATGATGATCGGACGCTACTACCTGAACAGGAAAGATTTTACCGGCGCCATCAATCGCTTCAAGCTGGTGGTGACGCAGTACCAGACGACACGCCATGTCGAGGAAGCGCTGATGCGGTTGACCGAGGCCTATATGGCGCTCGGCATCGTCCAGGAGGCGCAAACCGCCGCGGCTGTGCTCGGGCATAATTTCCCGGACAGCCCGTGGTATCAGAACGCATATCAGCTGGTGCAGAGCGGCGGCCTCCAGCCGGCCGAGAACAAGCAGTCCTGGATCAGCAAGCTGTTCCAGCAGAAGCCGCAGCAGCCTGCGGGCGAAGTCCGGATCGGTACGCCGGTCGTTCGCTGACCGCGGATCGCCTGAAAGCCACGCCATCCATCGCTCTGCATGCGATAAATTTTTCGGCTATCGACAGGCGTGCTCGTGCTAGAATAAAACGAGAACGGCGCTGATTTGCGGCACTTGCGCCGCCCTGCAGGCTCACAAGACTTCACATGCTGGTTCGTCTGTCCATTCGCGACATCGTGCTGATCGACAAGCTCGATCTCGATTTCGCCAAGGGACTTGCTGTGCTCACCGGCGAAACCGGTGCCGGCAAGTCGATCCTGCTCGATGCGTTCGCGCTTGCTCTCGGGGCGCGCGGCGACGCCGGACTGGTCCGGGAAGGCGCCGAGCAGGGTCAGGTCACGGCTGTATTCGACGTCCCTTTGCGGCATCCGGCGCGAGCCCTCCTGAGAGAGCAAGGCATCGCGGCCGAGGACGATCTGATACTGCGTCGCATCCAGTGGCTCGATGGCAAGACACGCGCCTTCATCAACGATCAGCCGGTATCGGTGCAGACCCTGCGCAGTCTTGGCGCCGCTCTCGTTGAAATTCACGGCCAGCATGACGACCGCGCGCTCGTCGATGCTGCGACACACCGGATGCTGCTCGACGCGTATGCCGGTCTGGAGGACCGCGCGGCCGAGGTCGAGCGGCTATGGGGTGAGCGCCGCGCCGCCGCCGACGCGGTCGCAAGCCATCGCATCGAGGTCGAGCGCGCGCAGCGCGAAGCCGATTACCTGCGGCACGCAGTCGATGAACTCAAAAGGCTTCGTCCCGAAGCCGGCGAGGAATCGGCGCTTGCAGAACGCCGGACCGCCATGATGCAGGCGGAGAAGATTGCCGGCGATTTGCGCGATGCCTACGACGCGGTGGCGGGCAATGCCTCGCCGGTGCCGGGCTTTGCATCGGCGATCCGGCGACTGGAACGCCGCACCGCGCAGGCGCCGGGTCTCGCCGACCCTGCCGTGAAGGCGCTGGATAGCGCGCTCGCGGCGATCGAGGAGGCGCGTGTCCATCTCGAATCGGCATTGCAGGCGGCAAATTTCGATCCGGCGGAACTGGAGCGGATCGAGGAGCGGTTGTTTTCACTGCGGGCCGCCGCGCGCAAGTACAATACGCCTGTCGACGATCTCGCAGCACTTGCCGAACGTTATTCAAGCGCTCTTGCGCTGATCGATGCCGGAGCGGAAAAGCTGACGACGCTTGAAAAGGCCGCGGCGGACACCGACGCGCGTTATCGCAAAGCCGCTTCGGCGCTGTCGGAAGCCCGCAGGAAGGCGGCTGGTAAGCTCGACAAGGCGGTGAATACTGAGATCAAACCGCTCAAGCTCGACCGCGCGCTATTCTCCACCGAGATCACGACCGATCCCTCGGCGGCCGGTCCGCATGGTTTCGACCGGGTTGAATTCTGGGTTCAGACCAATCCCGGCACGCGGCCCGGTCCACTGATGAAAGTCGCATCCGGCGGCGAACTCGCGCGCTTCTTGCTCGCACTGAAGGTGGTATTGGCCGACAAGGGCTCGGCGCCGACACTTGTGTTCGACGAGATCGATACCGGCGTCGGCGGCGCGGTGGCCGACGCGATCGGAATGCGGCTGGCGAAACTTGCCTCGCGCGTACAGGCGATCGCGGTCACTCATGCGCCGCAGGTCGCGGCGCGGGCGAACCGCCACTATGTCATCGCCAAAGATGCGCTTGACAAAGGCAAGCGGGTCGCGACGCGGGTGAGCGAAGTCGCCGCCGAACGCCGCCGCGAGGAAATCGCCCGCATGCTGGCCGGCGCCGAGATCACCGATGAGGCGCGCGCTGCGGCCGAACGGCTGATCAAGGCAGCGGGGTAGTTTACTTGTAGGGATTGCCCGGCGCGCCCGCAGCCTCGGGTTCCATGTGCTCCAGAGGCGGGGTCGGCCGATAAAGCGCCGGCATCGGGCCACCCTTGGCGATGCGCATGCGCGCCTGTGCCGGTGTTTCCAGCAGGTCTTTCACCGCCATCGCCGCCTTGCGGTCGACGGGTTTGGGTGACGGGTCGTTGGGAGCCGGCATGGCGTTGGCAGGGTAATAGGCCATCTTCTGTTGCGCCGGGTCGACCTTGCGCGAGGGGTCGATGTCGCGCTCGTTGGTGGCTTTGGGCACGACCACGCGCCCGTTGACGATCTCCTGGTCGAGCCACCATTTCTTGGCCGGGTTGCGTTTGCCGTTGCCGAGCCAGTCATCCATCCGAGTCGCGATTGGCACCATCAGCGGCTTCAGCCACATCGCGTTGATGCCAAGCCAGCTTGCCGCGCGCGTCAGCAACGCGCCGTCGGCATCCACCACTTTATTGATGGGGCAGGTCTTCATACAACGGCCGCACGCCGACCCCCGTGCGTTGGTGAGCCGGTAGCGCGTGCAGCGCTCAACGTCCGGCTTCCACATCTCGTAGCCGTTGAACATGACCTTGCTGCCGAACGGGATTGCATCGCAGGGGCATTCGCGTGCGCATTTGAGACAATTGCCGCAGAAGGTCTGTAGCCCGAAATCGATTGGTTTGTCCGGCCGCATCGGGAAGTCCGTGGTCAGGACCACCGACTTGAAACGCGGCCCGACAAACGGGTTCAAGACCAGTTCGCCGATGCGGCTCAATTCGCCCAACCCCGCCCACAGGATGATCGGGATATGCAAAACGTCGCTGTCGGCATTGGTCTGCGAGCGTGCCGAATAGCCGAGCGCGCGCAGGAACTCGGCCATGATTCCCGCAATCACCGCGCCGCGCAGATAGGCGCGCATCGATTGCGATCCCGAGATCCAGTCGTCGCCGCTCGATCCTTCCATGGTGTCGTAACCCTGGTCGATCAGCATTGCGACCGAATAGCGGTGATAGGGCTTGAGCTCGCTGCCATCCTCCTTGTGCGAGAACCAGGCATAGCGCGGCGTTTCGCAAATGCCCGTCAGATCGGCACCAAGCGCGTAGGACAGCGACTTGATCGCGCGTGCGTTTGCATCGATGTCGCGGTGAGCCGCAGCATCCGGTTTGGCCTGCACCGGGCCGCCTTGGAACGGCACCAGGGCGCGGATGACCTGGACCATGCTGTGTGACAGCGGCGTCTTGAATGCGAAACGGCTGCGCTCGCTCTTGGCCTTGTCGCCAAGATCGCCATGCAATGCGCGCTGGAAGAACGCCGCACGCTTCGGAACGCGAGGGACCTCATCGTCGATAATCAGCGTGGTCGGACGCTCGACGCGCTTTACCTGCTCCATCGGGTAGCGGCTGAGATGGGTCGGGCGGCGCATCCTGCGCGCGCGCTCACGGCCCGATTGCGCACCGTTTTTGCCCCACCAAACCGCAAGCCGTCGCATCGGACCGGGATTGAGTGCGTCTGGTGCGAGCGGCAGATCCGTTGCAAGAGCATAATCGGTCGAAATTACCGCGATCGAAAAGTCGCGCCCGAGATAAGGATGGACGAGCGTTCCCTCGGCAGCGCGTATCGCGGTGCCAGCCAGGACGGCCAGCATCTCTCGGTCGAGCATAGTGTTGCCGGCGATATGCGCACGCGCGGAAAAGCCCATGCTGCGGATATGCCCGGCGATGCAGACGGCGATCTCGGCGGCGCGCATGTCGGCAATCGCTGCAGTCGCCGGCGCGACCCAGCCATGGGCCAAATTGTCGGGTTCGGGAAGCCGGGGCCGTTCGGCCAGGATGACGACGGCGCTATGATGAGTGAGTGGCGTCTGGCCATCCAGCCAGGCCGCTGCCGGGATCTCGCAGATGCCGGCTTGCGCGGCATCGAGGAAATAGGCCGCGCCCTTGATATCCATACTGCGGCGTTGCAGGTCATTGGGAACCGGGGCCCGCTCGGCCGCGGGCGTTCCATCGACGAACTTTGCGAAAATGTCCCGGTAATGTTCGGCCGCTGCAGCCAGCGGCCCGGCCGCGGACGACGCTTCGCTCGGCTTTTGCGCGGCCCGCCGCATTTCGCGCTCTGTCCCGGATGGATCGGTCGGCAGACTCTCCATCGGAAACGGGCCGAGGTGGAACGGCCGGTCTTTCGATTGCGGATATAGCAGCATGGGGCCTCCCGGCCGGCGCTCTGTGGACGCCGTTGCCGGCCTATACATACGTCATTTGACGCCGGGTTAGAATAAACTATGCCTCGGGTCTGCCTGTCCGGCGTACAATGGCAAATGACCCATAACGATGGCCAAACGCGCTTATCCCTTCACACCGGTAGACCAGCTGACCGAGGATCAGGCCGCAGCCGAGCTCGCGCGGCTTGCGAAACTTATCGCCGAGCATGACCGGCGCTATTATCAGCAAGATGCGCCGACCATCTCTGATGCCGAATATGACGCGCTGCGCCAGCGAAACAACGAGATCGAGGCGCGCTTCCCGGAACTGATCCGCAAGGATTCGCCATCACAGAAAGTCGGAGCCGCGCCGTCCGGCCGCTTCGGCAAGGTCCGGCATGCTGTGCCGATGCTGTCGCTCGATAACGCCTTCAGCGATCAGGATGTGACCGATTTCGTCGACCGGGTGGTTCGCTTTCTCAAGCTCGATGCGCCTCCCGCCTTCACGGCCGAACCCAAGATCGACGGATTGTCGCTGTCGCTGCGCTACGAAGGCGGGACGCTGGTGACTGGAGCCACCCGCGGCGATGGCGCCGAAGGCGAGGACGTCACCGCGAATGTCAAAACCCTGCATGACATTCCGCACACGCTGAAAGGACGAAATATCCCCGATATCGTCGAGGTCCGCGGCGAAGTCTACATGACGCATGAGGACTTTATCGCGCTGAACAGGCGTCAGGCGGAAGCCGGCGAACCGGTCTACGCCAATCCGCGCAATTCGGCGGCCGGGTCGTTGCGGCAAAAGGATCCAGCCGTCACTGCCTCGCGCAAGCTGAAATTTTTCGCCTATGCCTGGGGCGAGATGAGCGCGATGCCGGAGCAGACCCAGGCGGCCATGGTAGAATGGATCGGCGCCCGCGGGTTTGTGATCAATCCGCTGTTTCGTCTGTGCTCGTCGGTCGACGAGATGCTCGCGGCGTATCGCGATATCGAAACGAAGCGCGCCACGCTCGGCTACGACATCGACGGCGTGGTCTACAAGCTCAACCGGCTCGACTGGCAGCAACGTCTCGGCTTCGTGTCGCGCTCGCCGCGCTGGGCCATCGCGCACAAGTTTCCGGCGGAAAAGGCCACCACTCTGGTCAAGGATATCGACATTCAGGTCGGCCGCACCGGCGCGTTGACGCCGGTGGCCAAACTGGAGCCGGTCACCGTCGGCGGCGTGGTGGTGCAGAATGCGACGCTGCACAACGAAGACTATATCAAGGGCATCGGCAATGACGGCAACCCGATCCGCGGCGGCGTCGATATCCGGATCGGCGATACGGTTGTGATCCAGCGCGCGGGTGACGTGATCCCGCAAGTTCTGGATGTTGTGCTGGAGAAGCGGCCGAAGAGTGCGAAGCCGTACAAATTTCCGGAGGTCTGCCCGGTCTGCGGCAGTCACGCGGTGCGCGAGGAGGGCGAGGCCGTGCGGCGTTGTACCGGCGGCCTGATCTGTCCGGCGCAACAGGTCGAGCGGTTGCGCCATTTCGTGTCGCGCGATGCGTTCGATATCGAGGGGCTCGGAGAAAAGCAGGTGCAGGCGTTCTATGCCGATGGCATTATCATGGAGCCTGCCGACATCTTCACGCTGGCCGCGCGGGACCGGCGTGCATCGAAGAAGCTTGCCGACCGCGAGGGCTACGGCGAGACCTCGGTGCGCAACCTGTTCGCCGCGATCGAGCAACGGCGGACGGTCCCGCTCAACAAGCTGATCTACGCATTGGGCATCCGCCATATCGGCGAGACGAATGCGCGGTTGATCGCGCGGCATTACGGCGACGTGAAATCGTTTCTCGAAGGCATGACCGCAGCCGGGAAGGGACGTGACACGGACGCTTATCGCGAACTCATCAACATTGGCGGAATCGGTGAAGTCGTGGCCGATGCTATCGTCGAGTTCTTCAAGGAGAAGAAGAATCGTGAGGCGCTAGACCGCCTGCTCGAACAGATCACGGTCGAGCCGATGGAGAAGGTCAAATCCGACTCCGCGATTTCGGGCAAGACCGTGGTTTTCACCGGCGCGCTGGAGAAGATGACGCGCAACGAGGCCAAGGCGCAGGCCGAACGGCTGGGTGCCAAGGTTGCGGGCTCAGTCTCGAAGAAGACGGATTATGTCGTTGCGGGGCCGGGTGCAGGCTCGAAGCTCGCAGAGGCGCAGAAGCATGGCGTCACCGTTCTGACCGAAGACGAGTGGCTGGCGATGGTCGGACAGTGACAACGCAAAGAGCCTCATCGAATACCGCATGGCTGCCTTCCCGTTCCCGCGGGATGAAAACTGGCGAGTCGTCCTATCTCAAATGCGGATCCCAAAGTCCGATCAGGAAAGTGACCGCCATGCAAAAGAGCTACATGTTTTCAATAATCTCCGGACTCGTCATGCTGGTTTCGGCCGCGTATGCCCAGGCGCAAGACGGTGTCCGGATCGATCCTGCGCGCGCAGCGGCCATTCGGGAATGCAGCAGCCTTGCGCAGCGTTATCCGGAGACCACATTCGCCTCCGCCGAGTTCGAAATCTACCGCGCCTGCATGGCCCGGCACGGACAAGTCGAATAATGGCCGGCAGCGAATTGTCAGCTGCGGCGCGTTCCGAGAAAGACGTAGAATGCCAGCGCCGCCGCCGCTGACAGCACGCCCATTGCAATCGCAAGCGGCATCGCTGTGGTCGCGGTTGCCACGATATGGCTCATGCCTTGCGCGGCAACGGCGCCAGTGAACATCTGCAGAAATCCGGTGATGCCGGAGGCGGTGCCGGCGGCCTGCGGTCTCACGCTGACCGCACCAGCGACGCAGTTTGGCAGAAAAATGCCGTTGCCGATCGAGATCGCGAGCTGGGGCACGAATATCGTCCACGGGCCGCCGTCGGGGAAGGTTGCAACGGTACCGATGGTCAGCACCGAACCGACCAGCAGCAAACCCAATCCGATCCCGATCATCCGATCGACGCCGTAGCGCTGCGACGTGCGCGAGGTGATGAAATTCCCCAGCATGAAACCGCCTGAGGTCGCGATGAACCACAGGCCGTATTCCGCCGAGGTTCGTGCCATGATGCTGATCACGACGTGCGGGCCGCCGCCGAGAAACGCGAAGAAGGTAGCGGTCCCGATCGCGCAGACCAGCACGTAGCCGATGAATCTGCGGCTCGAGAGCAATTCGCGGCTCTCGCCCAGGATGTAGCGGACGCCGCCGCCGGTGATGTGGTCGGGACGCGTCTCCGGCAGCGAGGTGAAGGCCCAAGCCATCACGATGGCCGACATCGCGCCGGTGAGCACGAAGGTATATTCCCAGCCGAAATGCGTATCGAGCAGGCCGCCGATCAGCGGCGCGGCCATCGGCGCCAGCACCATCACGGTGGTGACGAGCCCGATCATCGCGGCAGCGCGGTCGCGCGCATAGAGATCGCGGATGATCGCGCGTCCGATTACGAGGCCCGACGAGGCGCCGAGCGCCTGGAGCGTGCGAAACAGGATCAGCATGCCGATCGAGGTGGAGAACACCGCGGCGATGCTGGCGGCCGCGGTGATGAACAATCCGGCAAGCAGCACCGGCCTGCGTCCGAAGCGGTCCGATAGCGGACCGAGCAGCAGCTGCGATACTGCAAGCCCGAGCAGATAAAGCGAAAGCGTGAGCTGAACGGTCTCGACCTTGGTGTCGAACAGCACCGCAAGGCCAGGTGTTGCCGGCACCAGTATGTTGAGAGAGACCGGGCCGATGGCGCTCATCACCATCAGCAGGACGATCAGGCCGAGCGGTGCCGGCCGCTGGCTGGCAGCAGCCTCGGGGGTGGCCGCCTCAGATTTCGGCGTTTGCGCATCCACAGACGGACAGACTCTATTGCTTCAGGAGAGGGCGGGTCGCAGCTGCAAGCCAGTTCGCCGTGTCCTTATCAACAAGCGGGGTCACCGTCTCTGCAACCCGCGCATGGTAGCTATCGAGCCAGGCAATCTCATCGGCGGTCATCTGGCTGACATCGATCAGCCGCCGGTCGATGGGCGCGAGCGTAATCGTTTCGAAGGCATTCATCGGTTTCTCGGCGCCTGGAATTGGCGGGGCTTCCACCACCAGTACCAGATTTTCGATCCGGATGCCGAACGCGCCCTCCTTGTAATAGCCGGGCTCGTTTGAGAGGATCATGCCGCGCTTCAATGGCGCCGAGCCGAGCTTGGAAATCCGCGCCGGCCCCTCGTGAACCGAGAGATAGCTGCCCACCCCGTGCCCGGTTCCATGGTCGAAATCGACACCGGCTTGCCAGAGATACTGCCGCGCCAGCGTGTCGAGCTGTGAGCCGGCAATCCCCTCCGGAAACACCGCGCGCGCGATTGCGATATGTCCGCGCAGCACCTGGGTAAACCGTGTGCGCATCTCGTCTGTGGGCGTGCCAACCGCGATAGTGCGGGTGATGTCGGTCGTGCCGTCTTCATACTGACCGCCGGAATCGATCAGAAACAATTCGCCGGGCTTGATCGGCCGGTTGGTCCTTTTGGTCACGCGATAATGCACGATGGCGCCGTTCGGGCCGGCGCCTGAGATGCTCGGGAACGAAATGTCTTTCAGCAGCCCGGTATCGCGCCGGAACGTTTCGAGCGCTTCGACCGCCGCGATCTCGGTCAACGCGCCTTTGGGCGCTTCCCGGTCGAACCAGGCGAGGAAACGCGCCATCGCCGTGCCGTCGCGCAACTGCGCCGCGCGGGCGCCCGCAATCTCGGTTTCATTCTTCACCGCCTTCAGCGCGGTAACCGGATCGGCGGCTCGCGTCACCTTGCCGCCGGCGTCCTGGACGAGCCTTGCGAGGGCGTCCGCCGCGGTCGCCTGATCCAGCAGCACGGCAGCCTGCGTAGCGCCGAGCTTGGACAGGTCGGCTGCGAGCGCATCGGGGTCGCGGATATCGGCAAGACTGCCGAGCCGGTCGCGCACGGAATGCGAGAGCTTGCGGCCATCGACATAAAGCACGGGACGTCCGTCTTTAGGCACGATGGCGAAAGCGAGCGGCAGCGGCGTATGTGCAACGTCCGAGCCGCGGATATTGAACGTCCAGGCGACGTTATGCGGATCGGAGATTACCAGAGCATCGGCGCGCTGCTTGCCGATTTCGGCCGCGATCCGCTTCAGCTTGTCCTCGGCCGCTTCTCCGGCAAAGCGCAGATCGTGCAAGACGATCGGGCCGAGCGGCGGGGCCGGGCGGTCGCTCCAGATCGCGTCGACCGGATTCTCAGCCACCGGGACCAGAGCCGCACCCACCTTGGTACAGGCTTTTGCCAGGCGTTCGGCACCCTCGGCGGTGTGAAGCCAGGGATCGTACCCAAGCTTCATGCCCTCGGAGAGGTTCTGTTCGATCCAGGCCGCGGGTGCCGTTTCGGCGCTGTTGACCAATGTGAAGATTGCGGGATCGGTCTGCTCGCGCGCCTGCAGGGTGTAGCGTCCGTCGGTGAACAGCACAGCCCTGTCGGCGAGCACGATCAGGAAGCCGGCCGATCCGGTGAAGCCGGTCAGCCAGGCAATCCGCTCCTCGCTGCCCGGTACATATTCGTTCTGATGGCGGTCCGCCCGCGGCACCACGAGCCCGTCCAGCCCGAGGCGCTTCAGTTCCGCCCGCAACGCCGCGATCCGCGGCGCTGCGGCGGCGGGATCGGCCGTCTCGTCGAACGTCTGGAATTGGGCTGAGAACATCGAAAGGTCCTTGGACTGCCGGGTAGTGCGCCGAAATTTGCGTATCGCATTTGCGCACAATGCGCATGCGCGAAAGGTTGCGCCGTAGCGAGGGATCCGGGCGACATTTTATGTCGCCATACGCAATATTCCCGAAACTTTGTGCATCGCAAAATGACGGTTGCCGCAGCCGGCATCAATCGCCGTGAAACGCATCATTCGTTACCGAAATATGAAGCGTTTATGCATACTTAGCGGGTCGGCCATGAATTCTTCGCACTGCAACATCCGGCGTCTCCCGCTATGTTGCATTGCAGAAATTCCGGACGTTTCCGGGCGTCCGTCGAACCCATGAGGAATACCATGACAGCTATTACCGCCGGCAGTGCAGCCGCAATCCCCGCCAAGGCATCTGTTGCGAAAGCTCCCGCAGCCGGCAAGGGCCTGTTCGCCCGCGCCTGGGCCTCTTTCATCGAAGCCCGGATGCGGCAGGCCGAGCGCGAGATCGCGCTGCATCGCCATCTGCTTCCGGGGCAACTTCAGGCCGTCGGCGAGCGCCTTGCGCCGCGCAGCGAGAAAGACCTGCCATTCGTTCGCTGAGCGAAAACACCCTGCGAGATGACCGAAGCGCCCCGGACTACCGGGGCGCTTTCGTTTTGGTTCATCGTCCCCGCCGCATGATGAGCGTCACCCAGCCATCTACCAAAAGCCGAGTCTGCAGGCGCAAGTCTTGACGCCGGTAGGCGGCGATGATGCCCGGCGCGTGCGCTGGCAGCAGCCCCGACAGGATCAAATGTCCGCCGGGCGCAACCAGCCCGGATAGAGGCGCCGACATCCGGCGTAACGGCGCCTCCAGAATATTGGCAAAGATCAGGTCGTAACGGCCGCGTTGGATCGCCCCAGCCTGTACCCCATCGGCCGTATAGGCGTGGAACAGGTGCGCCACATGATTGAGCCGCGCGTTGTCGCGCGCAACAGCGACCGCGGTCGGATCGTTGTCGCTCGCCAAGACCGGACCATGCAATGCGCGCGCGGCCGCGATCGCGAGCAGGCCGGTTCCCGTTCCGACATCGAGAATGCGCCAGCGCCGTGCCGGCCGTCGCTGCTTGCACAGCAACTCGAAGGCGAGCAGGCAGCCGCGTGTGGTGCCATGATGACCCGTGCCGAACGCAAGAGCGGCCTCGATCTCGATTCCGGTCTGGTTCGGCCGGACGCGCGCGCGATCATGTGAACCATGGACCACGAAACGTCCGGCGCGAACCGGCGCGAGCCCCTCAAGGCTCGCCGCAACCCAGTCTCGTGTGGCAATGGCCGAGAACACAATGGCGTTCGCGCTGTCCGCACCGGAGATACTCGCCACGATTCCGGCGATCAGTGTGCGGTCCGTATCGTCGTGGAAGGCGGCCTCGACGGTCCACTGCGTGCCATTCTCGAACAGAGATACCGCACAGGTCTCGGGATCGAGGTGCTCGGCGAGGGCGTCGGCGATGAGATGCGCCTGGGCGCGGTCCATCGTCAGTCGCGCAAGGAATGTTTCGGGACAGATGGCGGTGGCGGTCATGTTGCGCTTGTTAACAGGAAATCCCGGATTTCACAGGAGGGAACTCACTGCGGCACCGCGGCCGAAAAGGCGATGATGGCAAGTGAGCTTGTGCACAGGCTTTGCAGCGCAAATCTGATGCGGCGATCGTCCATTGCCGCCCGCTTTTTCAGGGGGAGTCCGGTTACTCCCGGAATTTTCCACAGCGGCTCGCTATGCCGGGAACCGAGGCCGCTATGGCGCGTAAGCATTGGCCGAACCGCTTCGGCACCCTACATAACCGATCGTCCATCCCCACCACAGTGGGCCCGACCTCACGGAAGAGCAAAGATGTCTCAGCCGATTGTCGTATCAATTCCGCACCGGCTCGGAAAAGAGGAAGCGTTGCGACGCTTGAAACCAGGCCTGTCTGGTGCCGCCAGGACATTTCCCGTGCTCAAGGTCGACGAGGAGATCTGGGCCGGCGACCGGCTGACGTTTCGCGTGCGCGCGCTCGGGCAGTTGGCGGCCGGCACCGTGGACGTTGCCGAGGACCATGTCCGGCTTGAGGTGACCTTGCCCTGGCTCTTGCAGAAATTCGCCGAGGTCGCGCAGGCGGCCATTCGATCGCGCGGCAAGCTGTTGCTGGAAAAGAAATGACGATGGGAAAAGCAAGCGGGCAATGTGCCGGCGCCGGCGATCTGGCGCTCGCAACCCGTGCGGGTCTTTCCGACGATCTCAAGGTGCTGCTTGCGCGCTATCCGCGCGAAATCTGGGACGGCCACGCCAATCTTGGCGAGATGGCAAGGTTCTGGCTGGCGCGCCACGGAATGTTCCGCGAATTAGGCGCGACGCTTGACGATGCCGCCGCGCGCTATCGCGCGGGCGCGATCGATGCACACCAGTTTGCGCACTTCTTCGCGCCCCGTTTGCAATTCTTTCTGCAGCAATTGCATGCGCACCATCACATCGAGGACGATCACTATTTCCCGATCTTCCGCAGGGCCGATGCGCGCCTCATGCGTGGCTTCGAGATGCTGGAAACCGACCACGATGCGCTCTCGGCCAGCATCCAGGACTCGGTGAATGCCGCGAACGACTTCCTGCGGGCGCTGAATGCTGAACCGGCCGATGTGCAGCCTGCCGCCGACGCTTATATACAAAGCGGTGCCATTCTGCTGCGCGGATTGATCCGGCATCTCGACGACGAAGAGGATCTGATCGTGCCGCTTATCCTCGACCGCGGTGAAGATGCGCTCGGCGTCGGGCATTGAAACGGCGCGCCGTGACCACGCCATGATTGGGCTTTTTGGATGTAATCATGCCGCATCGCGCTGAGTTCGAAGCGTTGCTGTTCCGTTTTGAGGAGCGGCTGCCGGTCTGGATTGCACGGAAGTCGCGGGCGCTGCGCGAACCGGGAGCGAAACTCGTGCGCATTCCGGCAGCGGGGCTTCTGATTGTCGGCGGCGTCTTCAGCTTCCTCCCGGTTCTGGGAATTTGGATGCTGCCCCTCGGCCTCTTGCTGCTCGCGGTCGATCTCCCCTCGCTGCAGCCGGCGATGTCGCGCATGCTGCGATGGATCGAGCGGCGATGGCCGCAAGGTCCGCGATGAAAGCGCGGCAGGGGCCTCAATAAGGCCAGGGCGCCGGATTGATCCGGATCAATTACTGGAGCGCGGCTCGCGTCTAGCGTTTGTCCGATCGCCGTATGGCGGTTTCCCGTGGCGGAGGACCGGGTCACGTCGTGTCGCTCCGCATGCGCAACTTGGCCCGGCCTCGTGCCGGGCCTCTTTATGCACACCGCGCAACGGCCCTATCTCCAGCGCGAGATTTCCTCCTCGGTCGGCAGCCGTCCATCCGGCGTCAGCTCATTGACCACGTCCGGCAGAGTCTCGCTCAGACCCTGCAACAACTCCCGCTTGTCCAGTCCGAATTGGCTGGCGAGCTGATTGATAATGTCGGACCCGAAGGTGTTTTCGATCTGCTGTGGCGTTACCGGGATGTTTTCTCCTTGCGACACCCAAGAGCGCGCGGCTTCTCCTGCGCCCGCCTGGTCAAATTGCCGTATCAGGTCGCCCAGCATGCCGCCGCTGGCGCCGCCTGCGAGGAGAGCGCCAAGCCCGCCGATGCCCGCACCTTGCAGCAGCGCGCTGAGCGGATCGACCTGCGGGCCGGCGCCCTGATCGCCGCCGAACCGCTGCCCCGGCATGCCACGGCCGCCGCCGAGGATGTCGCCCAGGATGTCCTCGAGTCCGCCACCACCGCCGCGTCCACCGCGCGGGTTGCCGCCGCGCCCGCCGCCGAGAATCTCACCGAGCACGTCGCCCAGCCCGCCGCCAGCGCCTCCTTCGGGGCCGCCACGCGGATCGCCCCCGGGCATGCCGCGGCCGCCGGTCAGGATGTCGTTCAGAATATCGCCAAGTCCCCCACCCATTCCGCCGCCGCCAGTCATGCCATCGTCGTCGCCGATGCCGCCGCCACCGCGGGACGGCGGCGGCATGCGGCGTGTCGATTCAATCAGGGTACCGAAATCGCTGTCGTCCGACGATCCGGTTCGCGGCGCAGGAGGGTCGATTGGGTTCCTGTGAGGCAACTGCGCCGGTTCCTCGTGCGGCATGCGGGCACGGCCGCCGGGGGAGGGCAATGGCACGGGTTCGGAGCCGCCTGCGCGCGCATTCTGGTACCAGCGCCACAGCATGTACGCGATCAGCGCCATGCCAATCTTTGACATGCCGCCGCCCCGCGTACTGCCTCGCCCGCCTGCGCCGCCAAGAAGAATATCAAGAATGCCCATGGTGTTCCTCCCGGCGCGGCCCGCAAGCCCTCGGCGTCGCTGTCATAGGATCAATATTGGGATCAATATCGCATCGGAGATCGCGCGGCGCGGCTTCGTTCAGTCGTAGTAGTAGCGTGGCTGATAATAATAGCGCGGTTGCGCATATCCGGCTCCGCCATAATAGGGCTGGGGTTGCGGGCGGTAAGCCTGTCCCTGATAGGGACGCCACTGATAGCCGTCATAATAATATTGCTGCTGCTGGCGGTAGCCATAAGGCTCAGCCGGTGCGGCATAACGCCGGCGGTCGCGCGCATCGTCCTGGATCGGCGGCGAATAGGTCGGCGGCAGCCCGGTGCCGCGTTCGACTTGGCGTGTGCCGCCCTGTGCACCGCTTTGCTGCAGACCGCCTTGCGTCAATTGACGGTCGGCGCGCGCCAGCGCGATGCGTTCATCGCCGGTGACGGTGACCTTGGTCTTCAGCACGCCCTCGGCCTTGACCAGATCGAACAGAATTCTGGCGTTTTCCGGTGCAAGCCGCACGCAGCCGCCGGAGGCCGGACGGCCGAGCTTCTTCGTCTCGAACGAGCCGTGGATCGCATGACCGTTCTTGGTGAAGAAGATCGAATGCGGCATCGGCGCGTCGTCGAACTCACGAGAGTAATGGTCCTTCTCCATCCGGAAGGCCTGATAGGTGCCGGACGGCGTGAAGCGTCCGACGCGGCCAGTCGACACCGGCCATGTGTGCAGCACCTGACCGTCGCGCACGACGGTGAGCGTCTGTGCGCTCTTGTCGACCGTGATCTGGATATCTGCCAGTGCCGGCGAAGTCGCAAGCGCCGTGAGCGTGGCAAGGATCAATGAAATGCGGGAACGCATGAGGGCACCTTCAAGTCACGACGAAAGATAGGCGATCCTGCTGAATGAATTAAGGCGGAATTGCCCTCGTGATTAAACAGAAAGGCTAACCGCGTGTGACGCCGAACCCTGCAATTGCGCGCAAATCCTCCGGCTGTGCGCCCTTACGTACTCACATCTGCGTCATCAGGTGGGCGAACGTTGCCTGGGCTGCGCTGCGCCGTCGTCATGACAGTCTCATCAACGCGAACACAAGCCGCGCACGGCAACGTGAGGACGCTGCCACGAGATGGTCACATCATCGGCGGGAACGTCGGGTGCAGTGCAACATTGGTACTCGGGCGCATGTTTCGCTTGCAGCGAACGTGCGGAGCCGGAGTCACAAGAAATGGAGTTCAGCCATGAACCGTATCATGACCACACTCACTGCCGGTGCGCTGGCCGCGGCCTTCGCGATCGCACCGGCCGCGGCGCAGAACCTGCCGCCTCCCGGCAATGTCAATCCGGGATCGATGAATTTCGGCGCTGAGGAAACCGGTGCACCCAACCAGCCACGCAGCTGGAGCGGATACAGCTATGACTATGCGCCCGGCATGGCGTATGGGCGCGGCGTAAACGCCTATACCGCACAGCCTGGCGTGATCTACGGTCCGTTCGGCTATCAGCCGGGCTATGGTGCGTACGGCCTGGGCTCCGGTGGCGCAGGCGCCATCGGCGCGGACAACTAGCAACCGGCGCGGATAGCTGGATTGAGGCGCGCTGCGTGACAGGAAAGCCCTGGACAAGTCCGGGGCTTTCACTTTGGCAGCGGCTTTGCCGCGATGGCATTTTGTTTTCCAGCCCCGGTCGAGGCAATTCTCGGACGCTGCCGCGCTTGCAGTCGGCGGCGATCGCGTGGACAGGCCGCCCGAGCTGTGTACGCTGGTTCGGCGGGGCCATTCGGGGAGATCGGGACGATGCCGTTCAATGCGCGCCAGACATTCATGATCGCGCTGTTTGCGATTCTCTGGACCGCCTTCATGCTGTGGTGGAACGGCGATTATGGCTTTGGGCGCACCGCCATCATGCTCGCGATCGGCGTGATCGTCGCACTGGTCTGGGGCTTCTGGATGAAGACATATGGCGCGTGGAAGGATCAGGCCTGACGGCGGATCTGGTCCTACGCGGCGGCTCTGACCGCCCCCCGATCCTGGCGCGGCGACCGCCGGAAGCGCGCGCGATAGGCGCGCGAGAAATGGCTGGCGGTCGCGAACCCGCAGGATAGGGCAATCTCCAGAAGCGGGAGCGCTGTTTCATGCACCAATGTCCGCGCGCGATCGAGCCTGATCCTCATATAAAGATCGCCGATCGTGGTCCCGAGATGGCGCGCGAACAGCCGTTCGAGCTGCCGCACCGACAAGCCGGCTGCACGTGCAAGAGCGTCCCGTGACAACGGCTTGCTCGCAGAATCTTCCATCGCCTGGAGCGCATCAATGAGCCTCGGGTGTGCGACGCCGTAGCGCTCTCGCAATGTCAGGCGCTGCGGACCGCTGCCCGCGCGCAATTGCGTTTGCAGGAACCATTCGCTCACGGCGGCCGCAAGCGGCGAGCCCTGCTCGGCGGCGATGATGGCGCGCATCATATCGAAACCGGCAACGCCGCCGGCACAGGTGAGCCGGTCGCGATCGATCTCGTAAAGGGTGCGCCGCACGTCGAGTTGCGGAAAGTCTTCCTGAAAGCTCGCCATGTGCTCCCAGTGAATGGTGCAGCGGTAGCCATCGAGCAGGCCTGCACGGGCGAGAATGTATGGCCCGCCGGATACGCCGCCGATCCGTACGCCACGCCGCGCCAGCTTGCGCAGCCACGATAGCGTGCGGGCATGACGATGGAGCGCCGGGTTGCCGCCCGCGCAAACAAGAAGGGTGTCCAATGGGAAGCCGTCGCCGGTCTTCTGGTCTGCGGCAATGGCGAGGCCGCTCGATGCTGCCACCGGCTGGCCGTCCGCAGAAACATGCGTCCACATGTAGAGTGTTCGTCCGGAGAGCCGGTTGGCGGCGCGCAGCGGTTCGACCGCCGAGGCATAGGACAGCAGCGAAAAGCCCGGTATCAGCAGGAATCCTATGTGCTGGGGAGCGAAGTCCTTCATGCCGGTGGTCAATGCATGGTCGGAAACAAAGGCCTTTGACGCCAAAGGATAAAAAACTGTCGTTTTTGGACAATATTCCCGCTCCGGCCGCGCATCAATAGCGTCATTGCGGCAACCGGGCCGCTTCCTCGTTATGCGGATGCCACCGTTGCGCTACTCGGCTTTCCAGATCCTGTCGCAGGCCCTGCGGGGCAATCGCGGATGGCAGCCGGTCTGGCGAGAGCCCGAGCCCAAGCCCTTCTACGACGTGGTCATCGTCGGCGGCGGCGGCCACGGTCTGGCGACCGCCTATTATCTCGCGAAGAACCACGGCATCACCAATGTCGCGGTGATCGAGAAGGGTTATCTCGGCTCCGGCAATGTCGGGCGCAACACCACGATCATCCGCTCGAATTATCTCCTGCCCGGGAACATCCCGTTCTACGAACACTCTATGAAGCTGTGGGAGGGTTTGGAGCAGGACCTCAACTACAATGCCATGGTCAGTCAGCGCGGCGTGCTGAATCTCTATCACTCCGACGCTCAGCGTGATGCCTATGCCCGGCGCGGCAACGCCATGCGGATGCACGGTGTCGATGCCGAACTGCTCGATCGCGACGGCGTTAAGACGCTGGTGCCGTTCCTCGATTTCGACAATGCGCGTTTTCCGATTCAGGGCGGGCTGATCCAGCGCCGCGGGGGCACGGTGCGCCATGACGCGGTGGCCTGGGGCTATGCGCGCGCCGCCGACAAGCGTGGCGTCGATCTGATCCAGAATTGCGAAGTCACCGGCCTGCGCATCGAAGCCGGCCGCATCACCGGCGTCGAGACCACGCGCGGCTTCATCGGTGCGAGGAAAGTCGGGCTTGCGGTTGCGGGAAATTCATCGCGTCTTGCCGCGATGGCGGGCTTCCGGCTGCCGATCGACAGCCATGTCCTGCAGGCCTTCGTGTCGGAAGGGCTGAAGCCGCTGATCGATATCGTGATGACCTTCGGTGCCGGACATTTCTATGTGAGCCAGTCCGACAAGGGAGGGCTCGTCTTTGGCGGCGATATCGACGGCTACAACTCGTATGCCCAGCGCGGCAACCTGCCGGTGATCGAGGATGTGATGGAGGGCGCGATGGCGGTGTGGCCGGGCGTCGGCCGCATCCGCGTGCTGCGGCACTGGGGCGGCATCATGGATATGTCGATGGACGGTTCCCCGATCATCGACCGCACGCCGGTCGAGGGACTCTATCTCAATGCCGGCTGGTGCTATGGAGGTTTCAAGGCGACGCCCGCTTCAGGCGATTGCTTCGCGCACCTGATCGCGCGCGACGAGATGCATCCTGTGGCGACCGCCTATCGCCTCGATCGATTCGCAACCGGCGCCGTGATCGACGAAAAGGGCGTCGGCGCCCAGGCCAATCTGCATTGAGGCCGCGGCGATGAGAATCCCCTGTCCCTATTGCGGAGAGCGCGACCGGCGCGAATTCACGGTGCTCGGCGATGCCGATCCGGTGCGGCCGGACGGCATGGATGCCGATCCGCTGGCGATGTTCGACTATGTCTATCAGCGCAGCAATCCGGCAGGTCTGCTGCGAGAATACTGGTATCACGGCGCGGGTTGTCACGCTTGGCTTGTGGTCGAGCGCGATACCCGCACGCACGCGATTCACAATGTGACCAGCGCCAAGAAGGCCGCCCTGTCGCGTGTGCAGGGGGGCGCGTGATGGCGTATCGTCTCGACGCCGGCGGCCGCATCGACCGTGAAAAGCCTCTGAGCTTCACCTTCGATGGCAAGAGCTATCAGGGCTTCCAGGGCGATACGCTGGCGTCGGCCTTGCTCGCCAATGACGTGACGCTCGTCGGGCGCTCGTTCAAGTATCACCGGCCGCGCGGCATCCTCTCCGCCGGCAGTGAGGAGCCGAACGCGCTGGTCGAACTGCGCAGCGGCGCACGGCGCGAGCCCAATACGCGGGCGACGACAATTGAGCTTTACGACGGTCTCGATGCCACGTCGCAGAATCGCTGGCCGTCGCTGCGCTTCGATCTCTTGTCGATGACGGCACCATTGTCGCCGGTCATGAGCGCGGGCTTCTACTACAAGACCTTCATGTGGCCGCCGAGCTTCTGGGAAAAGGTTTACGAACCCCTCATACGCCGCGCCGCAGGACTTGGCCGCGCCGCGCGTGAGCCCGATCCTGATCGCTACGAGAAGGCGTTTCTGCATTGCGATGTGCTGGTGATCGGCGCAGGTCCGTCAGGACTTGCTGCGGCCCTTGCGGCAGGCCGTTCTGGCGCCCGGGTTGTTCTCTGCGATGAGAGCTTCGAATTTGGCGGCCGGCTGTTGTCCGAACGGTGCAAGATCGACGGCGCGCCCGCCGACCTGTGGCTCGCATCGGTGACAGCCGAGCTTGCCTCGTTGCCGGAGGTCCAGCTGATGCCGCGGACTACGGTATTCGGTGTCTATGACGGCGGCACTTGCGGCGCTCTGGAGCGCGTTGCCGATCACCTGCTGGTGCCGCCACGGTTTCAGCCGCGGCAGCGCTACTGGCAGATCGTTGCGAAACGCACGGTGCTTGCGTCCGGTGCGATCGAGCGGCCTCTCGTGTTCGGAGATAACGACCGGCCCGGCGTGATGCTCGCGGGTGCCGTTCGCGCTTACATCAACCGGTTCGGTGTCGTACCCGGCCGGCACGGTGTCGTCGTCACAACATGCGACGATGGCTGGCGCACCGCATCGGATTTGCACGCGGCCGGCGGTCACGTCGCGGCTATCGTCGATGCGCGCGCAGATGTCAGTGCGGCTTTGCGCCAAGATGCGGACAAGGCCGGCATTCGCGTCATGCTTGGTACGCAGCCTTGCGCCGTGCGCGGTCGCAGATCAGTCAGCGGCATCGACGTCGTCGATGCGTCCGGCAATCGCCACCATCTGCCCTGCGATCTCGTCGCAATGTCCAACGGCTGGAATCCGACGATCCATCTGGCCACGCATCTGGGCGGAAAGCCGGTGTGGGACGAGACCCGCCAGGCCTTCATGCCGCCGCAGGAATTGCCGCCTGGCATGTCGGTCGTCGGTGCGGCTGCGGGCGAATTCCGGCTTGCAAACGCGATCGAGGCTGGCGGAAAAGCCGGCGCAGCCGCGGCGGGCGATTGCGGTTTCGATGCCCGGCCGCTGCCGCGCGTCACGGCCGCGGAGACCGCAACGGGCGGTGCGTCTGTTTGGACCGCGCCGCCCGGCAAGGGAAAAGCTTTCGTCGATTTTCAGAACGACGTGACCGCATCAGACGTCAAACTCGCGCATGCGGAAGGCTTTCGTTCCGTCGAGCATCTGAAGCGCTACACCACGCTCGGCATGGCAACGGACCAGGGCAAAACGTCGAACGTCGCCGGTCATGCGATCATGGCGGCCTTGTGTGGCGTCGATATTGCGCGCGCGGGGACGACGGTGTTCCGGCCGCCTTATACGCCGGTCGCGATCGGCGCGCTCGCCGGGCATCACCGCGGCAAGGAGTTCCGGCCCTATCGCCTGACGCCGTCGCACGACTGGGCGCGGGAGCAGGGTGCCGTCTTCGTCGAAACCGGCTTGTGGCTGCGCGCGCAATATTTTCCGCAGGCCGGCGACAGGGATTGGCTCGATGCGGTGGTCCGCGAGGTCAACGCGGTGCGAAATGGTGTCGGCGTCTGCGACGTGTCGACGCTCGGTAAGATCGACATTCAGGGTGCGGACGCAGCCGAGTTTCTCAATCGCATCTACATCAATGGTTGGACCACCCTTGCCGTCGGCAAGGCGCGCTACGGCGTGATGCTGCGCGAGGACGGCTTTGTCATGGACGATGGCACGACTGCGCGGCTCGGCGACACGCATTTTCTGATGACAACGACCACCGCCAATGCCGCGCGGGTGATGCAACATCTTGAATTCTGCCATCAGGCGCTGTGGCCGACGCTCGATGTCCGAATGGTTTCGGTGACCGAGCAATGGGCGCAGTTCTCGATTGCCGGACCGCGTTCGCGCGATGTGCTCCGCGAGATCGTCGATCCACAGCACGACATCTCGAACGAGGCCTTTCCGTATCTCGCATGCGGCTCCGTGACCGTCGGCGGCGGCATTCCGGCACGGTTGTTCCGGATATCGTTCTCCGGCGAACTGGCCTATGAGCTTGCGGTGCCCGCGTCTTATGGAGACGCGGCGATCCGGGCCATCATGGCGGCCGGCAAGCCCCACGGCATCCATCCCTACGGAACCGAAGCGCTCGGCGTGATGCGGATCGAGAAGGGGCATGTCGCAGGCAACGAGCTGAACGGCCAGACGACCGCGCGCGATCTCGGCCTCGACAAGATGATGTCGCGCAAGAAGGACTATATCGGCCGGGTCATGGCGGCCCGTCCGGCCTTGCTCGATGCCGCGCGGCCACGCTTTGTCGGCCTCCGTCCGGTCAACCGGACGGATCGCCTGCGCGCCGGCGCGCATTTCGTCTCGGCCGGAAAACCTGCCACTGCAGAGCACGACGAGGGCTTCATGACTTCGGTGGCGTATTCACCGACGCTGCAGCACTGGATCGGGCTGGGTCTTCTTCGCAATGGTCCGGACCGGATCGGCGAGCGAATCCGCTGCGTCGATCCGTTGCGTAACGAGGCATGCGACGTGGAGGTCTGTTCTCCCGTGTTCGTCGATCCAAACGAGGAGCGGCTCCGTGTCTGAACAGCGCACCTCATGGTGGCGGAAGGGCGCCTGGGACGGCATTGCCAAGACCGGACGGTGTGGGGCTGACAGCGCCGAACCGGGCGTGGTGATCACACCCCGGCATGATTTTTCGTTCGCGTGCATCATCGCAGGTGAAAACGATCGTGCTCTGACGGACTGCATCACGTCGCGATATGGCGTCGATCTGCCGGACAGACCGTGCGTCATGTCGGGGGTCACATTCGATCTTCTCTGGGCCGGTCCGTCACAATGGCTCGCCGTGTCGGTGCGGCCGGCAATGCCTGCGGAACTCGCAGCGGATTTGCAAGGATTTGTAGCCGTATCGGATCAGACCGATGCGCGCGCCACACTGCGGCT
Source organism: Pseudomonadota bacterium (assembly GCA_049324435.1). Lineage (GTDB taxonomy): Bacteria > Pseudomonadota > Alphaproteobacteria > Rhizobiales > Xanthobacteraceae > Pseudorhodoplanes. The sequence continues at coordinate 136,172 of JBMOOQ010000053.1, forward strand.
GCGCGGGCCGCGTGTCTGCGACGCATTGGCCAAGGGATGGCCGGTCGATCTGCATCCGCGCGCATTCCGTCGCGGCGATACCCTCATCACGGCGATCGGAGGGATCGGCGTGCAGGTCTGGTGGGCGGATGTGGACGACGCGCTCCACCTTGCAGTGCCCCGCAGCATGGCTGGCAGTTTCTGGTCGTGGCTCGTGACGTCGGCAAATGAGTTCGGCGTCGAAGTGCTGCCGGCCAAAGGCGGCTCGCTTCTATAGTTTGACGAGATAGGGCGTCCGCGAGGAAATGACGATCGATTTCGCGCTTCTGAGGCAAGAGTCGATATCATGCTCCTCCCAAGGTGCCTCTTCAAGCCCGCAACCGCAGCGGTCCTTAGGGCTGTTGCCATGATCTTCCGGAAGGAAGAAATGCCCCAACGGATCGGCGCATCCAAGAAGAGTAAGGCGCTCGGCCATGAACCCCTCCATCGTTATCGCAGCGCTAACCTGTCAATAATGCATACGTTCCTCTGGCACAGCAAACGACTTGGTGAAGTCACGTCGCTGTGACGGTCATCCAAAAATTTGCGGAAGCGGACTCTTAGCCAAGGCAGGCGGCGCGCCGATCCAACGTAAGGATCGAAGGCAAGGCTGCGGCGTCGCGCGTGCCGCCTACGTCCTTCGGTCATACTCCATTGTTGTAGCCGGCTCATCCATACGGACCGAGGGCATTCTACTAGACTGTTTCAAGGAAGGAGCGCGTTTTCGGTCCGGGAGCAAAATATGCTGATCGATACTATCGACGATTTTGCGTCCTTCGAGCGCATAAGGCCCGATTGGGATGCGATCTATGAGGCCGACCCGGACGCGCAGTTTTTTCTGTCCTGGACCTGGATGTCGCAATGGATTCCGATGTCATCCGGTTCGTGGTTCATCCTCGCGGCAAAGCCGCGTCCGGAGGATCGATATGTCGCGATGTTCCCGTTGCGCTGGCGGCTGAAGGAAGACAAGGCCGGCTTCTACAACGAAATTGTCATGACCGGAAATTATGCAGCCGATTACACCGGTTTCATCTGCAGGCCTGAATACGACGACCGCGCCATCGCCGCGTTTGCGCGGCATTTCAAGCGCCTGAACTGGCGCCGGCTCAATCTCGATTATGTCCGCATGACCGAAGCAAGGTCGCGCGCATTTCTGCTTAATTTCTCCGACAAGCGCTTCGAGACGACATCCGGCAGCCGTATCAACAAGCGGGACAACATCAACAATCTGCTGTGTCCGGCGGTCTCGCTTCCCGATCACTGGGACACTTATCTGGCAACCTGCACAAGCACCAACATGCGGCAGAAGCTGCGGCGGTTTCTCCGTCAGATCGAGGCGGACCCGTCGTTCCGTATCACGCATTCGCAGGGCGACGAGGTCGAACGCGATATCGACATTCTGCTGAAATTCTGGGCCGCGAAATGGGGGTCCCGGAAGGGTGACCGGCTGTCGAGTATCCTGAAGTCGAACTCCATCATGCTGCGGCGATGCGCTCAGGCGGGGCATCTCTTTATGCCGATGCTGTGGCGGGGCGACCGGCCGCTCGGCGGGCTGGCGAGCCTCCTCGATCCCTGGAAGAAGGCCATTCATTTCTATCTCGCGGGGCGCGACGAATCCTTCAATGATCCGCCACCGGGTCTCGTTCTTCATGCCCATAGCATCCGCTACGCGATTGGACAGGGCATCAAGACATACGACTTTTTGCGCGGCAATGAGCCGTACAAATACTCCTTTGGTGCCAAGGAGCGGCCGATTGCATGCATCGTTATCAGCACCCGAAGCGATCGCAACCTGGGCGACAAGCTCGCGCCCGGAAGCGTGCCCGCCGTATTCGCGCGGGCGGCCGAGCTGCACAAGGCCGGAAAGCTGGCGATCGCAGAGCGCGGCTACCGTCAGATACTCGACACCGATCCAGGACATGCACAGGCGCTGTTTTGCCTCGGCCAATTGATGGTGACAAAAGGCAGACACGGCGCCGCAAAGCGGATCTTTACTGCGCTGACCGAGCTGCGGCCGCGATCCGAGAAGGCATGGGCATGGCTTGCCCAGTCGCTCGAGGCGCGCGGCAAACTGAACGAGGCAGCCGACGCCTACCGGACGATCATAAAGATCAACCCGGACTCTGCGGGGGTTCACAACAAGCTGGGCGCCCTGTTGTTCAAGCTGCGACGCTTCGATGAAGCCGTGGCGGAATTCGATCGCGCTCTGGAACTGAACCCGGAATACCTTGAGGCCGATGTCAGCCGCGCCAATACGCTCTTTATGCTCGGCCGGCTGCCGGTGGAGCAGCGCGATCTCTACGCAGTCCGCAATACCGATCTTGGCGACAAGATGCGCCAGAGCGGCTCTCAGAGTTTCGCCGCGAGTTGCTACCGGCAGGCCATTGCAATGAAGGACGATCTCGCGCGGGCGCATTACGGGCTGGGACACGTGCTGCAAGCGCAGGGCGACGCTGAAGCCGCGAGCGACAGCTTCCGCCGCGCGGCGGAGCTCGATCCGGATTACCTTGATGCGGTCGAACGCCTCGACGGAGCGGCCGGCCGTTATGCGCGGCATGCGCAATCCCCCGGGCAGGATACGCGCGCCTCGCTTTAGGCTGCGGGTAGCACGCGCTGCCGTGCGCGTTGGGTGTGTGGCATCTACCACCAAAGATGCGCCTCCCCCGATACTCCAATGTTCATCTATGCGCTGCGCTGGATGTCATGGAGACTTCTCCGACGCCCGGATCAGGATCAGTACCCGCGTTCCTCGATCCGGCGAGCGAAGAGGAGGCGCCAGCCGCAGAAGCAGTCCGGTGAAATTGAGCGGACCTCGTTTGGACGAGCCGGCGCCTTGCGAAGCGGGTGTCGGCCGGATGAACCGGTCAAAGCATGAAAGACGTCAGTCAATCATCGCACAGTGGCATCGCGTATCGTTTGTGATCGCAGACGCAGAAGATCAGCGATTTCGAACCGGCCCGATGCTCCTGATGCTCAGCAGGAGCTACGATTATGGGATACCAGAAGCCCAAGAAGCACAAGTACGATCCGCGCGACGATCAGGACCAGAAGCAGGACCAGGATCAGAAGCAGGATCAGCTGCAGGGACAACTGCAGGGCCAAGCCCAGGGTCAGGCCCAAGGCCAGGGGCAGTTCCAGTTTGCCGTTCAGTCGGTCGACACCAAGGTCGACAACGACAACAAGAACGACAACGAGAATGACAACAAGAACGAGAACGACAACAAGAACGAAAACGAGAACTACAACAAGAACGACGTCGAGAATAAGGTCGACAACAAGGTCGAGAATTCCGTCGACAACAAGATCGACAACAAGATCGAAAATCACGTTGAGAACAAGGTCGACGTGAAGGTCGATGTCGACATCGATCTCGATATCGATGGAAATCTCGCAGGCGTCACCGACAATGACACTATCGACGTCGATTCGATCGACATCAAGGACATCTACGGCAGCGTGGTGTCGGCCGAAGCCGTGTACCAGAGCGTGTCCAGCGGCAGCGCCTACAATCTCGATCAGGTCAATAACCTGGCCGACAACGACCTCCTGTGGAGGGCGGATCTCAAGAACGATGCCAAGTTCGAGGTCGACGCAAGCGGTGGCGATATCAAGTTCGATGATCCGAAGATCGACGCCAAGGTCGGCGATATCAGCGGCGACCTGAACTCGATCGGCGACTTGGTTTCGACCACGGCGGACGGCATCGCAAATGTCGAAGCCTTCACGCAGAACATCGTCATGGGTGCCAATATCCAGTTCAACAACATCGAGATCGGGAACCATACGGTCACCGAACTCGACGACCCGACATCCTGACCCAAGCCCGGCCCCGCGCGGTTTGCCGCGCGGGGCTTCCCGCGAGTGTTCCGGCCAAACAACGTTAGGACGTTCCGCACCGATTACGGGATCGAAAGACCTTAGCTCCGTCCGGTGGAGAGCACCGAACTCTGGCAGCGGGAGGCGTCAATGGTTCCTGGCGGCGTAACCGAGACGATCTGGCACTTTGCAGGTTACTTCTATCACATCGACGACGTGATGAAGAACCGGATCGTGTACGAGCACGGCGGCTTGAGCATACGCCCGGACGATTATGCCGCACAGCTCAAGGCGTATCTGTCGAGGAACGATCTGGACGAATTCGACACCGACCGGCTCAGACCGGAACCGCCGCTCGCATCGGAGGAATTGTCAGCTGCTCTGCTCGGCCGCTATCCCATGCGAGAGGTGCCCGCGATCGAGGAGACCGACTTCGACGCGGACCGGATCGGGCGCATTCCGGTTCCGAGAGTGCCCTTGCCGCCGATCGATCTGCCGCCCGATCCCGGCACGGCGCTGCATATCACGGTCAACTACGCGGTCTCCACTGGCCAGCAGCTTCTTCAGATCGACCAGTTCAACCATATGCTCGACGGCGACCGCTTCGGTGTTCTGCCGGATATCGCGGTCGAAACCTTTCACGATTTCGACATTGAAGCCGCCCTGGAGCAGATGATTGGCGAATCGAAAGCGGAGGTTCCGGACGACCTTGCGGTGGCCCCGTCGGGTACAACGGCGGTTCTTGAGTTTGTCGTTGCGCGGGATGTGGCGATGGCCGAGGCGGCCGGGCCAGACCCGCATTCAGTCGCCCCCGGCTATTACGTGAACGGTGTGTTGACGGAGCGGCCGGCGGAGCCGGCCGGGCCACGCGAGCCGGTACCGGAGCCCGACCACACGCTGAAGGGCCAATGGGCGATTCTCGGCGAGAACGAGGCAAGCAATGCTGCGCTGATTGCGGACCTGAAGGAAGGGTCCAATACGATGATCGTGTTGGGCGACTTCTACAAGACCAATGTCATCGCCCAGTTCAATTCGTATATCGACAACGACAAGGTCGATATTTCGTCGGTGAGTGTTGGCAATCTCGTCGCCGGCGCGAATGTGACCGACAATATCGCGGATTTCGAGCAGCTGGACGGCCCCTTTGCCGGGTTCCCGTCATTCTATGCAGGTCTGACCTGGAACGTGGAAGTCGTCGATGGCGACTTCTACGACGTTAACGTCGTCGTCCAGCAGAATGTGCTGCGTGACAATGACATCACGGTGCAGAATACCAGCGTCACGCATTTCGAGGTGCGGACCGGCGACAACGATCAGATCAATGTGGCTCAGGTGTTCGACGGGGAGGTCAAGTACGATCTCATCGTCATCGGCGGCGACTATCACGGGGCCAACTGGATCTTCCAGCACAATGTCATTCTCGACTCGGATATTCTGAAGATCGGGGCGACAGGCGACGCCGCCGCTGTGGCCGGTCAGTCGGCATCGGCCGGCGAGAACGAGCTGCTAAACAACGCAAGAATCATCAGTTACGGCGATAACAATTTCGCCGAGCCGACCGAAGACATGCAGAGCGTCGTTGACGCCCTGGTAGCCCGGGACGATACGCTCGACACGTCCTATGGCTGGTTCGTCCCGGGAAATGGCACGGGTGTTTTGAATGTGCTGTTCGTCACCGGAAATTACTACGACATCAACGCGATCTGGCAGTTCAACGTCATTTCAGACGTTGATACGGCCATGCAGTTTCTGGACCGGAAGCCGCCCGCCGCTATCGCCGGCGACGGAAGCCTCACCCAGTCGGTCTCCAGCGGAAGCAATCTGGCCACGAACGAAGCCATCATTGTCGATGCCGGGGCCACGTCGTCCTTCGTTATGGGCGATGTGTATCAGGACACGATCCTGATCCAGGGAAATCTCACCGGCGAAAACAACGACAAGATCACGGTCGGAGATCCCTCCGCCCTGATCCCGGAGATCGTCGCTTTCACCGGCGAGGATTGTCCCGTTGAGGAAGTCACCGACATCCGGGCTCCGGTGGTGGCCGATGACACATTGGCCAGCATTCTGACCTGAAAGACGAGGGACGCGATGGGGCATGTTTGGCTCATTGCGCGGGCAGGAGAGGGGACGAAGTCAGATGGACGGAGATTATGCAGACCGGCGTGGCCGCTCCGTTGAAGCCGGGACGCCGGTCCATGAGCCGATCGAGCCGTCTGCGAATGACAGCGCAATCGACACGTCGTCATCGGAGACCGTCGCAGCCGAGGCAGACCGGCCGCAGTTCGACGGAAAGGTCGTGTCTTTGCGGGAGCGCTTGAGCAGGCTGGCAACCGATGGCTTTGGGATTGCCGGGCGAGGCGCAGCCGCAAGCGGTTCCGCGTCTCCGGTCACGACAGCCGAGATGCCTGGGCCGCGCCCGGAGAGCCACGGGCCGCGGAACGATGCAAAGCCCAACGGGAGCGTTAATCATGTGCGTGCTCCAGCCGCTCCGGAGTCGCGGACGCCTGTCTCAGGGGCGAACGGCAATGGACGCGCGCTCGATGGCGGCGGCGGAGGAGGTGGCGGTGGAGGCGGCGGGGGCGGCTCCAGTCCGCTCGAACAGCATTCCTACGACAGGGATTTCCGCGAAGTCTTGCGCAAGGGCCTTGCAGTCTGCCGCCGCAATCTCGTGACTGTCGGCATCTTTTCGCTGGCGACCAATCTGCTGCTGCTGGCCATCCCCATCTATCTTTTCAATGTGTCCGATCGCGTGCTGACCAGCCGGAGCTCGGATACGCTGATCATGCTGACGCTGGTGGTGTTTGGAGCTATCGCAGCGCATGTTCTGCTCGACATGATGCGCCGCTTCATCCTGATGCGAATCGCAGTCGAGGCCGAGGCAAAACCTGGCGCGCCGGTGCTCAGCGCGGCGGCGAAGTCCGCTCAGGGCGGATCGATACGCGAGTTCCAGACGGTCGCCGATTTGCAGCAGTTGCGTACGTTCATCACCGGGCCGGTGATTTTGACGATGTTCGATGCGCCGGTCTCACCGGTCTATCTGGTCGTGGTGTTTCTCATTCATCCGCAACTCGGCTTCATCGTCACCACGTCCGCGATCATGTTGATCGCCATCGCGCTGATCAACCAGAAGATCACTGCGGTCGCATTTGCAAGAGCGAATGCGTTCGCAACCCGCGCCAATCTTCAGGCCGAGTCGATGGCGCGAAATGCCCAGGTCGTCAACGCGATGGGCATGATCCCCGAAGGTGTTCTGCACTGGGGCCGGGAAACCGTGGAATCGTTGAAGGCGCAGGTCGAAGGCCATGACCGGAATATCATCATGACCGGCCTGTCGAAGTTTGTCCGGTTGTCGACCCAGATTGTGATCCTTGCCTGGGGTGCGGTGCTGGTGCTGGAAAGCCAACTGACCGGCGGCATGATCATTGCGGCCTCGATCGTCGGCAGCCGCGCACTGGCGCCCATGGAAGGAACGATCGAGGGCTGGCGGAGCTTCGTTCAGGCCCGCTCCGCCTATGCGCGTGTCAAGGCGCTGCTGCAGAATTCGCCCCTGAACCTGTCGCGGCTCCGCCTGCCGCGGCCCGAGGGGCGGCTCACCGTGGAGCGGGTGCTTTATGTGCCGCCGCCGAACAAGAAGGTGATCCTGAACGGTGTCAGCTTTCAGCTCGATCCCGGCGAGTCGCTTGCGATTATCGGCGCGTCCGGAACCGGCAAGTCGACGCTTGCGCGAATGCTGGTCGGCTCCATTTCCCCGACCGCAGGCAACGTCCGCCTCGACATGATGGATCTGCGAAACTGGGATCCGCGGCAGTTCGGCGAAAGCGTTGGCTATCTGCCGCAGGATGTCCAGCTGTTCCCCGCATCGATCAAGCAGAATATCGCCCGCATGCGGGAGGATGCGACCGACGCGGCAATCTTCGACGCGGCGGAAATGGCGGACGTGCATGAAATGATTTCCGAGTTTGCGCAGGGCTATGAGACGCAGATTGCGATCGACGGCAGCCCGTTATCCGGCGGGCAGAAGCAGCGCATCGGTCTGGCGCGCGCGTTTTACGGCAACCCGCGCCTGATCGTGCTCGATGAACCGAATTCAAACCTCGATTCGCGCGGTGAGCGCGCGCTTGCGGATGCCTTGCTGCGCGCCAAGGAGCGCAGCCTGACGGTTGTGACGATTACCCAGCGGCCGGCGCTGCTCCGCAGCGTCGACAAGATCATGATTCTGAACAATGGCACCGTGCAGGCGTTCGGCAAACGCGACGAATTGCTGCCGCTGATTGCGAATGGAAAGGCGCTGAATGGCAAGCAGCCGCCGGTCGACGATACGCCGGTGATGGACAATTAGAGGCGAGGAAAGCCATGTCATATGCCTCAGGCGGAGAACGGGTCTGGTACGCCAGCGTGCCGCGTTCGGCACGCATGTTTACGTTGTTCGGTTCGGTGGTGCTGCTTGGAACGGTGCTGGGCTTTGGCGTCTGGGGAGGAACCGCGCCGATTGCCGGGGCCGTGGTGGCCTCCGGGGTTTTTGTCGTCACCGGCCAGAACAAGATCGTGCAGCATCTGGAGGGGGGCGTCATCCGCGATATCAGTGTGCGGGAAGGCGATCGGGTCGAACCGCAACAGGTTCTGATCAATCTCGACGATACCGCTGCGAAAGCTGAATTGCGGCGGCTGGAATTGCGCTTCACCCGTCTTCAGGCGATGGCCGCCCGGCTGGTCAGCGAGATGCGGGAGAAAGACGAGGTTGAGTTTCCTCCATCCATCCTTGCACTGGCCCAGGACGCCGATATCGCTCCGATCATCGAAAGCCAGAAGCTCACCTTTGAGGCCCGCCGTCAGTCCTTGAGCAGCGAGATTGCGACAATCGAGGAGGGCATCAGCGCGCTGGGCGAGCGGGTCGAGGGTGCCCGGCTGCAGATGATCGGCGTGAAAGAGCAACTGCGGCTGCTCGCAGAAGAAATCGAGGGAAAGGCGCAGCTGGTCAAAAGCGGTTTCATCCGCAAGCCCGAACTGCTGGCTCTGCAGCGTATCGAGGCCAATCTGCAGGGCGAACTCGGCCGCTTGCAGGGCGAAATGGGCGATGCCAAGGAGCGCATGGCGCGCGGGCGCGAGCAGATCGCGGCTGCAAAGAAAGCCGCGATCAAGACCGCGGTCGAACAGCTGCACGAGGTGCGGGCTGAACTCAGCGACGTGCGTGAGAGAATCCGGACGGCGCGGGGCGTACTGGAACGCATACAGATTGTAGCGCCGGTCAAGGGCGTGGTGGTGAAGCTCCGCTATCATACGCCGGGCGGCGTGATCGAAGCGGGCAAGCCCATTATGGAAATTCTCCCGCTGCAAACCGAGGTCATTATCGAGGTCCGGATCCGCCCGCAGGACATCGATCACGTCAAGAGCGGGCAGCGTGCAATGGTGCGCCTGACGGCGCTCAATCAGCGCCTTACGCCGATGATTGGCGGATATGTCGTCTATGTGTCGGCCGATGCGGTGCCTGACGAGAAGAAGGGCGCGCAGCAGACCCCGAACGACATCTATCTCGCGCGGATTGCGCTCGATCCGCAGGAGGCCGCCACCATACCGGGGTTTACACCCACACCTGGAATGCCTGCCGAAGTGTACATCACGACCAGCGAGCGCACCTTCTTTGAATATCTGACCCGGCCGATCCGCGACAGCATGGCGCGGGCGTTCCGGGAGAACTGAGGTCATCAGCGAACGGAATTGGTCCCGGCTTATCCCCAGCCCCCAACCTCCTGAGCTCGGGACCAAGCGACTGGCTCCTCCTTCCCCCTCCCCCAAGGGGCCAGTCGCACTTCTTCAACTCGCGAAGCAAGGGACGCGAGGATCGGACTGGCGCAAGACGGGTGGGGAACCACGATGCCGGGTACACGGTGAAGTCCGTCAGCCTGGACAATCTGCAACAACAGTGACGTGCTTTTGGGGACGGCCATGGATCAAAAGCGACACAGCAAGGGTGCCGGGCATTGCTCGAGGTCATGCGACGGCGCGGGTTCCTTCGCGGAAGCACCGTGAAACCGCATTAACTCGTCCCGGCCGGCGTCGCGCACAGCTCATTGGCGATCACCGCGACTTCGGTTCTGTTCCTCGCTCGCAGCTTCTTCATGATGTGACGAACATGAACCTTAACCGTTCCTTCGCGCATGTTCAGTTCATACGCGATCTGCTTGTTCGCCTTGCCGCGCCGCAGCGCCACGAGAACGGCGAGCTGCCGTGCTGTGAAAAGAACATTCTTGCCGACGTCGTGACGCAGTGGCGCCGCATCGCGCGGCTCCTTGGTATCCAGAAGGGCACTCGTCGGCGCGAAGGTTCCGCCGGCGCCGACGAGGCGCATCGCCTCCAGTGCAACATTGAGCGTGACGCTGGTGGGGATATATCCGCGCGCGCCGCTTTTCAGTGCCGAAATGACCTGGCTGGTATCTTCGGAGTCGGAAATGACGACGACCGGCGCACCCGCATTGTTTCCGTTGAGGAGCGAGAGATTCTGTCGAATTTCAAAATCGTCGGTATTATCGGGGTGCAGGCTGAACAAAATGAGAAGGGGACGGTATCGTGTGGCGCTTTCCAGCCATTCCGGAACGGTGCCAAAAGCAAGGACGGCATAGCCGAGGTCGATTTCGGTCAGACATTTGACCAGACAGTCCCGGATCAGAGGCCGTTTCTCGATAACGACGATCGCTTCAGGCTGCCGATCCGCATGCAATGCATCGGTATTGACAAGCGCCTCGGCGAGAACCGCCGCCGGGGCGCCATGCGAAGCTTCAGACGGTGTCCGAGAGACGTTCCCGGACGAAGGCCCAGAACGCGGTCCCATGATTAGTCTCCGATCTCATGCTCATAGGCATGTTCGCTTTCCTTGCCGGAATGGCCATTTCAGTCTCCGCCGATGCGTAAAGTTTATGGTTGTGACGTTCAGTCGATGTGTCGCGCGCGGTCGAAGCGGGCGATTGCAACGGTTGCGGGCAGCGTCACGGCTCGAGACCATGCTGCTCGTGTTGTGAAATGAGATTCTGATCGCCGGGATCCGCTCTTGCATCACGGTGCAAAGAGCATTGCGCGTCGAGGCCGCATCGCAATGCGATACGGTCTGGAGATGCAAACAGGGTGAAATGTGAAAGCCGGCCGGGAGGAAAAAAGATGGGCGCACCGGTGGACCCCGATCGGGTGACCGATTTCGCAAATGGTTACGCAAACTCAACGCTACTCGTTCCAACGGCAGTCCTCTCCCGACTGGGACCGACCTGGGACTTGAATCAACCTGATGCTTTACCGATCGCTCTCCAGTCGTTCAGCTTGTGGAGCTGCAGATACCGCTTTGGGGGCTGGCAGCTTCCTTTCGATCTATTTGAAATGTCTCAGTATCCGAATTTGGGAAATCTACAGAAGTTTGAGGCTAATCGATGACAAATATGTCTCAAACACGACCTTGTGTTGGTGCAGCGCCATATTCGCAGGCGCGTACCTGACCGAACGAGGTAGACAGCGATAAGATCATCTACTTTTGGTGATTGGCCTTTCTGGCACGCCGGTCATTTTTTGCGGAGGACGAATTGGCCGGGTTCTCGTCGCCATCACGGCTGATGGTGCTGCTCTGGGTCAGATGAGCCTCAAGCCTCGGCAAAAAGGCCCAGATATCGCGGTTCAGCTGTTTCAGCCCCTGAATGGTGTCCACCATTTCCTTGATACGTGCACCATCCATGGGTTTGAGTTCGCCGAACTGCAATCGCTTCCGGGTTTCGACGATCCGGATCGAGTGCGTGTGCGTGATGTCGCCGCGGTTGCTGACGTTATACATGCAATGATTGAACTCGTTGCGGATGCGCGTGTATTCATTGAAGCGCTCGACGATGTCATCGAGCGTCCTGTTGATGGAGCGGTCGGTAACCTGTGTTTTGGCCAGCCGCTGGATCAGATCAAGCCGGGCGCGCGTGGTGTTGAGTGTCGCGAAAACAATCGCCGCCGACGTTTGGTCCGTCTTCAACAGGATCATCAGCAGATAGATGAAGAGGCTTTCGTTATTCGACCAGCTGAAGACGAGATTGCCAATCAGGGCCAGGATCGTTGTGCGGCGGTCGGCAGATTTCGGCGCAATCGCGTCGATGCGTTCAAAATCCGGCTTTGGCGGCAGCGAAGCGGGCATGCGTATCTCCGCAGACGTCCGACGCCGGCAAAATGCGACGTTCGGCTAAAACCGCAATATCGTGTAAAAGGATGCTCCAGGAAGGCCGGCTTGAAAAGGTCTTCTGTCAGGACGCGCCGGCCAATCGTCGAATAGAGGTGCAAGGCGGGATCATTAAGCGCGGAGAGCGGTCATGTGGCCGGTGCTGCGAGCACTATGGAACGCGCGCCGCGGACGAAGGGCCGCGGTCGCAGCGATCGCGCCATTGGTAGCCAGGAGCCGCAGCCGTCTCGACGGCATTCCGGAAGAGGCATGGCACGATCCCTATATCATCGGTTTCATGATGATGCTGATTACGCTGACCGCGCGCAGATCGGTTCATATTACCGATAGCCAGACCCTCGGGGCCGTGCAGGCGGAAGCGTGGACCAGCATCACCAGCATGCGCGTCAGTGCGATTGGCGAGGAAACGGTTCATCTGAGTACAGCGGAGCACCAGGCATTTGAAGCGGGCTGCCGCAATGCGGTCGCGTTCGATCTGGCGCTCTACGGCACGTCGGCGGCGGGTGTAGCGGACGCGGCGTCTCATCAGGCCGATGAGTGTGAAGCCGAATTGTCCGGTTCGGCGCCCAGTGCAGATGGGCGCGAGCGTATTCTCGCGCTGTGGCATCACTATTTCGAAAGTCACCTTCCGGCCAGTGTGTAGGGTGTGTCCGTGCTTTGCCCGTGCCGCTAGACTAGGTCGTGGACTCAATTAAGCGAAGCGAGATTCGCACGGTGGCGAGTTGGGATGAAAGCCATGAAGGTGGCGCCGAGCTTGTCGTAGCGAGTGGCGATGCGCCGGAACTGCTTGAGCTTGTTGAAGAAGCGTTCGACATGGTTGCGCTCGCTATAAAGTGCCTTGGTCCAACGGAAGCGCTTCTTGCGCCGGATCATATTGGGGATGTTGGCGATGGCGCCGCGTGCCTTGATGTGAACTCGCAGACGATCGGCGTCATAGGCCTTGTCGGCGATGACGATGGTGCCGCGGGTGAGATTGGCCAGCAGCGGTTCGGCGGCGGTGAGGTCATGGGCTTGACCAGGCGTAATCAGGAGTTGGAGCGGCCTGCCTTGGTGGTCGACCCGCGCGTGGATTTTCGTTGTGAGGCCACCGCGGCTTCGCCCCACACAACGATCTCCACTCTTTTTTTGACCCCGGAGGCGTGCTGGTGAACTCGCACAATCGAGCTATCGATCATCTGCACCTCGCCGCCATGCGCCTTGGTGACGGCGTCCATCAACCGGTCCCAGACCCCAGCCTTGCGCCAGCGATTGAAGCGGTTGTAGGCGGTCGTGTACGGCCCATAGCGCTCCGGCAAATCGCGCCACGGCGCGCCCGTTCGCAGCACCCAGAAGATGCCGTTCATCACCCGCCGGTCGTCCTTGCGCTTGGGACCGGGGCGCCCCTTCGGCAGGACAGGTTCAATGACGCTCCACTCAAAATCACTGAGGTCGTAGCGCATGATCCAAGCTCCGCAGTTTGGGAGCTTGAATCACTGTTCGCCAATTTGCGCTACTTATAATTGGGTACAAGTCCTAGAGAACGAAATTGTCGTAGGTGAGCGGAACTCTGCCGGCGAGCACGATCTCGATCTCAGCCGCAGCCGTGGCGCCATCGGTATCGGCCAGAATATAGGTTCGGTCCGAGTCCTTGTCGTAATACCAGGTAACGCTATTGGCCTCGACGCAGCGCGCATCGGTCGGACCGGCAAAGATGAAACCCTGGTCGCCGCTCAAAGCCGCATTCGCATCGATCGCGGAAAGATCGATCTTGTCATAGTGGCAGTTCAGATCCGTGATGATGTCGCGCGAACAGGACAGGGAATCGAACTCAGAGAGAAAAACGAATGTGTCGGAGCCTTTGCCACCGGTCAGGATATCGGCGCCGTACCCGCCGGCGATGACATCGTTGCCCTTGCCGCCGTCAATCTTGTCGTTTGCGGACCCGCCAAAAAGGCGGTCGTCACCGCGATGGCCGTAGAGCTTGTCCTTGCCCGACCCGCCATAGATCACATCGTCACGGTCGGTACCCTTGACAAAATCGCAGCCTGCGCCGGCATAAACAGTGCGGCCTGGTTCGCAATCGTCGTCGCGGAACCAGATAAAGTCGTCGTGCCGGGTGCCATGAACGATGCCACCCGGAGCAATCTCGATGCAATGGCCCGTTGCCAGCTCGTCGAAGTCATTGGGGTCCGAGGTGACGACTGCAATGGTGAAGGTGTCCGATACAGGACCGGTATTGCCTGCACCGTCGGTCGCTGTCGCGGTGAAGACATGTTTGCCGTCCGTCAGTTCCGGCGCGGTATAGACGAACAGACCGGCTTTTCCGGTCTCTGTAGCCATGCCCGCGAATGCACCGTCGCGATAGACGCGGACAGTAGAGCCGCTCTCGGCCGCAATCAGCATCGCCGGCGTCGAGTCATCGGTGAGGGTTCCGTCTGCGCAGCACAGGTGGTCGAGCAGCTTGACGAAGTCGGGGGCGCCGGGTGCCGTAGCATCGATGTCGATTGTCACGTCACAAGACGGCCGGCTGATATTGTTCGCAACGTCGGTGGCGGTCGCGGTGAACGTGTAGCGGCCGTCCGCAAGCGCGTCCGATTCAAAGATGAATACGCCTGGCGTTTCGGACTCAATCGCGGTGCCGACCAGCGTACCGTCACGATAGACACGCACGGTCGAACCGGGCTCCGCGGCAATGGTGAGAGTGGGGGTCCTGTCGCTTGCGGAGTGTTCCCCCGGTTCGCCGGACGCGACGGAGATGACCGGCGCATCCGGTGCCTGCGTGTCGATGATGACAATATACGGCGGTGATGTCGGATCGTTGCCGCTGTTCGTCATCATGGGAGCGGCAAGGGCCGAGAATGCGGAACGCGCTGCGAATGTATTGACCGGGGTGCCGGCCGCAGCCGAAAACGCATGCTGACCGTCGGATAATGGGCCGGTCTCGAAACTCCACTTGCCGCTGCTGTCAGCCGTCGTCGAACCGAGCAGCATCCCTGCGTCATAAATCGAGACGATGGTACCCGGGGTGGCGGTGCCGATCAGAATGAGCTCGTTGTTGTTGGTGATGCGGTCACCATCGATGCCGCTGTCGAAGGTGAATGCCGTGATGACCGGCGGAATGGGCGGCGGGGGAGGAACTGATGGCGGAGGCAGGAAAGGCCGTTCTTCCACCGGGCCGGTCAGCAATGGAGAAATGTCGCGCTCAGGCACCGGGTCCAGCGGCCGGAAATTGATCGGGATCGTGAGCGGCTGAACATCGAGCACTCCCGGACTGTCTTGCGGCGAACCCGATCCGGGAGCGCCGGCAAATCCTTGCGTAAGAGTCCCCATGACGGCTTGCTGGGCAGCCTGCAATTCCTCCATGCGTGCCGATGAATTGATGCGGCGCTCGACCGAACCGTCGTCATCAACCACGTAGGTCAGTGCCGGATCGTCGACCAGGATCACCGTTCCGGATTTTGTGATGATCTCGAAGGTGCCGTATTCGGAATCCCGCGGTGTGATCGTGTCGTCATCTGTCGTCAGAGCCTGTGCGTGCTCAATGTCCCGCAGCAAGGCATAGGCGGCGAGAGCAAACGGCAGCATACGAAGTCCGAGCGACCGCCTGCGCGAGCGGTCGCTGCTGCGCAAGCCATTGCTGCCGGTATCGATGCCTTGGCTGCGCCGGGACGGCGCGGATCGGTTCGGCCCGTTGGATAGAGCGACAGTTGCAACAACGCCCGGACCGCCGGACCTGTTGAAGATCACTCGTGTATCGGCCGGCAAGCGGACCAGCGTGCCGTCACTGAGCATAATCGTGACGGCACTATCAGCACCGGTTGCGATCTCGTCGCCAGCGTAAACGGCGTCGCTGCGACCGCCTTGAGAAGCGGCGATGTGAAATGCGGTGAAGGAAGGCCGGCCGACAAAGATCGATCCGATCGCCGACTGAATTGCCCCGATCCTGTTGCGAGACAAGCTCGCAATCTCAACACTCGAGTAACGCATGGAAAAAAACTCGAGTTACGCGGACAAGCCATTCCTATCATGTTTTCCATGCCCATGCGCAGTTTGAACTGCATCCGGGTGGTTTTGTGCGCATTATCAAGTTGCAATATGGCGCTACATCAAATGGTTATACCGCTTTTGGGGTAAGCGCGGCCGGAGCGGGCCAGCCGGGCCGCAGTCTTCGGTTTGAGCAGGCGGTGCGGCCGTGCTAGCGTTTCCAAATTGAAGGCCACACATGCTTCGAGGCTCACATGCGAGCGCAAGCAATCGCCTTCCTGTTCAGTCTTGCAATGCCCGTGATCGTGACTCTGACGAGTCCGGCATCGGCTCAGGCCGGCCCCGAGGCAAAGCCCATCGGAAAGATTGTGGTCGTCGCCGGCTCGGTGAGGATCGATCGCACTGCGGCCGTCGCGCTGCTTGCCAGTCTGCCGCCGTCCGGCGGCAATGTCCGCTTGGGTGACGCTGTCTATATCGGCGACGTGATCGAGACCGGTCCCGACGGCAAGGCCGGGATCACCTTCACGGACGGAACCGCATGCAACGTGTCCAGCAACGCGCGAATGGTTCTGGACGAATTCGTCTACGATCCGAACGGCAAGGCGAACGCGACGGTGTTCAGTCTGACCAAGGGTACCTTCACGCTGGTCGCGGGACAGGTGGCGAAAACCGGCAGCATGCGGGTGGAAACGCCGGTCGCCACGCTCGGCATCAGGGGGACGACGCCCCATGTCGAGATCGCCGATGACGGATCGGTGTCGTTCGCAACTCTGATCGAGCAGGGCAGGGACCAGACCCTGAAAAGGCAGAAGAAGCGCGGGCCGGCGAGAGAGCGGCGTGCCGACGCCGAGACCGACCGCTTCAGGGATATCGACCGCAACATCAACATCAGGCTGAAGATCTGTCAGGGATGCTAGCGACAGTCGTCTGCGTTGCGCGAAGCGCGATGAGCGCCACGGCCATCATGGCGCTGCTGTTGTTGCTTCTGTCTGCGATGGCGGGTGCCGCGCCGGAGACCCGTCTCAAGAATATCGAGCTGTGCAATGGCGCGGATCGCACATCGTCCGAGCCCCGGATCAGGGGGTGCACCGCGCTGATCCTGACTGACGGCGAGCCGGCGCGCATCCGCCTGGTCGCCTACAATAACCGCGGCAATGCCTATGTTGCGGCGGGCGCCTATGACCGTGCGATCGAGGATTTCGACCGTGCGATCGGGATTGCGCCGAATTATGCCAGGGCGTTCAACAACCGGGCCGTCGCCTATGGCAAGAAGGGACAGCACGACCGCGCGCTGAGCGATCTCGACGAGGCGATCAGGATCGATCCCGGCTACGCCACGGCGTTCGAGAATCGTGGCGAAATTTACTTGACCATGAAGCAGTTCGACCGGGCCGCGCAGGACTACGGCGAGGCCATCCGTCTCAGGCCGGCTTTCGCCGCATGGCGCGGGCGCTGCCAGGCTCGCGCCGCGGCGGGCGCATTGCAGGACGCCGCCGCCGACTGCACGGAAGCGATCCGGCTGCAGCGCGATGCTGCGGCGTTCGACATGCGCGGCCGCATCAACCTGAGACTCGGTCAATCGGATGCGGCGCTGTCGGATTTCGAGGCGGCGCTGCAACTGGAGCCGTCACGGGCAACCGCGCTGTTCGGACGCGGTCTTGCTCATACCGCAAAGGGCATGAGCGGCCGGGCCGAGGCGGACTTTGCTGCGGCAAAGTCCGTTATGCCGGATGTTGCGGAGGAGTTCGCGCGTTATGGCGTGAAGTAGAAGCCGCAACGCGCGCCCATATGCGACCGCAGCACCATGCTCCGGCCGCCAGTCAGAAGATGCCCTGCGGCTGAAGCCCAAGCTGGTATGTGCCGTAGAGCGCCGACAGCGTGTCCCAGTCGAGGCTTGCATGCAGGGCGGCGGTATTTGCGTCGCGCCAGAACCGTTGCACGCGGTTGTTCTCGTCGGCCGCCGCGGCTCCCGATTTGGCGAAAATCTCGTTGACGACTTCGGCCGATGTCCGCGCGGCAAATCCGTGATTGCGGCGGATGCGCACCCGCAGCTCGATGTCCGGCGTGCCGCCGCCGTTGACGATGTCCTGGCCTTCGCGGAGGCTTGTCACCATCAGCGTGCGGGCGGCATCGATGCGGGCCGAAGCCTGTCCGATCAGGCTCTGGATCAACGACGACTCGGCCACCTTTTCGAATACGCCGGGCCGCGCCATCCGCTTGGCATCGCGCGCCGTGTCGGTGAAGGCATCGATCGCACCCTGCGCCATGCCGACGATCGGCGAAACCAGCGCCGTCGGGCCGAAGGTCGGATAACCGAACTTCGCCTGCACGTTGTCGGGAATGTCGAGACCCGGCACCTTGCCCGAGAAGATAGCGGGCAGCGGCAGGATACGGTGCCGCGGCACGAAAACCGGATCGGTGATGTAAAGCGTCTTCGAACCGGTGCCCTGAAGTCCGGCCACGTTCCAACTGTCGTGATCGACAATCACATCGCGCACCGGCACGAGACACCATGACAGCGTGGGCGGGCCGTCCTTGTTCGGCACCAGCGCCGACAGGATCAGCCAGCTCGCGCTGTCGATCCCGCTCGCCCAGGGCCAGCTGCCTGCGATCTTGATGCCGCCGTCCACGACGTCGACCTTCGGGGTCGGCACATAGGACACCGCAAGCAGATTGTCGGTGTCGTCCCAGACTTCCTCTTGCGCTTCCAGCGGGAAGAACGCGACCATCCAGCCGAAGCACACGGCCAGCGTCCCGCACCATCCGGTGCTGCCGCAGGCGCGTCCAAGTTCGAAGCCGACCCGCGCAAGCTCGGCCGGGCCGTATTCGTAGCCGCCGAAACGCTTTGGCTGCATCATGCGAAAGATGTTCGCGTCGCGCAGCGCGTCCATGGTTTCGGCCGGGACGCGCTTGGCCTTCTCCGCCTTCAGCGCCCTGGCGCTGATCTCGGGCGCCAGCTTCTGGATCCGCGCGATGAGGTCGTTGATATCCGGCCGCGCTGCCAATGTGTGAACCGCGGCGGAGCGTTTCGCTTCCTGCTGCATCTCGCTTCCTCCCTGAAAGCGTAACGTTCGTTACGGTACGTATACTGCACGGGCTGGACGGCTTTGACAATGGCGATTCGTCCAGTCGCGCGTTGCGAACGATCGTTGCAGGTGCAACCGGTTCATCGCTCGCCAAGCGAAGCGGAGGGCGGAGAGAGCTGATATTGAAAGAGAAACCGGGTGCGGGCCGCTACCCGAGCCGTCGGCGTGCGGCGCTCACTGCGACGTTTTGGATCGCGCAGATCTGCGGCCGTCGGTTGCTTTCAGGCCGGCTTCGGTCGCACAGCCGCCGAGAAAGACCGACACCGCAAGCTCGACCGTCTTGTCGATTCGCTTGGCGCGATCCTTCTGGGTCGATGCCGAGGTGAGCCAGCTCAGGATCTGTTCGCCGATCAGCATGTCGTGGAACAGGATCGCGAGGCGGTAAGGGTCCTGGTCCGCGCGGATGTTGCCTTGCTTTTGATGTTGCGCGATCCACTCGGAGAAAATGCGATACACGGTCTCGGGGCCGGTCTGGTAGAACAGGCGGCCCGCCGCCGGAAATTCCCGGCCGATCGACGTGACCAGCCGATGGAACGATATGATCTGGGGCGTGAGAACGATCGAAACGAACGATTTCGCGATCCGGGTGGCCTGTTCCTGAAGCGAGCCGACAGGGCGGGTGTCGATGCGGATCGTGACATCCGCACATAATTGCTGAACGACCGCCTCGAACAGCTTCGCCTTGTTTCCGAAATTCGAATAGATCGTCTCCTTGGAGCCGCCGACCACCGCGATGATCTCGTTGATCGATACGCTGTCATAGCCGCGCTCCAGGAACAGACGGGCCGCCGACCGCACGATCTTTTCGCGCTTGATCTCGGTGCGCTTGCGCAGGCCGGCGTTGCCGCCATTGCCGGTTCGGGCCGCGGGCGATGCTGCTGATTTCTTTAGCGATTCCATGGCCCAAGCTATGCCAATTAATTCGGCTCGAAACCAGCCCAAAACTTTTGACTGGCGGTAACGCGGCTAATGCCGTAACGTTCGTTACGGTACGACAAGAGCCGGCGCCGTATGGCGTCAGGCGCCGCAAACAAGAAATGCAGCGGGTTTGGGGAGGGCGTGAATGATCCGGATCAAAGGCCGCAGCCTGCCCGCGACCTGCCGTTCTGGCGCCGTCGCCCGGACGCCCGGCAGTTGCAACGTCCTGCACCAGCGAAGCCAAGAGGTAGAATCATGATCGAAGTGTCGAAACGCATCCCGGTCAACGAGCCAGGCCAGCCTGTTCTGACCCGCAGCGACGTCTGGAGAGGGCTTGTCATGAAGGCCGACAATGCGCTGCCATTCGTTCCGGCGATGACGCATTGCAAGGTCTTGCATCGCGAAAGCGACAGGGTCTTCGTGCGTGAGATCGAGTTTCGCGGCGAACGTTGCCGCGAGCGGATCACGTTATCGCCCGAGGAGCGTGTCGAATTCGTGCGGCTCGATGGGTCGGTGCTCGGCACCATCCTCAATCTGATCGAGGAGGACGAAAACGGACTTGGGTTGCGCTTCAGCTTCGCCCTGAAACTCGACGGGGTGGAGGATGGCAGTCCCGAGGAAGTCGAATACGGCAAGATCGTCGAGAAGGACTATCTTAAGGCTGTCGATGCCACGCTCGCGGCGATCCGCAAGATGAAAAGCGGGCGCGACGCGCTGATCAAGCGCTACTATGAGGCGGTCGATGCTATGGATCTTGAGACTTTCAAGTCCATGCACGGCAAGAACGCGCGCGTGACCTTTGCCAATTTTCCCGCAGCCGAGGGCCCGGACCAGATCGCCGGTGCGATCGGACAATTCTGGTCGAGCATCCGCGGTCTCAAGCACACATTCGTCAATCGCTGGGATCACCCGAACGAATCGATTCTGGAATGCGCTGTGACCTACACCCGCAAGGACGGCCAGACCGTGACGCTGCCCTGCGTCACGATCCTGAAACCAGACGGCGACAAGGTCGGCGAATTGCGGATTTTTATGGATGTTGCGCCGGTATTTGCCGAGCAGCAGAAAGTGGCGGTGTAGCGCGTAAACGACGGACGGTGAGCGCCGCTTATGGCGAGAACGGCAAGTGTTGCGAGGTGGGCCGGGCGAGGCCGCCTTTCCGGTTGAACGGCCGGCTTGTTTCGCGCGGCCCGTGATTGCGCCGCGCGACGGACCTGCCGGCAATCCCGGCGCAGGTGCGAGCCCAGCGCCATTGACGAGCCGTGCGCCCTTGAGAAGGGCAGGCATGAGCAGATTACCGGTGATCGGGTGGCGGCCGGAATGATACTGAACCTCGCCGGGGGTCAGGCAGGACGGTCCGAAACATGCAAGAAACGTCATTCGTCGCACCGGCGGGCGCATTCACGCGAACCGTGCAGATTCGCTTCTCCCACTGCGACCCGGCGGGCATCGTGTACTTCCCGCACTACTTCAATATGGTCAATGGGCTGATCGAGGACTGGTATACCGAAGAGCTCAACGTCAATTATCACGATCTGATCATTCACGATCAGCACGGTTTCCCGTTCGTCCATGTCGATACCGATTTCAAGATTCCGAGCCGGATGGGAGAGAAGCTCGATCTCACCTTGCTGATCGAGAAGATCGGGCGGTCGTCGCTGACCCTTGTGATCGTCGGTCACAAGGACGGAATCGAAAGGCTGCGGGCGCGTACCGTGACCGCCATGATGTCGCTGCAGACGCGGCGGTCGGTCGAACTGCCGCCGGCGCTGCGCGCGGCATTCGAGGCCTATGCTGCAAAGACAGCATGAGGGGGGCGCGCGGGGGACCCGGTTTTATCGGAGGCGACCCGCGAACGCGCAGCTCCAACCCGCCCGCTGGCGCGGGGAGACCGATTTTTGAGATATTGACAATATTCCTATTATGACTATAGTCCGCAAACCTCGCTCATCGAGGGGCGCTCTCGCGAGGCGTCGTTTGAGCGGAGCTGAGGTGCGGCGCCTGCTGGTCTGCCTCGCACGCAGATCACCGGGGGGCCCCGGGACCCCGCTCTACGGGCACTACGACCCGTGCGCGAGGAGCTCGCTGTACGGCCTGCGCCCCGGTCGGCGCAGGT
>JBMOOQ010000054.1:0-36661 GCA_049324435.1 Pseudomonadota bacterium
GGGCGGTCTCCCGCGGTGTGCCGGTCGTCACCGGCACCATGACCAAGATCGCGACACTCGCGCCCGAGGCCCCGATCGAGGAGGCGGTGCAGGTGCTGCTGCAAACCAGCCAGAGCGAATTTCCGGTGGTGGATTTCGACCGCAGGCCGGTCGGCCTGCTCGCCCGCACCGACATCATCCGGGCGCTGAAAGAGCTCGGGCCGGAGGCCCGCGTCAGCGAGGCCATGACCACGGACGTCGTCACGATCGACCGCCGCCGTCCGCTCGACGAGGCGGTGAAGCTGCTGCAGGAGCGCGCCGCTCCGGCGGTTGCGGTGATCGAGCCTGACGGCCGGCTGGTCGGCCTGATCACCACCGAGACCTTGGGTGAGCTGATGATGGTCAGCCAGGCCATGCCGGAAGGCTTCAGTCTGCGCGGCCGGTCGGGGCCCTGGAGCCGGCCGGCGGGCGCCTGATGCGGTCAGATCGTTCGCCGCTGGCGGGTGGCATCATAAAGTCACAATTGAAGCGGCAAGGATGAAGCAATATTCATCTTGAGCCTCCGGTGGGGGCCAGCGCGGCCAATGAACGGCCAGAACCCGCACCTCATTCCTGCCCCGGGGGCGGAGAAGCCGCCACTCTCCTTCGGCGATCGTCTGCGCCTGATGGCACGCCATCCGCTCCTGATTGCGACCGGCATCGTCCTGGCCGGTGCGGGTGTTGCGGTCGTGGTGTCCTACATTCAGTCGAAGCCCGCCTCCCTGAAGATCGCGGTCGGCCCGAAGCAGAGTGAGGATCACAAGCTGGTCCAGGCCCTTGCGCAGTATTTCGCGCGCGAGCGCGGCCCCATCAGGCTGAAGATCGTGCAGCAGGATAACGCCGCAAAAAGCGCCGAAGCGCTCGACAGCGGTGCGGTCGATCTCGCCGTGGTGCGCCGCGACGTGGCGATGCCGAAGAGCGGACAGGTCGTTGCGATCCAGCGCCGCAACGTCGCGGTGCTGATTGTGCCGGCCGCGCAGACTCCTGCACCGCAGGCGGCAGCGGCAAAGAAAAGCGGACGCGCCGCGCGGACAGCAAAAGCGCCTGTCACACCCGCAGCAAAGCCGGTCGAGAAGATCGAGGACCTCGCCGGCAAGACCGTCGGAATCGTCGGACGGACGCCCGCCAATGTCGCATTGCTGAATACGATCCTCGGCCAGTATGGCGTGCCGGCCGGCAAGGTGACGACGCTGCAATTTGCGACCGAAGATCTCACCACGCAATTGAAGGCGGCCAAGTTCGACGCACTGCTCGCAATCGGACCTGTCGGCAGCAAGATCACTGCCGAAGCGGTGACCGCGCTCGCGCGCGGCAAGACCCCGCCGCTTTTTCTGGAAATCGGCTCGTCGGAAGCGATCGAGCAGCAGAACCCGGTCTATCAGTCCGCCGAGATTCCGGCCGGCGCGTTCGGCGGCTCCGGACCTGCCGAGACTGTGGAGACGATTGGCGTCTCGCATTATCTTGTGGCGCGCCGGTCGCTGGATGAGGGGCTCGCCGGCGAGTTCACCAAGTGGCTGTTCTATGCCAAGCAGGCGCTGGGCGGCGACATCCCGGCCTTCACCAAGATCGAAAGCCCGGATACCGACAAGGCGGCCTCGCTCGCCGTTCATCCCGGTACTTTGGCCTATCTCGAAGGCGAGGAACGCGGCTTCTTCGAGCGTTACAGCGAGCCATTGTATTGGGGTTTGATGCTGATTTCGTTCTTCGGCTCGGGCGCCGCCTGGCTCATCAGTTACGCCCGCGCCAGCCCCTCGAAGTTCGAAAGACGTAACGATCTCGAGGCCTTAATTGGTGTCATCAAGCGCGCACGCACCGCCGCCGTGCAGGAACTCGACCTGATGTGCATCGAGATCGACGACATCGTCGAGCGCGCGATCCGGCAGATCGAGAGGGGCGAAATCCATCACAACCGTTCCGCGGCCGTCACCCTCGCCGCCGACCAGGCGCGCCGCGCAGTGGCCGAACGGCGCGCGGTGCTGGTGAAGGGGTGAGGACGCGTCACCGGACGAGCGCCGTAATGCAAGGCATCGTGTCCCGGACGCGACGCAGCATGAAGCGCAGCGGAATGGTGCGTCGCTGAGCCGGGACCCAGTCTTGAGCGGCGATAAGCCATGTGGGCCCCGGGCGCTGCGCGGCACTCTGCGCTGCGCAGCGCCCGGGACACGAGACCAAATTCCGGCCTTGACATTATAGGAATAAAAGCATATAGATGACCCGCCTCGCTCAATGAGGGGCGTCAACCGGTGACGCCGATTGATGGAGCGGGGTGCGGCGCCTGCGGGCATGGCCTCGTCCGCCATGCTCCCGGGAGGCCCCGGGACCCCGCTCTACGGGCACTACGACCCGTGCGCGAGGAGCTCGCTGATACGGCCTGCGCCCGGTTGGGTCGCAGGTACGCAAACGCGGCCCCGGGGACTGAATGCGGAGCAACGCTCCGCAGAAGAACGCCGCCAAATGAACCCGGCGGGAGCAATCCCGCCAGGTGATGCGCCGTGAGGCGGCCGCGCTGGAGACAGCGCGGCGCAACAGGAATGCCCTGCGCTTCACGGCGCATCATTCCCCTCACCTTCTTTCCCTACGGGCGCGCCCGCGCCAGTCAAATAACAGGGCCGGCAGAGCTTTGCCGCTCGTAACCGTGGCTGCAGAGTTCCCGTTGCTTCCGCGCCGTTCCTGACTATATTGCGCCGCAATAAGCGGGCCGGGGACACTCCATCTGGGATGCCTCGTTTGGCCCGCGCTTTGATTCCGGACCCCATCGCATGAAACTCCGCAATGTCGCGATCATCGCGCATGTCGACCATGGCAAGACCACGCTGGTCGACCGCCTGCTGCAGCAATCCGGCACCTTCCGGGAGAACCAGCGCGTTGCCGAACGCGCGATGGATTCCAACGATCTGGAAAAAGAGCGCGGCATTACGATCCTGGCCAAGGCCACCTCGATCGTCTGGCAGGACACCCGCATCAATATCGTTGATACGCCGGGCCACGCCGATTTCGGCGGCGAGGTCGAGCGCATCCTCAACATGGTCGATGGCGCGATCGTTCTTGTCGACGCTGCCGAAGGCCCGCTGCCGCAGACCAAGTTCGTGGTCGGCAAGGCGCTGAAGATGGGCCTGAAGCCCATCGTCGCGATCAACAAGGTTGACCGTCCGGATGCGCGCGCGTCTCAGGTCGTCAACGAAGTCTTCGATCTGTTCGCAGCACTCGACGCCACCGATGAGCAGCTCGACTTCCCGATCCTCTACGGCTCGGCGAAAGAGGGCTGGATGAATTTCTCCGAAGAGGGCCCCAAGGACGAGGGCATGAAGCCGCTGTTCGATCTGGTGCTGCGCCATGTGCCGGAGCCGAAGATCGAGGAAGGCCCGTTCCGGATGCTCGGCACCATCATGGAGTCGAACGCCTATCTCGGCCGCATCATCACCGGCCGCATCACCTCCGGCACGGTCAAGCCAAACCAGATGGCCAAGGTGCTCGATCGGGACGGCAAGGTGATCGAGGAAGGCCGGATCTCCAAGGTGCTCGCGTTCCGCGGGCTGGAGCGCACGCCGCTCGACGAGGCCGAGGCCGGCGATATCGTCTCGATTGCAGGCCTCCCCGATGCCACCGTCGCCCACACCATCTGTGCGCCCGAGGTCACGACCCCCCTCCCCGCCCAGCCGATCGACCCGCCCACCCTCGCCATGACCTTCCGCGTCAACGATTCCCCGCTCGCCGGCACCGAAGGCACCAAGGTGACGAGCCGCATGATCCGCGACCGCCTGCTGCGCGAAGCCGAAGGCAATGTCGCGCTGCGCGTTTCCGAATCCGACGAAAAGGATTCGATGGAAGTCGCCGGCCGCGGCGAATTGCAGCTCGGCATTCTCATCGAGACCATGCGCCGCGAAGGCTTCGAACTCTCAGTGTCGCGCCCGAAGGTGCTGCTCAAGCGCGACGAGAACGGTACGCTGACCGAGCCGATCGAGGAAGTGGTGATCGACGTCGACGAGGAACATTCCGGCGTGGTCGTGCAGAAGATGGCAGAGCGCAAGGCCGACCTTCTGGAGATGAAGCCGTCCGGCGGCGGCCGCCTGCGGCTTGTGTTCCATGCACCGACCCGCGGACTGATCGGCTATCAGGGCGAACTCCTCACCGACACGCGCGGCACCGCGGTGATGAACCGGCTGTTTCACTCTTACGCGCCCTACAAGGGCGAAGTGCAGGGCCGCCGCAACGGCGTCCTGATTTCGAGCGAACAGGGCGAGGCGGTCGCCTACGCGATGTGGAAACTCGAAGACCGCGGTCCGATGATGATCGAGCCCGGCTGGAAAGTGTATCGCGGCATGATCGTCGGCGAACATACCCGCGACAACGATCTCGAAGTCAACGTGTTGAAGGGCAAGCAGCTCACCAACATTCGCACCACGTCGAAGGACGAGGCGGTGCGCCTGACGCCGCCGATCCGCATGACGCTGGAAAGGGCGCTCGCCTATATCCAGGACGACGAACTCGTCGAGGTCACGCCGAAGTCGATCCGTCTGCGCAAGAAGCTGCTCGATCCCAACGACCGCAAGCGCGAGGAGCGCCGCAAGGAGGCGGAGATGGCGTGATTCTTCTCGCGCGCAGCCGTTACAAAAGCTTGGCACCCATCCGCAAGCTGCGTCGCCGCTAATTGATTGCAAGCTTTGCGGTCGACACGATCTCGGCCCAGCGGCGGTGCTCGGATTTGATGAAAGCCCCGAATTCCGCGGGGGAATTGCCTACCGGCTTTGCCCCTTCATTGGCGAGACGGGAGCGAACCGCGGTATCGTTGATGGCTTCTATTGTGGCCTTGTGAAGCCGCGCGATCAGCTCATCCGGCGTACCTTTCGGCGCAACGAAACCGTACCAGGCGCTCGCCTCGTATGCGGGCCAGCCGCTTTCGGCGATGCTCGGCACCTCCGCCAATGTAGGAGCGCGCTCTTTGCTCGTCACCGCGAGCGCTCGCATCTGCCCGTTTTCGATGAGGCCGCTCACCGAGGGGATGGTTGTGATCATGAACTGGGTTTGACCACCAAGCAGGTCGCCAATCGCCGGGCCAGCGCCGCGATAGGGAACATGGACAGTATCGATCCCGGCGATGACGTTTAACAGCAAGGCAGCGAGATGACTGGCCGAGCCGTTGCCAGCGGAGCCATAAGTAAGTTTGCCGGGATTCGCGCGGGCGAAATCGACAAGCTGCCGGATTGTCTTGAACTCGGATTTCTGCGGCACCACTGCAACGAGCGGCGCTGCTGCAATTAAGGTGATCGGCTCAAACGCCTTGAGGGTGTCGACTTTCAGACTCTTGAACAAATGCGGGTTCACGGCCATAGGACCCTGATTGGCCATCAGAATCGTGTACCCGTCCGGAGCGGCGCTGGCAGCGGTTTGTGTTGCAATGTTGCCGCCGGCGGTCGCGATATTCTCTACCACGACAGTCTGACCAAGATTCTGGCCCATAGTTTGCGCTACCACTCGTGCAATCGCGTCGGTTCCGCCACCGGCCGCATAGGGCACGATCAGGCGAATCGGACGCGCTGGATAGCTCTGCGCGAATAGATTGGAGGACGAGACGATCGTCGGCGCCGCAATCATCCCTGACAAAAACAGGCGTCGTGTAATCATGGGCATAACTCCCTGAGCTTATCGTTTTCTGTCGTGTGAGAGAACGCGTGCGAGGGCACGATGACGCTGCCTTCGAAAATGCGGCGGGCCGTGCGGATCACGCTGGCGCGCACCACAGAGCCGTCTGGCGCAAACGACAAATTGATCTGGATGCGGCCGCTTGGATGTTCGATGGCGACCGACGACGCTGGCTCGGCCTGCGCAAGATTATGCGCGACAGTCCCCGGAAGACGGCTTGCTACAGCAATGCAGAGCGCACCAGTTACGGCGTGGCTGCGATGGCAACGATCCGGCACGAAATATCGCGAATTCAGCGTGCCGCCGCGGGATGGGGGCGAGAGCACACCGACTTTCGGAACCACCATCCCCGATACATCGCCAAGACCCATGCGACGTCCGGCTTCCCGTCGCATCGACTCAAGGCGTGAAAGCAACGCGGCATTCGTATCGAGTTCGGCCGGTGTCTCGTCGCCGCGCAGATCGAGATCGGCAGCGGCAATCAGCATCATCGGCATCGCATAATCGATCAGCGTGACAGACACGTTTTGAATGATTTCACGCGGTCGTGCGGTCGGCAGCAGGCGGCCGGTTTTCGATCCCATCGCATTGAGGAAACTGAGCTTGA
Organism: Pseudomonadota bacterium; assembly: GCA_049324435.1. Classification (GTDB taxonomy): domain Bacteria; phylum Pseudomonadota; class Alphaproteobacteria; order Rhizobiales; family Xanthobacteraceae; genus Pseudorhodoplanes. The sequence goes on from JBMOOQ010000054.1 coordinate 6,266, forward strand.
TCGGTGCCGCGGTGCCTGGCACCCCATCGATCGACGCATCGCCGTCATAGGCGACCCGCCCATCCGGGGTCTGCACCACCGCATCGATCAGACTGCGCGTGTTGCGGTTGTATATCCGGACAGATGTTTCGCCATTGCACACCTTGACGAGCCCTGCCTCGATGGCAAAGGGTGCGACTCCCGCGAGCATATTCCCGCAATTCGGGCTAACATCGACGGCCGCGCGATCCACCGAGACTTGGGCAAACAGATAATCAACGTCCGCTTGGGGATGTGTCCCGCGCGAAACGATGGCGACCTTGCTGGTCTGCGCATGTCCGCCGCCAACGCCATCGACCTGCAGGGCATGTGGGGAACCCATTACCGCGAGCAACATGCGGTCACGCAGGTTCGGATCCGTCGGAAGATCAGTCTCGAGAAAGTAAGGCCCCCGTGACGTTCCACCGCGCATCAGCACGCAAGGAATTCGAAGGGAATTGGAATGCGTTGCAGTCACGAAAGCCACCGTGGCGAGAGACGGAGGCAAACTGGCATTGCGCATTACCGCTGTGAAATGCAAATATTTGAGCTATTATTCCATTATGAGCATTAATTTCGAATCCCTCGACCTGCGTGCCTTCGTCACTGTAGTCGAGCTGGCAAGCTTCCACCGCGCCGCCGCCGCTCTGAACCTGTCTCAGCCCGCGCTGAGCCGGCGCATTCAGAAACTGGAGACCGCAATCGGCGCCGCATTGCTGGAGCGCACCACGCGCAGCGTAGCGCCGACCGCGGTCGGCCGGGAGTTGTTGCCGCTGGTGCGCCGGATGCTGGACGAATTTGATTCGTCGCTATTCTCAATGCGAGATTTCAGCGCACGACATGCTGGCCAAGTGACGATTGCCTGCGTACCAACGGCCGCATTCTATTTTTTGCCGCGGGTGATCGCGCGGTTCAATGAGCAATTTCCGAATGTACGCTTCAGCATTCTGGACCTGTCAGCGAACGAGGGGTTGCAGAGCGTTGCCCGAGGTGAAGCGGAATTTGGCATCAACCTTCTTGGCACCGCCGAACCCGAATTGAGCTTCGATCCGCTGATTGAAGACCCTTTTGTACTCGCCTGCCGGCGAGACCATCCGCTGGCCAAAAAGCGAAACGTAGCCTGGAAGGACATCGAGCCCTACCGCCTCGTCACCGTGAGTCGGGCTAGCGGCAACCGCACGCTGCTGGAAGCGGCGCTGGTCCGATCTCGCGTGAAGCTACGCTGGTTCTACGAAGTCACACATCTATCCACCTCCCTAGGATTGGTCGAAGCTGGACTTGGCATTTCGGTCTTGCCGAAGCTTGCGACACCGCAGGGCGAGCACCCAATCATCATCACGCGGCCGATCGGACATCCATCGGTATCGCGCACCATCGGAGTCGTTCGACGGCGAGGCCGACCTCTCGCGCCCGCTGCGCAACGCTTTTTCGACATGCTGATGACCACTTGGAAAGAGGACGCATCCGGCTAGTGGCTACTGCTTCAACCCACCACAGCTAAGTCTGCGGCCCTCGAGGTGTCCTGCGATGGCACATGCCGGACAATACCTTCAAAAAGGCCTGTAAAATCAGGCCTTCTTGCGGTGTCCTGTTTCGAATCGATCCAAGCGCCGCGCGGTCACCGGTGCAAAAAGTCCACACCTTTACCGTTCGTTAATCTTGGGGCTTGAACGCCGAGTCGCCGCTTGCTCATATATCGTCATGAGCACGACCCTGATTGAGATTCGGCGCGCGAAACCCTCCGATGCAAACGAGGTGGCCCTCGCGCATGACGAGGCATGGCGCGCGGCCTATCAGGGCATCATCCCCGGCACCGAACTCGAAAAGCTGATCAATCGCCGCGGTCCGGACTGGTGGTATTCGGCCATTCGCAAGGGCAGTCGCATTGCATTGATGCAATTCGGCGACACAATCGCTGGCTACGCCAATTACGGACGCAACCGCGCGCGCAGCCTCTATTACGATGGTGAAGTTTACGAACTTTATCTCAAGCCGGAATTTCAGGGCTTGGGATTCGGCCGGAGGCTGTTCACCGCAGCGCGCCGCGATCTCGCGCAAAGCGGTCTGAAAAGTCTCGTGATTTGGGCGCTCTCCGACAACGAACCGGCGGTGGAATTCTATCGCGCACTCGGCGGACGCGCGGTGGCGCGTTCGTCGGAGCGGTTCGGCACCAAGGTGCTCGACAAGGTTGCGTTCGCCTGGCAGTCCTGACCCGCGGACCGCAATCGTGAGCTCGCGGCGATGCGGGGCGCCGGAACGAGCCGGCGCCCCGAAATAATTTCAGAGCAGCCCGTTTTCCTGAGCCAGCGCCTTCAGCGACACTGCTGGGCGAGCGCCGATATGCTGGATCACCTCGGCCGCTGCGAGTGCCGCAAGCTTGCCGCAGGCGGCATGGTCGCGCCCGGTCGCAAGACCGTAGAGGAACCCCGCCGCGAACAGATCGCCCGCGCCGGTGGTATCCACCAGTTGCTCGATCGGCGCTGCCGGCACCGCCAGCGTCTTGTCCTTGCTGACCACCACGCAGCCCTTCTCGCTGCGGGTGACGACCGCAAGCTTGACGTCGTCCTTCAGCGCAGCAATGCCGGAATCGAAATCCGCGGTTTGGTAAAGGCTCTTCAGCTCGGCCTCGTTGGCGAAGACAAGATCGACAGTGTTGTCACGCATCAGCTTCAGGAATTCGTCGCGATAGCGGTCGACGCAGAATGCGTCCGACAGCGTCAGCGCCACCATGCGGCCGGCATCGTGCGCAGCCTTGGACGCCTTCAGAAACGCCTGCTTGGCGTGCGGCGGATCCCACAGATAGCCTTCGAGATAGGTAATCGCGGCGTCGCCGATCAGCTTCGGGTCGATGTCGGCGGGCGAAAGATTCTGTGCCGCACCGAGATAGGTGTTCATCGTCCGCTCGCCATCTGGCGTTACCATGATGTAGCAACGCGCGGTCGATGGCCCATCGGATGCAGGCGGCGTGTCGAAGCCGACGCCGAGTGCGCGGATGTCATGCGCAAACACCTTGCCGAGCACGTCGTCACGCACCTTGCCGACAAAGGCCGCCTTGCCTCCCAGGCTCGCAACGCCTGCAATGGTATTGGCCGCCGAACCGCCGGAGCTTTCCGTCGCGGGTCCCATCGCATCATAGATCGCGCCGGCCCGCGACTCGTCGATCAGGGCCATGCCGCCCTTCTGCATGTTCTGCTTGATCAGGAAATCGTCTTCGGCACGGGCAATAACGTCGACAATCGCATTGCCGATGCCGAGCACGTGGTAGCGGGGAGCGGTCATTCGCGGAGGTTCCTCTGGAGAAAAGGCGGCGCACTATAGCGGCGCACCCCGTGAGGGCAAATGAAAGCGGCCGCGTGACCGCACGCCGGATCGGCCGTATGAGTGGGCCTCCAGGGGCCATATCCCAAAGGCTTGAGACATGTCGATTGCCCGCAACGTCGCCATCGTCGGTGCCGCGACACTCGCCTCGCGGGTCCTCGGCTTCGTGCGCGATGTTGCGATTGCGGCTCTGTTCGGGTCGAGTACGCGGGCCGAGGCGTTTGTCGTCGCGTTCCAATTCTCCAACCTGATTCGGCGGCTCCTGACCGAGGGCGCGCTGAACGCAGCGTTCGTGCCGCTCTACCTGCGCCGGCGCGAGCAAGCCGGCAATGATGCAGCCGGGGCCTTTGCCGGCCAGCTGATCGGCACCATCACGCTCGTGCTGCTCGCCGTCTCGATCATCCTCGCACTCGCCATGCCGCTTCTGATGCTGGCGCTGGCGCCAGGATTTTCCGGCCGGCCGCAGCCACTTGCCCTGTCGATCGAGTTGTCGCGCCAGATGCTGCCCTATCTGGTGCTGGCAGGCCCGGTCGCCGTGCTGATGGGCGTCCTCAACGCCAATCATCGCTACAGCACGGCGGCGTTGGCCGCCGTCACATTCAACGTCGTACTCCTGATTGCAATTGCGGCCGCCTTCCTTTCCCACGCAGGCGATAGCGACATGTCCGCCCGGATGATTGCGCTCTCTGTTGCCTGCGCCGGCTTGTGCCAGCTTGCGTTGGTCGGCTGCGCGGTCTGGATCGGGCCGGAGAAGGCGACTCCGCTCGGCCTGCTGCAGCAACGCGAAGCCGCGCGCTTTGCGGCACTCGCCGTTCCCGGCCTGATTGCAAGCGGCATTCCGCAACTGACCATGATCGCGGCAGTGATGGTCGCATCCGACTGGCCGGGCGCAGTATCGTGGCTGTACTACGCGAACCGGCTGGTCGAGCTGCCGCTTGGCATCGTCGGCATCGCCATCGGTACGGTGATGACGCCGGCGCTCGCGCATGCGCTGCGCGGCGACGATCATGAACTGGAGCCGCGCACAATTCGCCACGGCATCGAGATGGCCCTGGGTCTTGCGATGCCCGCAGCCATTGCGCTCCTGATGCTCGCATCGCCGATCATCCGCATCCTGTTCGAGCGCGGTGCCTTCACCGCGACCGACAGCACCGCAACGGCGGCGATGCTGGGCGCGCTCGCGCTCGGATTGCCGGGCCATGTGCTGGTCAAGGCCCTTTCGCCGCTGTTTTTCGCGCGCGAAGATACGCGCACGCCGATGATTGCAGCCGCGATCGGCCTCTTCGCCGCATTGATCGGAAGTCTCGGCTTCATGTGGATCGGACGCCCGACAGGCATTGCGCTCTCGGTCGGGTTGTCCGGCTGGATCGGCGGGGCGCTGCTTTGGCATATTGCGTCACGGCGCGGTCTGCTTCGCTTCGGAGCGACAGAGTGGCGGCGCCTTGCGCTGATCGTATTTGCGTCACTCGCGATGGGGATATTCGTCCGCCTGATGGCCGAATTCCTCGGCCTTGCCCTGATCGAATCTCGGCTCATCCAGGTTGCTGCGCTGGCGCTGGTCGTGGTCTGCGGCCTCGCCTTTTATGCGGCCGGCCTGTGGCTCACAGGCATCGTCCGCCCGCAGGAATGGCGGGGCTTGTTCCAGAGGCGCTGAAACCCTTGCCCGCGCCGCCTTGGCGTGGCATTGACCCGCGCCTCTTATATTTGGCGCGCGAGCCGACGCAAAACCGGTCACCACTTTTGCTGATCGCGCGCTTACTACTAAAGAGTCGATCATGGCCTTCAAGCAACTGGTGTTTTCCGGCGTGCAACCGACCGGAAATCTGCATCTCGGCAATTACCTTGGCGCAATCGTCAAGTTCGTCGAGCTGCAGAAGAATTTCGAGTGCATTTATTGTGTCGTCGATCTTCACGCCATCACCACCTGGCAGGACCCGCAGGAGCTGCCGCGTGCGATCCGCGAAGTGACCGCGGCCTTCATCGCGTGCGGCATCGATCCAAAGAAGCATATTGTCTTCAACCAGAGCCAGGTGGCGGAGCATGCCGAGCTCGCCTGGGTGTTCAACTGCGTTGCCCGAATGGGCTGGTTGAATCGCATGACGCAGTTCAAGGAGAAGGCCGGCAAGGACCGCGAGAATGTCTCGGTCGGACTGTTCGCCTATCCGACACTGATGGCCGCAGACATTCTGGTTTATCGCGCGACCCATGTGCCGGTCGGCGAGGACCAGAAGCAGCATCTCGAATTGTCTCGCGACATCGCACAGAAATTCAACAACGACTTCGCGGCCTCGATCGCCAGGAACGGCTTTGGGGATGCCTTCTTTCCGTTGCCAGAGCCGCTCATTCAGGGCCCGGCGACGCGTGTGATGTCGTTGCGCGACGGGTCGAAGAAAATGTCGAAATCGGACCCGTCGGACTATTCGCGCATCAACCTGACCGACGATGCCGATGCAATCGCCCAGAAGATCCGCAAGGCAAAAACCGACCCGGAACCGCTGCCGAGCGAGGAGAAGGGACTTCAACTGCGACCGGAAGCCGATAATCTCGTCGGGATTTATGCCGCACTGAAGGAAAGCACCAAAGCCGATGTGCTCCGCGAATTTGGCGGCGCACAATTCTCCGCCTTCAAATCGTCGCTGGTCGATCTCGCAGTCGCGAAGCTCGGCCCGATCGGTAACGAAATGAAGCGGCTGGTCGCGGACCCAGCCTATATCGATGGCGTTCTTGCTGACGGTTCCGACCGGGCGCGCGAAATCGCGGCAAAAACCATGACTTCGGTCAAGGACATCGTCGGCTTTGTGCGCCGTTGAATCCGGCCTGTTGGAAAGCGCCTGCCGTCGTCTTGTGATGGCATCATGCACCATGCCAACATCCGTCGCGTGGGGGGATGACCGATGAGCCGCCGCCGCCGCTCCTACGAATCCGGCCACAAGCCGAAATACCTCGTCGTCGTCGACGATTCGCCGGAATGCGATCGTGCCATCTATTACGCAGCCCGGCGTGTGTCGCGGATCGGCCTCGGCATGATCATGCTGCGCGTCATCGATATCGAAGACCGCAATCAGCAATGGCTCGGCGTGGCCGATATCATGCGCGCAGAGGCCTATGAAGAGGCCAATGAGGCGCTCGACCGTGCTGCGGCGCGTGCCAATGGCGTTGCCGGAATTACCCCGGAGCGGGTGATCCGGGAAGGCTCATGGATCGAACAGATCCTGAAGTTGATCGATGAGGACGAGGATATCGCTATCCTGATTCTCGCCGCCGGAACCGCAAAAGAGGGCCCCGGCCCCCTGGTCACCTCCATCGCCCGGACCGCCGGCGAATTCCCCATCCCGCTGGCCATCGTTCCGGGCCATCTGACCGACGAGGAACTCGACGCCCTGTCCTGAGCGCTGGATCGCTGAGGTCGGGCCGATGCCGGTTGACCTTGCCCGGCAAAACGCCATCTATAGAGCTGCGGGGCCCGCCGACCGGCCCCGGTGGAGCCCATCCGATGTTTATCCAGACCGAAGCGACGCCGAACCCGGCTACCCTGAAGTTTCTGCCCGGCCGCAGCGTGCTGGACGGCACGCTCGAGATCACGACCCGCGACCAGGCAGCGAAATCCCCGCTCGCCGAGAAGCTGTTCGAAATCCCGCAAGTCAGTGGCGTGTTTTTCGGATCGGATTTCATTACCGTCACCAAGACCGATGGTGACTGGCAGCAGCTCAAGCCGCTGATCCTCGGCGCAATCATGGAGCATTACATGTCCGGCGCGCCGCTCCTAAGGGACGGCGAGCAGGGCGGCGAGTCCGGCGAAGATGAATTTTTCGATGCGGCCGATGCGGAAACCGTCAAAACCATCAAGGAACTGATCGAGACCCGCGTGCGTCCGGCGGTCGCCAATGACGGCGGCGATATCACCTTTCGCGGCTTCAAGGATGGCATCGTGTTTCTGTCGATGAAAGGGGCCTGCTCCGGCTGTCCGTCGTCCACCGCGACCCTGAAGCATGGCATCCAGAATCTGCTGCGGCATTTCGTACCGGACGTGACTGAAGTCCGCCCGGTTTGAGCGTTCGCTGTCCCCCGCGGAAGCGGGAGCCATGACCTGCACCCTGGAATATTGGGACCGGCCTTGGCGACGACGTCTATAATCATTGCATGCTCGTCCTCGCCATCGACACCGCGCTGGAAGCCTGCTCGGCCGCGATCTTCGATTCGGATCAGGGATCGGTTCTTGCCAGCGAAACCGCAATCATGACGCGCGGGCATGCGGAGGCATCGATGCCGCTGCTCGACGGTGTGATGCGCGATGCGGGACTCGACTTTTTCGGCCTCGATCGGATCGCGGTCACCGTTGGTCCGGGAAGCTTTACCGGCTTGCGGGTCGGGATCGCAGCGGCACGCGGCATTGCATTGGCTGCGAAAAAGGAGATCGTCGGCATCACGACGCTCGCAGCGCTCGCAGCGCCGTACATTGCAGCCGAACCGAACGTGCCGGTTGCCGCAACGATCGACGGCCGTCATCGGCATGTCTATTTCGAATTGTATGGCGCACAGGGGCGCGTCCTGCTGCCGCCCCGCATCATTCCTGTCGAAGAAGCGGTGCATGCGGCTGCCGGCGCATCGGCGCGTCTGGTCGGCTCGGGCGCGCGGATGATGGCGGAGCTCTGGCCCGATCCCGCGCATCTGCCGCCACTCGACGAGCGCCGCTCGCCCGATATCGACTGGGTCGCCCGGCTCGGTGCAATTGCGCACTTGAATGACGCACCGCCAAAGCCGCTCTATCTGCGTCCGCCCGACGCGCATCCGCAGACCGCATCGATCTTGCCGCGCCGATGATGAGATGGCTGTTCGATATATTCTCGCCGGCGCGGCCTCCGATCGTATCGGACGCCACGAAGCGCGACGTCGCAGCCATCGCGCTCCTGCACGCAGAGTCGTTCCGCCGCGGATGGAGCGACGGCGAGATCGAAGGCATGCTGCTCGACCGCAACGTCGTGTCCCATCGCGCAACGATCGGGCGCAACTTTGCGGGCTTCATCATATCGCGCGTCGCGCTCGACGAAGCTGAAATTCTCTCGGTTGCGGTTACGCACTCCTATCGCGGCCGTGCCGTTGCGCGTGCCCTGCTGCGTCACCATCTCGGGCGCCTGGCGGCGCTCGGCGTACGAACCGTCTTTCTGGAAGTGGACGAAGGAAATGTGCCAGCGCTCAGGCTTTACCGCCATGCCGGCTTTGTGGAGGTCGGACGCCGCGAGGGCTATTACGTCAACGATTCAGGCAAGCCCGCCGCCGCGCTTGTCATGCGCCGTAACCTGGCGTGACCAGAAGGGCAATGGACGGCAACTCGCCGCGTTATTAGAATATGCCATCGATCGGAGATGGACGTGGTCGCGAAGGCATCGAACATACGCAAATTGACCAGCATCGAGGCACGATGCGCCGAGAAGGGCATGCGCATGACCGAGCAGCGCCGGACGATCGCGCGCGTGCTCAATGAAGCCGACGACCACCCCGATGTCGAAGAATTGTACCGCCGCTGCGCAAAACTCGACGATCGCATCTCCATATCGACCGTGTACCGGACGGTAAAATTGTTCGAGGATTCGGGAATCATTGAACGGCACGACTTCCGCGAGGGCCGCGCCCGGTTCGAGCAGATTTCCGACGCACACCACGACCACCTGATCAACCTGCGCACCGGCGAGGTGATCGAGTTCCAGTCCGAGGAGATCGAACGGCTTCAGGCCGAAGTGGCTCGCAAGCTCGGATACAAGCTGATCGACCACCGGCTGGAGCTTTATGCGGTTCCCCTGAACGACGACCCGTCAGCCGACAGCTGAGCCGGTCTCCCCTTGAACCTTGATAAATCTGGAATATCTTCGACACATTCTATCAAAAATCTGGGCTGCCCCGGACTGACGGCGAATTCCATTTTCGTCAATTTGGTTGTAAAAGGGGACTTTGAGAGAAACCGGCATGTCTGTCGCATTTCGAGGCAAGGATCAGGACCGTTGACGCAACCCGCGCCGACAGCGCTCCGTAGAGCGGCATGACCGGACCCCGAAAGCTCTATATCAAATCCTACGGTTGCCAGATGAACGTCTACGACTCGCTTCGTATGGCGGACATGCTGGCCCCGGACGGATTCGCCGAGACGAGCAACGTTGCCGATGCCGATCTTGTGGTGCTGAATACCTGCCACATCCGCGAGAAGGCCGCCGAGAAAGTCTATTCGGAGATCGGCCGGCTGCGTCTTCTCAAGGAGGACGCGGCGAAGGCGGGTCGCAAGGTCACGATTGCCATCGCCGGCTGTGTCGCTCAGGCCGAGGGCGCCGAGATCATGCGGCGCGCGCCGGTCGTCGATCTTGTGGTCGGACCGCAAAGCTACCACCGCCTGCCGGCACTCCTCGAACAGGCGGCACGTGGCGAGCGTCCGGTAGAGACCGAATTTCCGGCGGACGACAAATTCAATTTTCTAAAAGCTCCGACACGCGATGCTATCCGCACACGCGGCGTCACCGCTTTCCTCACCATCCAGGAGGGCTGCGACAAGTTCTGCACATTCTGCGTCGTGCCGTATACGCGCGGCGCCGAAGTGTCGCGTCCGGTTGCGAAGATCGTTGCGGAAGCCGAGCGCCTCGCCGAAGCCGGTATCCGCGAGATCACGGTGATCGGCCAGAATGTCAATGCCTATCACGGCGAAGGCCCGGACGGCGGCGCCTTCACGCTCGCGCAGCTGCTCTTCCGGCTGGCGGAAATTCCGGGAATCGACCGGCTACGCTACACGACGAGTCATCCGCGCGATGTGGACGATAGCCTGATCGCCGTGCATCGCGATCTTCCTCAGCTGATGCCGCAATTGCATCTGCCGGTTCAATCCGGCTCCGATCACATACTCGACGCGATGAACCGCAAGCATACGCATGACGACTATCTGCGCGTCATCGAGCGGCTGCGTCATGCGCAGCCGGCGCTCGCATTCACCTCAGACTTCATCGTCGGCTTCCCCGGCGAAACCGACCGCGACTTTGCCGAAACGATGAGGTTGATTGAAGAGGTCGGCTTCTCCGGCTCGTTTTCGTTCAAATATTCTCCGCGGCCGGGCACCCCGGCCGCTGAAATGGGCGATCAAATACCCGAGGATGTGAAGAGCGAACGGCTGCGCATACTGCAAACGCTGATCGACCGGCAGGCCGCGGATTTCAACAGATCCTGCATCGGCCAGACCCTGGACGTTCTGTTTGAAAAGGTCGGCCGCCATCCTGGGCAGATCGTCGGCAAATCGCCGTATCTGCAGCCGGTTCAGGTCAATGCACCGGCTACCTTGATCGGTACGATCGCCGCAGTGCGGATTGACGATGTCGGACCGCACAGCCTGTACGGAACACTCGCTGCCGGGCCGGCAGCACACGCACCGCAACGTGCCGACCTTGCGGCTTTGGAGGCGTGACCCCGTTGCGAAATTACAAGCCAGGTCAGGGTACTCCAGTCGCGCCGAAAGCCGGCGACGAACCTGCGATCCAGACAATGCTCGCATTCGACGACAACAAGCTCGCCTCGGCCCTGTTTGGACAATACGGACAGAATCTCGCACTGATTGAACGCAAGCTCGACGTCGTTGCGGACTCTCGCGGCAATCATGTCACCATCGAAGGGACGCGCGAAGCCTGCGACCAGGCGCGCCGCGTCCTGGAGACACTGTTTGAGCAATTGAAGAACGGCGGCGACCTTGCGCAGGGCGATGTCGAGGGCGCGATCCGTCAGGTGGTGGCGCAGGGTTCATTGTTCGACAGCGGCGCCGGCAGCGCGCGGTCCAATTTCGCCGATATTGCTTTACGCAAGCGCACCGTGCGTGCGCGCACGGCCGGACAGGACGCCTATATCCGCGCATTGAAGCACAACGCGCTCGTGTTCGGGACCGGCCCGGCCGGCACCGGAAAGACCTGGCTTGCGGTCGCGCATGCGGTCTCGCTGTTCGAGCGCAAGGAGGTTGATCGCATCATCCTGTCGCGTCCAGCCGTGGAAGCAGGAGAGCGGCTCGGCTTCCTCCCGGGCGACATGCGTGAAAAGGTCGATCCTTATCTTCGCCCGATCTATGACGCGCTGTTCGATTTGATGGATATGCGGATCGTCGAACGAGCGCTGCAGGGCGGCGAGATCGAGATCGCGCCGCTCGCCTTCATGCGCGGACGCACGCTGCACAACGCCGCTGTCATTCTGGACGAAGCGCAGAACACCACATCGATGCAGATGAAGATGTTTCTGACGCGGCTCGGCGAGAACAGCCGCATGATCGTGACCGGCGATCCAAGCCAGATCGATCTGCCGCCGGGACAAACATCCGGCTTGTCGGAGGCGATCCGCCTGCTTGCCGATGTTGATGGCATCGGCCATGTCGCGTTCAAGAATGAGGACGTGATCCGCCACGAACTCGTCGCGAAGATCGTCGCGGCCTACGACCGCGCGCCCCCTCAGCACAAATCGCGCGAGCAGAATTCATGAGCGCGCTCGCGACAGCCCAGCCCGTGGCGGTCGATATCGACATCGTGACCGCGTCCGATCTATGGAGCGCGTGTCCGGATGCGGACGCGATTGTCCGCCGCGCTATCGGTGCCGCCGCGCTTGCCGCGGGTGAATCTGGCACCGTTGCCGTCATGCTGACCGACGATGCCTCGATCCGGGCAATGAACGCGCGTTGGCGCGGCATCGACAAGCCGACGAATGTGCTGTCATTCCCGGCCGGCTCAGTGCCCGGCGGTCCCGGCGACGTCCATCTGGGTGATATCGCGATTGCCTACGAAACGGTCGCCGCCGAATCCGCCGCGGAAAACAAGACCTTCGCCGATCATCTCGCGCATCTGGCCATTCACGGCTATCTTCATTTGGTCGGATTCGATCATGAAACCGACGACGAGGCCGCGCAGATGGAAAGTCTGGAAACACGGATCCTGTCCTGCCTCGGCATCGCCGACCCCTATCGCGATACGGCTTCCGCGCACTGACTCACGAGCCATGCCCGACACCGAGCAGCCCAGCGAAACGACCGAACCCCAGAGTAGCAGCAACCTGCCCGCTACGACCGGCGGACCGAAACACCGCGAGCCAAGCGAGAACCTGTTCTCGCGCTGGGTCCGCACGGTTTTCGGATGGCGGTCAGGATCGACGCGCGCCGACCTGAAAGAGGTGCTGGAAGAAAGCGCGCCCAGCGATCTCGGCTTTTCGCCCGAAGAAGGCACGATGCTCAAGAACATTCTTGGGCTTCGCGAACGCCGGATCGACGACGTGATGGTACCGCGCGCGCACATCGTCGCAGTCCAGCAGGACATCCCGCTCGGCGAATTGATGAAGGTGTTCGAGAAAGCGGGGCACTCGCGTCTGGTTGCCTTCAACGATACGCTCGACGATCCGGTCGGGATGGTTCACATCCGCGATCTGATCGCGTTCATGACGGCACGGGCCTCGGCGGGGCGAAAGCAGAAGTCACGGCGCCGGAAAAAGCCGGCCGAAGACGCGCCGGAGGTGCATCAGGCCGACGAGCCTGCCGATAAGAAGCAGCCCGGCACGCTCGACCTCGGCGCCATCGACCTTGCGATGCCGCTGTCGAAAGCCAAGATCATCCGGCCGCTCCTGTTCGCGCCGCCATCGATGCCTGCGATCGACCTGCTCGCAAAGATGCAGGCGACGCGCATCCATCTCGCGCTCGTGGTCGATGAATATGGCGGCACCGACGGCATTGTATCGATCGAGGATCTGGTCGAACTGATCGTCGGCGACATCGAGGACGAACACGACGAGGAAGAGGCACCTGGCATTTTGCGGCAACCCGACGGATCCTTCGTTGCAGACGCGCGCGCAAGTCTGGAGGACGTCATCGAGGCAGTCGGCAAGGGCTTCGATGTCGGCGAAGCCCTCAACAACGTCGATACGCTGGCAGGGTACCTTGTGTCGCGAGTCGGACGCGTCCCGGTGCGCGGAGAACTGGTGCCGGGGCCGAGCGGTTTTGAATTCGAAGTGCTCGACGCCGATCCGCGCCGGGTGAAGAAGGTTCGAATTCACCGCGGCAAAAGCAAGCGCATCGAGCGGGCCCGGGAACTCCCGGCTCCGGTGCAGACTAAGACCGCGACGCCTGTGTCGGTCGCTCAAGACCCTCGCCCCGGCAAGAGCCCGCAGCAGCCGTGAGCATCAAGGCCGTTGCCGACACGATCGTTCTGTCCTGGGGCTGGCGCCGGGCTGCGATTGCATTTGCGGCAGGGGCGATCTCCGTCCTTGCCCTTCCGCCATTTGATCTGTGGCCTGTCCTGTTCCTCACCTTTCCAGTTGCGGTGTGGCTGATTGATGGCTCAGCGGCCGGCCGCCTGAATGGCATTCCGGCGGCCGCTGCGGCGGGATGGATTTTCGGCTTCGGCTATTTCCTCGCAGGCCTGTACTGGATTGGATATGCGTTCCTGGTCGATGCCAAGACCTTCGGATGGCTGTTGCCTTTTGCGGTGACGGCGCTGCCGGCCGGCCTTGCGTTATTTACCGCTATGGGTTTCGCATTAGCGCGCCTGATATGGCCGCGCGGCGCTGCTCGCGTGCTTGCATTGGCCGTTGCACTGGCGATTGCCGAATGGCTGCGCGGCAACGTCCTCTCCGGCTTTCCCTGGAACAGTTACGGCTACGCGCTGACCGGCCCGCTGGTTCTCGCGCAAAGCGCGTCGATCCTCGGCCTCTGGGGACTGACCTTCCTCGCGATCGCGATTTTCGCTGCACCGGCAACACTCGCAGATGAACGGCTCAGCCCGCGCTGCCGCGCGGCTCCGCTTGCCGTCGGTCTGGCGCTCCTCGCAGTGATGGCTGGTTACGGCGCCTGGCGTCTCGCCCAGAATCCGACCCGCATGGTCGACAATGTCAGATTGCGGATCATGCAGCCGAATCTACCGCAAGATGAAAAATTCAATTATGCGGCACGGCAACGGATCATGCGGCACTATCTGACGCTGTCCGAACGCGCGACTGGTCCACAAAATACCGGGCTTCGCGATGTGACCCATCTGGTCTGGCCCGAATCCGCCTTTCCGTTCTTCCTGACGCGCGAAGGCGAAGCGATGGCGCAGATCGCCGAGTTGCTGCCCCAGGGTACCGTGCTGATCACGGGGGCTGCCCGGGCTGCCGATCAATCCGCGCGCGATCGGCTGCGGGCCTATAATTCCGTATACATCATCGATCACGACGGGTCGGTGCTGTCGGTCTACGACAAGGTGCATCTGGTTCCGTTCGGGGAATACCTGCCATTTCAGACCGCGCTAGAGCGGCTTGGCTTGATGCAGCTCACCAAGCTTCCGGGCGGATTTCTTTCAGGAGATCGAAATCGCAGCTTTCATATACCAGGCGCCCCGCGCGTGCTGCCGCTGATCTGCTATGAGATCATCTTTCCCGGAGCGGTGGTCCCGCCGAGAGAACGGCCGGGATGGCTCCTGAATGTCACGAACGATGCATGGTTCGGGATCAGTTCCGGGCCATATCAGCATTTTCAGCAGGCGCGCATACGCGCTATCGAGGAAGGTCTGCCGCTGGTCCGCGCCGCCAATAACGGTATCTCGGCAGTCGTGGACCCTGCCGGACGGATCGTTGCGCAGCTTCCGCTGGGGGCCGAAGGCGTGCTCGACTCCGGCTTGCCGCGCGCAATATCACCGACGATCTACGCGCGGTTCGGCAACAGTCTTGCCATCATGATGATCGCCGCGTTCCTGATCATAGTGATGCGTTATCGGTCAAAACATTTGCCATAGACCACTTCGCTCAAGTGGTTCGGCAATTGCTTGCTAAACGCAATATTTGGTGATCCGGGGTCTTTGGCGCGCAGACGCGCGGAAATGACGCTTGATCAGCGCCGATCAAAAGCCCAAAATTTGAGTGCCTTCAAGCGTATCCCCGCTGAGCACACCATTACGTTGCAAAATCGTTTGACCATCCGCCAGGAACATGCGCAAAGCACCTGCGAGCTTTGAAGCGCAGGACAAATCTCATGCGACGCGCTGCGGAGAAACGAATGGTTAAGAAGTCACCGAACCCGACGGACAAACACGTAGGTGCACGCGTTCGGATGCGGCGTATGATGTTGGGTATGAGCCAGGAAAAGCTTGGCGACGCGCTCGGTCTCACATTTCAACAAGTCCAGAAATACGAGAAGGGCACCAACCGGATCGGTGCCAGCCGCCTTCAGCAGATCTCCAACATCCTGCAAGTGCCGGTATCGTTCTTCTTCGAAGGCGCCCCCGATAATTCGAATTCGGAATCGGGTTTTGCCGAAGCGCCCTCTCCCTCCTACGTTTCGGATTTTCTGGCCACATCCGACGGGCTGGCCCTGACTCGCGCGTTTATGCGGATCAAGACCCCGAAATTGCGCCGGCGGATCGTGGAACTGGTCGAGCAAATCGCCGCAGACGAGCAATAGGCCCAACGGCCCCCATCCGGCCGCCCATCCAGCCCACATCTTGACCGCACGGTGACAAGGCTGCATTGAACAGCCTTCTACAACCGACGAACGGTCCGTCTCGTCCCCAGGGGGAGTAGCCACCAGTGCCGCGCAAGAGCCATCTGTTCACCAGCGAGTCCGTCTCCGAAGGACACCCGGACAAGGTCTCCGACCAGATTTCCGATGCGATCCTCGACGCATTCATTGAAAACGATATCAAGCTCGGTATCGCTGACGACAGTCTCGTCAATACGCGGCTCGGCTGTGAGGTCCTGACCACCACCAACAAGATCGTCATTGCCGGCGAAGGCCGTGGCCAGGCCCCGCTGTTCAAGAAGTATGGCAACCACGCGGTCATCAACCGCGAGATGATTGCAGAAATTGCGCGCGGCGTGGTGAAGGATATCGGTTACGACCAGGATGGATTCTCCTACAGCGGCGCCGATATCGAGGTCTTGCTGCACGGCCAGTCTCCGGACATCGCCATGGGCGTCGACGCCAAGAAGAAGAAGGGCGGCGAGCAGGAAGGCGCAGGCGACCAGGGCATGATGTTCGGCTTCGCCTGCACCGAGAGCGAGGTCTATGAGAAGAACTCGTTCATGCCGGCGCCGATCTATTTCGCGCACAAGATTCTGAAGGTTCTGGCCGACCAGCGTCACTCCAAGAAGCTCTACGACCTGCAACCGGACTCCAAGAGCCAGGTCACGATCAAGTACGAAGACGGCAAGCCGGTCGGCTGCACCAAGGTCGTGGTGTCGACCCAGCACAATGCGACCAATCGCAACGGCAAGAAATACACCCCCTCGATGGTCAGGGACCTGATCGGCTCCGCCGTTGAGTCGGCGCTGCCGAAAGGCTGGATGCCGAAGAAGGAGTCCGATTTTCTGGTCAACCCGACCGGTAACTTCGTGGTCGGCGGCCCGGACGGCGATTGCGGCCTGACCGGCCGTAAGATCATCGTCGACACCTACGGCGGCTATGCGCCGCACGGCGGCGGCGCGTTCTCGGGCAAGGATCCGACCAAGGTGGACCGCTCGGCCGCTTATGCTGCGCGCTATCTCGCCAAAAACGTGGTAGCCGCGGGCCTGGCCGAACGCTGCACCATCCAGGTGGCCTATGCGATCGGTGTCGCCGATCCGATGTCGCTTCTGGTCGACACCCATGGCACCGGCAAGGTCGATGACGGCAAGCTGGAGAAGGTGCTCGCTGAGCTCTTCCCGCTCCGTCCCACCAACATTCGCCGCGCCCTGAAGCTGAACCGCCCAATCTACCGGCGCACCGCCGCCTATGGCCATTTCGGCCGCGCTCCGGAAAAGGACGGCGGCTTCTCCTGGGAAAAGGTCGATCTGGCCGATCAGATCCGCCGCGCCTTCAAGTAAGCGGCTGCAACGCTTGTGTTTTGCGAACGGCCGCATCATGGATGCGGCCGTTATGCATTCGGACCAAGAAAAGTCACCTGACCGCGCTTACCACGGCGCCTTCTTCGGACGCCGCAAGGGCAAAGCATTGCGGCCCGGACAGGCGCGTTTGTTCGAAACGCTGCTGCCGACCCTCTGCGTTAATCTGCAGTGTTCTGCCCCGGCGTCGCTCGCGGCGCTTTTCCCGCAACCGGTCCGCGAGGTCCGGCTCGAGATCGGCTTCGGCGGTGCCGAGCATCTGATCGCGCAGGCCACTGCCAATCCCGATTGCGGCTTCATCGGCATCGAACCCTTCGTCAACGGCATGGCCAAGGCGCTGGCCGCCATCGATGCACGAAACCTCATCAATGTCCGTCTGCATCACGGCGACGCCATCGACCTGCTCGCCTGGCTGCCCGCCGCATCTCTGACGACGGTCTACCTGCTCTACCCCGATCCCTGGCCGAAGCGCCGGCACTGGAAGCGCCGCTTCGTGCAGGAACGCACCATTGCCGAACTTGCGCGCGTACTGCGGCCGGACGGCGAATTCCGCTTTGCCAGCGACATCGACAGCTATGTGAGCTGGACATTGGCGCGTCTGATGCGCAGTCCGCACTTCGTCTGGACCGCCGAGCGCGCGGACGACTGGCGCACGCCGTGGCCGGATTTCCACGGCACCCGCTACGAGGCGAAAGCCAAACGCGAGGGCCGCACGCCGTGCTACCTGACATTCCGGCGAGTGTAGCGACGCGACGCTATTCCTTGGCGTTCAGCCCGTCGGGCGTGACCTGCCAGAACCGGACCACCCGTTGGGCGGTCGAGGCCGAGAGGCGGTCGAAATTGGCGCTAGCGGCTTCGATGGTCGGCGCAGCCTTTCCGCGGTTTCCGAGGCGCGCGAGAATAACCTCGCGTGCGGTCGGCCAAGAAAAGCCGACGGCCTTGCACAGAATCAGAATCGGGTCCGGGCGCTCGCCGCACATCAGGCGATCCACCACATCGACCGGCACACGGGTCAGATGCGACAAAGCGGCAACGGTGTCGTCGTAAGACTGGCTCTTGGCGAAACGCACAAGGGCCGCCTCATCGAGTTGGCCGGATTGTGCCAGCGCGCGCATGCGGGCCTGAGCCTGCGAGAAGTCTCGCCGCGGCTTCGCCGTGATGACCTCACCGGAGACCTTGGCGAGGACGCGCCGGATCTCGTCCTTCGTTTCTGGCCGCGCCTTGGCAAGCAGCCGCCGCTGTACGACTTCAGTCGCTCGCGTCAGCAGTTCGCGGAACAGGTGATCCGGAATGTCGGTCCGCAGCGCAACCGCTTCGGCAAGCACGCTGTCCTGCCCGGCACTGCGCACAAGAGTAGTGAATCCGCTTTCCGATATCTTCGCACCGGCATTGCCGGCGAGCTTGCGCTTTACTGTGAAGTCGCCGCGCCGGACGAGAACGTCGGTAACCTGCTCGTCGATCGCAGCACGGCTTGAAATAGCGTAGAGGTGCTCTGTGCTCATCGAATTCGCGATCTCGACGAGGTCGGCGGTGTCGAGCCGCGGCGACTGAGCCAGCACCGGGCCGGCCACCATGATGTCTTCGTCCTTCGCGAGCCGCTTCAGCACCTTGATCGGAGCATTCGGCACCGGCGCGATCTTGCGCGACAATTCGGCGCGAGCCTTGCCCTCGATTTCCTTGATGAGCATGACGAAAACATCGTCGAACAGCCGGATGTGATCGTCGGAAAACTTGTCCGCACCGTGCAGGAACAGCGTGGTGATCCGCCGCAGGGCCTCGGCCCGGCGTTCGTCCGACCCATGCCGTACGACGCTTTCGAGTTCGGGAATAAGCGAAGAGGCTGGCGCCATCGAACCAATTTTGAATTACGGAACCGAAAAATGCGGCCAAATTTACCGTCCGAATGTGAACGAAGGGTTAGCCCGTCCAGCCGCATTGTCCCTTGCGGAAGACTGAAAAATGGCTATATTTACGCTGTCTTAAGACACCTCATAACGATCCGGTGGGTCGGTTTTTGAGAGTGGGCCCCGCCCGGGACCCGCTCTTTTTTGTTACCTGAAAAGGCGGATGCCGCGGTCGCGCGACATCGAACCTGCCCGGGCAAAAGCGAATTTTTCGAACCGAACAGCTTCGATGAATCTGCCGCCTGATGCCAAGATCGCTGCCGACCCGCGCCTGATCGCCGAACCGGGTCTCGCTGCGCGAGTCGCCGCGATTGCGGAGCCGGTGATTGAGGGCATGGGTTACAGGCTGGTGCGGGTCAAGATTTCCGCGGCCGATGGCTGCACGGTTCAGGTCATGGCGGAGCGGCCCGATGGCAGCCTGACCATTGAGGATTGCGAGCAGATCTCGCACGCGCTGTCGCCTGTCCTCGACGTTGCCGATCCGATCGATCGCGCTTACCGGCTGGAGATTTCCTCGCCGGGTATCGACCGGCCGCTGGTGCGCCGCTCGGATTTCGAACGCCATGCCGGCCATCTGGCCAAGATCGAAATGAATGTGCCGTTGGACGGCCGCAAGCGGTTTCGCGGCATCCTGGTCGGAGTCGAGGGCGATGCGGCCCGTATCCGGATCGATGACGCCAAGGCCGCGAAGGGCGGCAATCCGGCCGAGTTTCTGCTGCCGATCGAGGATATGGGCGACGCCAAGCTCGTGCTGACCGACGATCTGATTGCAGAGGCCCTGCGCAAGGGCAAAGCCGCCGAACGAGAGGCCCGCGGCGAACCCGAGCCCGAAGCGAAATCCGGGCGCAATTTTGCGCCGAAACCAAAAGCCAAGGCGGGTAACCGGCCGAAGCAGAAGACAGACCGGGCGGCGCCTCGCCCGAAACAAGCTCAGTTGGACCGCGCCAAGAAGGCCCGGTCCGGTGGTTATGACGAAGGAGAATGACCATGGCAGCCGTGAGCGCAAACAAGCTCGAATTGCTGCAGATCGCCGATGCGGTGGCGCGCGAGAAGTCGATCGACCGCAGCATCGTCATTGCAGCGATGGAAGACGCGATCGCGCGCGCCGCCCGCTCCCGCTACGGCAGCGAGACCGAGGTCCGCGCCGAGATCGACCAGAAGAAGGGCGAGCTTCGGCTCTCCCGCCACATGCTGGTCGTCGACCAGGTGGAAAATCCGTCCAATCAGATCAGCCTTGAGGACGCCCGCCGCCTCAACCCGTCAGCGCAGGTCGGCGACACCATCGCCGATGCGCTGCCGCCGCTCGAATATGGCCGCATCGCCGCGCAGAGCGCCAAGCAGGTGATCGTGCAGAAAGTGCGCGAGGCCGAGCGCGACCGGCAATACCAGGAATACAAGGACCGCATCGGCGATATCGTCAACGGCGTGGTCAAGCGCGTGGAATACGGCAACGTGGTCGTCGATCTCGGCCGCGGCGAAGCCATCATCCGCCGCGACGAGATGCTGCCGCGCGAGGTGTTCCGCAACGGCGACCGGGTTCGCGCCTATATCTACGACGTGCGCCGCGAGCCGCGCGGACCGCAGATTTTCCTGTCGCGCACCCATCCGCAATTCATGGCCAAGCTGTTCGCGCAGGAAGTGCCGGAAATCTATGACGGCATTGTCGAGGTGAAGGCAGTCGCGCGCGATCCCGGTTCGCGCGCCAAGATCGCCGTTATTTCCCGGGATTCGTCGGTCGATCCGGTCGGCGCCTGCGTCGGCATGCGCGGTTCGCGCGTGCAGGCGGTGGTGAACGAATTGCAGGGCGAGAAGATCGATATCATTCCGTGGTCGCAGGATATCGCAACCTTCGTGGTGAATGCGCTCGCGCCCGCCGAGGTCGCCAAGGTCGTGCTCGACGAGGACAAGGAACGCATTGAAGTCGTCGTTCCCGATGCCCAATTGTCGCTTGCGATCGGCCGCAGAGGCCAGAATGTACGCCTGGCGTCGCAGCTCACCGGCTGGGATATCGACATTCTGACCGAGCAGGAGGAGTCCGAGCGCCGTCAGGCCGAGTTCCAGAACCGCACCAAGACGTTCATCGAGGCGCTCGATGTCGACGAGGTGGTGGCGCAGCTGCTCGCCTCGGAAGGCTTCACCACGGTCGAGGAATTGGCACTGGTCGATGTCAAGGAAATCGCCAGCATTGAAGGCTTCGACGAGGAAACCGCCGAGGAATTGCAGTCGCGTGCCAAGGATTTCCTGAACCGCATCGAGAGCGAATACGACGAGAAGCGCCGAAGCCTCGGCGTTGCCGATGAATTGAAGGAGGTCCCGGGCGTCACCACCAAGATGCTGGTGGCCTTCGGCGAGAATGGCATCAAGACGGTAGAAGACCTTGCAGGCTGCGCCACCGATGACCTGGCCGGCTGGACCGAGCGCAAGGATGGCGAAACCAAACGGGAGCCGGGCATCCTCGACGGCTTCGAGCTCAGCCGCGACGAATGTGAGGCCATCGTGATGCAGGCGCGTCTGAAGGCAGGGTGGATCACGGAAGCCGACCTTGCCAAGGAAACGGCCGGCGAAGCCGAAGCCGAAACCACGGACGCGTGAGGTGAAACCTTCGGCATGCTGGCTGAGCTCGATCATACAGCGCTCGACAGCGGCCCTCACAAGGGGGCCGCGACGGAGCGGTTTTGCGCGGTCGAGCGTGCGGTCAAGCCGGTCGACGACCTGATCCGCTTCGTTGTCGGGCCGGACGACACCGTGGTGCCGGACGTGAAGCGCAATCTCCCCGGGCGCGGGCTGTGGGTGACCGCAACCCGCGCGGCGGTGGAAACCGCTCTGCGCCGAAAAGTGTTCGCCAAGGGGTTCAAGCGGGATGTCCGGGCTGCCGCGGATCTCGGTGAGGTGACGGACCGGCTGCTGGAACGGGCGGCGCTGGATTCGCTGTCGATCGCGGGCAAGGCCGGGAGCGTCATCTCTGGATTTACCAAGGTGGAAGCCGCCCTGACCCGGGACAAGCCAGTCGCCCTGTTGCACGCCGCCGATGGCTCCGATGACGGCCTGCGCAAGCTCAAGGCTCTTCTGCGCCGCAACGAGGACGGCGAAAGACCGGAAATTCCCGTGATCCGGGCGTTTTCGGGCGCACAATTGGATTTGGCATTGGGGCGGTCAAATGTGATACATGCTGCCCTGCTTGCCGGCCCAGCAAGCCAGGGCTTCCTCACGCGTTGTCTGCGCATGATGCGCTTCCGCACCGGCGAAACCGAAAAGCCGGGGCCAAAGCACGCGCTGGACAAGCAGCCCTACTAACCGGATTCGGGAACGGAATACGAATGAGCGATACGAAGGCACCTGGCGAAAAGAAGATCGGCAGCGGAAAGACGCTGACGCTGAAGCCGCGCACCGAAACCGGCGTGGTCCGCCAGAGCTTCAGTCACGGCCGCAGCAAGCAGGTCGTGGTCGAGACCGTCAAACGGCGCACAATCGGCAAGCCCGAGGCCAAGGCTCCCGAGCCTGCGCCGCAGGAGGCGCCGAAAAAGCCGCAGGCTCCCGCGCCGCGGGGAGGCTCGGCCGCGCCAGCTGCACCTGCGCCGAAATCGGGCGTAGTGCTGCGAACCCTGACCGAAGACGAACGCAACGCGCGGGCTCATGCGCTCGCTGACGCACGTCTGCGCGAGGCCGAAGAGCGCAGGATCGCCGAAGAGGAGGCGCGCCGCCGCCAGAGCCGTGAAAGCATCGAGCGTGCGGAACGCGAAGCGGCCGAGGCGCGCAAGCGGGAAGAGGAAGAGCGCCATCGCCGTGAGGAGGAGGCCAAGCGCAAGGCCGAGCAGGAGGCCAAAAAGCGCTTCGGCGACGAGACCCCGGCTGCGCCTTCCGCAAAAGTTGCAACCCCGGCCGCCGGGCGTCTCGGCGGACGGCCGCAGATCATTGACGTCGACGATGACGAGGCGCCGCGCGGCCGCCGGCCCGGAGCCGGTGCAGGAGCCGCGCGTCCTGCGGCCGCCGTCAAGGCGCCGCGCGGAGCCGCTCCGAAGCAGCGCACGCGCCTGACGGTCGTGAACGCGACCAGCGCCGACGAAGTGCGCGAGCGCTCGGTGGCCTCGTTCCGCCGCCGCACCCAGCGGCTCAAGGGCCATCACGATGAGCCCAAGGAAAAGCTCGCCCGCGAAGTCGTGATCCCGGAAACCATCACCATCCAGGAGCTCGCCAACCGCATGGCCGAGCGCGGCGTGGATGTGATCCGGATGCTGATGAAACAGGGTCACATGGCCAAGATCACCGACGTGATCGATGCCGACACCGCGCAGCTGATTGCCGAAGAGCTTGGTCACACCGTCAAGCGCGTGTCTGAAGCCGATGTCGAGGAAGGGCTGTTCGATGCTCCCGACGATCCGGAGGATCTCGAGCCGCGCGCCCCGGTCGTCACGATCATGGGTCACGTCGACCACGGCAAAACCTCGCTGCTCGATGCGATCCGTTCGGCGAACGTGGTGTCGGGCGAAGCCGGTGGCATCACCCAGCATATCGGCGCCTATCAGGTGGAATCGCCCTCGCACGGCAAGATCACCTTCATCGATACGCCGGGCCATGCCGCATTTACCCAGATGCGCGCGCGCGGCGCCAAGGTCACCGACATTGTCGTGCTCGTGGTAGCCGCCGATGACGGCGTAATGCCGCAGACGATTGAGGCGATCCAGCACGCCAAGGCGGCGAAGGTGCCGATGATCGTCGCGATCAACAAAATCGACAAGCCCGACGCCAAACCGGACCGCGTGCGGACCGAACTGCTCCAGCACGAGGTGCAGGTGGAATCGCTCGGCGGCGACGTGCTCGATGTCGAGGTGTCTGCCCTAAAGAAGATCAACCTCGACAAGCTGCTGGAAACCATCGGCCTGCAGGCGGAAATTCTCGATCTCAAGGCCAATCCGCGGCGCCTCGCCGAAGGCACTGTGATCGAGGCCAAGCTCGACCGCGGCCGCGGCCCGGTTGCGACCGTGCTGGTGCAGCGCGGCACGCTCGATATCGGCGACATTGTCATCGCGGGTTCCGAATGGGGCCGTGTCCGCGCGCTGATCAACGACAAGGGCGAGAGCGTCATTGACGCGGGACCGTCGGTTCCGGTCGAGGTGCTCGGCTTCAACGGCGCACCGGATGCCGGCGACCGGCTCGCGGTGGTCGAGAGCGAGGCGCGCGCCCGCGAAATCACCACCTATCGCGAGCGTCAGCGCCGCGACAAGCTGGCCGCCCGCCAGACCGGCATGCGCGGCTCGCTCGAGCAAATGATGGCGCAGGTCAAGACCGCGGGCCGCAAGGAATTCCCGCTGGTGATCAAGGCCGACGTGCAGGGTTCGGTCGAAGCCATCGTCGGCGCGCTCGAGAAGCTCGGCAACGAAGAAGTCGGCGCGCGGGTGGTGCTGTCCGGCGTCGGCGGCATTACCGAGTCAGACATCACGCTCGCAGAATCGATCGGCGCAGCGGTGATCGGCTTCAATGTGCGCGCGCACAAGGAAGCGCGCGAAGCCGCCGAACGCAACGGCATCGAAATTCGCTATTACAACATCATCTACAACCTCGTGGATGACGTGAAAGCGGCCATGTCGGGCCTGCTGACGCCGGAGCGGCGCGAGACCATGCTCGGCAACGCGCGCATCCAGGAAGTGTTCAACGTGTCGAAGGTCGGCAAGGTCGCCGGCTGCATCGTCACCGACGGCACCGTGGAGCGCGGCGCCGATGTCCGGCTGATCCGCGACAATGTCGTGGTCCACGAGGGCAAGCTGTCGCAGCTCAAGCGCTTCAAGGACGACGTCAAGGAAGTGAAGGCCGGCCAGGAATGCGGCATGGCCTTCGAAAACTATCAGGACATGCGCGTCGGCGACGTGATCGAGTGCTACCGGGTGGAGCAAGTGCAGCGCAGCCTGTGAGTCCAAGTCTTACGGCTTCGATAGCGGCTCCATAACACATCCAACTGTCATGCCCCGCGAAGGCGGGGCATCCAGTAACCCGCATGCTGCGGCGACTACTGGATCGTCTGCCGTCGCGGACGATGACCCGCGAGGCGTTGTCATGCGAAGCAAGAAACCGAAACACGATGGCGGAACCGCTGGCGCATCGCAGCGCCAGCTGCGCGTCGGCGAACTGATCCGTCACGCGATGGCCGAAATGCTGGTGCGCGGCGACATCCACGATCCGGTGATCGAGGGTCATATGATCACAATCCCCGAAGTGCGGATGACCGCGGACCTCAAGCTCGCGACAATCTACGTCATGCCGCTCGGCGGCAAGGATGTGAAAGCTGTCATTGATGCGCTGAATGTCAACAAACGCTTTCTGCGTGGCGAGATCGCGCATCGCGTTAACCTGAAATTTGCACCTGACATTCGCTTCCGTGCCGACGAACGATTCGACGAAGCGGAACGGATCGAGAAACTTTTGCGAACGCCGCAGGTGCGGCGAGATATCGAGAAGGATGGAGACGCCGATGAGTGACCAATCGCGCTCCACGGACGAAACAATGGCTTCACTTCACCGGTCCGGACCGGCCGACCCGGCTCAAGCGCTTCACCGCGAAAGCGGCCGCAAGGAAAAGCGCAAGCAGCAGCCGCGCCGCGACAAGCGCGACGTTCATGGCTGGGTGGTGCTCGACAAGCCGATCGGCATGACCTCAACGCATGCGGTCGCCGTCATCCGCCGCCTGTTCTCGGCCAAGCGCGCGGGCCATGCCGGCACCCTCGATCCGCTCGCCACGGGTTGTCTGCCAATTGCGCTCGGCGAGGCCACCAAGACCGTGCCCTTCATCATGGACTCGACCAAGACCTATCGCTTCACCGTGCGTTGGGGCGAGGAGCGCGATACCGACGATACCGAGGGCCGCGTGGTCGAGACCGGCGACTCACGTCCCAGCGCTGCGCAGATCGAGGCGATCCTGCCGGGATTCCGGGGTGTGATCCTGCAGACCCCGCCCCGCTTCTCGGCCATCAAGATCGACGGGGAAAGAGCCTATGACATCGCCCGTGACGGCGAGGAAGTGGAACTCCAGCCCCGCGAAGTCGAAATCGACCGCCTGGACCTCGTGGCGATGCCCGATGCCGATCATGCCGTGTTTGAAGCCGATTGCGGAAAAGGTACCTATGTAAGGTCGCTGGCGCGCGATTTCGGGCGGCTTCTGGGCTGCCGGGGGCATGTTTCGGCGCTCCGCCGGACGTCCGTGGGCCCGTTTGGCGAAGGCGAAATGATTTCGCTGGAACAACTTACGGCTTTATGCGATAGAGCCGCCGCCGGCGAGGCCAGCCTCGCCGACGCGTTATGGCCCGTTGAGACCGCGCTGGACGACATCCCGGCACTGGCCGTCAACAGGTCCGATGCGGCCCGGCTCCAGAGAGGCCAGGCCGTCATCCTGCGCGGACGGGACGCTCCCATTCTTGAGGGCCTGGTCTACGTCACGGTGGCGGGCGAGCTGATCGCTCTTGCCGAGACCGGCCAGGGTCAGATCGTCCCCAAGCGCGTGTTCAACCTCACCGGCCTGACTGGCAGAGCCGGCAAAGAAAAAGGGTAATCGACGATGTCGATCGAAGCCGGCCGCAAGGCCGAAGTCATCAAGACGTTTGCGCGCAAGAAGGGCGACACCGGTTCGCCTGAGGTCCAGGTCGCGATCCTGTCCGAGCGGATCAACAACCTCACCGGGCACTTCAAGACCCATACCAAGGACAACCATTCGCGCCGCGGGCTGCTCAAGCTGGTGTCGCAGCGGCGCCAGCTGCTCGACTACATCAAGCGCAAGGATGAGGCGCGCTACAAGGACCTGATCGAGCGGCTGAATATCCGCCGCTGATCGTGAGCCGCGCTCGTTGCGCGGTAAAGTGCAGCGCGATGTCCGCATCGCGTTGCAAGCAGGGGCACATTCCGAGACCGCGCTTTTTCGGATCTCTCAGGTGCCCCGGCGAGCGGACGTATTGTGGCGTCCGCTGATTGCGACCGGCAGCGTAACCTGCCGGACCGAACGGTGGCAATACGGATTGGCCCGTTCGCATCCCGGAGGGATGAGCCATGGCAGGATCGCCGGACGCTGTTTTGCACAGTCTATCCGTTCGCTCCCGCGAGCGCAGGAGCTCGAAGTCGCTTGCCTTCGTGCTTGTGGCTGCCGGGTCCCGCTTGCGCGGTAACGAACGGGCTGACGTCAGCGTCTCGCCGTCTTGCGCATGGCTTTTCCCCTCAGTCCGAACCGATGAGAGAAAAGCGAAATGTTCGAAAAGCATACTGTTGAACTCGACTGGGGCGGGCGCAAGCTCACCCTTGAGACCGGCAAGATGGCACGCCAGGCCGACGGCGCCGTGGTCGCGACCTATGGCGAAACCACCGTGCTCGCGACCGTGGTCGCAGCCAAGGCGCCGCGCGAGGGCGTCGATTTCCTGCCGCTGACCGTCGATTACCAGGAAAAGTTTTATGCCGCGGGCCGCATTCCCGGCGGCTATTTCAAACGCGAAGGCCGTCCGACCGAAAAGGAGACGCTGGTCTCCCGCCTGATTGACCGCCCGATCCGTCCGCTGTTTGCCGAGGGCTGGCGCAACGAGACGCAGGTGATCGTCACCACGCTCTCGCATGACATGGAGAACGATCCGGACGTGCTGGCCATGGTTGCTGCGTCCGCAGCGCTGACGCTCTCGGGCGTGCCGTTCATGGGCCCGATCGGGGCCGCCCGCGTCGGCTTCATCAATGGCGAATACGTGCTCAATCCCGTCATCGACGAGATGCCGGAAAGCGCGCTCGACCTCGTTGTGGCCGGCACCGCCGACGCCGTGCTGATGGTCGAATCCGAAGCCAAGGAATTGTCCGAGGAGGTCATGCTTGGCGCGGTCATGTTCGGCCACCGGCATTTCCAGCCGGTGATCAATGCGATCATCCAGCTTGCCGAAAAGGCTGCGAAAGAGCCGCGCGAACTCACCGTCATCGACAATTCCGAGCTGGAAAAGGAAATGCTCGGCCTGTTCGAGAAGGACCTTCGCGCCGCCTATTCGATCTCCGCGAAGCAGGAGCGCTATGCCGCCGTCGCCGCGGTGAAGGACAAGATGATGGCGCATTTCTTCCCGGAAGGCGCCGAACCCAAATACGACAAGCAGCGGGTTGCCGGTGTCTTCAAGGAACTCGAAGCCAAGATCGTGCGCTGGAACATCCTCGATACCTCAAAGCGTATCGACGGCCGCGATCTGACGACGGTGCGTCCGATCGTCTGCGAAGTCGGCGTATTGCCCCGGACCCACGGCTCGGCGCTGTTCACGCGCGGCGAGACCCAGGCGCTGGTGGTCACCACGCTCGGCACCGGCGAAGACGAGCAGTGGATCGACGCCCTGCAGGGGACCTACAAGGAGCACTTCCTGCTTCACTACAATTTCCCGCCCTTTTCGGTCGGCGAAACCGGGCGGCTCGGCGGCACCAAGCGGCGCGAGATCGGCCATGGCAAGCTCGCCTGGCGCGCGATCCATCCGGTGCTGCCGCCGCATCACGAATTCCCCTACACCATTCGCGTGGTGTCGGAGATCACCGAGTCGAACGGGTCGTCGTCGATGGCCACCGTCTGCGGCTCCTCTCTTGCGCTCATGGACGCCGGCGTTCCGCTGAAGCGGCCGACGGCGGGGATCGCAATGGGCCTGATCCTGGAAGGCGAGAAATTTGCCGTGCTGTCGGACATCCTTGGCGACGAGGATCATCTCGGCGACATGGACTTCAAAGTGGCCGGTACCGAACAGGGCATCACCTCGCTCCAGATGGACATCAAGATTGCGGGCATCACCGAGCAGATCATGAAGATCGCGCTCGCCCAGGCGAAGGAAGGCCGCATTCACATCCTTGGCGAGATGGCCAAGGCCCTGACTGCGGCACGCGCCGAACTGGGCGAGCATGCTCCGCGCATCGAGACCCTGAAGATTCCGGTCGACAAGATCCGAGAAGTGATCGGCACCGGCGGCAAGGTGATCCGCGAGATCGTGGAAAAGACGGGCGCCAAGATCAACGTCGAGGACGACGGCACCGTAAAGGTCGCCTCCGCCAACGGCGAGTCGATCCGCGCTGCCATCAAGTGGATCAAGTCGATCGCGTCTGATCCGGAAGTCGGGCAAATCTACGACGGCACGATCGTCAAGGTCATGGACTTCGGCGCCTTCGTAAACTTCTTCGGCTCCAAGGACGGTCTCGTCCATATCAGCCAGCTGGCGCAGGGCCGGGTGCAAAAGACCTCCGATGTCGTCAAGGAAGGCGACAAGGTGAAGGTGAAGCTGCTCGGCTTCGACGATCGCGGCAAGGTGCGCCTGTCGATGAAGGCGGTCGATCAGCAGACCGGCGAGGACCTCGAAGCCAAGCAGAAGGCCGAGCGCGAGAAGGAGCCGGAAGCGGCCGCCGGCGGCGCGGAGTAACATCCGCAAGGCCATCGTTCACTGCGAAATCGAGGGGCGGCCGCTCGGCCGCCCTTTTTCGTTGCGGCCCGTTGCGTTTATCATTGGCCCCAACATCATCCTTCGTCCCAAGCCCCGACATGCCCAACCTGCATCGCCTCAAATGGTATGGCGCGCTCGCCCTCGGGGCCGCGTTCGTGCTGGCGGGGCTCTTCATCGCGGTGACGCGCGATGCCGGCGGATGGCTTGTCGTCGCCTTTTTCGGGCTTGTCGTGGCGATGGCCGTTCACGAGCTGTGGCCGGAATTGATCGAAGGCAAGTTCACGCCGCCTGAGACGATATTGAACCGGTTTCCGGGGCCGGTCAGTCTAATGACGCCGCGCCGCAAGCAGATTTTCATCCTGCTTGCTACCGTCGTATTCGGCGGCTGCGCGTTATGGATGGCGCTGAACTGGGACTTCAGCGGACTGGAGCGATTCTTCATGTGGCTCGGCGCTCTCGCATGCGCTGTAGCCGTTCCATTTTTGCTGCTGCCTATCGTCCGGGGCTCTGCCTTGCGGCTCGACCGGGAAGGTTTTGAGGTCTTTCAGGGACTGAGGCGCAGCAGGTTCCGCTGGAACGAAAACGGTGAGTTCTCCGTCGCCGATGTCGGCGCACCCATCGTGATATTCAACAATACGACAATCGGCCACGGCACCGTTGCAGGAATCAATCAGACCATCGTCGGGTACAGCGGCGCGTTGCCCGCGACCTACGGCATGGATGCGTGGTCGCTTGCATCGTTGCTGAATGAGTGGCGCACACGCGCGCTCGCTATCCGACCACCTGCGTCACGATCTGGCCAAGCGCCCTGAAGTCGCGTGCACGCGACGATGTCTTGCGCCAGGCGAGCCCCACCGTGCGGAACGGCTCGGGTTTGGCAAAACGCAGGAGTTTGACGCGCTCATCGC
>JBMOOQ010000055.1:0-36632 GCA_049324435.1 Pseudomonadota bacterium
ACGCCCCTCATGAGCGAGGCGGGCGACCTATATGCTTTTATTCCTAGATTGTCAAGCGGCAAGGCTGCCGTCCCCGCCAAGGCGCGGGACGACCCGTGCGTGGTTCGGTCATGGGCAACCACGTGCCGGTCCCGGCTCGGCGGTGTAGTGCCGCGCGCCGCACCGCCCAGAACACGAGTCCGGTGGAATTTCCCGCCTGCGCCCGCTAACACGACTTGATGACCGCCCGCATCCAATCGATCTACCGATACCCCGTCAAAGGCCTGTCGCCCGAACCGCTGCCGTCGGTCACCCTCGCACCCGGACAGACGCTTCCGGCCGACCGCCTCTACGCGATCGAGAACGGCCCCTCCGGCTTCGATCCGGCGGAGCCGCAATACTTCCCCAAGCAGCGCTTCCTGATGCTGATGAAGAACGAGCGGCTCGCCGCCCTCGACACCCATTTCGACGAGGCGAGCCACACCCTGACGATCCGGCTGAATGGTGCCGAGGCCGCCCGCGGCGATCTGCGGACGGCGGGCGGCCGGACGGCAATCGAGGACTTCTTCGCTGGCTATTCAGCCGACCAATTACGCGGGCCACCGAAGATTTTGCACAGCGCCGGCCACAGCTTTTCCGATGTGGCTGCGAAGGTGGTGTCCATCATCAATCTCGCGTCGGTCGCAGCCATCGAGGGCGCGGTGGGCGCTCCGGTCGACCCGTTGCGCTTCCGCGGCAACCTTTATGTTGAAGGCTGGCCGGCCTGGCATGAATTCGACCTGCTGGGGCAGACGCTTGCGATCGGCGATGTGCGGCTGAAGGTGGTGAAGCGGATCGTGCGCTGCGCGGCCACCAATGTGGAACCGCGGACAGGAATTCGCGATCTGGAGATCCCGAAGACGCTGATGCAGGCGTTCGGTCACATGGATTGCGGGGTTTATGCGGAAGTCGCGACCGACGGCAGTATCGTCGCAGGAAACACCATCAGTATGCTTTGAGAGTGCCGACAAGCAGACAGCCGCCCGCGCCACGTCTTCGTAAGGACTGTTATAAGCAAGAGGTGTAGGGGCAATAAGGCTGTGTGGGCGCGACGTAGTTGCGCGCGTCGATCGCATTGAGCTGGTTGATCTCGTCGATCCGGATATAGTCCGGAAAATCCGGATGGGTCGCGCCGTTGCCCTTGTAGGGACCGCTCGCTTTCACCGTCCCGTTCGCCGCGATCACGACATACTGTCCGGCATTGACCGTCATCAGCGTGCCGTCGAGCATGCGGATTGTGAGCGAGCCTTCCAGAACGCCGATAAAGCTTTCGAGCTTGTTGATCTGCATGTCCACGACGGTGCCCCGGATACCGAGCGTCGCAACCGGCGTCTTGATCGAATAATTGGTCGGATTTTGCGCGCCGGTGACGAAGCGCATCGAACCCTGCACCGCGTTCACCACCACCTGGCCGGTCCCGCGATTGGGATTGTAGACATACTTGTCGAGCAGCAATTCCGCCCTCGGGCCCATGCTGAGCACGGTCTTGTCGAGGAACATGAGCTGCGCGGAGGCTGCATCCCCCGTTCTGATCCGCTCGTTGGCGAACACCGAACTGCCGACCGCCAGCGCACCGGACTTGCCCATCACGTCGTTCTTCACCGCCGCAGCAACGCCGACCTTTGCATCGGCGAGCGCGCTCTGCTGGCTGGCCAGCGTGAGCGAGGCGATGGCGAGTGCATATGGCAGAGCGGCGGGACCTGAGGGGGGCATGGCTCGAACGATCACTACTTTTTTACCCCCTGCACCAAGGGGGTGTGGTTCAAGAAGCACGGCCCGGGGCTTGATGCGGGCCGCGGCGTTTCCTGCATAGCCGAGTGGCGATGGTTACGCTAGACGAGGATGGAAATTAGCGGCCGGGTGTTGCCGCAATGTTGGGAATGATCGCGTGAATTTGAAACGGGGGTTCGTCTCATTGCTGGTGGCCGTGTCGGCGTTTGCCGGTGCCGCCGCTGCAGATGCAAAAGAGATCGACACGCTGTACGCGCGCGTTCTGCAGGAGCCGGCCAACACCGAACTCAATCTGCGTTTTGCGCGGCTTGCCGAAGAGCAGGGCGTGCTGCGCTGGGCGCTGATGGCCTACGAGCGTGTCATCCTCAACGACCCGAATAACTGGGAAGCGAAGGTCGGGCTGATGCGCGTGCGTCGCGCCATGCAGCCGAACTACACGCTGGTGACGGTCGAACTCGGCACCGGCTACGAGTCCAATCCGCTCTATTACCTGCCGGCCAACCAGAACCCCTACACCAATCCCGGCAGCGGCGCCGGCAAAAGCACATGGTTCGGCCAGGGCCTGATCTCGCTGCAGGACGAGCGCAAGATCGGCAATCAGGCATGGCGTACGAATGCCGCGATCTTCGGCCGCGCCAACACCCGCTACGGCGATCTGAACTACGCTCATGCCGGCGGTGAGACCGGGCCGGTCTTCGATCTGTGGCCGGGCCTCAGCCTGACGACAGCGCTGGGCGCCGCGGTGGGCTATTTCGACGATCGCTTCTATTATGGAGAGGGATCCGGCAGCGCCACCTTCGAGGGCCAGACCGCCGAAGGCATCGTTCATATGCTGCGCTTCCGCGCCGCTTACCGCTCATACGACAGCTACTGGCCGAGCCAGGAGGGCTGGTACTACGACATCCGGGCGCGGGTCGCGATCCCGAAGCTGTTCGGCGAAGGCAATCTCGTCGCGCTGTCGCCCTGGGTGCTGTGGAGCGATATTTCCGGCACCGTGACCAATGCGCTGGTGACCGAAGTCCAGCCGGGCAAATATCGCGAAGTCGGCGGCCGCGCGGAAATCTATCAGCAATTGTCGGCCTGGATGACGGTCGGCGTGAGCCTTGCCGCGAGCTGGCGCGATTACAGCGGCGATTATCTCCCGGGCACGCTGACCAAGCGCAAGGACACGCTGCTGATCCCGGGCGCCCTGGTGTTGTTCCCCGGCTTCTTCTGGAAGGAATGGGACCTGCGGTTCGACTACCGGTATCTGGATAACGACTCCAACGATCCCACCAAGTCGTACAAGGATCATGTCGTAACCGCGGCCGTCACCAAGCGCTTCGATCCGTTCCGCCCTGCTCCCACTCCCGGCCGCTGACCCCGGCGCTTCGTTCTTAAGCGCTCGTTAACCCTGTCCGGCCACCCTGCCCGCAGGCAATCGCGGGGAGGGCGATGGCATCGGCAATCCATGGTCTTTGTCTGGCGGCCGGTCTGATGACCGTCCTTGTCACGACGCCTGCGCTTGCCGACCTGAAGCTGTGCAACACCATGAGCTATGTCGTCGAGGTCGCGATCGCGGTCGAGGACCGCGGCAGCGCAACGTCGCGCGGCTGGTACAAGCTCGATCCCGGTCAGTGCCGCATCGCGATTCAGGGCGCGCTGCCCAATGGCGACCTTTATCTGCATGCACGCACACCGGCATTGTACGGTGCATCGCCATTGCCGCGACGCGGCGATACCGAGTTCTGTGTCGGTGCGGTGGACTTCTCCAGTTCCAATGCCCGCAATTGCCGGGGCGGCCAGCGGCCGGCGCTTTTCACCGCGGTCAAGCCATCGCCATCCGAACAGTCCGACAAGGAGTTCCGCCTGACGCTGGCTGAAGAGGCCGGCTATTCGGAGGATCAGGCGCGCGATGCCGGCATCCAGCGGCTCTTGACGGTGGCCGGCTACGATCCCGGCCCGATCGACGGCGTGCGCGGCGACAAGACCGACGCTGCACTGCGCCAGTTCGCGCAGGACAACAAGGTCTCCGTCACCGCCGCCGCCCGCTCCGACTTCTTTTCGGTCCTGATGGAGGCGGCTCAGAAACCCGGCACAGGATTCACCTGGTGCAACGACACGCCGCATGCGGTCATGGCCGCGATCGGCATCGAGGAGAGCAACGCGATCACCGCCCGCGGCTGGTACCGCATCGAGCCCGGCCGGTGTCTGCGGCCGGAAACCAGCGCGCAGGCCAAGCGCATCTTCTCGTTCGCAGAGGCGGTCGACGCCAGCGGTCAGACGCTGATGAGCGGCGGCAAGCCGCTGGCATGGGGCGGCAATACCGCGCTCTGCACGCGGCCCGCCAAATTCGAAACCTACGATCACATCGATTGCGCGTCCCGCGGTCTGATGCAGACCGGATTTGCGGCGATCGAAACCGGCCAGGGCCCGACGACGGTGCGGTTCAAATAGGGCTTATTCTGCGCTGGCGCATTGCCGCGGGCCGCAATAGATACGCGGCATGGCATCCACACCCCTTCACAGCGCCCGCGGCGCTCTCCCCGCAAACGGGGAGAATGAAGCAACGTCCGCCGACCACGCAAACGCCGCGCGACGCTTCTCCCACGTCACGACGTGGATCTTCGATCTCGACAACACGCTTTACCCGCATCACCTCAATCTGTGGCAGCAGGTCGACGAGCGCATCCGCGACTATATCGCGGCGTTCCTCGGCATGACCCATGACGACGCCTTCCGGCTGCAGAAAGACTATTACCGCCGCTACGGCACCTCGATGCGCGGGCTGATGACCGAGCATGGCATGGAGCCGGACGACTTCCTCGACTTCGTCCACCAGATCGACCATTCGCCGCTGGAACCGAACGCGGCGCTTGGCAGCGCGCTTGAGCGGCTGCCCGGCCGCAAGCTGATCCTGACCAACGGGACGAGAAAACATGCCGATGCAGTGATGCGGCGCCTCGCCATCGACGCTCACTTCGAGGATATCTTCGACATCGTCGCCGCCGAGCTCGAACCGAAGCCCTCGCGCAAGACCTACGAGCGTTTTCTCGCGCGCCACGACGTCGATCCGGCACAGGCCGCCATGTTCGAGGACCTCGCCCGCAATCTCGCCGTGCCGCACGCGCTCGGCATGACCACCGTACTGGTGGTGCCCGAAGGCACCCGCGAAGTCTTGCGCGAAGACTGGGAACTCGAAGGCCGCGACGCGGCTCATGTCGATTACGTTACCGACGACCTGTCGGCATTCCTGCTGGCCAAATGCTGCCGGTGACGCGAGGCAGGCGGCGCACGTTTACCCGACGATACCTGGCAGCCACAGCGCCATCGCCGGGAACAGAATCAAGAGTCCGACCAGCACGAAATCGGCGGCGAGAAACGGCAGCGTGCCGGCATAGATGCGCATCACCGGAATTTCCGGATGCTGCGCCTGAATGACGAACACGGTCATTCCCGTCGGCGGCGTGACCAGTCCGATGGTGCACATGATGGTGACGAAGATGCCGAACCAGATGCCGTCGTAGCCGATCGCGTTGATCAGCGGCAGGGTGATCGGCACCGTGATCAGGATGGTCGAGACCTCATCGAGGAATGTGCCAAGCACGATGTAAAGTGCCATCACCGCCATCAGCACCCAGAACGGCGACAGCTCGCTCAGATGCGCCCATTTCGCCAGCTCGTTGGGGAACTGGGTCAGCACGATGAAGCGCGAGAAGATAAAGGCGCCCGCCACCACGAGGAGAATCGACGCCGTGGTATAAACCGTCTCCAGTACGCAATCGGCAAAGTCGCGAAGCGTTATCGCGCGCGTGGAAAACCCGATGAGGATCGCAATGAACGCCGCAACGGCGGCCGCTTCGGTCGGCGAAAACCAGCCGAAATAGATGCCGAACACGGCGATGAAGAACAAAAGACCGAGCTTCCACATTCCGAGCGAGGCGCGCAGCCGCTCTTTCCACGTCATCGAGGCGACGCGCGGAATCCATTTCGGCTTGAACCAGGCGACGGTCCAGACCGTCAGCACATACAGACCGGCAAGCACAAAGCCCGGCACAAAGGCGGCCGCGTAAAGCTTGACCAGAGACTGCTCGGCGACGATGGCATAGATCGCCGTCAGCACCGACGGCGGCACCAGCACGCTGAGCGTGCCGGCCGATGCCACCGCGCCGCCTGCAAAGGCGGGGTCGTAGCCATGCCGCCGCATTTCCGGGATGGCGACGCGCGAAAACGTCGCGGCGGTCGCGATGGAGGAGCCGCAGATCGCACCGAACAATGTGCAGGCTCCGATCGTGGCATTGGCCAGCGCGCCGCGGATCCCGGAGAACACTGCATTGCAGGCCTGGAACAGCTCGCTCGCCATGTTGGCGCGCGATGCCACCGCACCCATCAGGATGAAGAGCGGGATCACCGACAGCGAATAGGCACTCGCCATCTGATAGGGAACGAGGCCCGCCATCTTGAGCGCGGGCATCCAGCCGTCGATCGCGGCATAGCCGAGGAAACCGGCCGCTGCGAGTGCGATCGCAATCGGCACCCGCATGAAAATCATCACCAGGAGCAGGACGACTCCGGCGATCCCGATCGCGGTGATGCTCATACGCGATCCTCGATACGATGCTCGATCGTGTCGGGCCGCGTGGCGTCTCCGCGGAACAGCATAAACAGCGCGGCAAGTGCGGCGAGACTCATGCCGGCAAGCACAATGGTCCAGTGCCAGAATTTCGGGAGCCCAAGGTCTGCGGTGACGTCGTGGAACTCATAGGAGTCCCACGCTGCCGACCAGCCCTGCCACACCAGCACGGCGAAGGTCAGAACCGAGAGCACCAGCGCAATGCGCTTGAGCAGCGGAACGATGCGCGGCGCAAATTCGTCGATGGTGTTCACCAGGATGTTGTCCTCGCGCAGGAAAACGCAGGGCAGCGCCAGAAAGAACGCGCCGGCCAGCATCAGCTCGATCAGCTCGTATACGCCGCGCAGCGGATAGTTGAAGAATGTCCGCAACGCGACGTCCGCGACCGTGAGCACCAGCATGCCCAGCAGGAACACGGCTGCGATGCCGCCGCAGATTGCCGACGCGATATTGCCGAAGCGCTTCACCGAGATGACCCGTGATGGAGAAACGCAGCAAAGCCTGCCGCAACGTCACCTTCCCCCGAAAGCGGAAGGCCGGATCGCACAGCGATCCGGGTGGGGGTTATTTGTCGCAACACTTGACCCCCTCCCCGACCCTCCCCCTTGCTGGGGGAGGGAACACACCTGCGTCAATTGTGACGCCAATCCGAACCACGCTCAATTCCAGAAGTTCTTGGAGTCCTTGGCGTGCTTTTCGGCAAGCGCCTTCATCTGATTGTAGACCGCGGTTGCCGGAAGCCCCTTGCCATCCAGTTCCTTGATTTTCGCCGCGGCAACATCGGCGCCGATCTTGCGGAACCTGGCATTCTCCTCGGGCGACAGCTTGATCGCCTCGGCGCCGCCGTCAAGCAGCGCCTTCTTGCCCGGCGCATCGAGCCCGTCCCAGGCCTGGCCGATTTCCTTCTCGACACCCTGCAGCGACTTGGTGATCAGCTGCTGCAGATCCGGCGGCAGCTTCTTCCAAGTGTCCTCGTTCATGGCGAGGCCGAAGCTTGCGACATACGAATACATCTCAGTCGTATATTTCACCGTTCCGCCCATCTTGAAGGCGATGCCGGCGCCGCCATAGTCGATCACCACGCCATCGAGCGTGCCCTTCTGCATCTGCTCGACCTGCTCGGTCGGCGCGACGCCGACCGGCGAGCCGCCCAAGGCCGCAATGAAGTCACGGATTTCCGGCGACGCGAAGCGCAGGCGCAGTCCCTTGACGTCGTCCACCGTCCTGATCGGCTTCTTGGTGGTGTGGATCTGGCCGGGCTGATGCGTGAACAGCAGCAGCAGCTTCACGCCCTTGTGCTCGGCATCGAGGTATTTTGACCGCAATTCGGGATCGTTCAGCACCTTCGTCCCGATTTCCGCACTGCCGACGAGATACGGCACCTGCACGATCCCGGTCAGCGGGAAGCGGCCGGGCGTCGCGCCATGCAGGAACCAGGAGATGTCGGCCTGGCCGGTACGGGCGAAATCGTAATGCTGCGGCACCGGACCCATCTGCGCGCCCGGGAAACGCTTGAAGACCAGCCGGCCGCCGGAATCCTTCTCAAGCTTCTCGGCCCACTTGATCAGCCATTGCGACATGGCGTGCTGATCGCCGACATAATAGGCAAGCTTCAGTTCGATCGGCTGCTGTTGCTGGGCGAGGGCCGCACCGGAGCCAAAGGCAAGGGCCAGTGCGGCGGCCGGCAGCAGGGCTCGCCGGGTCAATCCTGTCATGGTCATTATCCTCCCGATCGGCCCAGGCGACGAACACAAGAGACGGGGGCCGATGTCTGTTGTATCGCTAGGCTGCCAAAATGAGCGCGGTATCGCAATGGCGAATGCCGCAAGGCGCATTGCGAGCAGTTAATGCAAGCCCGATGGCACGAAGACCGCATGCGGCAGGTTCTGCGCGCCATTGACAGGGCGGCCCTCGCCGCGCGACACAGCGGCGCCTAAGGGACGGGGACCAGCATGGCTCACGAGAAGCTCGCACAGACGATCGACGACGCCTTCGAGAAGCGCGACGGCATTTCTCCCAAGACCAGGGGGCCGGTGCGCAAGGCGGTGGAACAGGCGCTCGCACTTCTCGATTCCGGCGCGGCCCGCGTGGCCGAACGACAGCCGAACGGCGAGTGGCGCGTCAATCAATGGCTGAAAAAGGCCGTGCTGCTCTCGTTCCGGCTGAACGATATGAGCGTGATCAAGGGCGGCCCCGGCAAGTCGGTCTGGTGGGACAAGGTGCCGTCGAAATTCGAAGGCTGGACCGCCGCGAAGTTCAAGAAGGCGGGTTTTCGCGCGGTGCCGAATTGCGTTGTGCGCAGGTCCGCGTTTATCGCGCCGGGCGTGGTGCTGATGCCGTCCTTCGTCAATCTCGGCGCCTATGTCGATTCCGGGACCATGGTCGATACCTGGGCGACCGTCGGCTCCTGCGCGCAGATCGGCAAGAACTGTCACATCTCCGGCGGCGCCGGCATCGGCGGGGTGCTTGAGCCGCTGCAGGCCGGGCCGGTCATCATCGAGGACAATTGCTTCATCGGCGCGCGCGCCGAAGTCGCCGAAGGCGTGATCGTTCGCGAGGGTTCGGTGCTGTCGATGGGCGTCTATCTCGGCGCCTCGACTACGATCATCGACCGCTCGACCGGCGAAACCTTCCGCGGCGAAGTCCCGCCCTATTCGGTGGTAGTGTCGGGCACCATGCCGGGCAAGCCGCTGCCGAACGGCCAGCCGGGGCCGAACCTCTATTGCGCCGTGATCGTCAAGCGCGTGGACGAAAAAACCCGCTCCAAAACCTCGATCAACGAATTGCTGCGCGATTGACGGATGACCGCTGATCCCGTCGCCATCGCGCAAAACTTGCTGCGCTGCCCGTCCGTCACTCCGGCGGAAGGCGGCGCACTCAGCTATCTCGACGCGATTCTGAAGGCCGCGGGCTTCACCACCCACCGCATAACGTTCTCCGAACCCGGCACGCCGGACGTGGAGAATTTCTACGCCCGCATCGGCACCGGCTCCCCTCACCTCATGTTTGCGGGCCACACCGACGTGGTGCCGCCAGGCAACGAGACGGCGTGGACGCATCCGCCTTTTGGTGGCGAGATTGCCGATGGAGTCCTCTACGGCCGCGGCGCCGTCGATATGAAGGGCGGCATTGCCGCCTGTATCGCGGCGACCTTGGATTACCTCTCAGCCCACGGCGGCAAGCCAAAGGGCTCGATCTCGTTCCTGATCACCGGCGACGAGGAAAGTGTCGCGATCAACGGCACGCCCAAGCTGCTCGACTGGGCGGCAAGGCACGGTGAACGGTTCGACCATTGCATCCTTGGCGAGCCGAGCAATCGCGAGGTGCTGGGCGACACCATCAAGATCGGCCGGCGCGGCTCGCAGAATGGCACCCTGATCGTGCACGGCAAGCAGGGCCACGTCGCCTATCCGGAGCGCGCCGATAATCCTGTCACCGGCCTCGTGACACTAATCTCCGCGCTGAAAGGCGAGCCGCTCGACCACGGCTCGGCGCTGTTCGGTCCGTCCAATCTCGAATTCACCTCGGTCGATGTCGGCAACACCACCGTCAACCTGATCCCCGCCGAAGCGCGGGCACGTTTCAATGTCCGCTTCAACGATCTGCATAATCAGAAATCGCTGAAAGCCCTTCTCGAAAAGCGGGCCATCGCTGCGTCCGGCGGCCGGATCCGGTTCTCGTTCGAATGGGAGCCGTCCAACGCCGATGTTTTCGTGGTCGAACCGGGGCCGTTCACTGACCTGGTTGCGCTTGCGGTCGCCGAGGTGACGGGACGCAAGCCCGAACTCTCCACCACCGGCGGCACATCGGATGCACGCTTTATCAAGAACTATTGTCCGGTGGTGGAATTCGGCCTGGTCGGCCAGACCATGCATGCGATCGACGAACGTGTGCCGGTGTCCGAGCTTGTCGCGCTGACCGCAATCTACCGGAACATCCTGGACCGGTATTTCGGCTGATGGCCGGTCCGGCGCACGCGTGACGCGCCGGCGAAATTACGACAGCGCACGCTATCGCCGTATCATGCGCCGCACGATTGCCAATCGCTATCGAGCGATTTCGATTTGAGGCGAGCGACGCCGCGCCGGCTATGCTATCGAAACGCGCGATGACCGGCCCGCTCAAGACCCCGTTGCCGAAGGCAGACTCTGCCGAGGATACCTGCCTGATCGAAGACATCCGTCTGCTCGGGCAGCTTCTCGGCACAACGATCCGCGAGCAGGAAGGCGATGCGGTGTTCGAGCGGATCGAGAATATCCGCCGTCTCAGCGTCGCGTTCGAACGCGACGCCGATATCGAGGCCGGACGCAAGCTCGACGCCGTTCTCAGCAGCCTGACCACCGAGGAAGCCATCCTGGTCGCGCGCGCTTTCAGCTATTTTTCCCATCTGGCCAACATCGCCGAGGACCGGCACATCATTCGCCGCCGTGAAGCGCAGCAGCACGAGCAGCCCGGCAGCCTTGCCTTTACCTGCCGGCTGCTGAAGTCGGCCGGCGTCCCGATGGCCGCGGTCTCGCAGGCGCTGCAGCACGGCGCCGTCTCGCCGGTACTCACCGCCCACCCGACCGAGGCGCGCCGCAAGACCCTGCTCGATGCCGAAGCCTCGCTCGCGCAGCTGCTTGCGGTGCGCGACCGCCTGCATGGCCGCGAGCGCCGCGACAACGAAATGCAAATGAAGGCCCGGGTGGTGCAGATGTGGCAGACGCGCCTGTTGCGCTTTTCCAGCCTCACGGTCCATGACGAAATCGAGAACGTGCTGAGCTATTATCACGCGACGTTTCTGCGTGAGATCCCGCGCCTTTACGCCGAGCTTGAGGAATGCTTCGCCGGCATGCGCATTGCGCCGTTTTTCCGCATGGGATCGTGGATCGGGGGCGATCGCGACGGCAATCCCAATGTCAACGCGCAGACGCTGAGAGACGCCTTCCGCCAGCAATGCGAGGTCGCGCTGCGGCACTATCTCGATGAAGTGCACGAACTCGGCGCCGATCTGTCGATGTCGCAGCTCCTTGTCGGCTGTACCGAGGACCTCAAGGCTCTCGCAGACCGCTCCGGCGACACCAATCCGCATCGTGACGATGTGCCCTATCGGCGTGCCCTGATCGGCATCTACGCGCGGCTTGCCGCGACGCTCGAAAAGCTGACCGGCAGAGCCGCGCTCCGCCATGCGGTCATGCCCGCCCCGGCCTATGACAGCGCAGACGATCTGCAGGCCGATCTCGCCGTGATCGAGAACTCGCTCCGCGCCCACCATGGCGAGGCACTGATATCCGCGCGGCTCGCGCCGCTGCGGCGGTCGGTCGAGGTGTTCGGATTTCATCTTGCGACTCTCGACCTGCGGCAGAATTCGGACCGGCACGAGGAGGTTCTCGCCGAATTGCTGCACGCCGCGCGCGTCGTCCCCGACTATGCGCAGCGCAGCGAAATGGAAAAGCAGGCACTGCTGCTCCGGCTTCTGCGCGATCCGCGTCCGCTGCGCATTCCCGGCACGACATATTCGGACGGCACCGAGAGCGAACTTGCGGTCTTCGGCGCAGCCCGCGATCTGCGCGCCCGGCTCGGCCCGGACTGCATTCGTCATTACATCATCAGCCATACCGAGGCAGTCAGCGATCTCCTCGAAGTACTCGTTCTCCAGAAGGAATGCGCGCTGATGCACGGCGTGCTCGGCGACGAAGGGGCGTTTGTCTCGCTGCTTGTCGTGCCACTGTTCGAGACGATCCTGGATCTGCGCAATGCCGCGGCGATCATGCGCGATTTCCTCGCGCTGCCCGGCATTCCCGAGCTGGTGCGCGCATCCGGCGGCCAGCAGGAGATCATGCTAGGCTATTCGGACAGCAACAAGGACGGCGGTTTTTTCACCAGCAACTGGGAGCTTTATCGCGCCTCCACGGCGCTCGCAGCCCTGTTTTCCGATGCCGCCAACGGCATCACGCTGAGATTGTTTCATGGCCGCGGCGGGACGGTCGGACGCGGCGGCGGCCCGAGCTATCAGGCAATCCTTGCACAGCCGCCCGGGACAGTCCGCGGTCGCATCAGGCTCACTGAACAAGGCGAGGTCATCGCATCGAAATACGCCAATCCCGCGATTGGACGCCACAATCTTGAGGCGCTGGTGGCTGCAACACTCGAAGCGACGCTGCTGGAAAACCGTCACGCTGCGCCGGATGACTTCATCGCCGCGGCCGAACGGATCTCCGAGGCGAGCCGGGAGGCCTACCGCGCGCTCGTCTACGAGACGCCGGGCTTTGTCGACTATTTCTTCGGCGCCACCCCGATTGCGGAAATCGCGCAGCTCAATATCGGTTCGCGCCCGGCGTCGCGCCGCCAAAGCCGGCGCATCGAGGATCTGCGTGCGATTCCGTGGAGCTTTTCATGGGGGCAGGCCCGCGTCGGCCTGCCCGGCTGGTTCGGATTTGGAACCGGCGTCGATGCATTTCTCGGCGAGGCGCCGCAGCAGCGCATGGGATTGCTGCAGCGCATGTATCGCGACTGGCCGTTCTTTCGCGCCCTGCTCTCCAATA
Source organism: Pseudomonadota bacterium (assembly GCA_049324435.1). Taxonomy (GTDB): domain Bacteria; phylum Pseudomonadota; class Alphaproteobacteria; order Rhizobiales; family Xanthobacteraceae; genus Pseudorhodoplanes. The sequence goes on from JBMOOQ010000055.1 coordinate 12,886, forward strand.
TGGACATGGTGCTGGCCAAGACCGACATGGCTCTGGCAAAGCGCTACGCGGATCTCTCGGGCGACAGCGAACTCGCAAACCGGATATTCGGCGCGTTAAAAGCGGAGTGGACGCGGACCGTTACAGCACTCGACCACATCACGGGTACGCAGGAGCGCCTCGCCGACAATCCGCCGCTCGCGCGCTCGATCCGCCACCGTCTGCCGTATATTGCGCCACTGAATCATCTGCAGGTGGAGTTGATCCGCCGCTGGCGGCAGGGCGCTCAGGATGAGCGAACCCGGCGCGGCATTCTCATTACAATCAACGGCATCGCCGCCGGTCTGCGAAATACGGGGTGAGAGCCGGACGCGGCCGGCTCAATAATCCACCTTGACGAGATACAGCCCCTCCGGCGGAGCCACCTGTCCGCACAAGGTGCGGTCGCGCGCGGCGAGAATGCGGGCGATGTCGTCCGGCGTCCACTTGCCCTCGCCGACATGAACCAGCGAGCCGACCATCGAGCGCACCTGATTGTGCAGGAACGAGCGCGCCGACACGAGGATGTTGACGTTCCAGCCCTCGGTCTCGATGTCGATGCGGTCGAGCGTTTTCACCGGCGATTTCGACTGGCACTCGGTCGAGCGGAAGGTGGTGAAGTCGTGGTTGCCGATCAGCCGCGCCGCCGCCTCGCGCATCGCCGCGATATCGAGCGGCCGCCCCACCCGCCAGGCGCGGCCGAGATCGAGCGCGAGATCGGGCCGCCGGTTTACCACGCGATAGAGATAATGCCGCTTCGTCGCCGAGAACCGCGCGTTGAAGTCGCCGCCGACGCGCTCGGCGGCAAGAACGGCAATCGGCTGCGGCCGCAGGTAGAAATTCAGCGCATCGCGCACCGTGCCGCCGTCATGGTCGCCGCGCAGGTCGCAATGCGCCACCTGCCCGAGCGCATGAACCCCGGCATCGGTACGGCCCGCACCCTGGATGGTGACGCGCTGTCCGTCGAATTTCGCGATCGCATCCTCGATCGCGCCCTGCACGCTCGGCGCATCGGCCTGGTATTGCCAGCCGCGATAGGGCGCACCGTCATATTCAATGAGGAGTTTGTAGCGTGGCATTGTGCGCGGGGTGATAGCGCGCAGCGCGGCGCAGCGCCACCGGGAAAGCAAGCCATCGGTTGCCCGCCCCGATCGCGCCGGGGCGGGCAATCCATTCTGGCCACGTTCGATCAGGCCCGTTCGATCACCACCGGCACCGGACGGCACACGGTGTTGCAGACCGGCGAATGCCCCTGTGTATAGGCGAGGAGATCGTTCAGCGCCTCATCCGGGCAATCCGCCTTGACGTGCATCTTGATGCGGATCTGCCGGTAGCCGGCCGGCACGGTCTCGTCGAGGCCGAGCAGGCCCTGCAGATCGATGTCGCCCTCAAGCTCGGTCGACAATTCACGGATGACGATCCCGCGCGCCATGGCGTGGAGAACGAATGTGGTGGTCACGCAGCCGGCCAGCGCGTGCAGCAGAAACTCCACCGGGTTGGCCCCTTCATTGTCACCCAGCAGCACCGGCGGCTCGCCATTGGTGAATTCGAACGGCTTGATGCGCGAGGTATCCTCGACGCCCGCACCGTAAAAGTCCTTGATGGTCGAGCGATTCTCGCCGCCGCTGATCCAGCGGTTTTTCGCGCGGAAGCGAAACTGCGCAAGGCTCTTGTCGGCCTTCAGTGCGGCGATCGTATCGAGCGCCTGCTGAACGTTGAGGCCATTGATGACAGTGGTCTTCTCGGCGATTGCAGCTTGAGCGGACATCGTTGTCTCCTGGGTTCGTGTTGTTTCCGGCCCTTCGGGGGCGAGCCGATGCGCGGAAACTAGGGCTGGACAACAATCCCGATCAGATCGATTTTGGCCGCGAACGATCCATTTGTGCCAGCTTCGGGCGTCGCGGATGACCACGCAAAAAGACAAGGCGGTCGAAGCCCTGATCGTCGCCGTGCCGGAAACAGCGGGCTCCGCGCTCTACGGCATGTTGGATGTGCTCGCGGCAACCGGAACGCTCTGGAACGAACTGACCGGCACCGAAGCCGGCCACGCGCTGATCCGGCCGCGCATTGTTTCGCTCGCGACGACGCCGTTTCGCTGCGGCAATGGCATCCCGGTCAATCCGGACCTCACCATCGACGACGCCCGCAAGCCCGCCATCGTCATCGTCCCCGAACTCTGGCTTAATCCGTCCGACGCCATGAGCGAGCGCTACGACGCGCTGAAAGACTGGCTGCGGCAATGCCATCGTTCCGGCAGCCATATCTATTCCGCATGCTCCGGCTCGGTGCTGCTCGCGGCGACGGGATTGCTTGACAATCGCGAAGCGACCTCGCACTGGGGCTACGAGGACCTGTTTCGCAGAAGCTTTCCCAAGGTTCGCTTCAACCCTGCACCCAATCTCGTCTTCGCCGATCCCGCCGGACGCATCGTCACAGCCGGCGGCACCTCATCCTGGCACGATCTCGCGATCCACATCATCGCGCGCCATTGCAGCCCTGGCGAAGCGATGCGTATCGCCAAGGTCTATCTGATGAAGCTGCACGGCGAAGGGCAGCTTCCCTATGCCACGCTCGTGCGGCAGCAGGTCCATGCCGATTCTGTCGTGCGCCGCGCCGAAGACTGGCTCGCGAAGAATTTCCGGCAACCGAACGCGGTTTCCGCTGTCATCGCGGCCTGCGGCATCCCTGAGCGGAGCCTGAAACGGCGCTTCAAGACCGCGACCGGCTCGACGCTGATCGGCCATGCGCAGAATCTGAGGATCGAAGAAGCCAAGCGCCTGCTGGAATTAGGCGAGCTTGCTGCAGACGATATTGCGCCGCTGTGCGGTTACGAGAATGCCGCGTTCTTCCGCCGCCTGTTCAGGCGTGCGACCGGACTGACGCCGGGGCAATATCGCCGCATGTTCCGGCCGGTCACGCGCTTTGCAGCAGCGGCTGCACATCCGAGCGCCTAAGCGACCCTCATGCCGCGATTGACGCTCGTCCCCCGCAGAAATTCGTCCGCTTTCATCGGCTTCCCGCCGGCGCGCTGCAGATCGAGGATGCGGATCGCGCCGTCGCCGCACGCAATGGTGAGATGGTCGTCGAGCACGGAGCCCGGCGCACCGCTCGAAGGTCCGGTCCCGTTTGCAAGCGTCGAGCGCAGCACCTTCACCCGCACCGGCGCCTTATCGCCCGGCAATTCGAACCACGCGCCCGGAAATGGCGACAGCCCGCGGATGTGATTATGCACATCCCGCGCCGGACGCGACCAGTCGATCCGGGTTTCGGTCTTGTCGATCTTCTCGGCATAGGTCACGCCGGCTTCCGGCTGCGGCACCACCTGCAGCGAGCCGCGCTCCAGCGCGCCGAGTGCGCGATGCATCAGGTCGCCGCCGATCACGGCGAGCCGGTCGTGCAACTCGCCCGCGGTCATGTCGGGGCCGATGGCAACGCGCTCCATCATAGCCATGCCGCCGGTGTCGAGCCCCTCGTCCATCTTCATGACGGTGACGCCGCTCTCTGCATCGCCCGCCATCACCGCGCGGTTGATCGGCGCGGCGCCGCGCCAGCGCGGCAAGAGCGACGCATGCAGGTTGAAGCAGCCGAGCGGCACCGCTTCGAGAATCGGCTTCGGCAGGATCAGGCCGTAAGCCACCACCACCGCGGCATCGGCGCCGAAGGCTGCAAATTCCGCCTGCGCCTCCTCCGTCCGCAAGGTCTTCGGCGTCAGCACCGGCAAGCCCAGCCGCTTCGCCTCGCGCGCAACCGGCGTCTCCTGTAATTCCATGCCGCGCCCGGCCGGCTTCGGGGCGCGGGTATAGACCGCGGCGATCTCATGCCCAGCACCAGCGAGTTCGATCAGCGTCGGCACCGCGAAATCCGGCGTGCCCATGAAGATGAGGCGAAGGGGCATCGGCTATCGGGTCTCAACCTTGAATGGATTGATGACCGCGAGCCCGAGTTCCGCGAACCCGTCTTCGTCGCGCGTACAGAGAACGGCGTTCTGGCTTGCTGTTATCGCAGCAATCAATCCATCCATCTGGTTCAAAGGAAGTCCCTTGCTTTTGCGCATGGCCGCAAGTCTTGCGTAAACGGATGCCGCCGCTTGATCGAACGGCAGAATTCGACCGCGAAAGGCCTTGTGCTCGACTTGGTCAATCGCGGCACTCAAAGCGTTGCGCCGTCGCCCTGCAGGCAACAACTGTTCACCATAGCGCAGTTCTGCGAGCACAGGAGCACAGATGAAAAGCTCCATCTCGTCCTTTGAGTTAAGCCAATCGACGACGGAGGGTTGCGGCGTTGCCCTCATCGTCTCCGACACGACGTTTGTGTCGAGGACAATCATTCAAAGTCAGGCGGATCGCTGACGTCGCCGGAAATCTCGAAGACGAGATCGTCACCGCGAAACTCGTCTGGGAGGAGAGATATCAGATAGGTGCCCATCTTCAAAGGAGGCTCCGGCACTTGCAGCCCCCGCTGCAGCACGATCTTCGCTTCGTCCGACAGACTCCGGCCGTGCGCCCGCGCGCGCCGTTCGATCTCGCGCTTGAGCTTGGGGTCCACTTTTCGGATCAGCATGTCAGTCATTTGATATCAATGATATCAAATCGTGGCAGAAAGGACAACCGTTACTCCGCCGCCTGCTTCGCCATCTTCGTATATTTCTTGATGACGCGGTCGCGTTTCAGCTTCGAGAGGTGGTCAATAAAGAGCACGCCGTTGAGGTGGTCGATCTCGTGCTGGATGCAGGTCGCGAACAGGCCATCGGCCTCGACCTCATGGGTTTTGCCGTCGAGATCGAGATAGGTGAACCGCACCTTTGCCGGCCGTTCGACCTCCTCGTAATATTCGGGGATCGAGAGACAGCCCTCCTCGTGCACATTCTTCTCCTCCGACGACCAGGTGATCTCCGGGTTGATGAAGACGTGCGGGTTCTTCTCGTCGTCCTTCCTGGACAGATCCATGGTGACGAGGCGCAGCGGCTCACCGATCTGGATGGCGGCGAGCCCGATCCCCGGCGCGTCATACATGGTTTCCAGCATGTCCTCGGCCAGCGCGCGCACAGATGCGTCCACCGCCGCCACCGGTTTGGAGACGACGCGGAGACGCTTGTCGGGAATGACCAGAATGTCGCGAAGAGCCATTCGCGCGATGTAATTATCGCCCGGCGCGCGGTCAATTTCGTTCTTGCCCTCCCCGCTCGCGTTTCTTTTCTCCCTCGGGACCGGTTGACGCCACTCACGGGGAAGTAACCATGTTCTCTTTTTGTTCCATTGCCGCCGCGAATCGTGATACAAGGATCGGATGGATAGCCTCGCCCTGATCCGGGACCGGCTCGCCGGCCTCGACCCGCTGCTGGTCGTCGCGGTGATCGCGGCGGTCTGTGCCTTCATTCTGGCAGCCACCATTGGCGTCACCATCATGCTGATGGCGCGGCGGCGCCGCCGCATAGAGGAGGCCGCCGAAGCCGAGCGGATCGCCGCTGAGGAGAACGAGGCCCGGATGGCCGAGCTGCGCCGGTTACAGGCCGAGACCACCGGCCTCGTGCGTGCCATGGGCGAGATGCTGGCGAACCGGCAATCGCAATTCGAGAAGGCCTTCTCCGAGAGGCTCGATGCCGTCACGCACCGCATCGGCCAGTCGATCCAGCACACCACGCAGCAGACCGGCGAAAATCTCAATCGCCTGAACGAACGCCTCGCCGTGATCGACGCCGCGCAGAAGAACATCACCAATCTCGCCTCGCAGGTCACCTCGCTGCAGAGCGTGCTTTCCAACAAGCAGCAGCGCGGCGCCTTCGGGCAGGGCCGGATGGAGATGATCATCGAGGACGGACTGCCCAAAGGCGCCTACGAATTCCAGTTCACGCTGTCGAACAACACGCGGCCGGATTGCGTCATCCACTTCCCGGATCAGCGGCCGCTGATCATCGATGCAAAATTCCCGCTGGAGGCGGTCACCGCATTCCGCGACGCCAAGACCGACGAGGAGCGCAACATGGCCGGGCGGATGCTGCGGCAGAGCGTCGGCAAGCATATCGCCGATATCGCGAGCAAATATCTGATCCCCGGCGAGACCCAGGAACTGGCGCTGATGTTCGTGCCGTCGGAATCGATCTATGCCGAGCTGCACGACCAGTTCGACGACCTGATCCAGCGCGCGTTCCGCTCCCGCGTCGTCATTGTGTCGCCGTCGCTTTTGATGCTGGCGGTCCAGGTGATCCAGCAGATCCACCGCGATGCCCGCATGCGCGAGGCCGCCGATAAAATCCATGCCGAAGTCGGGCATTTCATGGAGGACCTCAAACGGCTGCGCGACCGCGTGCGCAAGCTTGAGGGACATTTCGGTCAGGCGACCGAAGACATCAGGCAGATCGTGGTGTCCACCGACAAGCTGGAGCGCCGCGGCAACCGCATTCGCGAGGTCGAATTCGACGGCGAAAACGAAGACCAGGCCAATGCCGTGATTCCGGCGCCGGTCGGCGCAAGGCGGGTCGTCGCCGCCGAATAACCCTCGGCCCGGTCAATATCCCGATGTGCCAAATCGGGAACTGTGTGGCGCATTAACCATAGTCCGGCTCTGCCATGGCTGGGGCACCCCGACCGGGAGCCACCCGGCTGGTTATGCGCGATGCGCTGGGCTAGATTGGCGCCAATGGTTAACGCTTCGTAAATGCGTTCGGGGTTGGTGTCGTGCTGAGGGGGATTGCGATCGTCGCCGCTTTGGCGGCAGCCGGCTTGTGCGGGGGCTGCGTGACCCGGCCCGCGCAGGGCGTTCTTACTCCAACCGCGCAACAGGTCGAGGGCACCGCGCGCGTGCCCATTCTGGTTGCCACCACGCGCAAGAAGGCGGTCGAAGACCCCGGCTCCATGTTCGGCGGCGAACGCTCCGATTCGCTGTCCTATGCCGCCATCACCGTGTCGATCCCGCCGTCCCACAAGGCCGGGCAGGTGAAGTGGCCGGCCATGCTGCCGGGAGACCCGCGCACGGATTTCGTCACGGTGTCCGCCGACTATATCGATCAGCGCAGCTTCGCGTCGCAGATTGCCGAGACTGCGCGGCGAACCAAGAATCCGCGTGTGCTGATCTTCGTCCACGGCTTCAACAACCGCTTCGACGATTCGGTCTATCGCTTCGCGCAGATCGTCCACGATTCCAAGGCCGAGGCGGTGCCGATCCTGTTCACCTGGCCCTCGCGTGGCAGCATCGAGCTTAAGTCCTACACCTATGACCGCGAGAGCGCGAATTTCTCGCGCGACGCGCTGGAGGGTCTGATCGACCAGATCGCGAGCTATCCGCACATCAAGGAGATCCACCTGCTGGCGCATTCGATGGGCAGCCACGTCACGCTCGAGGCGTTGCGCGGCCGCGCGATGCGGCGCGCCCCCGGCGCCGACAAGGTCAAACAGGCGATGCTGGTGGCGCCCGATGTCGATATCGATGTGTTCCGGGCCACCATCAAGCGGATGGGACCGAACCGGCCGAAAATGCTGCTGTTCGCGGCGCAGGACGATGCCGCGCTGTCAATCTCCAAGCAGATCTGGGGCGGCGTCGACCGGGTCGGCGAAGTCGGCGCGACCGAACCCTATCGCACCGAATTCGAACGCGAGCGCATCGCCGTCTACGATCTGACGCCGCTGCGAAACAAGAACACCAATGCCCACAGCCGGGCTTTCGACGATATCGGCGACGTGATGGAACTGGTCCGCCAGCGCAATATGCAGGAACGCGGCATGGATCCTGGTGTTCAGGTCGCGCGCGGCGCGCCGCCGGCCCAGGCCCCTCAGCCGACCGAAACCGCAGCCCTCCGCGAATAAGGCACACGCCGCAAGTCCGCCAGCGTTCCGGGCAAGACAAGCGCGGCAGCAGACAGTAACCTGCCGCGCCCATGACCCCCCTCGAATCACCTGCCGCAAAGCCAAGCTGGTCCGACGCGATCGCGGTCTATCTGAAACCGCGCGTCCTGATCGTGATCCTGCTCGGCTTCTCGTCCGGACTGCCGCTGGCTTTGTCCGGCGCGACGCTCGCGATCTGGATGACCGAGAGCGGCGTCAACCTTCGCACCATCGGACTCTATGCGCTGGTCGGCCTGCCCTATACGCTGAAATTCCTCTGGGCGCCGCTGGTCGATGCGCTCGACATCCCGGTCCTGTCGCGCGCGCTGGGACGCAGGCGCGGCTGGCTCGTGTTCTCGCAGCTTCTCCTTGCCGCCGCGATCGTATTCCTTGCCGTGCAAAATCCGGCCGTCACGCTGTGGCCGGTGGCGCTCGGTGCGGTGATGGTCGCGACCGCTTCGGCGACCCAGGACATCGTGATCGACGCCTTCCGCGTCGAAAGCCTCGAGACCAGCGAACAGGCGGCCGGCATGGCCGGCTATGTTGCAGCCTACCGCATCGGCATGCTCGCGTCGGGTGCGGGCGTGATCGCGCTCACCGCCTGGCTCGAACATATCGGCGTATCGCGCGGCTCGGTCTGGATGTGGGGCTTCATCGCAGCCGCCGCGTTGATGGCTGTCGGCCTGTTCGCCTCGTTGATGGCGACGGAACCTCCCGCTCCGGCCAACGTGGTCGACAAGTCGCGCGATCCGGTCAGCCGCGTCGCGATCACGGCATTCGGCGCTTTCAAGGAATTCCTGACGCGGCCCGAGGCGGTCGTCATCCTGCTCTTCGTCGTATTGTTCAAGTTCTGCGACGCCTTTGCCGGCGTGCTGACCGGCCCCTTCGTCATCGATATCGGCTTCGACAAGGCGACCTATGCGGCGGTGGTGAAAGGCGTCGGCCTCGCCGCGGCGCTGGCCGGCGGATTTGCCGGCGGCATGGTTGCGCGCGCGTTGCCGCTCTCGACCAGCCTGTGGGTTGGCGGCATCCTGCAAACCGTTTCCAACCTCGCCTTTGCGTGGCTCGCGCTGATCGGGCCGCATGTGCCGGCGCTGACGGCCGCTGTCATCATCGAGAATTTCACCGGCGCGATCGGCACGGTGATCTTCGTCGCCTATCTGTCAGCGCTGTGCGGCGTGCGGGCGCATACCGCGACACAATTCGCACTGCTCACCGCGCTCGCCGCGGTCGGCCGCACCACGCTGTCCTCCAGCGGCGGCTTCGTCGCCGAATCGACCGGCTGGTTCTGGTTCTTCGTGGTGTCGGTGCTCCTCTCGATCCCGAGCTTCCTGCTGCTGGCATGGCTTCAGCTTCGCGGCCATTTCCGCGAATTGGACAAGCGGGACGAATCAGCCTCCTGATTCCGGTCAGCGCCGCGCGTTTCCGGAGCTCACATGATCTTCTCGCACTGGATTGAACTGGTCGGCTCGACGCTGGACCTGATCGGCGTCGCCCTGATCGCGATCGGTCTGCTGATCTCCTTCGCACGCTATGCCGGCATTGTCTTTGCGCCGCCCGACGGGATCGATGCCTATCGCAGGCTCCGCCAGGACATCGGACGCGCCATCCTGCTCGGGCTTGAGGTGCTGGTCGCTGCCGACATCATCCGCACCGTAGCGGTGACGCCGACGCTGACCAGCGTCGCCGTGCTCGGCGCGATCGTGGTGATCCGCACCTTCCTCTCAATGAGCCTGCAGCTCGAGGTCGACGGCCGCTTCCCCTGGCAGCGGGCGGGCGCGAAGGAGTAGGCGTGAGGCCGCCTCATAGTTGAGCAGCGTTTCTGCGGGTTGATAATGTCCGCTCTCCGTTCGTCCCCGCGAAAGCGGGAGCCCAGGGCCACGAGCGATGAGCTTCTATGTCTACATCCTCGCAAGCCGGCGCAATGGCACTCTATACACGGGCAGCACAGACAACCTCATCGCGAGAATGTGGCAACACCGCGAAGGCGTCGTGCCCGGCTTCACCAAGGATTACGGCGTAAAATCGCTTGTCTGGTACGAGTAGCACGAGACCCGCGAGTCCGCCTTGATGCGCGAGCGACAAATCAAGAAATGGAATCGTAAGTGGAAGCTGGAAGCGATTGAACGTCGCAATCCAGCTTGGCGCGATCTCTACGACGACATTGCGCGCTGAAAGGACTGGGTCCCCGCTTTCGCGGGGACGAACGGAGAAGAGCGACGCTCCACGCTGCCGCGGGGAGGAGGAGACGCTACATCGCCGTCCTTTGCCGGATCGCCGCCGACAGCGTACCCTCGTCGAGATAATCGAGCTCGCCGCCGACCGGCACGCCGTGCGCGAGCCGGGTCACCGCAACACCCGCGCTGTTCAGCAGGTCGGTAATGTAATGCGCCGTGGTCTGGCCGTCGACCGTGGCGTTGAGCGCGAGGATCACCTCTTTTACCGCCGGATCGTGCGCGCGCGTCACCAGTGCGTCGATGGTGAGGTCCTGCGGACCGACGCCGTCGAGCGGCGACAGCGTGCCACCGAGCACATGGTAGCGCGCATTGACTGCGCCCGCGCGCTCCAGCGCCCAGAGGTCGGCGACATCGGCGACCACCACGATGACAGACGGATCGCGCTTGTCATCGGTACAAACCGTACAGGGATTCTGCGAATCAATATTGCCGCAGGTTCCGCACACCGTGATGCGCTCGCGCGCCACTTCCAGCGCATCGGTGAGTGGCGCCATCAATTGCTCGCGCTTCTTGATCAGATGCAGGGCCGCGCGGCGCGCCGAGCGCGGGCCAAGGCCCGGCAGCCGTGCCAGCAGCTGGATCAGGCGCTCGATTTCAGGTCCGGCAACGGCTTTGGGCATGTGATTCTCGATTTCGCCCTACATATATACGATCAACGGCGCCGGAAACCTCAGGTCACGATTATGAGCCCCCTCGCCCGTCTTGCCACCCGCGTTGCCTATGGCGCGACCCAGTTGCCCCGCCTCGCCTGGTATGCGGGTCATGGCTACGCCTTGCAGCGGCTCGCGGCGGAGGCGCGGCGGCGCGAGGGAGAAGAAGAAACTCCGTCCCGCCCCGGTGACAACCGCGCGCCGCTCATCAGCCAGCGCCGTCTCTATGGCGACATGGCGGAACTGCTCGGCCGCGATCTCGCCAATGTCGAGGCCGGCATCTATCCCCTGCCCGCCGATCATGACGGCTCGCCCGCAACGCTCATACGCCGCTCGCGGTTGTTCTTCGACGATCTGCCGGATGTCTATCGAAGACGGAAGGAGCGCCGCCATGATGAGGTCCGCACCGACGGCGTCGCCGGCACGCGGCCGGACTATTATTTGCAGAATTTCCACTACCAGTCCGGCGGCTGGCTGACCGAGGACTCGGCGGACCGCTACGACACCCAGGTCGAGGTGCTGTTCAAGGGCACCGCGAACGCGATGCGCCGCATGGCGCTGCCGGAGTTGCACGAGCATTTCCGCGGCCGAGATCAGCGCACGCTTCGCCTCGCCGATATCGGGTGCGGCACCGGGCGGTTCCTGGACTTCGTCAAGCAGGCCTGGCCGCGCCTGCCGGTCACCGGCATCGATCTGTCGGAGGCCTATGTCAAACACGCGCGGCATCATCTGCGGCGCTGGTCGCGCGTCACGGCGATGGTCGGCAAGGCCGAGAGTCTGCCGCTGGCCGATGCCAGCCAGGACGCGGTGACCTCGGTATTCATGATGCACGAATTGCCGCCGGAGATCCGCCGCGAGATGTTTGCCGAATGTGCGCGCGTGCTCAAGCCGGGCGGACGGCTCGTCATCGTGGATTCGCTGCAGCGGCGCGACGTGCCGGATTATGCCGGGCTGCTCGAACGCTTCCCGCAGAATTATCACGAGCCGTATTTCGAGAGCTATCTCGACGAGGACTTTGCAGCAATCGCGCGCGCACACGGCCTCACCCATGTGCGCGACGAACCGGCCTTCGTGTCGAAGGTCATGGTGTTCGACAAGGCTTAGGCCCGGCCTCGTGTCCCGGGCGCAGCGCAGCACGAGTAAGACGAAGTGGTGCGCTGCAGAACCGGGACCCATTCTTGGACGAAACATGGGTCCCGGATCAGCAGTGCACCGCCAACGCGCTGCACTGCATCCGGGACACGAGAGAGCACCCTGCTCTCACACCCCCGACGCATTCGCGTTCGGGAAGAACAATTGCTCGCCGTTGATCCTGTAATCGGCGATTGCCTTCTGGCCTTCCGGCGAGACGAGCCAGTCAATGAAAGCCTGGCCTTCGGCCTTCTTCACGGTCGGATGCTTCTCCGGATTGACCAGGATGACGCCGTACTGGTTGAACAGCCGGTTGTCGCCTTCGACCACGATGGCGAGATCGCCACGGTTCTTGAAGCTGAGCCAGGTGCCGCGATCGGCCAGCACATAGGCATTGGCGGCCGATGCGGTGTTGAGGGCGGCGCCCATGCCCTGCCCGATCTCCTTGTACCAGGGGCCCTTGTCGGCACCGGCAATGTCGATGCCGGCCTGCTTCCAGAGCGCGAGCTCGGCCGCATGGGTGCCGGACTTGTCGCCGCGCGAGATGAACGGCGCGGCCTTGCTCTTGATCGTCTTGAGCGCGCCGACGATGTCCTTCGAGCCCTTGATGCCCGCCGGATCGCTCTTCGGTCCGATCAGGACGAAGTCATTATACATGACCGGAAAACGCTTCACGCCGAAGCCGTCGGCGACGAATTTCTCCTCCTGCGGCCGCGCATGCACGAACACAACATCGGAATCCCCGCGCCGCCCGGTTTCGAGCGCCTGCCCGGTGCCTTGCGACACCACTTTTACGTCGATTCCGGTTTTTTTCTTGAACAGCGGCAGGAGGTGATTGAACAGGCCGGAATCCACCGTCGACGTGGTCGACGAGACCACGATTGACTTCTCCTGCGCGATTGCGGGGCTTGCGGCAATCAGCACCGCACTGCCCAGTGCAATAACGAAACGGCGTGTCAGCATGACGATATCTCCTCTTAACGCTATTCAGACGAGCAATTCACCGGCGGCAAAGCGGCGCGCAGCATCGGTCTTCGGTGCGGTGAAAAAGGTGTCGGCATCCGCGACCTCGACGATGCGCCCGCGGTTCATCAAGACAATCTCGCCGCCGAGCCGTCGCGCTTCGCCAAGATCGTGCGTGGCCATCACGATCTTGATGCCGCGCGCGGCAATGCCGGCGATGATGTCCTCGGTCGCCTTGGTCGCAGCGGGATCGAGGCTGGCGGTCGGCTCATCGAGAAACAGGATGTCGGGATCCTTGGCGAGCGCGCGGGCAATTGCCAGCCGCTGCTGCTCTCCGCCCGACATGCGGCGCGCCGGCCGCTCGCCCAACGCGCGGAGGCCGACGCGGTCAAGCAAGTCCTGTGCGGCCGCATTGCGCTCGCTGCGCGGTACACCGGCAGCCGCGAGGGCATAGGTCAGATTGGCGAGCGCACTCCGGCGCAGCATCACCGGACGCTGGAACACGATGGCGCGCCGCACCGGCGGCACACCGGTCCGGCCGCCATAGGTGACGCGGCCGGACGTCGGCGCAACGAGCCCCATCGCGACCCGCATCAGGCTCGACTTGCCGGAGCCGTTAGGGCCGACGAGCATCGTCGGTGCTCCAGGCGCGAGGATCAGCGAAACACGGTCGAGGATCGTCAGCTCGCGCGCGAGCAACGACACGTCTTCGAGGATTAGCGGCAGATCGGTTGCGGGTGCGCGCATCGGCATCATCCCGCATATCGCTCGCCGGCGCGGCGCACGCTCCAGGCCAGAGCATTCACGGCCATCACCAGAGCAAGGAGAATAATGCCGAGACCAATGGCCAGAGGCAGGTTGCCCTTGGCAGTTTCGAGCGCAATGGCGGTGGTCATCACGCGGGTGAAGCCGTCGATATTGCCGCCGACGATGATGACCGCGCCGACCTCGGCCGCCGCCCGCCCGAATCCCGCAAGCAGCGCTGTCACAAGGGAAAATCGCGCGTCCACGATCAGCGTTGCGATCCGCCGCAGCGGTCCGGCATTCATGGCGTCGAGTTCGTCGCGATACTCCGCCCACAGATCCTCAATGGTTTGCCGGGAGAGCGCCGCGATGATCGGGGTCACGAGAATGGTCTGCGCCACGATCATCGCCGCCGGCGTGAACAGGATACCGAGCCCCCCGAGCGGGCCAGACCGCGACAGAAGCAGATAGACCACGAGGCCGACCACCACCGGAGGCAGGCCCATAAGCGCATTCAGAACCACGATGACGGCGTGGCGCCCGCGGAAATTCGTCAGCGCTATCAATGCGCCGAACGGTATTCCGATCAGGGCGGCGCAGGCGACGGCAGACAAACTGACAACAAGTGACAGGCGCACGATCGCGAGCAGGACCGGGTCGGCCCGCAGGATCAGATCAAGCGCTGAAGCATCGGTCGGCACCTGAATTTTGTTGCATTTTGACCAATTTAGTTCAATTTCTGTAAAATATACATGGTTATGCACAAATGTGCATGAATGAGCTGCTGACCACCGATGAGACAGCCGCCTATCTGCGGCTGAGCGAGCGCAAGCTTTACGAGCTGGTCGCCGCCGGCAGCATTCCCTGCAGCAAGGTCACCGGACGCTGGCTGTTTCCGAAAGCCGCGCTCGACCGCTGGGTCGCATCCGGCCTGCCCAACGCCCTGAAATCACTGCAGGAACCCGCCCCGCCCATCGTCGGCGGCAGCACCGATCCGTTACTCGAATGGGCGCTGCGCGAGAGCGGATCGGGGCTTGCGAGCCTGCCCGAGGGCTCGGAGGCGGGCTTGCGCCGGCTCGCGCGCCGCGAGGTGGCGCTCGCTGCCATCCATTTTCATACCGCGGCTCGAGATGACGACACCGCAAATGCGGCCGCGGTGAACCATGCACCCGGGTTGCACGACGTGGTGGTGATCGGTTTCGCACGTCGCGAGCAGGGTTTGCTGGTAGCGCCGGGAAACCCGCATGGCATCGAGCGCCTGGCGCAGCTCGCCGGCAGCGGATTGCGGCTCGCGCGGCGACAGGACGGCGCCGGCGCGCAATTGCTGCTGACGGCCTTGCTGGCCCGGGACAATATCGACCCGCGCGCCATCGTCATGACGAAATCCGCTTTCGCCACCGGCAGCGATCTGGCGCAGGCGATCCGCGCCGGCCACGCCGATTGCGGGGTTGCGACCCGCGCCGTCGCCGACGCCAACGGGCTCAGTTTCGTGCCACTCATCTGGGAAAATTTCGATCTGGTTCTGCGTCAGCGCGACTATTTTCTGGCCGGACCGTCTGCCTTGTTCGGTTTTGTTCGGTCGGAACGTTTCCACCAGCGCGCCGCCGAACTGGGTGGCTACGACCTGTCGGTGTGTGGCGCAATCCGGTTTGTGGCATAGCGCAAACGCCCGGAAAATAGTCCCCGGGACTCTTGAAAAAGGCCGCCGCCCCGGCCAAAAGGACCGCCACGGAGAGGTGGCCGAGTGGCTGAAGGCGCACGCTTGGAAAGCGTGTATACGGGAAACCGTATCGAGGGTTCGAATCCCTCTCTCTCCGCCAGTCCATTTTTGACAAATCTCTTTCACGCGTTTCAGCGACGCTGAAACTTCCGATGTTTTGCGGACATTCGCGAGAAAGCCTCCGCACTGTGGGAAGCCGCCCTGACCATGGAATTCTCTCTCTTGGCCCTTTTCTCTCCAAACCTCCGGACTTCGCCGATTAGTACAGTTCTTTTAATCCATTGAAAAGAATGGCATTGTCCGTGTGCTCACCTCCGTACTGCTCGCAAAAACTTTTGGGCAACTTGGGACTACTCCGAGCGAGCGCGCTGATTGACTGTACAGCCGCTTTCGGTCTCTTCAGTACGCAAGTGCATCACGGCGTCCCGCTATCGGAACGCGCACGAACGGCGTGGCAGAGCCGATACTCGGAGTATCGAGTTCGAACTCAACATGTTCTTTGCACATTCGATTAACGGTCAGGATCGGGATAGGTGGCAGCCGCTTGCAAGCCATCTGCAGGAAGTCTCGCGACTCGCGTCCTTGCGGGCGGAGAAATTCGGCGCAGCCCGCCTTGGAGCGGTGGTCGGACTGCTCCACGATCTTGGAAAATACAGTCGTGCATTTCAGGATTATATCTCCGGTCAAGGACCGAGCCCGGACCACGCCACGGCCGGCGCCTATCAAGTCCAGAAGCTTGTGACCACAGCTGGGCCGGATCGGCTGGCCGCCCTGATCGGAGCCTATTGCATCGCAGGCCATCACTCCGGCCTGCCCAACTGGCGCGGTGAACGGGCGTTGTCAGACCGCCTCAAGAAACAAATCCCACCGCTCGACTCGGCCTGGCAGCGCGAACTTGCGCCCGAAGCAAGCGCGCTGTTTCTCAAGCGCTTCAAACCGCATCCCGACAAGAGCCGCTTAGCCTTCCAACTCGCGATGTTCGGGCGAATGGTATTCTCCTGCTTGGTCGATGCGGATTATCGGGACACCGAAGATTTCTATACGCGCGCTGAAGGGATAAGCGTCGATCGCGAATGGCTCGCGCTTCCCGCCATCGTCGATGAGCTCATCGCCTGCTTCGATGCGCACATGGCCGGTATCGCGGCCCGCGCCGGCGACACGCCGCTCGGCCGCGTTCGCGCCGACATTCTCGCCCATGCCCGCAGCAAGGCCGCACTCCCGCGCGGCGTGTTCACGCTCGACGTGCCGACCGGCGGTGGCAAGACGCTCGCCTCCCTCGGTTTCGCGCTCGACCACGCCAAGGCGCATGACATGGACCGGATCGTCTATGGCATTCCGTTCACCTCTATCATCGATCAGACCGCCGCGATCTTCCGCGACGTGCTCGGCGACGGCATCGTGCTCGAACACCACTCCGCGATCGAGGACGAGCACCAGGATCGCGCTCCACCAGAAAAGGAGGGCGAGCGCGACGTTCGCGACAAAATGCGGCTTGCTATGGAGGATTGGGCCGCGCCGGTCATCGTCACCACCAACGCGCAGCTCTTCGAAAGCCTGTTCGCGAATCGCACTTCGCGCTGCCGCAAGCTGCACAATCTTGTTAACTCGGTCATCATTCTTGACGAGGCTCAGACCATCCCGCTTCCGCTGCTACGGCCCTGCGTCGCCGCCCTCGACGAGCTCACCCGCAATTACGGCTGCAGCGTTGTGCTCTGCACCGCGACCCAGCCAGCGCTCAAGGCGCCGCGCTTCAAAGGCGGCTTCGAACTTTCATCCGAGCGCGAGCTTGCGCCCGATCCGCCGGCGCTCGCTAAGTCGCTCAAGCGCGTGACGCTTGCAATCCGCGCCGAGCCAACCACCGACGCTGCTCTCGTGAACGAGGTCGCTGCCGTCGATCAGGCGCTCGTCATCGTCAACAGCCGCAAGCATGCGTTTGATCTTTACAACGCCGCCAAGTCCGCGGGGCTGACCGACCTTGTCCATCTCACCACGCGACAGACGGCCTCCGACCGCCGCCGTATCCTCGCCGCCATCCGCGACGCGCTCAAAAACAAGAAACCTTGTCGCGTGATTGCCACCTCACTGGTCGAGGCTGGCGTCGATCTTGATTTTCCGCGGGTGTGGCGGGCGCAGGCCGGCCTCGATCAGATTGCGCAAGCGGCAGGTCGTTGCAATCGCGAGGGCCAGCGTGCGGTCGAAGACAGCATCGTGACGATGTTCAAGCCCGCGGAGGCTAAGCCGCCGCCGGAATTCAAACCATTCGTCGAGGCAATGCAGCGCGTAATCCCGCACCATAACGACCTATTTTCGCCGGAGGCGATCCAACGTTATTTCAATGAGGTCTATTGGCAGAAGGGCGAAAAACGCTTCGACCAGATCACCGTGCGCGGAGGCGATGGATCGACCGAAAAGATATCCGTTCTCGACTCCTTCTTGGTCGGCAGGGACATTCTCGACTTTCCCTATCGTGCCGTGGCAGACGGGTTCCGTCTCATCGAAAGCGGTATGGAGCCTGTAATCGTCGCCATCGAAGATGAGCCGCGTTCCATTGTCGCCCGCCTGCGGGCTAGTGCCATTACGCCGGGCGCAGCGGCGCGAAGGCTGCAAAGCTTCATCGTGCAGGTCCCGCCGGCATGGCGGCGCAAGCTGATAGAAAACGGTCAGGCGGCGTACGTCGATGGTTTTGGGGAGCAGTTTGTCGAGCTCAAGAATCAAAGCCTCTACACACTGGAGACTGGTCTTCTGTGGGAGGAGGCCGAAATTCTGGGTGACTACCTTATTTGACAGGGAGTGGCCGTAGTTGTTATCTGCGGCAAAGGCAACCCTAGATAAATTGGCCGCGATGGCTAATAATTGCTCGTCGAGGGGGGCTTGAGCAGTGGCCTACGGCGTAAGACTTCGCGTATCGGGCGATTACGCGTGCTTCACGCGGCCCGAAATGAAGGTGGAACGCGTCTCATACGACGTGATGACGCCCTCTGCCGCCCGGGGCATTCTCGAAGCCATCCACTGGAAGCCAGCAATCAAATGGATCGTCGAGGAAATTCGCGTCCTCAAGCCGATCCGCTTCCAGTCCATCCGCCGCAACGAGGTCGGCGCCAAAGCCCCGGTCGCTGCGATTCGCAAGGCGATGAGGAGCGGCGACATTGGCGACCTTGCGCTCGTCGTCGAGGAAAACCGGCAGCAGCGCGCCGCCACCGTGCTGACCGACGTTGATTATGTCATTTCGGCGCGCTTCGAGCTGACGTCGAAGGCTAATGACAGCGACAATCCGGGTAAGCATCTCGACACTTTCAATCGCCGTGCCCGTAAGGGCCAGTGCTTCCATCAGCCCTGTCTCGGTACGCGCGAGTTTGCTGCCCGTTTCGAGTTGGTGGAGCCTGACGCGCCGCTACCGGCACCGGAAAACCAGACGCCTGATCTAGGCTTCGGCACGCCGCGCGATCTCGGCTTCATGCTTTATGACATCGATCATGCCGGAAACTGCTCGTCGTTGTTCTTTCGCGCCACGCTTGATCGCGGCGTAATGAAGGTGCCGCCGCCCGACTCGCCGGAGATTCGGCGATGAGCGCGCTTGCTGCTCTGGCCCGGGCCTACGATCGCATGGCGGCACGCAACGAGGTGCCTACGCTCGGTTATTCGACACAGAACATCGGATTTCTCATCAGCCTGAACGCCGACGGCTCGGTGGCTGGTACGCCCGCTGATTTGCGCAGCGGTGACGGCAAGAGACGGATTGCCCGGCCGTTGGCTGTGCCGCAGCCCGTCAAGCGCACGTCCGGCATCGCACCGAATTTCCTCTGGGACAAGACCGCCTACGTTCTCGGCGTCACAGCGGGCGAGGGCAGGCGAACCGCCGCTGAGCACAAGGCTTTTGTCGAACGCCATCGTGAATGGCTCGCAGGCAGTAACGATGAGGGCCTCGTCGCCTTGCTTCGCTTCCTGGAAAGTTGGCGACCCGAATACTTCTCAAAGTTGGCCTGGCCCGAAGACATGAAGGACCAGAACATTGTCTTTGCCCTGGAACGCGAACGGCTCGATGACATCTATATTCATAGCCGGCCGGCCGCGCGGGAGCTGTGGGCTCACCTGTCCGCGGCAGGCAACAAGAACGCCGAAACCGTCTGTTTGATCAGCGGAGAAAAGGCACCCGTAGCTCGGCTGCATCCATCGATCAAGGGCGTATGGGGCGCACAAACCGCAGGCGCGTCCATCGTCTCGTTTAATCTCGACGCCTTTACCTCCTACGGCCATGAACAGGGCGACAATGCCCCTATCTCCGAAGCTGCCGCTTTCGCTTACACGACGGCCTTAAATCGTTTCCTCGAGCGTGACAGCGGTCACCGCATCCAGATTGGCGATGCCTCGACGGTGTTCTGGGCCGATGCCAGCGATGCGGAAGCAGTTGCCGCCGCAGAAGGACTATTCGCCGGATTGCTGGGCGCCGACGACGAAAAAATCGTCAACCGGGGTGTCAAGGACGCGCTGGAAAAAATTCGTGCCGGCGTCACGACGCCCAATGTCATTCCTGAGCCTTTGAAGGGTGTTCGCTTCTACATTCTTGCGCTCGCGCCCAATGCCGCGCGCCTTTCCATCCGTTTCTATCTTGAAGACGATTTCGGCGCGATCGCGCGGCGCTACCTGGAGCACATTGAGCGACTGCGCATCGAGCCGCCGCCGCGCGAGGCCACCCCGTCGATGTGGCGCATGCTGATCGAGACGGCAGTGTTGCGGAAATCCGAAAACATTCAGCCCAATCTCGCCGGCGCGTGGCTGCGCGCGATCTTGTCCGGCGCACCCTATCCGCTAACGCTTCTCTCCACGCTCATCATGCGGCTGCGCGTCGACCACGACGTCAATGCGCTGCGCGTCGCGGTGTTGAAATCGATCTTGATCAGAAATTTCGACATGGAGGTGCCCGTGGCGCTCGACCCCGCCTGTACGGATCCAGGCTATCTGCTCGGCCGTTTGTTTGCTCTTTACGAACAGGCACAGACGGCCGCGCTCGGCTACGATGTGAACGCTACCATCAAGGACAAGTATTATGGCGCCGCCTCGGCGCAGCCGCGCAAGGTATTCCATCTGCTCGAATCCGGCTCGGCTAATCACCTCTCGAAGATTGGGAAGCATAAGCCAGGCCTGAAAATCAATCTGGAGAAGCAGATCGGCGCCATCATGGACCTGATGGAGCCCGGGAAGGACCCATTCCCGACAAGCCTACCCGACAAGAGCCAGGCGCTGTTTGGCCTTGGCTACTATCACCAGCGCAACGAATTCTTCCGAAAAGCAGAAAAGCCCGCGCCAGAGGAGGCCGCCGCATGACTCCGCTCGCCAACCGCTACGATATCGTTTTCCTGTTCGACGTCACCAACGGTAACCCGAACGGCGATCCGGACGCCGGGAATCTGCCGCGCATGGACCCGGAGACAAATGTCGGGCTTGTCAGTGACGTATCGCTCAAGCGCAAAATTCGCAATTACACGGAACTCGCCCGCGGCGATAAGCCCGGCTACCGCATCTACGTACAGGAGGGTTCGATCCTCAACGAAAAGCACCGCGAAGCCTACAAGGCGCTGCGGAATGGCAACGAGAAGGTCGCCAAGGAAAAAACGCTCAATCCGCAAAGCGATGAGGAGGCCAGGGCGCTTACCAAGTTCATGTGCAATAATTTCTTCGATGTCCGCACCTTCGGCGCTGTGATGAGCACCGGCATCAATGCCGGCCAGGTGCGCGGTCCGGTTCAGATCGCGTTTGCCAGATCGGTTGAGCCGATCCTGCCGCTGGAAATCTCGATCACCCGTATGGCGGCCACCAATGAGAAGGAGAAGGCGGATCGCGAGAAAGGCAGCGAGGGCGACGAGCGCACCGAGAACCGCACGATGGGCCGCAAGCATGTCGTGCCGTATGGTCTTTATCGCGCTCACATATTCATCAGCGCCAAGCTAGCAGAGCGAACTGGCTTTGGACAGGAAGACCTTGACCACGTCTTTGACGCGCTGAAATCGATGTTCGAGCATGACCGCTCCGCCGCGCGCGGCGAAATGGCGTCGCGCCGAGTGATCGCCTTTAAGCATGCATCGGCGTTGGGGAATGCGCCCGCGCATGAGCTCTTCGATCGCGTCATCGTGCAGCGGAGGTTCCGCGGCGATCTCTATGCGCTCGATGACGAGAGGCTCGATAACGCGCCTCCGACCCGCAGTTACCAGGATTACGAGATTTCGGTGCGGCGCGATGATCTGCCTGAAGGCATCGAGATCGTCAACGTATTGTGACCTCATGATACCGGCCGCGGACCCCGACAACCCCATCCCCATCTCCGCGCTCCAGCACGCCGTCTATTGCCTGCGCCAGGCAGCCCTCATCCACATTGAGCGCGTCTGGGCTGAAAACCGCTTCACTGCCGAAGGGCGCGTCTTGCACGACGTGGCTCATGAAGCCGGCTCCCGCAAGAGCCGTGGCGTGCGTCGCGTCACCGCGCTGCCGGTAGCAAGTCTGCGCCTAAATATCGCTGGCGTTGCCGACGTAGTCGAATTTCATGACGATCCGGACGGCGAGGCGCCGTTTCCGATCGAATACAAGCGCGGCAGGCCGAAGCTGCATCGCGCCGACGAGGTGCAGCTCTGCGCACAGGCGCTCTGCCTTGAGGAGATGGCCGGCCGCCCAGTACCCAAGGGTGCGCTGTTCTACGGCGAGACCAAGCGCCGCGTCGTCGTGCCGTTCGATGCCGAGTTGCGAAAGCTCACTGAAGACGCAGTGATCGCCTTCGGCGTGCTACTCGCGGAAGGGCGTACGCCACCTCCTGTCTGGAAGGCGAGCCGCTGCCGCGCGTGTTCTCTGATCGAGCTGTGCCGACCGCAGGCCGTGACGAAATCGGCGCTCGGCTTCCGCCGCCGCTCAATCGCCGCAGCGCTCGCGCCGGAAGAAACGTCCGGCGAGACAGTTCCGTGAAGAAGCTGCTGAATACGCTCTACGCCACCACCGAGGGCGCACGGTTGCGCAAGGAGGGCGAGAACGTCGTCGCCGAGGTCGATGGCGCCGAGCGCGGCCGTGTGCCTTTGCACATGCTCAGCGCGGTCGTGGTGTTTGGCGCAACGTCAGTTTCGCCATCGCTGATCGGCGCGCTCGCCAAGGCAGGCATCACGCTGGTGTTGCTCGATCGTCAGGGGCGTTTCGAGGCGCGCGTCGAGGGCCCGGTAAGCGGCAATGTGCTGCTGCGGCGTGCTCAGTATCGCGCTTCCGAGCAGCCGGACGAGATCGTGCGCAGCATCGTCTCCGCGAAGATCGCGAACCAGCGTACCGTGCTGCAGCGCGCGCTGCGCGACCACAGCGAGGAAATGGATGGCGGGCGGTGCGCCGCCGTCGAGGCCGCAGTCAATCGCCTGGAGCAGATCTTGCGCCGCGTCGCCTTCATGAACGAGGGCACCGAAGCCATGCGCGGCGCAGAGGGCGAAGCAGCGCATGGCTATTTCACTGTATTCGGCGATCTCGTCCGCTCGCCTGACCCGGATATCCGGTTCAACGGCAGAAGCCGACGGCCGCCGCTCGATCCGGTCAATGCGCTCTTGTCCTTCCTTTATACTTTGCTTACCCACGACTGTCGCAGCGCCGCTGAAAGCGTTGGCCTCGATCCGGCGGTAGGTTTCCTGCATCGCGACCGGCCGGGGCGGCCGAGTCTCGCTCTCGACCTGATGGAGGAGCTCAGACCTGTCATGGCTGATCGGCTGGCGTTGTCGCTCATCAACCGGCGCCAAGTGCGCAGCAGCGATTTCGAGACCCGCGATGGCGGCGCGGTGTGGCTCACGGAATCCGGACGCAAGACCGTGCTAACCGCCTGGCAGGAGCGTAAGAAGAAGGAACGTCGGCATCCGTTCATAGACGAGGTGGCTCCGCTTGGGCTCGTGCCCTACCTGCAGGCGCAATTACTTGCTCGTCATTTGCGCGGCGACCTCGACGCTTATCCGCCGTGGTTCTGGAAATAAAGGAGGTTGGCGCGATGCTCGTGCTGGTGACGTATGATGTGAGCTTCGTGCAGCCCGGCGGAGCACGGCGGCTGCGCCGGGTGGCCAAGGCATGTCAGGATTATGGCCAGCGGGTGCAGTTCTCGGTGTTCGAGATCGAGGCCGATCCGGCGCAATGGGCGACGCTGAAGGCAAAGCTCGAAGGGCTGATCGATCCCGAACAGGACAGT
The DNA here is from genome assembly GCA_049324435.1 of Pseudomonadota bacterium. Lineage (GTDB taxonomy): Bacteria > Pseudomonadota > Alphaproteobacteria > Rhizobiales > Xanthobacteraceae > Pseudorhodoplanes. The sequence continues at coordinate 36,354 of JBMOOQ010000055.1, forward strand.
TTGCGGTATTACTACCTCGGCTCGAACTGGCGCCGTAGGGTCGAACATGTAGGAGCAAAGGCGGTCGCGGATCTTGGCGGGCCGCTGATCGTGTGACACGCTTGCGCGAACCGCAAGCGTGTTGGCAAATCCGGCGCGGTTCGCGCCAGTATTAGAGCGGTTCATCGCTTGACTGAATCGGGAGGGATTCCGGATCAGCGCGATTTGTGATTCAAGATGCTGGCTGGGACGGAGGCCAGCATCCGATGACCCGACCCCTATCCAACGATCTACGTGAGC
>JBMOOQ010000056.1:0-35884 GCA_049324435.1 Pseudomonadota bacterium
ACGTCGGCGCCCGCGCCGTCGGCCATGCGCCGAACGGTCATTGGAAGACGACGACGTTCCTTGCCGGCCTCACCTGCGAGGGGCTGATCGCGCCCTTTGTGCTCGACGGGCCGATCAACGCCGAGTGAGGCCGTCGAGTTCGCGACGCTGCAATGGGTGGACTGGTTCAACAACCGGCGGCTCCTGGAGCCCATCGGCAACATACCGCCGGCCGAAGCCGAGGCGCGCTACTACGCCATGCTGAACGAATCAGCAATGGCGGCGTGATTCAAATCAAACAGCCTCCGGCAAACCCGGGGCCGTTCACTCTCCGCTTCACCTCTCCCCCTTGCGGGGAGGTCGACCGGACGAAGTCCGGTCGGGAGGGGGCGACAACAGCCACCAGAGCAAACGATCCCCACTCCCCAACCCTCCCCCGCGAGAGGGGAGGGAGCGCAGCGCATGTGCCGCAATCAGAACACCTCAAGCCGCAGCCGAATCCGCCTGCCCCGCCTCCGGCCGCATCAACGTGGCCGCCGGACGCGACACCGTCATCTCGCCACGCTTGAACACCATCAGCGGCTGCGCCAGTTCCGCAATCGCGGACGGACCGTCCATGCAGTCCAGCACCACGACATCGGCCGGGTTGCCGGTCGCGATGCCGTAGTCGCGCTGGTTCGTCAGCTTCGCCGACCGTTCGGTGATGAGCGCGAGACAGAGCTCCATGTCCGCTGGCCGGCTCACCTGCGCGACATTGGCATAGAGATTGGCCATGCGGATGAGCGAGCAATCTCCGAACGGCGTGAACGGGTTCAGCACATTGTTGGTCGAGATCGAGCAATTGACGCCCTGCGCCACCATGCGATGCACCGGCGCCACGCCACGCGGCACATTGCCGTCATAGTCGCGCCCGATCAGGAACAAATCGGTCGAGGGCAGCGCGGTGCAGGCGACGCCTGATGCAGCGAGGCGCTTCGACAACGCGTCGAGATCGGCGGCCGGCATCGCCGAAAACTTCGTGACATGCCCGACCGCAACGCGCCCACCCCAGCCGGTCTGGTCAGCCTGCCGGCAAACCTCCAGAACATCGAGATGCGAAGTATCGAGCCCGAAATCGAGATGGAAATCGATATCGACATTGAACCGCTGCGCCAGTGCGAAGATCCGTGCGATCTGACCATGCGAGTCCTTGTCCATGTAAGGCGCGCCGCCGACAACATCGGCACCGGATTCCAGCGCCGCGATCATCACATCCTCGCAGCCGGGATCGTCGAGCAGGCCCTCCTGCGGAAAGACGCAAAGCTGCAAATCGATCGCCCAGGCGTAATCCTTCTTCAGCCGCAGCAGCGCCTCGACGCTGGTCAGTCCGATCCGCGGATCGACCTCGACATGCGTGCGCATGCGCGTCGTGCCTTGCTTGATCGCCTTCTCCAGAGTCTTGCTCGCGCGTTCGTACACGTCCTGTTCGGTGAAGCCGCGCTTGGCGGCCGCGACCGCCGCGATCGCCTCCTCGAGCGTACCCTTCTCGCACTGGCACCGGCCGAGGATGCAGGACTTGTCGAGATGGATATGCGTTTCGATGAACCCCGGCACGACAAGGCGGCCGCCGAGCTTTTTCTCCGGCGCGCCCTTCGGCAGGTCAGTCGCGACCGCCGCGATCCGGCCCTTGCTGATGCCGATGTCGGTCGTGCGGTCCGCCGCGCCTGCGATGCGCGCCTCGCGCAGGATCAAGTCAAAATCCACAATGCACTCCGCTTCTTGCGTTTGAGCATGATCTTTTCCGAAAACCGGCTTCCACTTTTCGGGATCATGCTCCTTAAGCGACAGACTTTTCCTTGGCGCCGAGATAGGCCGCCTCGAGCGCGGGATCGGCGGCGAGTTCGACAGCCGTTCCCTCGCGGGCAAAGCGGCCCTGTTCGAGTACGTAACCACGATCCGCGACAGTGAGCGCAAGCGCGGCCATCTGGTCGACCAGCAGGATGGTGACGCCCTCGTCGCGCAGTTCGGCCAGAATGTCGAACAGCTCGTTGATCATCGCGGGTGCGAGGCCGAGCGACGGCTCATCGAGCATCAAGAGTTGCGGATCCGCCATCAGTCCGCGCGCGATCGCGAGCATCTGCTGCTCACCACCCGAGAGAAGTCCGGCGCGGCTAGTCAGGCGCTCGCGCAGCCGCGGGAATCGGTCGAGCAGCGCCTCGATCTCGCGGTCGATATCGGCATCCTTGCGAGAGAAGGCGCCGAGCGCGAGGTTGTCGCGGACATCGAGTTCACTGAACACTTGCCGGCCTTCGGGCACGAGCGCAAGGCCGGAGCGAGCGATGCGATAGGCCTCCATCGCCTGGATCGGCCTGTTTTCGAGCACCACATTGCCGCTGACCGGCCGGAGCAGACCGGACAGCGCGCGCATGATGGTCGACTTGCCGGCACCGTTCGCGCCAAGAAGCGCCACCATCTCGCCCGGCCGCACGTCGAAAGACACCTCCTGTAACACCGGCGCCGCGCCGTATCCCGCCGTGAGTTTCACCACCGACAGGATCGCATCGGCCGGCGGCTCGAACGCTTCCTTGCGCGGACGCTCGCGCATGTCTCCACCGCCGAGATAGGCTTTCAGCACGGCCGGGTTATGCCGCACTTCCAGTGGGGAGCCCCGCGCGATCACGGTGCCGGCGTCGAGCACCACGACGTGGTCGGAGATTCCCATGACCAGGGTCATGTCGTGTTCGACGAGGATCACGGCGATGCCGAGATCGGCGATCTGGCGCAGGAGCGCGCTGAGATCGTCCTTGTCCGCGCGCATCAGCCCGGCAGCAGGCTCGTCGAGCAGCAGCACATCGGGACGCGACGCGAGCGCGCGTGCGATCTCCACCAGCCTGCGATCCACATGCGGCAGATCGCCTGCGGGCGTCGCAACCGGCCCAGTGTAACCGACAAAGGCGAGCAGCGCTTCTGCGGCCGCGCGATCCTGCGCGTTTTCGGCGGCCGCCAGCGGCGCGCCAAGATGGCCGCGGCGCAACGCGATCAGCACATTGTCCAGCACGCTGAGCGTGCCGAACAATTTCGTTGTCTGGTACGTGCGGGAAATTCCGGCGCGCGCAATTTTCCAGGCTGGCGCACCCGACAATTCGGTATCGCCCAGTTTCACCGAGCCGGTATCGGCGCGATAAAAGCCGCCGACAATGTTGAGGACCGTTGTCTTGCCCGCGCCGTTCGGGCCAATCACGCTCGTGACCTTGCCGGGCTTGGCCTCGAAGCTGACTGCGGTCACAGCGCGAATGCCACCGAAGGAAATGCCGACATCGCGCACGGTGAGATCGCGCGGCGATCCAGGCTTCAGGAACGAGACGAGATCGAAGCCGTCTCCGCTTGCGACGCGCGGGTCGATGCGGCGCCACAGCCTGGCCACGGTGCCGATCACACCGTCAGGCGCGAGCCAGAGCACGACAAGCAGCAGGCCGCCGAAGAACAGGAGCCGGTATTCGGCGAGCCAGGAGAGTGTCTCGGGCAGCACCACGGCGACAATGGCGCCGATCACCGGGCCGAAGGTCCAGCCCGCGCCGCCTACGATCACCGCCAGCAGGAAAAGGATCGATTGCGAGAACGGGAAGTTCGATGGTGCGACGAACATCAGGAGCGGCGCGAACATTGCGCCGGCAAGGCCGGTCAGCACGGCGGACAGCGCGAAGGCCCCAGTCTTGACGATGGTCGGATTCAGCCCGATCGAGCGCGCGGCGACTTCGGCATCGCGTACCGCCACCATGCCTATGCCCCAGGCGCTGTTGGCGAGCCGGTAGAAAAAATAGAGAGCGAGCCCGGCAAAGCCGACGGCCATCAGCGCGATGTCACGCTCGGAAAGCGTGAACGATCCGACTGACGGTGGCGTGATGCCCATCAGTCCGTTCTGACCGCCGGTGAGATCGCGCCATTCAATGGTACCGTGCTCCACGATAAAGGCGAATGCAATGGTGACCATCGCGAGATAAGGCCCGGTCACGCGCAGCGCCGGCAAAGCCAGCAATCCGCCGACGATTCCAGCCGCAGCGCCCGCAACGGGGAACGCGATCCAGAAGCTGACGCCCTTCAACGTCAGGATCGCCGCAGTGTAGGCGCCGATCGAATAGAAACCGACATGGCCGAGCGAGACCTGTCCGGTCAACCCGAGCAGGATGTTCAGGCCCACTCCGACGATGGCGGTGAGCGCGACCAGCGCCAGTACGAAATGCCAGTAGCCTTCTGTGAGCAGGCCCGCGCCAAGTCCTGCAGCCGTGACGGCGAGGATAGCGAGTGGGGTGGCGATGGCGCGCAGTGACTCGCTCGGGATCTCGCTCATGGGCTCACACCTTGTTCACGGCCGCGCGGCCGAGAAGACCGTTCGGCATGACGGTGAGTGCGAGGATAATCACCGAGAACACCACGATTTGGGTATAAGTCGAGCCGAGATAGGCGGTGACCAGCGCCTCGATCAGGCCATAGGCGAGCCCCGCCAGCACGACGCCCCAAGCCGAGGTGATGCCGCCGAGGATCGCAACGGCAAAGGCCTTGATGCCGAATAGCATCCCCATCTCGGAATGCACGCTGAACAAAGGCGCGATCAGAAGCCCGGCTGCGCCAGCGAGCATCGTGGAGATCGCGAACGATGCGGCCACGATCATCCTGACATTGATGCCCATCAGCCGCGCGGCGTCGGGATTCTGCACCACAGCAAGCAGTGCCTTGCCGTAGCGTGTGCGGTGGGTAAGCAGGTGGAAGCCAAATGCCGAAGCGATTCCGACCACGGGAATGATGAGTTGCAGCGGATAGACGCCGGCGCCGAAAATCTCGACCGGCTTCTGCGCGAGGAAGGAGGCAAAGCTGCGTGGCTCCTTGCCGAAGGTGAACAACACCATGTTGTCGAGCACGATGCCGCCCGCGACAGTCGCCATCAGCCAGGCATTGGACCGGCGCTCGGCGAAGGGACGCACGAGTGTGCGCTCGACCAGGAGTCCGAACAGGCCGCAGAGCAGGAGCGACGCTGCCACCGCTAGCGGCACCGGCCAGCCGAGCGTGATGGCGAACGCATAACCCAGCACCGCGCCCAGCATCACTGCCGAGCCTTGCGCGAAGTTCACGGTGTTGGAGACAACGTATGTGACGTGAAAGCCGAGCGCGATCAGGCCGTACATCGAGCCAAGCCCGATGCCCGAGATGATCGCGGAGGTGATCAGCATGCCGGCCCCTCAAATGCGAAAGCGCGGCGGATGCACCACCGCGCCTTGCGTTTCAGACACTTAGTTCGTCAGCGGAAGGATCTCGCCTTCCTTGAAGTAGGTGAAAATGTAGTCGTCGGGGCCGAGCGCATCGTGCTGCGTGGTCGAGAACGGCTTCTTGTAATTCTTGATGAGCCCCTCATAGGCATCGATCGCATAGAAGCCCTGACGGATTTTCGGGCCCTCGGTCGAGCCGGCCTTCTGGATCGCGAGCGCGGTGAGATGCATCGCATCATAGGCATTGGCGATGCCGACCGCAGGCGTCACGTCCGCCAGCGATTTGATCTCCGGGTATTTCTTCTTCAGCGCCGCGAGCACAGCCTCACCCTTCGGCGAAAGCTTGCCCGAGAAGCTGTAGGTCTGGATGAAATGAACCTTCGGCGCGCTCGGGCCCGCGAGCTCGGAGAAGCGTCCGCCGGCCGGTCCCCAATGCGAGACGATCGGCACGTCCCAGCCCATACGGTCGAGCGACTTCACGACCTGCGCGGATGGCGCAACATTGGCGACGAGATAAAGCACGTCGGCGCCCGCCTGCTTCAGGCGCGTGAGTTGCGGCACCACGTCGACATCGTTGGTCTCGAATTTCTCGATACCAGCATATTCCATCTTCTTTTCGGCGAGTGCGGCCTTCAGGCCCTTCTCGTTCGACTCGCCCCAGGGATTGTTGATCAGGATCATGCCCGGCTTCTTGGCGCCGTATTTCTTGACCGAGTAATCGACCAGCGCCTTGTCCACGATCTCGTCAACCGCAGAAACGCGGAACACATAGTTCTCAGCCGCGCCATTCTTGGTGATCGGGGTGCCTGCCGCCCACACGCCCATGAAGGGAATCTTCGCCTGGTTTGCGAAGGGCACGATCGCGAGCGAGACCGGCGTATCGACGCCGCCGAACAGCGCCACCACTTTCTCTCGTTGCGCCAGTTCGCGCGCGGCGACGACACCCTTTGCCGGATTACTTTCGTCGTCGCGCACGACGAGTTCCAGCTTCTTGCCAAGTACGCCGCCCTTGGCATTGATCTCGTCGATCGCAAGCGACAATCCGCGCTGGATCGCCTCGCCCGATTTCGCAGACTGTCCGGACATTGCAGCGACCAGGCCGACCCTCACGGTCTCCTGCGCAACGGCGGGCGTGAGCATCGCGAAGGCTGCAGCGCCGGCGAGGACAAGCCTTCGGTTGATGGGAAGCGTCAGACGGGACATCATGGCGAACCTCTCCGGTCGGATGGCAACTGGGCGTTCTGACGCAAGCTGCATGCCAAAGCGCATGCACTGATATTGCAGACGAATCTCGGCCTGGCGCACGCGGGCGCACACCTTATGGGCAGTCCGCCGCGGATTCAGGCATAAATCGTATGCGATATTGTATACGATTTTAAGCCGCTATTGCATCCCTTTGCTGGCAGGGATTATGCATCAACGTCGGGGCCCGGGACGCCGGGGCGCCACGCAACAGAGGGATGCGCCATGCCGTTAGCCACCGCTCAAATCCTTGCAGCAACGGACGAAACCGCCGAAGCCGCAGCGATCGTGGAACAGTTTCTGGTCGCCTCGATGGTGCCGGATCCGGAGACCGCGGCGCGCTATATTGCCGACGACCTCGCCATCACCTTCACTGGCGGCCGCAAATACAAGCATCCGCGCGAGACCTCGGCCTTCAATGCCGGCCGTTACAAGTGGGTGAAGAAGAAGATGGAGCGCACCGATGTGGTGCCGGGCCGGGGCGAGACCATCGTCTACAATCTCGGCACGCTCTATGGCGAATGGCCGGACGGCACGCCGTTCGAGGGTAATCGTTATGTCGACCGCTTTGTGGTGCGCGGCGGCAAGATCGTGCAGATGGACGTCTGGAACGACAGCGCCGAGCGGATTCTGACGGCGAGGGGAATCGTAGCGTAACGCCGGAACGTCAGCGTTTTGCTCCGCTCCTGACCGCTCCGTTCTTGCCCTTGGCGCCATCGTCGCCGGCATAGCCGGCAAGAATGTCCTTAATGTCGCGGCCCTTATTGGGGCGCGACACGATCAGCGCGCGGCCCGCCACGGCTTCCAGATGCTGGTCCATCACCGCGACCGCGCGCGCGGCATCGCCCTTGATCAACTCCTCGATAATCATACGATGTTCGCTCACCGCGCATTCGGACGAATGCGGCCTGCTGTAGAGGGCTAGGATCAGACCGCAGCGCGACGACACTTCGCTGACATAGCGTTCCAGCACGGCGCTGCCGGTCATCCCAGCAAGCACGATATGGAATTCGGTCGCAAGCCGGATCGACAGCGGCTCGTCGCGGCCGCGCGCCTTTTCTTCCTCGGCGACATGGCTCTTGAGCTGGTCGATCTGTGCACGCGTGAGATTGCCGGCCAGCCGCTGCATCACCAGCCGCTCCATCGCGATGCGGACATCGAAGATGTCGCGCGCCTGGTCCCAGCCCGGTGTCGCGACTGCGGCGCCACGGTTGCGGCGCAGCTCGACAAGCCCTTCCGCCGCTAGTTGCCCGAGTGCATGCCGCACGATGGTCCGGCTCGCGCCGAACCGCTCGCCGATCGCATCTTCAGGGAGCTTGGCCCCGGGCTCCAGCGCTTGCTCGATGATGGCGCGCCGCAGCGCGCGGTAAATGGTGCCGGCGCGATCGGTGTTGGTGGCTTTTTTCGGTTTGCTCTGCTTGGGCACGGGGCGGCTGACGGCGTTCGACGGACTCCGACCCGTAGCGTGCAGAGGTAGATCAGGTCAAATTGGCTGGTCTGAACCTCGCGGTTCATCCAGCGATGAGGAGAGTCCCGGCGACATTTGAACCCATAGCGCTCGATGGAGCAACGGGGCGTGGCGCAACCTCATCTCATCAGGCGGCCGCCATTGATGTCCAGTGTCGCTCCAGTTGTGTAGCCTGCGCCCTCGGATGCCAGGTAGAGTACGGCGGCGGCAACCTCGCCTGGATCGCCAAGTCTGCGGAGCGGTACACTGTCCAGAATTGCCGCAATTTTTTCCGGTGGAGCCGAAGCGGCAACCGGGCCGTAAATGGCCGAGGGTGCAATCGCGTTGACTGTGACCGAGAACGGCGCAAGCTCTTGCGCGAAAATCTTGGTCAGCACCAGAATGCCGGCTTTGGAGGCCGAGTAATGTGCGCCTGTCGCGAGGCTTCCCTGCTGGCCGGCGATCGACGATAGATTGATGATGCGGCCCTTGCGCCGTTCGCGCATATGGGCGCCGGCAATCCGGCAGCCGAAGAAGGCGCCGCGCAAGTTGATGGCGAGGACATCGTCCCATTCCTCTTGAGTGATGTCCCACAATGACCGGATCGCGGTCCGCGCGGCGTTATTGACCATGATGTCGACCGCTCCGAACCGCGCGATTGCGGCGTCGAACGCGCACTGGAAGGCGGATTGGTCCCGCACATCAAGCTGAAGTGCGATCACGCGCTTTCCGGCCGGATCGAGGGTCTTCGCAGTGTCTGCGACACCCGGATCGATATCGGCGAGAACGATGTTACGGCCCGACTTAAACAGATGCTCCGCAATCGCGGCGCCGACACCCTGCGCGGCACCGGTGACGAAGGCGGTCTGCGGCTCGGCACCGGTCTGCGGATGCGCATTCATGCCGGTTCACCTGCTATTGCGGCGCAGCTTGTAGCCGTGTGCCTCGCGGTCCCAGGTCTCCGGCGTGACGCCCTGATCGCGCAGCTTGTACTTCTGCACCTTGCCATTCTCGGTGCGCGGCAGATCCGTCACGAAAGTCACGAATCGCGGAATCGCGAAATAGGGCAGGCGGGGCTCGCAGAACTCCATCAGCGCGCGCTCGTCGAAGGTCGCGCCGGGACGGCGGACGATCGCAGTCATGACTTCGTCTTCCGCCATATCCGATCGCACCGGGTAGACCGCGCAGGTCTCGATCTCGGGGTGACTGAGCAGCACCTGTTCGACCTCGTAGGACGAGATATTTTCGCCCCGCCTTCGGATAGCGTCCTTCAGCCTGTCTACGAATCTGAAATAGCCCTCGCTGTCGCGGATCACGCGATCGCCGGTGTGAAACCAGAGATTGCGCCAGGCCTCGACGGTTTTCTCGGGCATGCCGAAATATCCGGTGGCGAAGGCAAAAGGCGTGTCGGCACGCAATACCAATTCGCCCGCTTCCCCGTCCGCGACCGGATTGTCGTCCGCATCGACCACGCGCGCCGAAAATCCGTCGCGCACGCGACCCATGGTGTCGGGCTTCTGGTCCGCGATGCCGCGGCCGATGACAAAGTTGGTTTCGGTCGACCCGTAAGCCTCAAGGAGCGCGATGCCGGTGCGTTGTCGGAATACGTCATGCAGGTGCGCCGGGACGCCCGGTCCGAGCGCGATGCGAACATTGTGTGCGCGCTCGGCAGCGCTTTGTTCGCGCGCGAGCAGGATCGGAACCATGGCACCGAGCAGATAAGTCACAGTGGCCTTGTGTTTCACCAGCGCTGGCCAGAATCCGGACGCAGAGAACCGCGGCTCCAGCACATAGGTTGCACCATACAGCAGCGCCTGCGCGAAGGTATTCAGTGCGTTGATGTGGAACAGCGGCAACGTGGTGAGAAGGACATCGTCTTCGCGGACCCCAAGCGCGTCCGCTGAAAGTGCGCCCCACCAGAAATACTGTGCGTGCGGACAACAAACGCCCTTCGAGGGGCCGGTGGTGCCGGACGTATAGAGGATGGCGATGGTATCGCCCGGTTTGATGTGCGCCGCCGCCAGCTTTTCATCGCTCAAGGCATAGTTGCGGCAGGGCCGGCCCTGAATGAGCGGCGCCGGCGCGTCGCCAATGGTCCAGATTGATTCCAGCGGCAAGGCCGCAAGATCGGCCACATCGAGCGCTGGCAGCAACTCCGCTTCGCAAACCAGAAGCCGCGCGCCGCAATTGCCGAGAATGTATTGGATCTGCGGTCCCTTCGACGCTGTATTGATCGGCACAAAGATTGCGCCGAGCCAGGCGCAGCCGAGCACGATTTCAAGGAAAGCCAGCCGGTTGCCGCACAGGATCGCGACGCGATCGCCCTTGCCGACACCGGCAGCGGCCAGCGCAGCTGCGGACCGTCCCGCGATCGTGCGCGTTTCGGAGAAAGTCCATGTGCCTTCGTCGGTAACGACCAGGCGCCGGTCGCCGAACCGCGCTGCTTGCCGCTCAAGCATCGCCGGCAGTGTGCGATCGGCCGGCGCGAACAGCGAGTCTGGCGACGTCATCATCGTGCCCCGCGCGGCACCAGCGCAAACACGCGCAGCGGGCTGCCGCTGCCCTGTTCGATCTTCAGTGGCGCAGCAACGATGATGGCGCCGGTGGGCGGAAGCTGATCGAGATTGGCGAGACATTGCAGACCATACCGGCCTGCGCCGTGCATGTAGGTATGGCATGGATAAGGCGGCAGGAAATGCGCGGCCTGTCCGGCGTCGGTACCGATCGTTTCAGTGCCGAAACCGATGACATTGCGCTCATCGACAAGAAAACGGACCGCTGCCACATCGGGCCCCGGAGTATGCTGTCCGCTATCGTCGTAATTCTGATAGGCCTCGGGATCGGTGCGCTTCGACCAGTCGGTACGCATCAGCACCCAGTGGTTCGGCGGGATTCGTCCGTGCTTCTTCTCCCAGGCGAGCAGCGCGTCGACGGTGAGGAGGTAATCCGCATCGCGCGCGCTCTCCGCCGAGCAGTCGATCACGCAGGCCGGCGCGATGAAATGCTCAGGCGGAATCGTATCGGTTGCATTGTTCGGCAGATAACGGCCCGTGATCCAGTGGATCGGCGCGTCGAAATGCGTTCCGGTATGCTCGCCGCAAGTAAAGTTGTTCCAGTACCATGTGGGTCCGCGTTCGTCGTAACGCGAGATTTCCTCTATCCGGAAAGGGCGGCTTTGGCCCATTTCCGGGGGAAGCGTGATCTGAGGGAAGTCAGGCGTCAGCGTCTGCGTCAGATCGACGATGCGAATCTCGCCGGAGGCGAAGGCCTTGAAAAATCCGTTCAGTGCGTCTGTCATTTCTATCCAACCCGCCGTCAGCCTGCACTCGAAGGCGTTGCATTCAACAGTTCGCGTTCCAGCGTTTTTGGATCCTGGCGCCAGCGGGCCAGCCAGTCCTGCGCTACGTCTCCGGGGAACACGTCCTCGACTGTTGTCGTCAAGGCGCCGATCACGGCCTTTGCGAGTGCCGACGGTTCGAGCTTCGGCGGCAGCATGAGCTGGTTCCACTCGTCGTTGATCGGGCCGGAAAACACATTGATGACCCGGATGCCGGCCGGCCGCATCTCGGCGCGCAGGCATTGCGCCAGCGAAAGGGCCGCGGCCTGAGAGGCGGAATAGGTCCCGTGCGGCGGGAAATTTGAGAGCGCATAGACCGACAGCAGATTGACCCAGGCCACCGCATTGTTTTTCCCGTCTGCGGCGCGCGCACGCAGCACCGGCCCGAACGCCTGTGCGAGCCGCAGGAAGCCGAAATAGTTGATGTCCATCTCTGCTTGCGCGGTCTCGACACCCTGCCGCGCGGCGATGCCGAAAGTACGATGATAGTCGGCCGTGTTAATGACGATATCGACCTTGCCGCCAATCTCGGCGGCAAGTTCTCTCACCGACCGGGTATCGGTGACATCCAGCGGCATGATCGTCACCTGCGGCAGCTCGGATAGCGCGGTAAATCCCGGCGGCTTTTTCCACGGCTCGGCATTGCCGGCCCAGATCAGTTCGGCGCCGGCGTCGGCGAGTGCGCGGACCATCGCCTGTCCGACTGCGCTCTTGCCGTCGGTAACCAGAATTTTGCGGTTTCTGGGATCGCAGGTCATGTCACGCAAATGAGGATCCTCGTTAAGGGTGACATTGGCGTCGCGCGGCATCGCGACGAGAGCGGGCTGTCCGGAGCGATCGAGGATCGCCTCAACGCGCACAGCCGTTGGCGCCGGCGGGCAAGCGGCATGAACGTGCGCCACCACGGTCTGTCCCACCGCAAGCCGCACCATGCCGAAGCGCCACGGCGTGCGTTCGCGATAATACAATTCCTGAGAGGTGCGGGAGATCGTTTCGCTGATCAATTCGCCATCGCCGCTTTGCGGCCTCCAGACGAGGGGCCCGGAAAGACATGTGCGGCAGACTTCACGTGCCGGATACTGGACAGCGCCGCATTGTTCGCAGACCTGCAACTCGAAGCGGCCGATCGCAGCACCTGCGGTCATCCCGAGCATGACGCGGCTGCGCGCGGCCGGCGGCAAGGTGGCTTGCCGGGTGCGCAGGATCGGGTTTTTGCGTTTCGGTTTCGTTGTCATGGCTTGCCGAGGATCGTTGCGCCGCTGCACAGGCCGCGATCGTAGTTGATCATGCCGAAGCCGCTGACCATAACGTGCCGCACCTTATTCACGAGGGCGCCGAGCTTTGTGCCTGTCACCTGCCGGAGCCCTTCGACCAGGCCGAGGAATCCCCCCGCTGCGCCGGCCTGCCCGACCGAGAGCTGTCCGCCGGAGGTATTGAACGGAAATGTCCCGTCGATCTGGAAGGTGTGACGGCGAACGAAATCCGGCGCCTCGCCCTTGGCGCAGAATCCGAGATCCTCGAATTGCAGCATGTTGATCACGGGATAATCGTCGTACGTCTCCAGAACGTCGATGTCCTGCGGACCGAGCCCTGCCTGTTTGTAAAGGGTATCGCAATCGAGCGCCCAGCCGCCGCGATACTGGATCGGATCGTCCGGAAACGCGTTGTGCCGCTCGATCGTGCCGAGGATGCGAGCGTAGGGCAGGCCGCACTTCTCGGCCTGCGCGCGCCGCATCACGAGGAAGCCTTCGCCGCCGGCGCACGGCATCACGCAGTCGAACAGGCGGATGGGATCTGCGATCATCCGCGACGACAGGTAATCTTCGAGCGTCAGCTTCTTCTTGAACAGCGCGTGCGGGAACAGCAGCGCATTGTCGCGCTGGGCGACGCACAGCTTGCCAAAATCTTCCGGCGTCGCACCGAAGGTCCTCATGTAATAGTCGGTGAGAAAGGCGAAGCTGACGTTAGGGCCGCCCGCGCCATAAGGATAGACGGCGTCCTGCGCGAATTGGCTGAAGCGCGAGGTACTCTGGCGGAAGGTGTCCACCTGGTTGGTGTCGCCGGCAATGCAGGCGACGATGGTGGCATCACCGCATTGCACCGCGCGCGCCGCGCGCCGCAATGCCACAACGCCGCTCGCCCCGCCCATCGGGATATGATCAAGCCACCGTAATGTGACGTCGAGATGCTGGGTCAGGCCGACTGCAGTATCGGGTGCGAGCGAGAAGCTCGATACGCAGAGGCCGTCGATCCTGTTCTTGTCGAGACCGCAGGTCTTCAGAAGTCCGGCAAGGGCATGGCCAAGAAACCAGTGTGCGCTGTGGATCGAGTAGCGCTGATAGGGCACTGTCACCGGCGCCGTTACCACCACATCGTCGTAGCCCGCAGGCACTGCGTTCGTTTCCAGCACGCTCACGCCTGGCCTCCGAGATACGTCGCGGTAACGCGCGGATCGTGCAGGAGGTCGGCCGCGGGCCCGGAATGAACGATCTCGCCGGTCTCCAGGACATAGCCGAAATCGGCGGTCTCCAGCGCGGCTCGGGCATTCTGCTCGACGAGGAGAATGGACACGCCGAGCGTTCGCAGCGAAGCCACGATCTCGAAAATCTCGCGCACGATCAGGGGCGCAAGGCCGAGACTCGGCTCGTCGAGCAGCAGAAGACGCGGCCTCGACATCAGCGCACGGCCGAGCGCCAGCATCTGACGCTCGCCGCCCGAGAGAGTACTGGCATGCTGGTTCCGGCGCTCCGCAAGGCGCGGGAAGCGCTGATAGACCATCGCGAGGTCGGTCTTGATCGCGTCCTTCTCGTGCCGGCGCGCATAGGCGCCGAGCAGCAGATTGTCCGCGACCGACATTTCGCCGAACAATTCGCGCTTTTCCGGCACGAGGCAGAGCCTGTGCTCGACCCGTCCTTCAACGTCGAGGTGGTGCAAGTCGATGTTGTCGTAGGTCAGCTTTCCGCGCGATGGAAGAAGTCCCATCGCAGCGGCAAGCAGGGTCGTCTTTCCCGCGCCGTTCGGTCCGATCACGGTGACGATCTGCCCGGCATTCATGCGCAACGACACGCCGCGCACGGCTTCCACTTTGCCATAGGCCACGTGCAGTTCGTCGATCTCCAGCAGCGCTGTCATATTACTCCGCCGAGGTAGGCTTCCTGCACCCGTTTGTCGGCCCGGACTGCAGCCGGAACGCCTTCGGTCAGCTTCGACCCGAAATCCATCACCACAATTCGGTCTACCAGATTCATCACGAAATCCATGTCGTGTTCGACCAGCAAAATCGTGACGCCCTCTTGGCGCAACGCGCGCAAGAGATCGGCCAGCGCCTGTTTCTCCATCCGCCGCAGGCCGGCCGCGGGTTCGTCGAGCATCAGCAGCGCAGGATCGGCGGCAAGCGCACGGGCGACCTCGAGGATACGCTGACGGCCGAGTGGAAGGTTGCCAGCTAGCTCATGGGGCGTATCGCCAAGGCCAACTCTGTGCAATTGCCGCATCGCTTCGTGACGGGCCTGGCGTTCCTCGGACCGGTCGAGCGCCAAGGCCCCGGCGACGAAGCCGGATGACGTGCGCTGATAGGCGCCAAGAACGACATTGTCGATCAGCGACATGGTGGGACGCAGCTTGACGTGCTGGAAGGTGCGGGCCACGCCACGGGCCGCGATCTGCCGCGACTTTGCGTTAGAAATGTCCTCTTCGAAAAGTGTGATGCGTCCATCGTCGAGCTTCAGGGCACCCGAGATGAGATTGAACATTGTGCTCTTGCCGGCGCCGTTCGGTCCGATAAGTGCGAGGATTTCGCCGGCCCGCAAAGAGAAATCGACCTTGTTGACTGCAACGAGGCCGCCGAAGCGCTTGGTGGCGCCGGCAACTTCCAGCATCGGCGTTCCGGACGCGGGCAGCGTGCGGCGCGGCAGGTCAGGTGCCACAGCGGGAAGCGCAGGAATCTGCCGCGGCAGGAAGCGCCGGATCAGCGAGACAATGCCGCCGCGCGCGTGATGCAGCAGCAGAATGAACAACACACTGAAGACCACGATCTCGAGCTGGCCGGCATGCGCGGTGAATTTCGGCAGCACGTCCTGAAGCATGTTTTTCAGGAGCGTGATGAAGGTCGCGCCGATCACCGCACCGGCGATGTAGCCCGAGCCGCCGGCGATCGCCATGAACAGATATTCGATGCTGGCGCGCACATCGAATGGCGCCGGGCTCACGAAACGGCTCATATGCGCGTAAAGCCAGCCGGACAATGCCGCGAGCAGGGCGGCGATCACGAAGGTGATGAGGCGGATGCGGAAGGTGTTGATGCCGAGGCTTTCGCTCATGATCTTGCCGCCGCGCAGGCTGCGGATCGCGCGTCCCTCGCGCGAGCGCAAAAGGTTGGCGCAGAGCAGCATGCAAAGACCGAGCACGATCCAGATCAAATAATACATCGAGCGCGACGTGGCGAAGGAGATCGGCCCGATGGTGATGGGCGGCACGCCCATTAATCCGCTGAAGCGTCCGAGCGAGTCCATATTGCCGAACAGGAAGAAGATCGCGATGCCCCACGCAATAGTGCTGAGCGGAAGAAAATGTCCGCCCAGCCGGAGCGTCACCGCGCCGATGACGAGTGCCGCCGCGCCGGTCAGCGCCAGTGCGAGAAGGAGGCCGGGCCAGGGTGATACCTGGTACGCCGTCGTCAGCCATGCGGTGGCATAAGCCGCGATGCCGACGAACGAAGCCTGTCCGAAAGAGGTGAGGCCGCCGACGCCGGTAAGCAGCACAAGGCCGAGCGCCACCAGCGAATAGATGCCGATATAGTTCATCAGCGTGATGGTGAAGCTGCCGGCGATTAAAGGAATGGCCGCAACTGCAATCATTGCGACCGGAATGAACAGACGGCGGAGAACGGAGGTGCTCATTCGGCCTCGTCCTCCTCTTCCTCGGTCTCGCCCATCTTCAGCGAGCGCCAGAGCAGGACCGGTATCAGCAGACTGAAGATCACGACTTCCTTGAGCGTGCTGCTCCAGAACGAGGCATAGCTTTCGAGCACGCCGACGAAGAGGGCACCGATGGCCGTAACCGGATAGCTGACGAGCCCGCCGATGATCGCGCCGACAAAGGCTTTCAATCCGAACAGGAAGCCGGAATCATAATAGATTGAGGTCACCGGTCCGATCAGGATGCCGGCAATGGCCGCAAGGGCGGATGCGAGCAGAAAGGCCAGTGCACTCGTCGTCGCCGGGCGAATGCCCATGAGGCGTGCGCCGGTGCGGTTTACCGCGGTTGCCCGCAGCGCCTTTCCGGTCAACGTGTATTCAAAGAACAGAAAGAGCAGCAGGCTGAACACGACCGAGGCGAGAACGACCAGCATCGCCTGCGCGGAAATGATGACGCCGCCGATGTCGAAGATCGCGTTGGTCAGTGGCGCGGTGCGGAAACCCTCAGGTCCGAAGAAAACGAGGCCGAGACCGGCGACGGCGAAATGCAGGGCCACCGCGACGATCAGCAATACCAGTACCGGCGCATCCGCGATCGGCTGGAAGGCGAGGCGGTTGAGCAGGGGGCCGAGCGGCAATACCAGAAGGATCGCCAGCATGATCTGCGCGGCCATCGGCAGCGCGGTCCCGGCCAGACCATAGACGAGGACGGCAGGGATCAGCGGCAGCCCGAGATAAAGAGCGGCAAAGGTGGGGATGCGCGCGGCTTCACCCCGGCGGATCATGCGGATCGCTTCGGTCAGCGTGGTGAGGACGGCGAGCACGGCGATCAGCCAGACCGTCCCAGGCAGGCGTTGCGTCTGCAGGGCCGCCAGCGTCAGGGCCGTGAAGGCGGCGATATCGCCAAACGGCACGAAAACGACGCGGGTGATCGAAAAAATCAGAACAATTCCAAGGGCGACGAGAACGTAAATTGCCCCGTTTGCGATGCCGTCGACGGCCAGAATCAGCGCAATGTCGGTGGTCATCGGCAGATAGCGCCCTTTGGGTTGGCTTTGTAGTAAAATTTCACATATAAAACTGGTCTGGCAAGGAGAAAAATATGGCTGATATGGCGACAGTGTCCGCGCCGGTTTCGCAGCCCGTTGCCGATAATCCGGACGACGCGCTCCGGCATGAGCAGGCCATCAATGCCTTCGAATACGCCATCTGGCATCTCGGCTCCGCCTTCGCGCGCTGGCGCCGCGACTGCCTGGCCTGCCTGCCGGGCGAATCCCTGAGCGGGGCGGAAGCCTCGATCCTGCATATCGTACATCTGAACAATACCCCGAAGGGGATCGGCGAGATCAGCCGGCTGTTGCACCGCGACGATATCGCCAACCTGCAATACGGCATCAAAAAGCTGCTGGCACAGGGCTTTCTGGAAAAGACCAATCCGAAAGCGCCGAAGAAAAGCGTGACCTATCAGACCTCGGCCAAGGGCCGGAAACTGGTCGAGGATTACCTGCGGCTGCGCCGAGAGACTCTGATGCGCCTGACTGCGCGCGTCCCCGGCATGACCGACACGATCGGCGAGGTCACCACGATGCTGCATGTGATGATCGGGCTGTACGATCAGGCGAGCAACATCGTTGCCGGACACGGGGGACCGATCGGGAAGTTGCAACCTTAAGTAATATTGAAAATTACAGACAAATCATCTTTTCAAAGACCAATTTTACCTATTAAATTTTGACTCCGGGTGACCCATCCAGGAGCAACACCATGCGCCAGCGAGTCTCGAACTTCTCCCGTTTGCCCGCGATGTTCTGCGTTTTCGCGCCGATGCTCTCGACATTTTCGGCGATGGTCTGCGGCCTTATCGCAGCGGCCATCCCAGCGTCGTCTCCGGCACATGCGGCCGACATCACCGTCGGTTTCGTAACCTCGCTGTCCGGACCTGCCGCCTCGATCGGCATTCCCTACGCCAAGGGCATGGCCGCCGGCACCGCGACGATCACCGAAATCGACGGCAACAAGATCAAGGTCATCCAGCTCGACGATGCCTCCGATCCGACGGCGGCGGCGCGCAATGCCCGCAAACTGGTCGAGGATGAGAAAGTCGATGTGCTGATCGGCAGCGCCGGTGCGCCGAGCACCTTGGCCATGGTCGCGGTCGCGCAGGAACTCAAAGTCCCGATGATCTCGATCGCAAACGTCAATCCGCAGGGTGACAAGGGCGATTGGATCGTGACCGTGCCGCAACCCGCCCCGTTGATGGTGGCCGCCACCGTGGAGCGGATGAAAGCGAACGGCGTAAAAACCATCGGCTATATCGGCTTCAGCGATGCCTGGGGCGATCTCGTCTACGACGCGCTGATGAAAACGGCGGAGCCGGCCGGCATCAAGGTCGTCACCAACGAACGGTACGCACGCTCCGACACGTCGGTGACGGCGCAGATTCTGAAAATCATCGCCGCGCGTCCCGATGTGGTTCTGACCGGCGGTTCGGGCACGCCCGGCGCCTTGCCGCATATCGCGCTCGCCGAGCGCGGGTTCAAGGGTCCGGTCTACAGCACGCATGCCATCATCAATCCGGATTTCGTCCGCGTCGGCGGCGCCGCGGTCGAGGGCGTGATCGCGCCGAGCGGGCCGGTGACGATCGCCGAGCAATTGCCAGACTCCAATCCGATCAAGAAGGTCGCGCTGGGTTTCCGCGACGCCTACCAGAAGGCCAACAAGGAGGCGAATGCCAATGCGTTCGCGGCCTATGGCTATGACGGTTATCTGATCTTTGTCGACGCAGCCAAGCGCGCCTTGGCCAAGGCGAAGCCGGGCACTCCGGAATTCCGCACCGCGTTCCGCGATGCGATGGTCTCGACCAAGGACGTTGTCGGCACGCACGCAGTCTACAATTTCAAGCCGACCGAGCGGTATGGCGTCGACGACCGTGCGCGGGTTCTGGTCCAGCTCAACAAGGGCGAGTGGAAACTGGTGCCTTGAGACTTTCGCCCAACGGCCGACATGTCTGATCGGCAGTCAGTTCGTTCTGCCGTTGGGCGATAATGATGCCAATCCCCGGGCTCGCTCCGTCAATCGTCAGTCAGCGCGCTTCTCGCGATAGCCGCGTGAACCATCGCCACGCAGGTACATAAGGTCCCTTGAAATGATCTCATCTGCGTAGGCGCTGAAGGTATTCACCGCATACATCGCCAGACGCGATTCATCACGTTCGCCGCGTGCCATCGCATGCATAATGGCCCGGCTGAGTGTTGCGCTGGCTATCGAAAAGTTGCCAGCACAGAGCCGGCCGCTGCTCATGAACAGCCGGTAGGCACGCGCCAGCGCGCGCTCCATGCGATCGCAATCGGATTCATCGAAGACCATGAGTCCCTCTGGAGCTGGAAGGCCTGCGGCCGACGAGCCACCATTCGAGCGCAATAAAGGTGCCGACGCCCAGAATGGCGCCGATCATCATTTCGATCATGGAGCGTCCCCAGAAAAGCGAATGCCAGAACGCAGTGCGGCTAATGCCTGATCGGACCGCAAGCGAGGATTTTCGATGTCGCGAAGATGAACCCGGATGCGCCGACAAGAAAGCCGATATGCGGTGAAGCCGTCATCATGGTTGCGAGCCCCCACTCGAATCCATGTCCCTATCTGGGCCAGGCAATGAGGCGGTCATGTGACGCTAGGCGCACCGGATTACTGATCGCGGTGCGATAATGCAGCGCCTGCCAAAATAATTTCTCGCGTATTAACGGTGGCGGGTCGGAAGCGCGGACCCGATAGCGCCAGTTTGATCTGAACTCTGATGCGCGGGCTTAGGGTTGCGCGTGCGTTGCAGCGCTTTCCCGCGCCTGATGGCCAGGGGACCAGCCCTGTGGCGCATCGCCAAGGATCACGAAGGACGAGCCGTCTTCTGTGACCCAGCAGTGGCAAATGCCGTATCGGTTCCGGTTCTCGTCCTCGTCGAACCAGGCGAACATGTCCGCCGCATCGCGCAGATATGGATAGCGGGTGATGCCAATCCGTCCGTCGGCGAAGCGGAGATAGAGGTTGCACGTCATGCGTGCCAAAAGAACACAGCGTCCGTTAAGTTAGTGTTAACTTGGGTGTCGGCGCTGAGAGAGAATCACGGCACGTGCAGCTCGTAAGGGTCACGGCCTCTGCACGATGCGTCTCACCCACGCCGCCATGACGTCGAGCAGTTCGTCCATTATCTCGCTGTCGTTGCGCCCGCTCTTGACCGGAACGTGAAACGAATGGTCGGCATTCTCGACGAGATGCAAGGTCGCGCGCGGCCCCAGGGAGGCGACCAGCGGTTCGATCAGCTTGACCTCGGCGAGGCTGTCGCGCGTTCCTTGCAGAAACAGCATCGGCACCGCAATTGCGGCGAGATGATCGCCCCGTTCGGTCGCGGGCTTGCCGGCCGGATGCAGGGGAAAGCCGAAGAAGCAAAGGCCACGAACGCCTGGCAGCGGCTGCTTTGCCTGCGCTTGCGAGGTCATGCGCCCGCCGAACGACTTTCCGCCCGCGATCAACGGCAGTCCGGGACACTGCGCCGCAGCCGTGGCGACGGCAGCCCGCATCGCCGCATGTGCGATGGCGGGTGAGTCCGGCCGCTTGCTGCCGCGTTCCATATACGGAAACTGATAGCGCAGGGTCGCGATGTTGCGAATGGCCAGGCCGGTCGCGACGGCTTGCATGAAGGCGTGGTTCATGCCTGCGCCTGCGCCATGGGCGAACACATAGGTCGCAACCGGCTGGCCAGGGGTTGTCAGAAGCGCGGAGACGGTGCCGTGGCCTTTGAGGTCAATGGTGAGGGGAGCGGATGGTGTCATCGTCATCGCCTTCCTGTTCGTATGGCGCGGCAAGTGGGTGGATCCCGACAGGGGCGGGCTTTCAATAAAGCATCCACTGCCCCTCAGGGCCCCCGCCGAGCTCCAAAGCCGGTAGCGCTTCGCCCGGCCATCGGCTAAAACGCTGTCCATGACGAAAACCTATGACCGAAAGCCGCTGACCCCGCCGGGCGGGCACAAAAAGGTGCTTCTGCATTCCTGCTGCGCGCCCTGTTCCGGTGAGGTGATGGAGGCGATGCTGGCTTCAGGCATCGACTACACCATTTTTTTCTATAACCCGAACATCCACCCGGAGCGGGAATATCTGCTGCGCAAAGAAGAGAATGTGCGCTTTGCCGAAAAACACGGCGTGCCGTTCGTGGATGCGGATTACGACAAGGACAACTGGTTCGCCCGCGCCAAGGGCATGGAATGGGAGCCGGAGCGCGGCATCCGCTGCACAATGTGTTTCGACATGCGCTTCGAGCGAACCGCGCTTTATGCGCATGAACATGGCTTCCCGGTGATGACCTCGTCGCTGGGCATTTCGCGCTGGAAGAACATGGCGCAGATCAACGAATGCGGCCACCGCGCGGCCGGCCGCTATGAGGGATTGAGCTACTGGGATTTCAACTGGCGCAAGGGTGGCGGTGCCGCGCGCATGATCGAAATCTCCAAACGCGAGCAATTCTATCAGCAGGAATATTGCGGTTGCGTCTACTCGTTGCGCGATACCAATGCGCATCGTCGCAGTCAGGGCCGCGGACCTATCGAGATCGGGACGAAATTTTACGGCCGGAACGAGGACAGCGGAGCCTTGTAGGCGCCGTTTTGCATCGCGATGGCCAGCCCTTCGCGTATAGCGCGCTTTTTGCGGCATAAAGAACTTTTTAGACGTATTTTACACGTGATTAAATCGATTGCGTCAGAGTGACGCCTGGAAATCATCAGTGCCTGAAGACTGTCTCTAACGGCGGGCTGCAGCGGCGCAGCTCCAAGTCGAGATGCTGTGCGATTTGCGCTTAGGTCTGGATATCCCGCGCTCGAGCCCTGTGTGCCGTTCGGACCGCACGCAAAATCAGGTTGCTTTCAGCCAACAAGCAAATGTCCCTACCGACGCTGTCGCTTCTCAAGGACCATTGCCATGTTCTCGCTCTCACTGAAGTCCAACAAAGCCGGCTTGGATAAGGCGGACATTATCGGACAGATCGCAGCGATCAATCGCTCTCAGGCTGTCATCCAGTTCAGCCTGGACGGCACAATCCTTCACGCCAACGAGAATTTCCTTCACGCGGTCGGCTACGCGCTGGACGAGATCAGGGGGCGCCATCACTCCATCTTTGTCGATCCGGCATACCGCGAAAGCGCGGAATATCGTGCGTTCTGGGACAAGCTCGGGCGCGGCGAGTTCGACACCGGGGAATACCGGCGTTTTGCCAAGGGTCAGAGAGAGATATGGATTCATGCGAGCTATAATCCAATCTTCGACAAGAGCGGCAAGCCGGTCAAGGTGGTGAAGTTTGCGACCGATATCACCGAGCAGAAGCGGCGCAATGCAGATTTCGAGGGCCAGATTGCGGCCATACACAAGTCGCAGGCCGTGATCGAGTTTAACCTCGACGGCACGATCCTGACTGCCAACGACAACTTTCTGAAGGCGGTTGGGTATAGCCTCGACGAGATCAAGGGCAAACATCACAGCATGTTTGTCGAACCGTCCTATCGCGAGAGCCAGGACTACAGGCAATTCTGGGCGCAGCTTGGCCGCGGCGAATACGACGCCGGACAATACAAGCGCATCGCAAAAGATGGGTCGGAGATCTGGATCCAGGCGAGTTACAATCCAATTCTCGATGTCAACGGCAAGCCGACCAAGGTGGTCAAGTATGCTGCCGACATCACCGAACTTCGGACGATCGCCGATCAAGTCGTGACGGCTGCCCGTGAGAAAGATCTGACGCAGCGGATCCCGCTGGATGGAAAGGCCGGTGCCAACCGGCTCTTGAGCGAGGGTTTCAACGAACTGATCGACTCTTTCGGCGAGGTTATTACCGAGATAAAGGCTGCGGCGCGCGAGGTTGCGAGCGCGGCTGCGGAAATCTCCTCCAGCACGATGGATCTCTCCCAGCGGACCGAAGAACAGGCCGCAAGCCTTGAGCAGACATCGGCGTCGATGGAGCAAATATCGACCACGGTGAAGAAGAACGCTGACAATGCGCGCCATGCCAATGAGTTGATCGGCGCGACTCGTATCACTGCAGATAAGGGCGGCGAGATCGTATCGAATGCCGTCGCCGCGATGTCCCGTATCGAGGAATCGTCCCGCCGAATTTCCGATATTATTTCGGTGATCGACGAGATCGCGCGCCAGACGAATTTGCTGGCGCTCAACGCGGCAGTCGAGGCGGCGCGTGCCGGCGAAGCGGGCCGGGGGTTTGCGGTGGTCGCGTCGGAGGTCCGCAGCCTTGCACAGCGCTCGTCGCAGGCCGCCAAGGATATCAAGAACCTGATCACGAATTCGTCCGATCAGGTTCAGGAGGGGGTGCAGCTCGTCCATTGCGCGGGCGAGGCGCTCAAGAACATCGTCGCGTCGGTCAAGGGCGTGGTCGATATCGTTGCGGATATTTCCAAGGCAAGCGACGAGCAGGCCGGCGGCATCGATCAGATCAACAAGGCGCTGGTACAGATGGATGAGATGACGCAGCAGAATTCGGCGCTGGTCGAGGAGAACGCCGCAAGCGTCCGGACGCTCGAACAAATGGCCGCGCGGACGGATGAGAGGGTCGCCATCTTCAAGACATCATCCGCGGCAGAGAGTGCGAAGGCGTCCCGGCCGGCCGTGCAGCCCACCGCAAAGCCGCGCGCATCTGCCAAGGTCCAGCCGCTCCGAAGCCCTGCGCGCCGGATGCAGGCGCAACTGGCGGCCGCCGTTACCAAGGACCAGGCCTGGGACGAGTTCTGATCCTGAATGCCGGGCGAGGTTACGGCGCGGTGCTGCGGGCGCTGCCCGCGTTGCGAAGAACGCCGCCTTTCGGTGCGAACAGGAAGGCCGCGGCGAAGATCAAGGCCTGCGTCAGCACGATGCATGCGCCGGTAGCGCCATCGATATGAAAACTGACGATGGTGCCGACGAGCGCCGACACGAGCGCCACCGCAGTCGCGATGACGAGCATGCGCTCGAACGAGTCGGTGAGAAGATAGGCGGTGGCGCCGGGTCCGATCAGCATCGCAATCACGAGGATGATGCCGACCGCCTTCAGCGAGGCCACGATGGTCAGCGCCAGCAGCACCAGCAGCCCGTAATGCAGGACCTGCACCGGCAGGCCGATGGTGCGGGCGTGATTGGGATCGAAACAATATAAAAGGAGGTCGCGGCGCTTGAGAAGCACGATCAGCAATGTGCCGCCGGCCACGATCGCGGTCTCGATCAGGTCGCGGGTCGTGACGCCGAGCACATTGCCGAACAGGATGTGATTGAGATGCTGCTCGGTTTCGACCTTGGTGAACAGCACGAGGCCGAAGCCGAACATGCCGGAAAACACGATGCCCATCACCGTGTCTTCCTTGATCCGGCTGTTCTCCTTCAGATAGCCGGTCAGGACGGCGCAACTTAAGCCCGCGACGAAGGCCCCGATTGCAAGCGGCAGGCTCAGGACATAGGCGAGCACGATGCCCGGCAGGACCGCGTGCGAAATCGCGTCGCCCATCAGCGACCAGCCTTTCAGCACGAGATAGCAGGACAGTACCGCGCAGACTGCTGCAACCAGGAGCGACACGACGAGAGCGCGCTGCATGAACGGATATGATAAAGGCAGCGCGAGCATGTCATGGAGCGCGCTCATGCGGGGATCTCCGCGCCGGCCATGCGCCGCCGCCTTGCAGCCAGCATGCCGTGCTTGGGCGCGAAGATGAAGGCGGCGAGGAAGAGGAGAGTCTGCAGGGTCACGATGACCCCGCCGGTCGCGCCGTCGAGGAAATAGCTGATATAGGCGCCGATAAAGCTCGTGCTGACACCGAGCGCGATCGAGATCAGGATCAGCCGGCCGAAGCGGTCGGTCAGCAGATAGGCTGTCGCGCCAGGCGTCACCACCATCGCAATCACCAGGCATGCGCCGACCGTCTGCAGGGCAGCGACCGTACAGGCCGAGAGCAGGGTGAAGAACACGATCTTCAGGAGCGGTGTGTTGATCCCAATCGAGCGCGCGTGGTTCTCGTCGAAGAAGGTGACCATCAGGTCTTTCCAGATCAGACCGAGAACCGCGAGCGACACCGCAGCAATGATCGCAACCTGCACCACGTCCTCGTCGGCGATGGCGAGGATATTGCCAAGGACGATAGTCTGGATGCTGACAGACGTCGGCCAGATCGAGGCCATCAACAGGCCGAGCGCGAACAGCGCGGTGAAGACCAGGCCGATCACCGCATCTTCGCGCAGCCGCGATTTCTGCTTGACGAATTGCATGGCAA
Organism: Pseudomonadota bacterium; assembly: GCA_049324435.1. GTDB lineage: Bacteria > Pseudomonadota > Alphaproteobacteria > Rhizobiales > Xanthobacteraceae > Pseudorhodoplanes. The sequence continues at coordinate 25,449 of JBMOOQ010000056.1, forward strand.
GCGCAGCGATGATACCGGCAAAAAATGCGCCAGCCGCGAAAGGTGCGCCGATGATATAAGCGGCCGCGACACCCGGAACGATCGAATGGGCCAGCGCGTCGCCCATCAGCGACCACCCCTTGAGCATCAGATAGGCCGACAGAAAGGCGCAGACGCCGCCAACCAGCGCGCTGACCCACATCGCCTTGAGCATGTAGCCATAGCTGAACGGGACCAGTAACTCGCCAAGCAACCCACTCATGTGCCGCCCTGATCCGTTGAGCCGGATTGCTTCGTGCGTCCGGTCTTGTCGCCGTAGAAAACGAGCGGGCGCTCGTCGTCTGTCAGCACTGTGACGCTGCGGGCGTCGTCGTCGTCATGCAGGTCGCGTCCGCCGAGCTGGAAATTGCGCAGCACGCCGCCGAAAGCGCGCTCGAGGTTCTTCTGGGTGAAGACTTCGGATGTAGGCCCTGCTGCGAGCACGGTGCGATTGATCAGCACGACCCGATCGCAGAAGTCCGGCACGCTGCCGAGATTGTGGGTGGAGACCAGGATCAAATGGCCGGAATCGCGCAACCCGCGCAGGAGGCCGATAATGGCTGTCTCGGTCTTGACGTCCACTCCGGTGAAAGGCTCGTCCAGCAATATGATTCTGCCTTCCTGCGCCAGCGAACGTGCAAGGAAAACGCGTTTCTTCTGCCCCCCCGAGAGTTCGCCGATCTGCCGGTGCCTGTACGCGCTCATGCCGACGCGTTCCAGTGCCTCGTCGACCTTGTAGCGGTCGGCGCGTGAGGGCATACGCAGAAAATTCATGTGGCCGTAGCGGCCCATCATCACCACGGTCTCGACCAGAACCGGAAAATTCCAGTCCACGTCTTCGCTTTGCGGCACATAGGCGACGATATTTTTCTTGATGGCCTCGTCCACTGGCAGGCCGCAAAGCCGTACTTCTCCGGCGGAAGGGCGCACGAATCCCATGATCGCCTTGAAGATCGTCGATTTGCCGCTGCCGTTGATGCCGACCAGTGCGCAGATCGTGCCGGGATCAAGCTGAAAGCTTGCATCGCGTACCGCGGTGAAACCGTTCGGATAGGTCACGCTCAGGTTGCGCACCGAAATGCTGGCGCCGAGCGCGGTACCGGAAGGCCGGATCAGGCGGGTTGCGGGCGCGGTCATGTGCCGAATCGTGTCATTTCCCGAAGCCCCTGGCGATGGTTTCAACCGTCACCTTGAGCAGATCGAGATAGGTGGGGACCGGTCCGTTCGCGGCGCTGAGCGAATCGACATAGAGCACACCGCCGTATTTTGCGCCGGTTTCGCGCGCTACCTGCTTCGCCGCACGGTCGGAGATCGTGCTTTCGCTGAACACGACCGGAATCTTGTTCTTGCGGACGAGGTCGATCACCTTGCGCACCTGCTTGGGCGTACCCTGCTCGTCGGCATTGATCGGCCAGAGATAGGCTTCCTTTAACCCGTAGTCGCGCGTCAGATAGCTGAAAGCGCCCTCGCTCGAAACCAGCCAGCGCTGGCTTTCCGGAATCGCGGCGAGCCGCTTGCGCAGCGGCTCGTCAATTGCCTTGATCTTCGCCGAATAGTCCGCGGCGTTCTTGTTGTAGGTGTCGGCATTCTTTGGATCGAACTTCACCAGCGCCTTGCGGATATTCTCGACATAGATCAGCGCGTTCGACGGCGACATCCAGGCATGAGGGTTGGGGCGGCCGTCATACGGGCCCTCGGTGATGCTGATCGGAACGATATCTTCGGTCACGACGACGAGCGGCACACCACGGACATTGTCGAAAAATCGCTCAAACCATCGTTCAAGATTGAAGCCGTTCCACAACACCAGATCGGCGGCTTGCGCCTTGACGATATCGAGCGGCGTCGGCTGGTAATCGTGAATCTCGGCGCCGGGTTTGGTGATCGATTCGACGATCGCTTTGTCGCCGGCGACATTTTGCGCGATGTCCTGGATCACGGTGAAGGTGGTCACCACACGGAACGGCTTGCTGGCTCCGGCCGGCTGAGCGCGGGCATCGGTGCCCAGTACCGAGAACGCGAAAATCAGCCCGGCCGCGAGGACCCTCAGAAAATTCATTGTCGTTAGGGCCTTCCGAAATGCGTATGCAATTGCGAATTATTTGCAAGATAAGAGCGATGCGTATGCCAGTCAAGCTAGTTGCGAATGATTTGCAGTTAGCTGCTCCGACCATTTTGAGCGGAACGGGGTCGTGAGAGGGATGGCCGTAATTCTGCGGTCCCGGTGCCTTCGGGAGAGTCGGGGCGATCGCGGTCACCCCGGAGGTGACGAGCCCGCAAAAATGGCCGGGTGCCCGGGCGCTTTATTCGAACACCTGATAGCGGATCGCCGGTGAGCGCCGGGGATCCGGTGCAAGTGTGATCGTGTCCATAGCTTGCGGCGGTGCTGCCTTTGTCGCAACTGCCGGCGGCCGCGGCGGCTCATCTCTCGCCAGCGTCGATGTGGTGCCTAGGAGAGAGAAGATCAGTGCCAGCACCCACATCGCGATCGAAATCAGCGAGGTCCACATCGCGAAAGTGAGATAGGTGTCGCGCAGCACGGTGGCGCTGGCCCATTGCGCATAGGCCTCCGGCGGACGGAAATCCTTGTCGATATAGAGCCACATCTCGGTCTTGCGGTAGTCCTTGGTCAGCGCCTCACGCGCCTTCAGCACCAAGATGAAGGCCATGATGGTGGTAAGAAAGCCGCCGGTCTGGAACGCCATTTTCGGGTTGAACGACATCCCGGTCATCACGCAGAAAATGCCGAGCGAGGCGAAGCCGCAGGCTCGCAGAACCGTCTCGTACGCGACGCGGCGCATATGCTCCATGGCTCGGCCCTCCAAGTCTAACGTAGCAAAGGACAGAGCCGGCGGCCGGTCACGAACCGGTGTGCGGGCCGGGCCTGGGCGAGCGTGCCCGTCAAAAGCGCCATAGCATCGGGCCCCTTATGGTCAGGCCCAGGCCATCAGAAGCCCGAGGGCAAACATCACCGAGGCGATTCCGGCAGCATTCTTCGCAGCGCACAGCAGCATGGTTTCCAGATGCTGGCAGGCAATCGTGCGGCCGTCATGGCCGACCGGCCTCTGCTCCGGCTCCAAGACCTGCCAGGGCTCGGTCGTGACGACGCGATCCTCGGTCAAAAATAGCGCCCGCACCAGCATCACGCCCGCAAAAAACATGGCCACGGAGGCTCCAAGAACGAGGGCAAGCGGCGGATTGAAACTATAGGCCAGCATCAGGATGCCCGCGGCAAAAGCCGACACGCTAGCATCGCGGGCGATTGTGAAGAACGCAAAGCGCGCAAATGCATCCATGCGGGTCTCCTTTCGAAACGGACACCTGCTCCTTGAACGCTCCCCTCCAACGACGCACAGCAAAGGATGCAAGCACCGTGCCGGCTGTCCGGTTCAGCGCCCGGACGCGATCATCGTCAGGATGATTTGGGAAAACGGCAGGAAAACGTCATGAGGCTGGGCTCGGCACCGCGCGCTTCCAAGCCGGACGGCGCCTGACGTCAGAGCCCAATCTTCAGGAAATTTCCGATCGCCGGGATGGTCAGGATGGCGGTCCCGGCGAGCCAGATCCAGAGCGAGACGACGGTCGAATCGTCCTTCGCCCCGACATAGCGCTCGTAGAGGGCGGCCGGGATGCCGCCGAGAATCACTGTCGCAGTGGACAGCATGAGCGAGGAGAAATAGGCGATCGCTGCGGTCGAGCCGAAGAGCGGCTCCGCCATCAGATAGGCCGAGATCTGGAAAACGAAGAAAAAGAACGGATTGAAGATACCGTTGATCATGCCAAAGAAGGCGATGCCGATATAATAGAAGCTGCGTTCGTTCATGCGCCGCCCACCTTCAGCATTCCGGTGGCGAAGAGGAAGACGAACAGAATCAGACGCAGCCAGAACATCCAGACGAAACCGAACAGCCACAGCACGACCGGCGCCGTTGCCTTCGGCGTAACCAGCGCGATGATCTTGAGAGCAGGGTCGGTGATCGCACAGAAACCGCGCCAGATATAGTTCTTCGAATCGTGTTCGACGAACAGGCCGAGCAGCGCCCGGCCGAGCATGGTGTACATCACCACCGCAAGCACGAAGTTCGGTAGATTGAAGTACCAGAGGCTCCAGAAGGAGGATTGCACGCTGTTATCCTGCGCCGGGCAAGTTGACGGTCCAAGCTCTAATGGAAAGCACGTTTCAGGTCTTGTCAAAAAAGAACGGGGCCCGGAAAACCGGGCCCCGCTTTGTTTGACGCCTTATTGGACAGAGGCTCAGTCCTTCTCCTGCAGAACCGTGCGGCCGCGCGGCTTGCGGATTTCGTCGACGAAGGCCTGCATCTCCTTCGACGGCTCCTTGCCCATCAGACTCACGACATAGATCAGCAGGAAGCCGATCGGAGCGCCGATCATGCCTGCGGCGATGTTGTTGATGCCGAACCAGCCGACCTTGCTGGCCATCGGATGGCTTGCAGCGACCCACGAATCCATCGCGTTCGGCGCTGCCATCGCTTTGGTGAGGTCGACCAGAGGAGCCCCCGCCGGATTGGTCAGCGACCACATGCCGAGATACTTCACGCCGAAGCCGGGGAAATACCGCGTCACGACGAGGTACAGCAGTGCAATGCCGAAGCCGCCGATGATGCCGGCAATCGCACCCGCAGTCGTGGCCCGTTTCCACCAGATACCCATCACCAGTGCCGGGAAGTTGCCGGCCATGGCGAGCGAGAACGCCCAGCCGACCATGGCCAGGATATCCGCGGGTCTGGTTGAGGCCGTTGCCGCCGCTGCGATGGCCACGATGAGCAGCAGGATGCGGGCGATCATCAGCCGGCGCACCGTCGGCGCGTTCGGGTCGATCATCTTGTAGTAGATGTCGTGCGACAGCGCGTTGGCGATGGCGAGCAGCAGGCCGTCCGCGGTCGAGAGCGCGGCAGCGAGACCACCGGCGGCGACCAGGCCCGAGATCACATACGGCAGACCCGCGATTTCCGGGGTCGACAGCACGATCACGTCGGTGTTTATCACGAAGTCCTGCAGGCGGACAACGTTGGTTCCGACCGCCTTACACGCATCGATCACGGCCTGCAGGCTCGCGGCATTCTTGCCGCAGACCTGAATCAGCCCAAGTTCGCCCCAGGTGAACATCCAGGGACGGATCTGGCTCACTTCTCTGCCGATGATGTTGGAGTAGACCTCCAGCTTCGAGAACGCCGCATAGGCCGGCGCCGAGAAGTATAGCAGGAAGATGAAGAACAGCGACCAGGCCACCGACTGACGGGCTTCACGCACCGACGGGGTGGTGAAGTAGCGCATCAGGATGTGCGGCAGCGACGCCGTGCCCACCATCATGCAGAGGATGATCGCGAAGAAGTTGAGCGGCGTGTAGGTGGTCCATGGCTGGATATGCGGCTTGAGGTTCGCCGCGGTTGCCAGGCCGTCCTTCAGCATCTGCCCTTCGCGCGCGGTAATCTCCGCAATCGCCTGTCCGTAGGTCAGTTCCGGGATCGGAATGCCGTACTTCTTGGTGGACAGGATCACGATCGGGGTCAGGTAAGCGACAATCAGCACGATGTACTGGGCGATCTGCGTCCAGGTCACCGCGCGCATGCCGCCCAGCATCGAGCAAAGCAGAATGCCGACCAGGCCGACGAACACCGCCACCTCGAACTGCATGCCAAGGAAGCGCGATGCGATGATGCCGGTACCGAAAATCTGCGCCGTCACATACGTGAAGGAGCAGCAGAACAGCACGATCACGGCGAGAAAGCGCGCGAAGTTGCCGCCGAACCGGAACGACATGAAGTCCGGAACGGTATAGGCGCCGAATTTGCGGAGATAAGGACCGACCAGCACCGAGACGAGCACATAGCCGCCGGTCCAGCCGAGCACCCAGGCCAGGCCGTCATAGCCGAGCAGGAACAGCGTGCCGGCCATGCCGACGAACGATGCCGCGGACATCCAGTCCGCGCCGGTCGCCATGCCGTTATAGAAGGCCGGCACGCGCCGCCCCGCGACGTAATATTCGGAAACCTGTGCCGTCCGGGAGAGCACACCGATGATCGCGTAGACCGCGATGGTGAAGAACACGAACAGATAGCCGAGAATCCTGTTCGGTACGCCGACCTGTTCGAGGATCGCAAGGAAGATCACGAAGGCGAGAAAGCCGCCCGCGTAAAGCCCGTAAATCTTGCCGAGATTATTGATGAAATCGTCGGCTTTTGAGGTTTGAGTGCTCATGCCGATCTCCTCAATCGTCTTCGGCCACGCCGAATTCGCGGTCAATGTTGTCCTGCTGCTTCGCGAATACGAAGAGCTGAACCACGAACGCGATCAGCGAACCTTGAGCGGCCATGTAGAAGCCAAGCGGGAAACCGGCGATGACGATCTTGTTCAGGGCCGGTGCGAACATGTGGATCACGTATCCGAAGAAGAACCAGATCCCGAGATGGATCCACATCAGGTTGGTCGTCTTCTTCCAATGAGCCTCGTCATTGGCAGACGTCCCAGGGGGTGGTGTCTGTTGAGCCATGGGTTGCATGCCCTCCCTCTTGAAGCCGGACGCGCGCGCATCCGGCAATGTCTGTGCGGGGAGAGCCGGTTGTCCCGGTAATCTGCGGCACCTCCCCAACTTGCCGCTGCCTGACACGCGATCTTTTCGCCGCGCTTGCAGAACGATACGAAAAATTAACATTGGCGGACGGGAGGGCCTTATAAGACTTTCGGCCAAAATCGGGCTTTTACCCTCTGAACTTGCTAGTCTTTCGTCGAACGGGCTTCTTCGCAAATGCGAGAAGCTCATGACATTGCATGCCCACGCGACGCGGAGATACGGCTGATGGGGCTTCTGGACTTTTTGCTGCGCCGCAAACCGCGCCTTGATACGCCGCAGCAGCTTGCGGACTTCATCGACGAGCAGGCCGCGTTTCTCGTGCAGAAGGGGATCTACGATTATTCGCGCGCACGCACCGGCCACTACTCTAAGGTCATGCTCGCCGATGCGGGTTTCCAGACGGCGCTCAACCGTGCGCGCTGGCGCGCGTTTCCGCTTGGGCTCGCCATGATCGGCGAGACGGTCGAGGCCTTGCTTGCAGCGCGCGGCCGCGGAGATCGCCGGAGCGCACTCGACCCGCTGATCACGCTGGTGCTGTCGGTCTACGATCGTTATCCGCGGCCGGCCGAGCTCACCGATGAAGAATGGGCGGCCGGCCGGGCCGACCTCGCACTGCATCTCGAACGGCTCTCCACCCATCCGCCAAAGCGGGTGATCGATATTCCGGTGCCGTTTGCCGAGCGCTACTTTGCGATGATGCCGTTCGACAAGCCGTTTCTGACGGCTGACGCTCCGACCGCCCGCGGCTTCATGCAGTTGCAGTTGATCAAGGTGCAGGAAGAATTGATGAATCGCATGGATGCTGACGCCATGCTGAAGCAATTGAGTGGCACCTGACATCCCGCCTGGAGTGCCGAGATGGCCGCGGTCACGAATGCCACTCCGTTGATCTCGCTCGATGCGGTGGTGCTGGACACGGAGACGACAGGGCTCGATCCGCGCAAGGCGCGTCTGATCGAGATTGCGGCGATAAGGATTGTGAGCGGCCGCATCGAGGCCGCTCAATCATTCCGCCGCCTGGTCAATCCAGGCGAAGCGATACCTCGGGAGACGACCGCGATCCACGGTATTGACGCCGCCGCGGTCGCGGATGCGCCGGCATTTGCGCAGGTCTGGAAAGAATTTTCGGACTTTGCGGGGGCGTCTGTCGTGATCGGCCACACGATCGGATTCGACCTCGCGGTGTTGCAGCGTGAATGCGAACGGGCCGGTCTGCGCTGGCAACGGCCCCGCACGCTTGACACCCAGCACCTTGCGCAGGTCGCCGAGCCGCGTCTTGGCGGCTATTCCCTGGAGCAGTTGGCGCAATGGCTCGGCGTCGATGTCACGAACCGTCATTCTGCACTCGGCGATGCGCTGACCACAGCGCGCATTTTCGAGGCGCTGATACCGAAATTGCGCGAGGGCGGCATCCGCACCTTCGCCGAGGCCTGGCAGGCCTGCCGGGCGCTCACCGAGGTGTTGGACAAGCAGCACCGTGCCGGCTGGGTGACTCCGGATCTGCGCAGCGATGTCGCTGCCGCCGAGCGCACCTTGGGGCGGATCGACAGCTATCCGTACCGTCATCGTGTGCGCGATGTGATGAGCAAGCCGCCCCGGCTGATCCCCGCCGCGAGCACGCTGGGCGATGCGCTCGCGCAGCTGATCCGTGACCGGATTTCTTCCCTGTTCGTAGTGCCGCCGGGCAGCATGCCGGGAAAAGTGCCGGCTACGGCTGCGGCGATCATCACCGAGCGCGATATCCTGCGCGCGCTTGCGGCCAAGGGCGAAGGCGCACTCAAGCTCGAGATCGAGCAATTCGCCAGCAAACCACTCGCCACTATTCCATCGGAAGCGTTCGTCTATCGCGCGATCGGACGGATGAGCCGTTTGAAGATCCGCCATCTCGGCGTCACGGATGAAGCTGGCCATCTGGTTGGGGCGTTGTCGGCACGCGATCTGTTGCGGCTGCGGGCGGGCGAGGCTGTATCGCTGGGAGACGAGATCGATCAGGCCGAGGACGTGCATGCGCTGGGACTCGCCTGGGCCAAGCTGCCGCATGTCGCCGCATCGCTGATGGCCGAAAACGTTCCGGCGCGCGACATCGCGGCCATCATTTCGCGGGAACTCGGTGCGTTGACACGGCAGGCCGCGGTGATCGCCGAACGGCGCATGCGGGACGCAGGCCTCGGCGAGCCGCCCTGCGCCTATGCGATGACGGTGCTGGGCTCGGGCGGGCGCGGTGAAAGTCTGCTGGCCATGGATCAGGACAATGCGCTGGTGTTCGAACGCGGCGAGCCCGGCGGCGCCGAAGACACCTGGTTCGCAACGCTTGGCGGCCACGTCGCCGACATTCTCAACGAAGTCGGCGTGCCCTATTGCAAGGGCGGTGTGATGGCAAAGAACGCCGACTGGCGCGGATCGGTTGCGACGTGGCACCGAAGAATTTCCGACTGGATCGGCCGGTCCCGTCCGGCAGACCTCCTCGCTGTCGATATCTTTTTCGATATGCGCGGGGTCCATGGCTCGCTCGCCCTGGCCGATGCGTTGTGGCGGCATGGTTTTGAAGCGGCCAAAGGCAAGGTCGAGTTCGCAAAGCTTTTGGCGGAGGCTTCGGGGCATGTCGAAAGCGCGGTCGGCTTTTTCGGCGGATTCAAAACGACGCAGGGCCGCATCGACCTGAAGCGGGCGGGACTGTTCGGCGTGGTGTCGACCGCGCGGGTGCTGGCGATTCGTCACCATATCGTGGAGCGGGCAACGCCGGCGCGTCTTCTCGGCGTGCGCGCGCTGGGACTCGGCAGCGATCAGGATATCGATGCCCTGATCGAGGCGCATCCGGTGTTTCTGGAATTCATTCTGGCGCAGCAGCTCGAGGATATTCATGCCGGGCGCCCTGCGGCCAATACGGTGGCTGTCAAGCGGCTGTCCCCTCGCGAACGCGAGCGGCTGCAAGCGGCGCTGCAGGCGGTTCGTCACCTTGACGAGTTCACACGACAGATGCTTTTTCGGCATTGAGCCGGGTCCCAAACTTCACAGACAGGAGCTGCAGATGCGACGCTTTGCGCTGGTTTTGCTTGGAATGGTCCTCGGATTCGGCGTCGCGCATTGGCCGTCCGGCTGGCTGCCCGGTTCTGTGGCGCAGGCGCAGGCGGCGAAACCGGCGTTGTTCGTCAATATGACGACCGGCGATTCATGGCGCGGCTGGATGGGGCTGCATTTCGCCCACAACACCATGAAGATGGGCCATCAGGTCACGATCTTCCTCAATCTCGATGCCGTGAAACTTGCAGCAAAAACCGGCGAGCAGGAAAAGCGGCCGTCGATGCAGCGTATTCCGCGCGACATTGTTGCCGACTTCATCAAGGACGGCGGCAAGGTGCTGATCTGCGGGCCGTGCCTTTCGGAGTTCGGGCTGAAGCTTGAAGACCTCGTGCCGGGCGTCGAACTCGGCAAGCCCGGCTACACACAGAGCTTCATCTTTGCCGAGAATGCGCGGACGCTGACCTGGTGATCGGATCTGCGGGCGAAAAGCTCCGCCGCCCGTATTGTTTGCGGCGCCGGGTACGCCGTAGGCCATTGACAAGGTGAGGGGAATGATGCGCCGAAAGACGCAGGGCATTCCTGAAACGCCGCACGCCATCGCTGACGCACGGCCGCCTTTCGGCGCATCACCTGGCGGAATGACTTCCGTCAGGTTTATTTGGCGGCGTTCTTCTGCGGAGCGGGGCTCCGCATTCAGTCCCCGGGGCCGCGTTTGCGTACCTGCGACCCAACCGGGTGCAGGCCGTATCAGCGAGCTCCTCGCGCACGGGTCGTAGTGCCCGTAGAGCGGGGTCCCGGGGCCTCC
>JBMOOQ010000057.1:0-155060 GCA_049324435.1 Pseudomonadota bacterium
CATGGTCGTCCCTCGATGATGCTTGGAGCGGACGTGTCCGACTCCGTTGAATTGACACCATCAGTTTGAGGGACGACCACCTACCGCCGCCACAATCTCGGCGGCAGGCCCGTTACACCATCTACGGAAACGGACGCTACGCCTTGTCCAGCCCGTAGAGCGTATGTAGCGTGCGCACCGCAAGCTCGGTGTAAGCGGCATCGATCAGCACCGAGAACTTGATCTCGGAGGTCGTGATCGCGCGGATGTTGATGTTGCGTTCGGCCAATGCCTTGAACGCGCGCGCGGCGACGCCGGCATGGCTGCGCATGCCGATGCCGATCACCGACACCTTCGCGACATCGGTTGCGCCGTCGACGCGCTGGAAGCCGATCGCGTCCTTCGCCTTCTGGATCACGTCCATCGAGCGCTGATAATCGGCGGCCGGAACCGTGAAAGTGAGATCGGTGGTCTTGCCGTCGGCGGACACGTTCTGGACGATCATGTCCACGTTGACGCTGGAATCGGCCAGCGGGCCGAAGATCGCAGCCGCGATGCCCGGCTTGTCCTCGACATTGCGGATCGAGATCTGCGCCTCGTCCTTCGAGAACGCGATCCCGGTGACGACCTGTTGCTCCACGATATCCTCCTCGTCGCAGATCAGCGTGCCCGGAGGCATGCCGTGCGGGTCGATGTCTTCGGGCTTGTCGAAGCTGGAGCGCACGAAGATTTTCACCTTGTGCACCATGCCGAGTTCGACCGAGCGGACCTGCAGGACCTTGGCGCCGAGCGACGCCAGTTCCAGCATTTCCTCAAACGCCACCTTGTCGAGCCGCCGCGCCTTCGCCACCACCCGCGGGTCGGTGGTGTAGACGCCGTCGACGTCGGTGTAGATGTCGCAGCGATCCGCCTCGATTGCGGCTGCCACCGCCACCGCCGACGTATCCGAGCCGCCGCGGCCGAGCGTGGTGATGCGGCCGGTCTCCTTGTGGACGCCCTGGAAGCCGGCGATCACCGCGACTTCCTTGCGCTCGCGGAAGCGCTTCACGATCTCCGCGCCGTTCAGTTCGGTGATGCGCGCCGAGCCGTGCGCATTCGTGGTGTACATCGGCAATTGCCAGCCCTGCCAGGACCGCGCACTGATGCCCATGCTCTGCAGCACGATGGCGAGGAGGCCGGCGGTGACATTCTCGCCGGACGACACGATCGCATCGTATTCCCGCGCGTCGTGCATCGGCGAGGCTTCGCGGCACCAGGCGACCAGCTCGTTGGTCTTGCCGGCCATGGCGGAAACGACGACCGCCACATCGTGGCCGGCCTTGTATTCGCGCTGCACATGGCGCGCGACGTTGCGGATGCGGTCGATATCGGCGACCGACGTTCCGCCGAACTTCAGCACAAGACGTGACATGAAAGGATCGGCGCCCCCCGGAGATAGCGTTAACGCGCGGCGGCTGGGGCGGACGCCCGGCGCGGGGCGCAGTCATAGCGATGGGATGGCGCTCCTGCAAGGCATGGGAGTCAGCGAAAAGTGATAGGGCCGGGCCGCCGCCGGAGGTTAGAACGGCTTTGTCTGGATCGGGGCGAAGACGGACCACGGCCGTCAGTCGTCCGGAAATGCGGGTGAGGGAATGCCGAAGCACGGAGAAACCACAATCGACCGGACCGAGGTCGAGCAGTTTTCGAAGCTGGGCGCGCAATGGTGGGACGAGCGCGGCCCCATGGCCATGCTGCACAAGTTCAATCCGGTCCGCCTTGCCTATATCCGCGATCAGGTCGCGGCCCAGTTCGGCCGCAATCCGCGTCAGATCGGCTGTCTGTCCGGGCTTCGGATTCTCGATATCGGCTGCGGCGGCGGGATCCTGTCCGAACCTTTGGCCCGGCTCGGTGCCAATGTCATCGGCGCCGATCCGTCGGAGGCCAATATCGAGGTCGCGCGCAAACACGCCGCTCAGGTCGATCTGGTCATCGACTATCGGGCGGTCACTGCTGAAGCCCTTGCCGACAAGGGCGAGAAGTTCGACGTGGTGCTGGCGATGGAGGTGGTCGAGCATGTCGCCGATGTCGGCCTGTTCGTCCGCCGCTGCGCCGAGATGGTGCGTCCGAACGGTCTGATGATCGCGGCCACCCTGAACCGGACGCTGAAGAGCTTTGCGCTGGCGATTGTCGGCGCGGAATATGTCCTGCGCTGGCTGCCGCGCGGCACCCACCGCTGGGACAAGTTCGTCACGCCGGCCGAACTGGAGGCCGCCATGCAGGACGCCGGCCTCAAGGTGGTGGACGAGCGCGGCGTGGTGTACCGCGTGATGGGCGACCGCTGGGAGCTGTCGTCCGACATGGACGTGAATTACATGCTCACCGCTGCGCGGAGTGCATGACAGGCAGGCGGACAGAAAAGTTGTTCCCGTTCCGCTGATCCGTGCGATCATGGCCGCCGTTTTAGGGAGCCTGCCATGATCGTCGAACTTGTGACCTTCACCTTCCCCGACGGCCACGACCGCGCTACGGAAATCGAAGCCGTCCGCAGCGTCCTTGGCAAATGGGCCGCCAACAAGGAGCTGGTGCGCAAGCATTTCCTGTGGGGGCTCGGAGATGACGCGGGTACCGGCGCCGGTTTTTATATCTGGCCCTCCATCGAAGCGGCCAAGCGCGCTCATGACGACGAGTGGCGCGAAGCGGTGAAGAAGCGCACTGGCGGCTATCCGACCATGCGCTATTTCGACCTGATGGCTCTGGTCGATAACGAGCGCGGCACGATCACGGAATGGGACGAGAGCGGCAAGGCGAAGCAGTTCGAGACGGCGTGACGACGTGCTGAGCTTGCAATTTCATCCGGCCAATTCCTGACGTCGGCGGCAGATGCACGATACCGGCTGGCTGTGGATCGTCTTCACGCTGCTGGCAGCCGCCGGACAGACCATTCGCAACGCGATGCAGCGCGAGCTGACCACGACACTCGGCACGGCGGGCGCGACCCATGTCCGGTTCCTGTTCGGCTTTCCGTTCGCGGTGGTTTTTCTGTGCGGACTGATGCTCATCACCGGCGCGGCGCTGCCATCGCCGCCGCCGGTATTCTGGCTCTGGGTGCTGCTCGGCATGGGCGCGCAGATCGTCGCCACCGCGCTGATGCTGATGGCGATGGGAGAGCGGTCGTTCGTCGTCACCATCGCCTATATCAAGACGGAACCGGTGCAGGTCGCGCTGTTCGGGCTGATCTTCCTCGGCGACCGGCTGACGATCGGCATGGTCGCCGCCATCCTGATCGCGACCGCGGGCGTTGTCGTGATGTCGTTGAAGCCGGGTGGCGCCGCGAGCGATAGCTGGCGCCCGACGCTGATCGGCCTGTCATCGGGAGCGGCATTCGCGCTGTCCGCGATCGGCTATCGCGGCGCAATCCTGAGCCTCGGGCTGTTGGATTACGTGATGGCGGCGACTTTCACGCTGACAATCGGTCTGCTGATGCAGGCATTGTTGCTGTCCGGCTATCTGCTGCTGCGCAGTCCGCAGGTAATGTCCGCGATCGCCAAGGCGTGGCGGCCGTCGCTGTTTGCAGGTTTCATGGGCGCGGCTGCTTCGCAATTCTGGTTCTTGGCGTTCGCACTGGCAACGGCTGCAAGCGTGCGAACGCTGGCACTGGTCGAGGTGCTGTTCGCCCAGGCGATTTCGAGCCTTGTGTTCGGGCACAAGACGACACCGCGGGAGGGCTTCGGAATCGTGTTGATCGTTGCCGGTGTCGTCTTGCTGATATGGGCGCACTGATCCTTGCAGGCAGAAAGCCGGAGCCCCCGCTCACCGGGTGAACGAGGGCTCGTCGAGCGCAATTCCTCCGAAAGGAAATCAGCGCGCCAATGTAACCGGCGCAAGTCCGGCAAAGCCGAGCGCCCGCGCTGCGGCCGGCGAGAGGTCGATCACCCGCCCGCGCACGAACGGACCGCGGTCGTTGATCCTCACCGTCACCGTGCGGCCATTTCGCTTGTTGGTCACGCGCACCTGGCTGCCGAACGGCAGCGTTCTGTGTGCCGCCGTCATCGCGGCGGGGTTCATGCGCTCTCCGCTCGCCGTCCTCTTGCCGGCATGTCCGTCGCCCGCACCGTAGACCGATGCGATGCCCGATTCAGCTTGGGCGACGCCTGCGAAGGAAAGACAAACTGCAAACGCCAATGCATAGGCTCGTGCCTGCATCCAAAACAGTCCCTTGTTGTTGGAGAAGGCGGCGCGCTTGCCGGGCGAATGCGACCTCGGTATGGCAAAGCTGAAACTGTTACAGACAGCAACAATTATTGAGGCCTGCGGCCGCGTGCACAATTCCGGCAGCTGGAAGGCGGAAATGTGCCGTCACTTCAGGAGCTCATTGCGCGCTTTGCCAGCGGAGCGAAATTCTATCCCTTGGCGGCGCAGTCGTGCGTTTCTGCAGATGGACTTGCAAGTCTTTCAGCCTGGCGCGCAAACCGGCCCCTGAGACGAGCTCATCGTCACCGGCCCGGACGCGGATGACCGGCGTTACGCTTTTCGGAAAGGGCGCATCGAGTGTCGCGTTACCGCGCAGCGATATCGACGACTTCGACGGTGATGGTGTGCTCGGCACCGGCACGCAGGATCGTCAGCCTGATCTGACCGGACACGCCAATCTGTTCGAGCATATCGGTCAAGTCGGACAATTTGCGCACGCGCTTGCCGTCAGCACCGACGATAACATCGCCGATCGCTCCGGTGCGCGGGTCGATACCGCGCAGTCCCGCGCGGGCCGCCGGCGAATTCGGCGTTGTCTGTACGATGATGACGCCGTCGATCCCGACCCGGGAGGCGACGGCTTCGCTCGCGGCGACGATGCCGATCCCCGGCGTACGCACCCGCCCCGACTTGATCAACTCGGGCACCACGCGGTTGACGATATCGACGGGGATGGCAAAGCCGATCCCGGCAGAAGTCCCGGACGGCGACAGGATCGCGGTGTTAACGCCGATCAGGCGGCCTGTCGAATCGAGCAGGGGGCCGCCGGAATTGCCGGGATTGATTGCGGCATCGGTCTGGATCACGTCGGCAATCTCGCGCCCGCCGGCGGTAGGCATGCGCCGCTTTAGCGCGCTGATAACTCCGGTTGTCAGCGTCTGGTCGAGGCCGAATGGATTGCCGATGGCGAAGACCGACTGCCCGACGCGCAAATCGGCCGAGGTGCCGATGGGCAGCGGCGGCGGCAGGTCGGTGAATTTCATGATGCGAACCACCGCGAGATCGTAGTTCGGCGCGGTCCCTATAACCTCGGCATTGTACAGGCCACCCGAAGAGGTGCGCACGGCCACTCGCGCTGCGTCCTGCACCACGTGAGCGTTGGTGACGATGTTGCCAGCGCTGTCCCACATGAATCCGGTTCCGGTGCCGGCAGCGGTGTCGTCGCCATCGGTGAATGAGCCGCCGTTGCGCTGGGCAATGATCTGGACGACTGAGGGAGAGGCGCGCTCGAACAATGCGATCGTGCTTTGTTCGAGACTTGACAGGTCGCCGCGCGGGGTAACCGGACGCGGCGCTGTCTGCGACAGGAAATGATAACGCGCCTCTGGGACGATCAGCATTGCCAGAAGGCCGACCCCCAGAATGATCAGGATCAGCCGCAACGGCGTGGTACCGCCTCTCATTTCTGTCTCCGGATTATTGCGTCCGTCTCCGGATTATTGCGCCAGCTTCGCGCTCGGTCCGGTCAATTGCGATCGTCCGGCAAAATTGGAAGCGGATGAAATTCGATGCCTTCGTCCCGCAGTTCCTTCGCTTCTTGAGGCGTGGCTTGGCCATAGATCGAACGGTGTTCGATTTCGCCGTAATGCATCTTGCGGGCTTCTTCTGGAAATTTGCTGCCGACATTCTCGGCATTTCTCGTCAGATGATCGCGCAATTCCTTCAGCTTGGCGCGGAATTCCTGTTCCTGCGGCGACATCATTGCGACTGGTCCGGGCGCCGACAGCGCCTCGGCTGCAGCGTGAGCGCTCTTTTTTGTGCCACGGCCGAGCGCCGGCGCCATGATCGCCTTCTCGACCTTTTTCGAGTCGCAGACCGGGCAGATGACAAGCCCGCGCTTGCGCTGCCTGTCGTAATCGGCAGAGTCGCTGAACCAGACGTCGAAAGTGTGTTTCCGCTCGCAGACGAGCGCGTATTTGATCATGCCGGGTCACCAACCACATGCAAATGTGCCGGCTCCGCCATCGGCTCGACGATGTCGAAGCGGCGGCCATGCTGCAATGACGGCACCTTGGCGCGCGCGGCCGTCACTTCGGCCGGGTCGATATCGACGATCAGGACGCCGGGTTCGGTGCCAAATTCTCCGATGATGCGGCCCCACGGGTCGACGGCGATCGAATGGCCGAAGGTTGCGCGGCCGTTCTCGTGATCTCCGCCCTGCGCAGCCGCGAGCACGAAACACCCGTTTTCGATCGCGCGGGCGCGGATCAGCGTGTGCCAGTGCGCTTCGCCGGTCTGACGAGTGAAGGCTGCCGGTATCGTCAGCACCGTGGCGCCGGCTTCGGCCAGCGCGCGATAGAGCGCCGGGAAGCGCAGATCGTAACAGATGGTAAGGCCAAACCGCGCCCACGGCAGATCGATCAGCACCGCGCTCTCGCCCGGCCGGAAATTGTTGGATTCGCGGTAGCTCTCACCATTGGCGAGATCGACATCGAACATATGGATCTTGTCGTAGCGCGCGACGATCGCCCCGTTCGGGTCGATCACGAAGGATCGGTTCGCCGCCTTCTCGGGCGAGACCTTGATCGCGAGCGAGCCGATATGGAGGTAAATCTTCAGATCGCGGGCGAGCTTGCGGAAAGCTGCCAGGCAAATGTCATTGTCCTCGTCGGCGATGGCCGCGAACAGCTTGTCGCGCGACAGCTCCATGATGTTGGTCATCTCGGGCGTCTGCACGTACTGCGCACCCGAAGCGGCCGCCTCGCGAATCAAGGCGGTCGCCTCATCCAGATTGGCCTGCGGCGACCGCCGCGAACGCATCTGGATCAGGCCGGCGCGAAACCTGCCGCCATGATCGAGGGTTCTATTCATGCCGAAGGTCCGGGCTGGGCCAGCAGCGGATCGAGCTTGCCGGCGTCATCGAGTGCGTAAAGGTCGTCACATCCGCCAACATGGGTTGTGCCGATGAAAATCTGCGGAACGGTGGTTCGCCCATTGGCGCGCTTGGTCATCTCGGCGCGCAACGCGGCATTCCCGCCGACGTCGATCTCCTTGTAGGAGACGCCCTTCTTCGTGAGCAACTCCTTCGCCCAAGCGCAGTATGGGCAAAAGGCGGTAGTATAGATTTCGACCGGAGGCATGAGATTTTGCTTTGCGAGACCTACTATATGGGCGTCCGCGCGCTGTCGACAACCCGGGCGAATGTCAGGACATCGACCTGGCGCGCTCCCGCACGCAGCAATGCGCGGGCGCAGGAATCGACGGTTGCGCCCGAGGTCAGGACGTCATCCACGAGAATGACATGGCGGTGCGCGATCTCGGCCTTGCGTGAGGGATCGACCCGGAAGGCGCCCTGCACATTGGCCGCCCGTTCCGATTTGGAAAGCCCGACCTGTTGCGGCGTCGCCCGGACTCGCTTCAGCGCCGCACCGATCGTCGGGACCCCATACGGTTCGGCCAGAAGCTTTGCCAGGGTCGCGGACTGGTTGAAGCGCCGGGCCCACATCCGCCGCCAGTGCAGTGGAACCGGTACCACCACATCCGCATCGGCAAGCAATTCCGCGCCGGCACGCGCCATCCAGCGCGCCATGACCGGTGCGAGGTCCAGCCGGTCGCCATATTTCAGGGCGTGAACCATGGTGCGGGCGATCTCGTCATAACGGACCGCCGCCCGGGCGCGGGTATAGGCCGGCGGGTCGGCGATGGCCTGCATCGAGTAAATGCCCGGGCCGGGATCGTAAGTGAAGGGAATGCCCAGCTTTTCGCAGAACGGCCGTTCGATCGGACAGAGCTTCGACCAGCAAGTGGCACACAGTCCAGCGCCGTCGCCGACCGGGTCGCGGCAGGATGGGCAGAGCGGCGGGAGCCCTACATCGAGGATCAGCCGGAGCGGCATGCGCAGCGCGGCCGCAATTTGCGACAGGCGCCTCGACACGCGTTCGTCTATAGCAATGCCGGGCATGCGCTGTCGTCCCAACTTCTGATTTATCGTAGCGCCTGCTCAGGGCGCTTGGAAGAAGGACACGTTTGGAAGTGGCAGGACCGCCTCGCATATTCGATCGTTCCCTGCAGCGCAGGCGGCGGCTGCGCGCGCTCCAGACTGGGCCGGCCGACTTCCTGCTTGAGCATGTCGCGCAGGAACTGGTCGAGCGGCTGCTTGCGGTGAGACGAGACTTTCATCTCGCTGCGGACATTGGGACCCCGGGCGCTGCATTGAGAACCGCAATGCGATCGCAGCGTAACGAGCCGGATCTGATCGTGGTCGATCCGCTGGCGGCCTATCTGCCCGATCGAGGGCAATGGCAGGTGGCCGCTGACGAAGAGGCGCTGCCCTTTGCCGACGGATCGCTCGATCTTATCGTCTCCGCGCTGGCGCTACAGTCGGTCAACGACCTGCCGGGTGCGCTGGCGCAAATTCGAAGAGCGCTCAAACCCGACGGTCTGTTCCTTGCGGCGCTGCTTGGCGGCGAGACACTGACCGAGTTGCGCCAGTCCTTTGCCGCGGCTGAAGCGGAAATCGACGGCGGTGTATCGCCGCGGGTCGCTCCATTTGCCGATCTGCGCGATCTTGGCGCGTTGCTGCAGCGCGCGGGGTTCGCGCTGCCGGTGGTGGATACCGATCGCGTGACTGTGCGCTACGCAACGGCCTTCGATCTGATGCGCGATTTGCGGGGTATGGGAGCGACCAACGCGCTGACGGAACGCCGCCGCGTCCCAATGAAGCGGGCGACGCTTCTGCGCATGGCGAGTATCTATGCTGAGCGTTTCGGCGATCCTGATGGGCGCCTGCGCGCGAGCTTCGATATCGTATGGCTGTCGGGATGGGCGCCGCACGAAAGCCAGCAGCAGCCGCTGCGGCCGGGATCGGCGAAGGCGCGTCTCGCCGACGCGCTGAAAACCAGCGAATTGCCGGCAGGCGAGAAGGCGGGCGATTAGCCCATCGCTGCACTGACGGCTTCGTACAGACCCTTTACCGTCGTGCCGAGCGCGCTGACTGCGCTCACGATCACAGCCGCAATGCCGGCAGCGATGATCGCGTATTCGACTGCGGTCGCCCCGCGCTCGTCGCGGAGGAAGCGGCTCAAGGTCCGGCCGTACAACGTCTTTGAGGTCATCGGCATTCCTCTCTTGCAATCATAACAGGGATGTCAGGTGCGGGATCAGAGGCTCATCGGCCGGAGGCATCGGATAATCCCGAAGCTTGTTCGGTCTGACCCAGGCGAGACGCACATGATGTCTTGCGCCGATCTGGCCTTCCCATCGCCGGCACACGTAAAGCGGCATCAGCAGATGGAAGTCCGGATAGCTGTGGCTCGCAAAGGTCAGGGGCGCGAGACAGGCTTCCCTGACGACAATTCCCAGTTCCTCCTGCAACTCGCGGATCAGTGTCTGTTCCGGCGTTTCGCCCGCCTCGACCTTGCCGCCGGGAAATTCCCAGAGGCCCGCCATCGCCTTGCCTTCCGGCCGCTCGGCAATGAGCACGCGGCCATCGGCATCGATGAGGGCGCAGGCGACGACAACGAGGAGTCTGGCGCTCACAACCGTTCTTCACTCTAGGAAATGCGGTCTTAATGCCGGCTTAAAACCTGAGACCAAATTAGGATCGATAGTCGCCATTGATCGCGACATACTCTTTCGTGAGATCGCAGGTCAGCACGCGATCGCGGCCTTTGCCGAGGCCAAGTGCCACCTTCAGCTCGATCTGCGGCTTTTTCATCGTTTCCGAAACTTTTGCTTCATCATAGGACGGATCGCGTGCGCCATTTTTGGCCACGCGGATGCCGTTGAACCAGATCGACAGCCTGTCCCGATCGGCCGGTTCGCCGGCCTTGCCGACGGCCATCACCACGCGGCCCCAATTGGCGTCCTCACCAGCGATCGCGGTCTTCACCAGCGGCGAGTTTGCGATCGACATTGCAACCCGCCGCGCCGATTTGTCAGATACGGCACCTTCGACCTTGATCTCGACCAGCTTGCGGGCGCCCTCGCCATCGCGTGCGACCTGCTCGGACAGATTCGCGAGCACATCCATGAACGCTTTGCGGAAGCCCTTGAGACGGGGATCGCTGGCGCGTGTGATCTTCGGCGCGCCGCGCGCGGCAGCGGCACCGGTCGCGAAAGCGAGGAGGGTGTCGGAGGTCGAGGTGTCGCCATCGATCGTAACCGCATTGAAGGTATCGACGACGCCCTCACTCAGCAATTTCTGCAGAGCCGATGCCGCGATGGGGGCATCGGTAAAGATGAAGGACAGCATCGTCGCCATGTCAGGGGCGATCATGCCGGCGCCCTTGGCGATCCCATTGATGGTCACGGTCGTCTTGCCGATGCGCGCTGTGGCGGTCGCAACTTTCGGAAAGGTGTCGGTGGTCATGATCGCCTTTGCGGCGTCGAGAAAGCGGCCGGGTGCAGCGTCCTGCACCAATGCGTCCATCACCGCTTCGAACTTCGTGGCATCGAGCGGCTCGCCGATCACGCCGGTGGACGCAAGGAACACATCATTGGGACTGCAGCCGCTCGCCTGTGCTGCGAGCCGTGCGGTGAGCTGCGTGGCGGCACGGCCAGACTTGCCGGTGAAGGCGTTGGCGTTGCCCGAATTCACCACGAGCGCCCGGGCGGCGCCCCGTTTCAGCCGTGCGCGGCACCATTCGACCGGGGCGGACGGGCATTTCGACCGCGTGAACACCCCGGCGACCGTGGTGCCCCTGTCGAACGCTGCAAACAGCACATCGGTGCGGTTCTTGTAACGGATCCCGGCCTGCGCGGTTGCGATCCGGACGCCGTCGATCGGCGGCATTTCGGGCACATGCGTGGGAGCAAGGGGAGAGACGGCGGTGGACATCGGTCGGCCTCATCGCCCGGCGGCACGCGGGCGGCACAGGTCATAGCGGGACGACGACAAAAATAAAACGGGACGCGTGAACGTCCCGCTTTTCAATCATGGCCGCGAGCCACCCCGGCAAAGTCCGGCAATCCATCGGACAGGTAGATATGCGGATCGGGTCTGTCCTTACTTCTTCGCCGGGGCGGCCGGCTTCGCGTCGGGCTTTGACGCCGCGTCGGCCGGCTTCTCGCCGACCTTTTCGATCTTGGCTTCGGCGCGCAGCTTCTGGATCATTTCCGCCTGCGCCCTGCGCTGCACATAATTTTCAATCTGCTCGCGCACCTGGTCGAAGGATGGCGGCTGCTTAGCACGCTTGTCGTCGACGCGGATCACATGCCAGCCGAACTGCGACTTCACGGGATCGGAAATCTGACCCTTTTCGAGTTTGAACGCGGCTTCAGCAAATTCCGGAACCATCTGATCCTTGGTGAAGAAGCCGAGGTCGCCCCCCGAATCCTTGGAACCGGGATCTTTCGACTTTTCCTTGGCGATCGCAGCAAAGTCACCGCCCTTCTTCAGGTCGGCAGAGATCGCCTTCGCATCGTCTTCGGACTCGACGAGGATATGGCGTGCGCTGACCTCCTGCTCGTTGCCCATGTCCTTGATGGCCTCGGCATAAACCTTCTTCATCGCCTCTTCGGTGACGGCGGCCTTGGCCTCGCTCTGCAGCAGCGCTTCCATCAGAAGCTTGGTGCGCGCCATCGCCAGCTTCTTCTTGAAGTCGTCGGTCTCGCCGAGCTTCTTGGCCTCGGCCGCCTTGGACACCAGGATCATGTCGGCGACGTAGGTCGTCAGGTAGTCCTTCTTGGCCTCCGGAGCCATCGGCGGGAGCTGAGCGCCGATGTCGTCCTCGGCGGCCTTAAGATCGCTTTCTTTGATTTCTGTGCCATTGACCTTCGCGACCACTGGATCGGCCTGCGCCTGTGCGGGCGTCGCCAGAGGGCCGGCCAGCGCAAACATCGCGGCCGCGGTCAGGGCCGGCATCCAGCCGGACAGGAGGCGGGTGGGTCGGAAAAAGGTCATCGGGTGTTCCTCTGGGCCAAAAGCCACGGCAAATCGCGGCGGACACTTACGCAAGGGATATGGCTTGGCAATGCCCAAACCCGCTTAATTTTCGGCAATCGCCGGGCCGGCAGCGCTGGCTGGGCTCTGATTGACAAGGGTGTGACCCCCTCCTATTTCTCCAAGGATTCCCGGCCGCAGCACCGAATTTACGCACGATCCGGCTATATTGGGTGCGCGGCCGGAGCATTTCCGGGGCGGATTTGCGGTCGAAACGGCCGGTGGTTCTCCGCGGTGTCAAAACTTCGTGTCTTGAACCTGGTGTTGAACCTTCGGACCGAACCGCGGTTCCCATCGTCCGACCAACGACGATCTGAAGAAAAAAGGATTTCGCATGCTTGGCGCTGTCGCCCGCAAGCTGTTTGGCTCCGCCAATGACCGGCGGATCAAGGGCTATCAGCCCCGCGTTCAGGCGATTAACGCGCTCGAGCCCGAGCTTTCAAAGCTGTCCGACGACGAGTTGCGCGCGCGCACCGCGGACTTCAGGAAGCAATTGGCGGAGGGCAAGACCCTTGACGATATCCTGGTACCCGCCTTCGCCACCGTGCGCGAGGCGGGCAAGCGCGTTCTTGGTCAGCGCCATTTCGACGTCCAGCTGATCGGCGGCATGATCCTGCATGAGGGCGGCATCGCCGAGATGAAGACCGGCGAAGGCAAGACCCTGGTTGCGACGCTTCCGGTTTATCTGAATGCGCTGGCTGGCCGCGGCGTCCACGTCGTGACGGTCAACGACTATCTCGCCAAGCGCGACGCCGAATGGATGGGCCAGATCTACAGCTTCCTTGGCATGACCACCGGCGTCATCGTTCACGGCCTCGACGACGAGGAGCGCAAGAAGGCTTACGCGTGCGACATTACCTATGGCACCAATAATGAGCTCGGCTTCGACTATCTGCGCGACAACATGAAGTACCGGCTCGAGGACATGGTCCAGCGCGGACATGTCTTTGCCATCGTCGACGAAGTCGACTCGATCCTGATCGACGAGGCGCGGACGCCGCTCATCATTTCCGGTCCGCTCGACGATCGCTCCGATTTTTACAACACGATCGACGCTTACATCCCGCGCCTCGACAAGACCGACTATGAAGTCGACGAGAAGCAGCGGACGGTGAATCTCACCGAAGCTGGCATGGAGAAGATGGAGCAGGCGCTCCGGGCCGACGGCTTGCTCAAGGGCAATTCGCTTTACGACATTGAGAATGTCTCTACCGTCCATCATGTCAATCAGGCACTGCGCGCTCACAAGCTGTTCCAGCGCGACAAGGATTACATCGTCCGCAACGGCGAAGTGGTCATCATCGATGAGTTCACCGGCCGCATGATGCCCGGCCGCCGCTATTCGGAGGGGCTGCATCAGGCGCTGGAGGCGAAAGAGCATCAGCCGATTCAGCCGGAGAACCAGACGCTCGCCTCGATCACGTTCCAGAATTATTTCCGCATGTACGAGAAGCTGGCCGGCATGACCGGCACCGCGCTGACGGAAGCGGACGAATTCCTCGATATCTACAACCTCACTGTGGTGGAAGTGCCGACCAACCGGCCGATGCAGCGCGACGACCAGGATGATGAGGTCTATCGTACCAATCGCGAGAAATACGCCGCGATCATCGCCCTGCTCGAAGAGTGCAAGAAGAAGGGTCAGCCGGTTCTGGTCGGCACGACGTCAATCGAAAAATCGGAAACGCTCGCTGAAATGCTGCGAAAGCAAGGCTGGGAGCAGCACGACTTCACCGATCCGAATGCCTTCGCCAAGCTTTATACCGGCGACGAGGGGGCGCAGAAGGCCAAGGTGTTCGCGATCCTGAATGCGCGCTATCACGAGCAGGAAGCTTACATTGTCTCGCAGGCCGGGGTGCCGGGCGCGATCACGATCGCGACCAACATGGCAGGCCGCGGCACCGATATTCAGCTCGGCGGCAATGCGGATATGCGCATTAAGCAGGAGCTTGCGGGTGTCGAAGGCGAGGAGCGCGAACGGCGCGCTCAAGAAATCCGCGATCAGGTCGCGCGTCTGAAAGAAAAGGCGCTTGCTGCCGGCGGTCTGTTTGTGCTCGGCACCGAGCGCCATGAAAGCCGCCGCATCGACAATCAGCTGCGCGGCCGCTCCGGACGTCAGGGCGATCCTGGCCGCTCCAAGTTCTTCCTGTCGCTGGAAGACGATCTGATGCGCATATTTGGGTCGGACAAGCTTGACGGCATGCTGACCAAGCTCGGCCTGAAAGAGGGCGAGGCCATCATCCATCCATGGATCAACAAGGCGCTCGAAAAAGCGCAGCAGAAAGTCGAGGCCCGCAATTTCGACCTGCGCAAGAACATCCTCAAATACGACGATGTCGCCAACGACCAGCGCAAGGTGATTTTCGACCAGCGTATCGATCTTATGAAGGACGAGAATGTCGTGGAGACCGTGACCGACATGCGTCACGCTCTGATCGACGATCTTGTTGCAAAATACATTCCCGAGAACGCCTATCCCGAGCAATGGGATACCGCGAATCTTCAGGACGCCGTGAAGCACATTCTCGGTCTCGACCTGCCGATTCAGGATTGGGCCAAGGAAGAGGGCATCGCCGACGAAGAGGTGCGGGAGCGTATCACCAAGCGGGCCGACGAGCATATGGCTGCAAAGGTCGCTCAATACGGCCCGGAGGTCATGCGCTATGTCGAAAAGTCGATCCTGTTGCAGACGCTCGATCATCTGTGGCGCGAACATCTCGTCATGCTCGAGCATTTGCGCCAGGTTGTCGGATTGCGTGGCTACGGCCAGCGCGATCCGCTGCAGGAGTACAAGTCGGAGGCGTTTCAGCTATTCGAATCCATGATCGCCAATCTGCGCGAGGGTGTGACCGCGCAATTGATGCGGGTTGAGGTCGTGCAGGCGCCGCCGGAAGATCAGCAGCAGCAGCTTCCATACATGGAAGCGCACAAGATCGATCCGTTTACCGGCGAAGACGAGATGGCTCTCGCCGATGCAACGCTTTCGCCGGCACTGGCTGGCGGCAACGGTGCGCAGCGCGCGATCGACCGCGATCCGAAGAACCCCGCGACCTGGGGCAAGGTCGGCCGCAATGAAGTCTGCCCCTGCGGCTCCGGCAAGAAGTATAAGCATTGCCACGGCCGCTTCGGGTGATGTTAGGCCGCAGCGCCGTGAACGATCTTCGGTCGCTGACAATCTCAAAATCTGATAATGATCAAGGCCGGGCGAGAGCCCGGCTTTTTGATTGGGTGTGTATGCCGTCGATGCGGCCGAAACCAATCGTCCCGGCCGCGCGTTGGCAACGACATGATGCAGCGAGTGCAAACGATGCAGGTCCCTCTCGAAATCGCGTTTCACAACATCGAACATTCCGATTGGGCTGAAAGGGAAATCCGAAGTCACGTCGCCCGTCTTGAAGATATCTACAAGCGATTGACATCCTGCCGCGTGCGCGTCGATCAACGCGCGAATAACGCCAATCAGACCATTCCGCCGGTTGTGCGCATTGAGATCAGTCTGCCTGGACACAAGGATATCGTTGTCGCGCACGAGCCTGAGCACCTGCAGAGAAAATATCAGCGGCCCGATCTGCATCATGCGATCAACGAAGCCTTCAGGATCGCGGAGCGGCAACTCAGCGCGTTCAAGGAGCGCATATCGGATCGCAAGACGGCGCTGACGCACGAGGCCGACAATGAATTCCTCGGCCAGATTGCGGAGATGGTTCCGGAACGTGATCACGGCTTCCTGATGACGAAGGAAGGCGCGCTCCTCTATTTCCACCGCAATGCCGTGCTGGTCGGTGATTTCGACCGGCTCAAGCGGGGCGATGCGGTGAGCTATGTCGAGGAGGTCGGAGATACCGGCCCGATCGCAACGAAGATTCGCATCAAGGCCGGTCCGAACGGAGGTGCAACCTAGCAGGAGGCTGGGTTAGCGGAACGCGTTCCAGCGGCTGTCGAAACTATTGGCAGCGGGCGCCGGTTGCGAGCCGCTGATCATTCCGCCCGGCTGCGCGGGCGGAGCGGCCGGGGCCGCAGCAGCCGGCGCTTCCGCCGTTTTGACTTTGGCCACATCCTGCGCCGCTCGTGCCGGGGCAGGCTTTGACGATGACGCTTCAGAGTTCGATTCGGCGGCGTTCGATCCCCGCAGCCCGACCATCTTCTGAACGCGCGCCTTTACGCCCTCACGCTTCGGTGCGGGCTTCGGCGCCTCGGCCACTGCAGTCTGCGGGGCGGGCGCTGGCGCCGGATTGGTCGTGCCGTGACGGAAGAAGTTTCCGACCTTCTCGGCGAAACTCAACTCGGCGGTCGGCCGGTTGCCGGTCTGCGCCTGCGGGGCTGGAGGCGGTGTCGGAACGCTTGCTGTACGGACGGGTTCTTCCTGGGCAGGGGAGGGGGTCAGGAGGTCGTTATTGCTCCATGCCGGCGCGCTGGCCGCGACAATCTTGCCGGCGTTATCGCGATCGACGACCAGTTTCACATTACCCCGCTCGTCGACAACCTCGCGCGGCTGCAACTTGGCTACGAAAGTCGGGTGCATGCCGCCATCGCGGCCGCTGCGTACCGGCGCAGTGGGCGTTCCGCGCGCCGCGAGCTGCGCGAATTGCAATTCGTCGGCGCGCTGCTTGCTGTATACGGCCGCAGCGATTTCCTGCGGCACTTCGTAGACCGGACATTTGCCGCGCGGGCTGAAATTGAGCGGCTGGGTACCGCCGGGCGCCTGGGCATTGAAGACGTAGCGCTTCTCGCAGACATCGACCTTGGGTTCGAGCCGCGTCACCTCGAAATGGTCGTAGCCTTCCTTGAGCATGCGCCAGAACGGCATGTTCGGGTTGTTGCGATGCTTGGCCATGTTGGCCGGCGTCATGCGGAACGGGAACGCCTGCACCTGGAACGACTTCTGTCCGCCGAAAAAGGATTCGCGGCCAAGTGCGAAGATTTCCAGGATCTGCTCATCGGTCATGGCGTAGCAGCCGCGCGACGAGCAATCGCCATGCACCATCAGATGCGCGCCGCTGCGGTCATGTGCGCGGTCGAATGCGTTCGGGTAGCCGAGATTGAAGGCGAGATAGAACTGAGAATTCGGATTCATCTGCGCCGGTGTAATATCGTAGAAGCCTTCCGGCGCCTGCCGGTCGCCCTCCCTGATCTTTGGACCGAGATCGCCGGACCATTTGCAGATCGGATAGGTTTTCAGCAGAGCGAAGCGTCCGGTGCGATCCTGCTTCCAGACTTCAAGCTCGGACTCGGACTTGAAGACGCGCACCAGGATCGGCGAGCTGACCTCCATGTTCTTGTCGGCGATCTCCGCAAGCAGCTTCGGGGGGATCGGCGCATTCGCCTTGCCGGCGGCATAGGGCAGGGTGCCGTCGGACTTGCAGCCGGTCAGCGCAACGGCGCCGAGCAGGGCCGCCGAGACCATCAGCGTCCGCAGCAGAACAGGGCGCGCTGTCAAAATCTTAGCCCCCACAATCGGCCATCCCCAAGCCACAGCCCGAAGTGCTACCGCTCCGTGCAAGGCTATTCAAGGGGCCGGGAGACCCCCTGTCCGGTTCACCATACCACGATGAACGACCAGTAAAATCGGCGGAAATAGAATGCTTTCAACGCGGCGGTATTATGGCTGAAACGCGGCAGGCCCGCACCCCGGTAAGGTTAACGCCTTATTTGCACAGAGGAAAACACCGGCAGCCGGTCTGATCAGAGCTTGCCCCGGCCGATGGCAAGGAATTTGTCCCGGCGCATTTTCCGCACCGTGGCCCGGTCGATATCCTTGAGCGATGCCAGCGAGGCCGCGATCGCATCGCCGGCCGCGGCGATTGCGGCGCGCGGGTCGCGGTGGGCTCCGCCGGGAGGCTCGGCGATGATCTGGTCCACGATCCCGAACCGGATCAGATCCTGAGCCGTGATTTTCATGTTGGTCGCGGCCTCCTGCGCCTTGGTGGTATCGTGCCACAAGATCGAGGCGGCCCCCTCCGGAGAGATTACGCTGTAGATCGCGTGCTCCATCATCAGGACGCGATTCGCCGTCGCGATCGCAATGGCGCCGCCCGAACCGCCTTCCCCAAGGATCACCGCGACATTCGGGACGCCAAGATTGAGGCAAGCCTCGGTGGAGCGGGCGATCGCTTCGGCCTGTCCGCGCTCTTCCGCGCCGATTCCTGGGTAGGCGCCGGCGGTGTCCACGAGCGCGAGGACGGGGATGTCGAACCGGTCGGCCATATCCATCAGCCGCACCGCCTTGCGATAGCCTTCAGGCCGGGCCATGCCGAAATTGTGCTTCAGCCTCGCTTCGGTGCTCGATCCCTTTTCGTGGCCGATGACACAGATGCTTTCGCCGCGAAACCGGCCGAAGCCCGCTACGATCGCGTCGTCGTCGCCGAATTTCCGGTCGCCCGCGAGGGGGACGAAATCCTCGATCATCGCGCCGATGAAGTCGAGGCAATGCGGCCGTTGTGGGTGGCGCGCAACCTGGGTCTTCTGCCAGGGCGTCAGATCCCCATAGAGTTCCTTGAGCGTCGCCGCCGCTTTGGCTTCCAGCCGCGATATTTCTTCGTCGACCTGGACCTCGCCGCCGCCGGCCTGCACGGCACGCAGTTCCTCGATCTTGGCTTCGAGTTCGGCAACCGGCTTTTCGAAATCGAGATAAGAGCGCATCGCAGTCGGGAAATTTGGGGCGTGATGGCCCGGGGCCGGGCGCACATGGCGCGTTGCCGGGCACAAGTCAAGCAATCGGCGTAAGAGGAAGCTAGCGGCGGCCCTCCGCCGGACCGTCGGCGTCGTTCAAGGGGTGCAGGTCGCGCACCAGGTTCTTCAGCCGGTCTTCCAGAATATGCGTATAGATCTGGGTGGTCGAAATATCGGAATGGCCGAGCAGGGTTTGCACGACCCTCAGGTCGGCGCCGTTCTGCAGCAGGTGGCTCGCAAAGGCGTGCCGCAGCACATGCGGGCTCACAGCCTGCGGCCGCAAGCCGCATTTGAGCGCCAGGTCCTTCAGGTCGCGGGCAAAATGCTGGCGTGTCAGATGGCCGTCCTGACCGAAGGACGGGAACAGCCAGGCCGAGTCCCGGTATTTGGTCTCGCTGAGAAGCGCGCGGTAGCGCGCCATCGTTTCTCGCGCCGCATCGTTCAGCGGGACCATGCGCTCTTTGCCGCCCTTGCCGCGTATAATCAGCATGCGCTGATCGCGGCGTGCGGCAGAAGCTGGCAACGCGACCAGCTCCGAGACGCGCAGCCCGGTTGCGTAAAGCAGCTCAAGCAGGCAATGGAGTCGCGCCGCGCGTTGCCGCTCGCTGGCCGAGAGCTGCACATTTTCCGCTTCGGTTCGCGCCGCGACGATGAGGCGTTCGACTTCGGCGATCGACAGCGTTTTCGGAAGTGTCCGCCCACGCTTGGGGCCCTCCAGAATCGCCGCCGGATCGTCGGCCCGGTACCGTTCGGCATAAAGGAAACGATAAAGCTGGCGTACCGCCGACAATTTTCGGGCAATCGAGGAAGGCCGCAGGCCGCGACGTGCAAGCTCGCCGAGATAACCGCGAATGTCGTCGCTTGATGCGTCGGCAAGCCGGGTGCCGTTTTTCACCAGATAGTCCGAGAAATCGTCGAGATCGGACCGGTAGGCAGCGAGCGTGTTGGCACGGGCACCGCGCTCGGCAGCCAGCATGTCGAGGAACAATCCAATCTGCCTGTCACTCGATCCGGCTGCCTTGCTAGGCATGGGGTGCTGCACCCTAGCGCTGCTTGCTGAAGCGGTCTTGCGGGACCGTGACGCTAATTTCTCGCGGTTGCGGCTGGACCAGCACGGCAAGCGCGAGCATGCCGCCGTAGATGATTCCGACGATGATCCCGACAGCGGCAAGGAAACGGAACAGGCTTGGCATGACGGTCGAAGTCTGGCGGTCGAAGTTTGGGACTTTTCGTCCGATTAACGGGTTTCGAACGTGGTCCAGGTAACGCCAAGTACCAACATGTTCGCGCCATTCTGACAAGGATGGCCTGCAAGGGTCCGGCAGCAAGCCGGTGCAGCCGGGACTTGCAATCCCTTCCGCGTGCTATAGTGCCGGCCGGTCCGAAGGAAATTTCAGTGCATATGCCGCAAACTCTCGCCCATAGCGCTTCCCGTTCCGTGGATGCGGCGGTCGTGCAAGCGATCGGCAGCCGGTCGCTGGTGCTGGTCGGCATGATGGGTGCCGGAAAATCGTCGGTCGGCCGCAAGCTGGCTTTGCGGCTGGCATTGCCTTTTGTGGATGCCGACTCGGAGATCGAAGCCGCGGCAGGCATGACGATTCCTGAGATTTTCGAGATCCGTGGTGAACCGGAATTCCGGTCCGGCGAGGCGCGGGTGATTGCACGTCTGCTCGATAGCGGTCCGCAGGTGCTCGCGACCGGCGGCGGCGCCTACATGAATCCGGAGACCCGCAAGCTGATTGCTCAAAAGGGCATATCCATTTGGCTGAAGGCCGAATTCGACGTTCTGATGCGACGGATCAGGCGGCGCACCGACCGGCCGTTGCTGCGCACAGCCGATCCGGAATCGACGTTGAGACGGTTGATCGACGAGCGCTATCCGGTTTACGCGCTGGCCGACCTGACGATTGAGTCTCGCGACGTGTCGCATGAGGTAGTGGTGGACGAAGTGATTGAAGCGCTGGCCGAGCATCTTTCTATTGGGAGCGACCGGGAATGACCGCTGCGCTTCGATCCGGCGATCCGATCATTGTCGATGTGGCATTGGCTGGCCGTGCCTATGATATCGTCATCGGGCGAGGGCTGCTGGCGGGGCTTGGCCAACGGGTGGCCGCGTTGCGGCCCGGCGCGCGCGTTGCCATCGTGACTGACGACGTTGTCGCAATGCGGCACCTTGCGCAGGCGGAGGCTTCCTTCGCGCAAGCCGGCATCGAATCCAGCCGAATCGTCGTTCCGGCCGGCGAGGCCTCGAAATCATATGCGGTGTTCGAGCGCGTCTGCGAGGACATCATTGCGGCTCGTATCGAGCGCGGCGATCTCGTGGTGGCGCTGGGCGGCGGCGTGATCGGCGATCTCGCCGGCTTTGCCGCCTCTGCAGTCCGGCGTGGCGTCGACTATGTGCAGGTGCCGACAACGCTGCTGTCCCAGGTTGATTCGTCGGTGGGAGGCAAGACCGCGATCAATTCGCGCCATGGCAAGAATCTGGTTGGCGCGTTTCACCAGCCGATCCTTGTCGTCGCCGACACCGCGCTGCTCGACACCCTGCCGCCGCGCATCATGCGCGCGGGCTATGCCGAGGTCGCGAAGTACGGGCTTCTCGGTGACGCCGATTTCTTTGCATGGCTCGAAGCCAACTGGCGCGACGTGTTCGCCGGAACTGCGGCGCGCGAGCATGCCATCGCGGTGAGCTGCCGGATGAAGGCGCAGATCGTGGCGCGCGATGAACGCGAGACCGGCGACCGCGCGCTGCTCAATCTCGGCCATACCTTCGGCCATGCACTGGAGGCTGCGGCGGGTTACTCCGACCGGCTTTATCACGGCGAGGCCATCTCGATCGGCATGGTGCTCGCATTTGCTTTTTCGGCCAAACGCGGGCTGTGCGCGCCGGCAGATGTGGAGCGTGTGGTCCGCCATTTTACCGCGGTAGGACTGCCGACGAAGATTGCCGACATCCCAGGCGAGCGGCCCGATGCGGACCGCCTGATCGACCTCATCGGCCAGGACAAGAAGGTTAAGCGCGGCCGACTGACCTTCATTCTCGTGCATGGCATCGGGCGCAGCTTCGTCGCCTCCGATGTCGATGTCGCCGACGTTCGTGAATTTCTCAGCGATCAACTCGCCTGATCGATGGATATGCAAGACTGGCTGGCGTTGCTGGCAATCCTGGTCTGTCTGGCGCTGTCGTTTTTCTTCTCGGGCAGCGAGACGGCGCTGACGGCCTTTTCGCGCGCCCGCATGTTGCGGATGGAGAAGGCCGGCAATCGCAGCGCGGCGATCGTCAATCGGCTGATTGAGGCGCGCGAGCGGTTGATCGGCGGCATTCTGCTTGGGAATAACGCCGTCAACATCGCGGCGTCGTCGCTGGCAACGGGTCTGATGCTTTCGTGGTTCGGCGATGTCGGTGTTGTCTATGCGACCGTCGTGATGACGGCGGTGGTCGTTATTTTCACCGAGGTGCTGCCGAAAACCATTGCGATCAATGCGCCCGACCGCGGAGCGCTGCTGGTCGCGCGGCCGATCCGGTGGATCGTCAAAGTTCTTGGGCCCATCCTGATCTGGGTCGAACGGCTGGTCCGCGGAATCCTGTCTGCCTTCGGATTGCGTGTGGGCGAAGCCCAGCCGATTCTGTCCGCACGCGAGGAATTGCGCGGTGCCGTCGATCTGCTTCATCGCGACGGCAGCGTGGAAAAGCACGACCGCGACATGATGGGTGGCGTCCTGGATCTGCGCGAGCTGCAGGTCTCGGACGTCATGATCCATCGCACCGAAATGATCACGGTGTGTGCCGATGAAAGTCCCGAGACGGTTCTGAAGACGGTGCTTGACGCGCCTGTCACCCGCATTCCGCTCTGGAGCCGCACACCGGACAATTTCGTCGGCATCCTCCATGTCCGCGACCTTCTGGTCGCGCTTCAGGAGGCCGGCGGCAATCTTGCAAAGATCGATGTGGTGTCGCTTGCCCGTCCGCCCTGGTTCGTTCCGACCGTCCGGCCGTTGACGGAACAGCTGAAGGCGTTCCGCCGCCGCAAGACGCCGCTGGCCCTCGTCGTGGACGAATATGGCGAGGTGATGGGTCTTGTTACTCTGGAAGACATCATCGAGGAGATCGTTGGCGACATCACCGACGAGCACGATGTGAATCTGCCGGGCGTCTGGCCGCAGCCGGACGGTTCCGTGCATGTCGACGGCAGCGTGTCGATCCGAGACCTCAACCGCGCGATGGAATGGAACCTGCCGGACGAGCAGGCGACGACGATCGCCGGACTGGTGATACACGAAGCGCGCTCAATTCCGGATGTTGGTCAGACCTTCACCTTTTATGGTTTTCGCTTCGGCGTTTTGCGGAAGGACCGCAATCGGATCACCTCACTCAGAATTACACCGCTGTCGCGGATTGCGAGCTGGTGACACTCAATTTTGAAAGGCAGCTCGCGCTCGATCAGGAAATTTCATCGTCATCAGATACATAAATGATTTTTATGCACAATCCAAAAGTGTGTATAATCCTTGTAATCCATGCATGGAGTGATCGGACAGTATTCTGAATAAGCTATCGAAATTGTTTGCGTAACATCTTATGCATCCATATTCGAATCGTTCAAAGACTCGGAACCTCATTACACCGTCGCGGAACCCGATCAATTGTCGGTTGTAGTTGTCTGCATGTGAATGACTTGCCGTCAGGGTAGGCGCGCAAGTCGGTTTCGGTCAGGTCAATTCGCGGCCACAGGGTATTCGGAGCGCTCCGTATTGGCGCTTTTTCGCTCCGTCGATACGTGCTGGCGCGATCGAGCCCAGCGGTTCGCGCGGTCGCAACGCCGAGGCGAAAAATGCAACGTCGACACGATGTCCAGAATATTCCGATCGAGCTGTTGCGTTCGTTCGTGGTGATTCAGGAATCCGGAAGCTTCACCAAGGCGGCCGAGGCGCTCAATCTGACACAGCCTGCGATCAGCGCGCAGATCAAGCGGTTGCAGCAGCTCGTTGGCGGTGAAGTCTTTGTCAGATCCGGTTTCGGTATCTCGCTGTCGGAGAAGGGCGAGATTGTGAGCCGTTATGCGCGGCGCATCCTCGCCATGAACGACCAGATATTGTCGCTCACCGGCACCGCGGTGGCCGCCAAATCGCTTCGCATTGGCATTCCGAATATCTACGCCGCGAGCATGCTGTCAGATCTGATTGCGGCTTGCAGGACGGACCTTGCCGGGCAGCGGCTGCATTTCACCTGTGAAGCGTCGGTCGAGTTCGCGCGCAGCCTGTCCAGCGGATATCTCGACGTCGCCCTGGTATCGTCGTCGGAAGTTCCCGATGCGATGCAGATCGCGCGCTGGTCGGAGGCCATGTGCTGGGTGTGTGCCCCGGGTTTCACGACCAGCCCTGGGGCGCCGATTCCATTGCAGAGCTGGCCTTACGGTGTTTCGGACCAGCTCGCCATCGAGGCGCTGGAAGGCGCCGGGCTGGCATATTCGATCGTGTTTACCGCTACGGATTTGAGCGCCCATTTCGCCGCGCTCCGCTCCGGAATAGGCTACGTGATACTGCCGCAGCGGCTCGTCCCGCCGGACCTGAAGATCGCCCGCGAGCATTTCCTGCCCGCATTGGCACCCTGCAGAATGGGAATTTACGTCAATGGCGATAAAGACAGCCGGACGCTGCGTGATGTTGCAGCGCGGATGGCCGCCCTCCTGCGGCCGCCCGATTCGGCAGAGGACGCCCGGTCCGAGATGATCCGGGCGGGCAGTGACGCGCCAGTGTGACGCGTTACTGTTGCGGCATGCGATGAGATGGTGGGCGCTTAAGCGGTCTCCTCTCCTGGCGCCGTCGCGTGGATCGCGAGCGCATGGACACCGCCGGCGAGTTCCTCGGCAAGCGTCGCGTTGACCGCGCGATGACGATCGATCCGGCTCTTGCCGCGAAAGGCGTCCGACACGATATAGACGCGATAATGCGTTTCCCCGCCGGGACGGTGTCCGGCATGCCCTGCATGAAGATGCGATTCATCTTCGACGCGCAGGCTCACCGGCGCGAAAGCTTCCGTCAATTTCTTTGTGATGACATCTTTCGTTTGCATGGTCGATCCGGCCGCGGTTGATGCTTTCAAACGCGATCAATCTCGCAAATGTCAAGTCTTGAAGCTGAATGCGCAATTTTCGCATACTCTCGCGTCATGAAATTCGACTCGCCCCTGTTTGACAAAATCCGCGTGAAGCCCGCTGAAGACCGGCGTCCGCGTGCGGCCGAACACGTCTGCGAGTGGCCGGGCTGCCGCAACGAGGCAACCCACCGGGCGCCGAAGGGGCGCGGCCGGGAAAAGGATTACTGGCGCTACTGTCTGGATCATGTGCGCGAGTACAACCAGAACTATAATTTCTTTCAGGGCATGAGCGACGATGACGTCCGCAAATACCAGAAGGATGCGCTGACCGGGCACCGGCCGACCTGGAAAATGGGGACCGGCAAGAATGCCGATCCCGGCCGCTTCTATGCCGAGAATGGCATCGATCCCTTCGACATGTATCGCGAGTTTGCCGGCGGACAGGGATCCGGACGGGCGCGCGCCAAACCGGAGGGCCGCACCATTCGCAATGCGGAGCGCAAGGCTTTCGATACGCTGGGGCTCGACATCGGGGTGTCGCGCGTGGAGATCAAGGCGAAGTTTCACGACCTCGTAAAGCGCCACCATCCGGACAGCAATGGCGGCGACCGCTCGACCGAGGACCGGCTCATCGAGATCATCCAAGCTTATAATTATCTCAAATCTGCCGGTTTTTGCTGACCGAAAGGGCATCGGGGCCGCACGATCGTCGCAATCCTGCCCCGCCTTTCCGGAAGGTCCCTAAGGCCCGATCTTTTCGTTACATCGTGACGTCCGCAAACCGCTCTCGGCTTTCGCGCCGCGCCGCCTTTCTGCTAGGTTGGCTGCCGATTTGCCAACCCGAAGCGACATTGACGCGCCCCGGTCCGGCTGGCGCATGGAGAAGCAATGGCTACTGCAACCGAAGAGATACCCCATGGCCCCGGCGGCCTGCCCGATATGAAAGTATCGGTGCGGCAGGTCTTCGGCATCGATTCCGATCTGGAAGTTCCCGCCTATTCCGAACCGGACGAGCATGTGCCGGACCTCGATCCCGACTATCTGTTCGACCGTCCGACCACGCTTGCGATCCTTGCGGGCTTTGCCCGCAACCGGCGCGTGATGGTCACGGGCTATCACGGGACCGGCAAATCGACTCATATCGAACAGGTGGCCGCGCGCCTGAACTGGCCGTGCGTGCGCGTCAATCTGGACAGCCATATCAGCCGCGTCGATCTCGTCGGCAAGGACGCGATCGTGATCCGCGACGGTCTGCAGGTCACCGAATTTCGCGACGGCATTCTGCCCTGGGCGCTTCAGCACAACATCGCGATGTGCTTCGACGAATACGATGCCGGCCGCCCCGACGTGATGTTCGTCATCCAGCGCGTTCTGGAGCAATCCGGCCGGCTGACGCTGCTCGACCAGAACAAGGTTATCCGGCCGCATCCGTGCTTCCGGCTGTTCGCTACGGCAAATACCGTCGGCCTTGGCGACACCACCGGCCTTTATCACGGCACCCAGCAGATCAATCAGGGCCAGATGGACCGCTGGTCGATCGTCACCACGCTGAATTATCTGCCGCACGACAAGGAAGTTGAGATCGTCCTGGCGAAGGCGAAGCATTATCGCAACGAGGAAGGCCGCGACATCGTCAGCAAGATGGTGCGGGTCGCCGACCTCACCCGCAACGCTTTCATGAACGGCGATCTCTCGACCGTCATGAGCCCGCGCACGGTCATCACATGGGCGGAGAATGCAGAGATTTTCGGCGATGTCGGCTTCGCGTTGCGCGTTACCTTCATCAACAAGTGCGACGAGCTCGAGCGGCCGATCGTTGCGGAGTTCTATCAGCGCAGTTTCGGACAGGAACTACCGGAGTCCTCGGTCAACGTCGCGCTGACGTGAGATCCGGCCGTCGCCCTGCGAGGCTTACTTCGCTCGCTCCTCCGGGTGACGGATCTATTGGCGAGCGATTTGTCTGTCATGCGACGATGCCGGCGAAGGCCGGCGCCGAAGGATGACCGTCCGGCAGCCAGATGAGTTCGAATCAGAAGCCCAAGGTGCAGCCCAAGGAATCCCCCACCGAGCCGTTCAAGCGTGCGGTGACCGGATGCCTGCGCGCCATCGCCAAGCGCCCGGAGATGGAAGTTGCGTTCGCCGCCGAACGTCCGGGTCTGCTCGGCGGCAAGGCCCGGCTGCCGGAACCGCCGCGCAAGCTCACCAAGGCCGAGGCCGCGATTGTCCGCGGCCACGCGGACGCCATTGCGCTCAAGCTCGCTTGCCACGATCCGAATGTCCACCGCAAGCTGATGCCCGGCGGCCAGCAGGCGCGTGCGGTGTTCGAGGCGGTCGAGCAGGCCCGGGTGGAAGCGATCGGTGCACGCCGGATGGCTGGTGTTGCGAAGAATCTTTCGGCGATGCTGGACGACAAGTTTCACCGCGGCAAGTTCGACGACATCACCGATCGTGCCGATGCGCCGATCGAGGAGGCGGTCGCCATGATGGTGCGCGAGCGTCTCACCGGCCAGGCGCCGCCGCCGGCCGCGAGGAAACTCGTCGATCTGTGGCGGCCGATCATCGAAAACAAGGCGGGGAAAGGTCTCGACCGGCTGGAATATCTGATCGAGGACCAGGCGCGCTTCGGCGATGCCATTCACGATCTCCTCGATGCGCTCGATATGGGCGAGGACCGCAATCGCGATTCCGAGGAGGACGAGGACTCCGAGCAGAGCGATGACGATCGCCGCCAGAACGAAGACGGCGAGCAGGGCGAAACATCGGACTCGGAGGACTTGCAGCGCATGTCGGTCGAAGAGGCCGAAGCTTCCGCCGAGGACGCGCAGGAGGCCACAGCCGAAGCGACCGATGCGCCGAGTTCGGACATGTCGGATGACGCCGACATGGGCGACTCGGAAACGCCGTCGGAGCCGTGGCGTCCGCGCTCCGGTCACAACGACTATCGCGGCCCCGAATATGGTGCGTTCGTCACGAGGTTCGACGAAGAGATCGCGGCGGAAGACCTGTGCGAGCCGGAAGAACTCGATCGTCTGCGCAGCTATCTCGACAAGCAATTGTCGCATCTTCAGGGCGTGGTTGCGCGGCTTGCGAACCGCCTGCAGCGCCGCCTGATGGCGCAGCAGAACCGCGCCTGGGAATTTGACCTCGAGGAGGGCATGCTCGACCCCGCGCGGCTGTCGCGCATCATCGTCGATCCGATGCATCCGCTGTCGTTCAAGCGCGAGAAGGACACCAATTTCCGCGACACCGTGGTGACGCTCCTCCTCGATAATTCCGGATCGATGCGCGGCCGTCCGATCACTGTGGCTGCGACGTGTGCCGATATCCTCGCGCGTACACTGGAGCGTTGCGGCGTGAAGGTCGAGATCCTCGGCTTCACCACCCGCGCGTGGAAGGGCGGGCAGTCTCGCGAAGCCTGGCTGGCCGCCGGCAAGCCGCCCAATCCTGGCCGTCTCAACGATTTGCGTCACATCATCTATAAGGCGGCCGATGCGCCCTGGCGGCGCGCGCGCAAGAATCTCGGTCTGATGATGCGTGAGGGTCTGCTCAAGGAGAATATCGACGGCGAGGCGCTGAACTGGGCTTATCGCCGTCTGCTGGCGCGACCGGAACAGCGCCGGATCCTGATGATGATTTCAGACGGCGCGCCGGTCGACGATTCAACGCTTTCGGTGAATGCTGGCAATTATCTGGAACGCCATTTGCGCTGGGTGATCGAGGAAATCGAAACCCGCTCGCCGATCGAACTGATCGCGATCGGCATCGGCCATGACGTCACGCGTTATTACCGCCGTGCCGTCACCATCGTCGATGCCGAGGAGCTCGGTGGTGCAATGACCGAAAAGCTCGCCGAGTTGTTCGATGACGAGGTCAGCGCTGCTGCGCTGGCGCGGCGCGGCCCGCGCAGGCTGCATTCGTGAGTGGCCGCTGGTTGCACCGGCTGTTTCTTGCGGCCGGTTTGATCGTGTTCGGCGCGCCGGCCGCGCAGGCTCAGTTGTTGCCGCAGAAGCAGGCCGAGGCACCGGCGAAGCTGAGCATTCAGGCCAAGCCGATCGAGGCATTCGATCCGCGCGAGCCGTCGAAGAAGCGATTTGGTCCGCTGGTGTTTCGCGGCGGGCTGGAGCTGACCTCGTCGCACAAGCAATTTGGCGGGCTGTCAGGCATCCGTGTATCCGCCGACGGCAAATTCCTTGCCGTCACCGACAAGGCATATTGGTTGCGCGGGCGCATCGTGTATCGCGGCGAGGCGCCGGCCGGCATTGCCGACGCCGAAGTCGCTCCGATGCTTTATGCCGATGGGCGGCCGATCACTGTACGCGGCTGGTACGACACCGAAGCGCTCGCAGAGGACGGTGACTCGGTTTACGTCTCGCTCGAACGTGTGCACCGTATCCTGAAATTCGATTACGGGAAGCGCGGTCTGCTGGCGCGATCGACCCTCGTTCCCGTCCCGCCGGAAATGGCGAAGCTGGTCAGCAATCGCGGTATCGAATGTCTGGCTGTGGCCCCGAAGGGCTTGCCGATCGCGGGCGCTCTGATAGCGATTGCCGAGCGCAGCGTCGACGCTTCGAAGAATACCCGCGGGTTCCTCGTCGGAGGGCCGAAACCGGGCCTATTCGCGGTCAGGCTGAGCGACGAATTCGACATCGTCGATTGCGCCGTGACGCCGACGGCCGATCTTTTGATCCTGGAGCGCCACTTCTCCTGGCGGCGCGGCGTTGCGATGCGGCTCCGGCGCGTGCCGCTGTCCGACATCGTGCCCGGTGCCGTGCTGGAGGGCACGACGCTGATCACGGCGGATATGGGCTTTCAGATCGACAACATGGAGGGCCTGAGCGTGCATCGCGCGCCGAATGGCGATGTGGTCCTCACGCTCGTTTCCGACGACAATTTCTCGATCATACAGCGGACGATCTTGCTGCAGTTCACGCTGCTGGAGAAATAACGCTCTCCAGGAACGCTATTGGGCGCCGTCAGGCA
Source organism: Pseudomonadota bacterium (assembly GCA_049324435.1). Taxonomy (GTDB): domain Bacteria; phylum Pseudomonadota; class Alphaproteobacteria; order Rhizobiales; family Xanthobacteraceae; genus Pseudorhodoplanes. Next base: position 29,835 of record JBMOOQ010000057.1, read on the forward strand.
CAGGCCTGCCGGCAGGTGCCGCCCCCGCATGCAGAGACGCAAATGGCCGGGCGAGCCCGGCCATCACGATAATCCGCGTTGCGCTTCGCGCTTCAGGTTCAGCTCGCCTTGGCAAGCTTCTTCTCGAGCTGACGCTTCAGTTCCAGCGCCTTCGGCGACAGGTCCGTGTCCTTCGCCTTGGCGAGGAAGCCGTCGAGGCCGCCGCGATGATCGACGGTCTTGAGCGCATTGGCGGAGATCCGGAACCGCACCGAGCGCTCCAGAGCCTCCGAGGTCAGGGTGACGTTAACGAGGTTGGGCAGGAACCGCCGCTTGGTCTTGCGGTTCGAGTGGCTCACCTTGTGACCGGTCTGGAATGCCTTGCCGGTGAGGTCGCACTTGCGCGACATGATCGAAAATCCCGAAAGTGATTGGCGGCGCCGCACGGGCGCGCAGGCCACGGATTGCGTTATCGAGTTAAGGTGCGGTCCTATAAAGACGACCGGCAGACGCGTCAAGGCTGGACCGGCCTCGCGACACCACAGAAACGGCGTATTGGTGCCGAATCGCTTAGGCTTTCGGGGTCCGGGCCGGACCGGTGGGGACCGCTGCGGCCGAGCGACCTGCGAAAGGGGCCCGAAAGGCCCGAGAGGACCAAGTGCATTTTCTGGTGAGGATGGCCGCCGGTGCGGCGCTTGGCGGGCTTTTTCTGGGCCTGGTGCCTTCGGCGGCATGCGCTCAGGCGAGGCTGGAGGCCAGTTATCTGGTCACTCTGGCCGGAGTTAAGCTGGGCGAGGGCTCCTGGTCGGTTGATGTCACGGAAGACCGGTTCTCCGCTGAAGCCAAGGGGGCGACCTCGGGTTTGGCGAAATTCTTCAGTTCCGGCCATGGCACCACCGCCTCGCGCGGCGCCATCAGGAACGGCCAGCTGATCCCCGCCAGTTACGCGATTTTCGTCAAATGGGGCCGGAAGTCGGAAGACTTGCGGATGAAGATTGCCGACGGAGCCGTGAAGGAACTGACAATCGTACCGCAGATGATCGAGCAGCCGGATCGGATCCCGGTCACAGAGGCACACAAGCGCAACGTCCTCGATCCTATGACTGGCGCGCTGCTGCGCGTACCGGGAAAGGGCGATCTGATGGCCCCGGAGGTCTGCAAGCAGCATGCGCCGATTTTCGACGGCCGGATGCGCTACGATTTGACGCTTGCATTCAAGCGGATCGAGCAGGTTCAGGTGCCGGGCTATTCAGGGCCTGCGCTGGTCTGCGCGATCTATTTTGCACCGCTCGCCGGCTATGTACCGGATCGCGCTGCGGTCAAATACCTGATCAATCAGCGTGACATGGAAACGTGGTTGGTCCCGATCGCGGGTACGCGGGTGCTCGTGCCGTACAAGGTGGTGATACCGACGCCGGTCGGTCAGGGCGTTCTTCAGGCGACGCAGCTCCACGTTTCGCCGCTGCCGGCAAAGGCCAGCGTAAAAGGAAATGGCAGTCCCAAGACCAACTGAGGCCGCTTGCAATATCCTTGTTGTTCTCCAGATTCTTCCTGCTGGACGGCTTGACTCTCAGGGTCAGGTCTGGACTCGCAAGGTCACTGTGACGGCCTGACGCTTCCAAGCGCTGACATCGCAAAACACACCTGATCTAGAGGTAATTTTCCGAAATGCTCTATATGTCGCGGTGAACGGAGACGAACGCGTTGGAGTCAGCGATTCGGCCGCGTTTCGTTCGAGACTCGTTCCATCGCGCGGCGGATGACGGCCAAAGCCGTATGCAGGTGTTGCGTTGTGAGACAGTCCGGGTGAAAAGCTCGCGCGGTTGCTGGCTAAAGCTCAGGTCTCGCGCCTTCGTTCGCCGGGCCCGTCGCCTCTAGAGACCTCGGTTTTTTGGATAATTGATGCCCATCTCTTTTTCGTCCGGCCCTCGAAGCGATGCGCGCAGGCGCGGCGCGGGCGTGACGGCCGTGCTCGGCCCCACCAATACCGGAAAAACACATCTCGCCATCGAGCGGATGGTGTCCCATTCCTCCGGCCTCATCGGCTTGCCGCTGCGTCTCCTGGCGCGCGAGGTCTACAACAAGGTCGTCGATCGCGTTGGCGCCGAGTCCGTGGCCCTCATCACCGGCGAAGAGAAGATCAAGCCCGCCAATCCGCGATTCTGGGTGTCGACGGTCGAGGCTATGCCGCGCGACCTCGATCCGGCCTTCGTTGCGATTGACGAGGTCCAGCTCGCCGCCGATTTCGAGCGCGGCCATGTGTTTACCGACCGTATCCTGAACCGGCGCGGCCGCGAGGAAACCCTGATTCTTGGCGCGGCAACGATCCGGCCCATGATCGAGCGGCTCTTGCCCGGAGCGAATATCGTATCGCGGCCGCGGCTCTCGCAGCTGACATTCGCAGGCGATCGTAAGCTGACCCGTCTGCCGAGCCGGTCCGCGATCGTCGCATTCTCGGCTGACGAGGTTTACGCAATCGCCGAACTTATACGGCGCCAGCGCGGCGGAGCAGCGGTGGTTCTAGGAGCATTATCGCCCCGCACCCGCAACGCCCAGGTCGCACTTTATCAGTCCGGCGACGTCGATCATCTGGTTGCCACCGACGCCATCGGCATGGGTCTTAACCTCGACGTCGACCACGTCGCCTTTGCATCCGATCGAAAGTTCGACGGCTACCAGTTCCGTAACCTCGGTCCGGCCGAACTCGCGCAGATCGCCGGACGGGCGGGTCGCGCAACGCGAGACGGGACCTTCGGAACCACGGGCCGCTGCGCGCCCTTCGACGATGAACTCGTACAGCGGCTGGAGAGTCATTCGTTTGATCCCCTGACGATGCTGCAGTGGCGCAATTCCGATCTTGATTTTTCATCGATCGGTGCGTTGCAAGCGTCGCTCGCCGAGATGCCATCCGAGCAGGGACTGACACGCGCGCCGGTTGCCGAGGACATTCTCGTGCTGGAACATGCGGCGCGCGATGCGGACATCCGCGCCATGGCCAAGGACCGGAACGCGGTCGAGCGCCTGTGGGAGGCCTGCCAGGTTCCCGACTACCGGAAAATTGCACCGGCCAACCATGCCGAACTTGTCACCACCCTCTATGGATTTCTGATGAAGGAGGGTAAAATCCCCGACGATTGGTTTGCCCGCCAGGTCGCGCAGGCGGACCATCCGGAAGGCGACATCGACTCTCTCTCCACGCGGATTGCTCATGTTCGGACCTGGACATTTGTTGCGAACAGGCCCGACTGGCTTGCGGATCCCGATCACTGGCAGGGTGTCACGCGTGCCGTTGAGGACAAGCTGTCGGATGCTCTGCACGAGCGCCTTACTGCCCGCTTTGTCGATCGACGCACCAGCGTGTTGATGCGGCGGTTGCGCGAGAACACCACATTGGAAAGCGAAATCTCAAAAACCGGTGATGTCACCGTGGAAGGTCATCTGGTCGGCCGGCTGGAGGGCTTTCGGTTTGCTCCGGACCCATCGGCTGGAGGGTCTGAGGCAAAGGCATTGCATGCGGCTGCGCAAAAAGCGCTTGCCGGGGAAATCGACGCGCGCGCGGCGAAGCTGTCGCAGTCGCCGGATGAACATTTCATCCTGACATCCGATGGCACGATCCGCTGGACCGGCGACGCCGTCGGCAAACTGGTCGCCGGCGAAGAAATTCTGCGGCCGCGTGTCCGCATCCTGGCGGACGAGCAGCTCACCGGCCCTTCCCGCGAGCAGGTGCAGGCGCGCCTCGATCTGTGGATCAAGTCGCATATCGACAAACTGCTCGGACCGTTGTGTTCGCTTGCTGCAGCGGAAGACGTGACGGGCATCGGCCGGGGCGTGGCCTATCGCCTGATCGAAGACCTCGGCGTGCTTGAGCGTCAGAAGGTGGCCGAGGACGTGAAGGGCCTGGATCAGAGCTCGCGCGCAGCATTGCGGAAATACGGCGTGCGCTTCGGCGCTTATCACATCTACGTGCCGCCACTGCTCAAGCCTGCCCCGCGAGCGCTGGCCACGCTGCTTTATGCGATCAAACACGATAACGGTGAGATGCGCGGCCTCGACGAAGTGCAGCAACTCGCCTCGAGTGGGCGCACCTCGATTGCGGCGAACAAGGACATTCCGAAGAATCTTTATCGCGTTGCGGGCTACCGCGTTGCCGGCGAGCGCGCAGTTCGCGTCGACATTCTCGAGCGGCTTGCCGACCTGATCCGTCCTGCTCTCGCGTGGCGTGACAATTCTCCGGGCATCAAGCCGCCGGGCGCGCTCGACGGCACCGGGTTCACGGTGACGGTGGGGATGACGTCGCTGGTCGGATCGTCGGGAGAAGATTTCGCGTCGATCCTGCGGTCGCTCGGCTATCGTATGGAGCGTCGGCCGAAGCCGCCGGAGCCGGTCGCCTCGGTCGAGGTATCTGCCGCGGATGCCACGCAGGAGCCTGCGCAGACTAACGATCCGGACGCCGCGCCGGTCGAAGTTGTGGACGGCGCCATTTCGAGCGCGGCACCCGAGCCGTCGATTGAGCCGTCGTACGTGACGGCAGAGACGGACGCCTCGGCGCCCGATACCGTAACGGAGCAAGCATCCGAGTCACCGGAACTGCCAATGTCCGCTGAGGCAGCCGTCGAAGCGGCTTCGGGCGGCGTGGGCGATGACGGTGTCACCGCGCAGCCCGAGGCGGCAGAACCAGCCTCGCCCGAAGTCGCTACGCCCGCGGTCGCAGAGCCGGTCCTCATCGAAGTATGGCGCCCCGGCCGTTTCGAAGGCCGCGACAAGCGTCCGCATCGCAAGCCCCATCGCGGCGCGCAGCGTCCGGCGGCAGATCAACCGGCCACGGCTGCGGATGCTGCGCCGGGCGCCGAGCCGGCCGCAGCGGCGGTCTTTCCGCAAGAGCGGCGGCACGACCATCGTCGGCAGGGGCCGCGGCCTCCGCGCAAGGATCGCGGTGGACGGCCGCGGCGTCATGAAGGCGGCGAAGAAGGGCAGCAGCGTTTCGGCAAGCCAGACCACAGGCCGCGGCAGGACGGTCGCCCGCGCCAGGAACGGCGCGAACGTGAGCCAGACCCCAATTCTCCCTTCGCCAAGCTTGCGGCCCTGAAGGCACAGCTCGAAGCGGATTCGAAGGAGCGCCGTTAGGAGCCCGCGACAGACTTGGACCGGCAGCGGATCGACAAGTGGCTCTGGCATGCGCGGGTCGCGCGAACCCGGACAGCGGCCGCTGGTCTGGCCGATGGCGGGCTGGTGCGGCTTAACGGCAACCGCGTCGATGCCGCAAGCCGCTTGGTTCGCATCGGCGATGTGGTCACCATCGCATTTGACCGCGTCCGGGTTCTGCGCGTGACCGGTTTTTCGCAGCACCGCGGTTCTGCCACTGACGCCGCCGCGCTGTTTGAGGACTTGTCGCCGGCTCCAGCCGCGGCGACCCATGCTGGTACGCCGGATGTGATGGGGGGCCGCCGGCCGACCAAACAGGAACGGCGCGATCTTCTGCGGTTGAAGCGATCGGGTGAAGCATGATCTGCGGGCCGGCGTGGCGCCGTCCGGACGATGGTTCTTGCGCCTGGAATACCCTTAAGCTAGGGGACGCCCGAATGGCCGAATGCGTGGTGCGCGAATGACCTATGTCGTCAACGACAATTGTATCCGCTGCAAGTTCATGGACTGCGTGGAAGTTTGCCCGGTGGATTGCTTCTACGAGGGCGAAAATATGCTCGTGATCCACCCTGACGAGTGCATCGATTGCGGCGTCTGCGAGCCCGAATGTCCGGTCGAGGCGATCAAGCCCGATACCGAGCCGGGACTGGAAAAATGGCTGCAGATCAACGCCGAGTATTCCAAGATCTGGCCGAATATTACCGCCAAGAAGGAGCCGCCCGCCGACCACAAGGAGTGGGAGGGCGTTGCCGGCAAGGAGAAGTATTTTTCTCCCGAACCCGGAACCGGAAATTAGGCCGGTTCCGCCCCGACAACTTTAAGCCTGCTGCGAAATTTTTCCGCCTTGCGGGCGCCGCACTGCGCCCAAGGTCGTGCCCTAACGCATTGATTTTTGCGGAAAATGTGCTATATTGATGACATTGGAACGCAATAACCGGAACGCGGCTCCCCCTTTTACCATTCTGTGCTGGGGGAGCCTATTTTTTCGGGCCCGTTCCAGAGGAAAAGCCCGCTTTCAAGAAGGGCGTGGACACCCACGCGCGACCCTGTGCCCAATAAATCGCGTCAGAAATCCAAGAAAGCGCCCCGCGGCAGCGACCGCCGGGCGAAGAAGCCCTCCGCCGCCACTGTGAGGCGGAGCTCGCAAGGCTCCCGGCTCGCCAGCCGAGGAGCTCCCGTGGCCAAAGCAGCGCCCAGCCGTCCCAAGCCGGCTGGCGAAGGAGCACCCTCTGGAATGACCGTCAATAAGAAGACCACCCAACGTCAGGGGTTCAAAACCAACGAATACATCGTTTATCCGGCCCACGGCGTGGGCCAGATCCTGGCGATCGAAGAGCAGGAAGTGGCCGGTGCCAAGCTCGAACTGTTCGTGATCAATTTCGTCAAGGACAAGATGACCTTGCGGGTTCCGACCGCCAAGATCGCCGCCGTCGGCATGCGCAAATTGTCGGATCCGGCGACGGTTAAGAAGGCGCTGGAGACTCTGAAGGGCCGCGCCCGCATCAAGCGCACCATGTGGTCGCGCAGAGCCCAGGAATACGAGGCGAAAATCAATTCCGGCGACATTGTCGCGATCGCCGAGGTGGTGCGCGACCTGTACCGTTCGGAGCAGCAGCCCGAGCAGTCCTATTCGGAACGCCAGCTCTACGAGGCGGCGCTCGACCGGCTGTCGCGCGAGATTTCGGCGGTGCAGCACATCACCGAGACCGAAGCGGTGAAGGAGATCGAGGCCGCGCTCGCCAAGGGTCCGCGCCGCGGTCCGAAGCCCGCCGAGGGGGCCGCAGCCGAAACCGAGGCCGACGAGGACACCGACACCGTCGAGGACGAGGCCGCCTGATCCGGCTCCGGCGGTTCGTCGCCTCGGCGTTGCCGATCATCTGGTCTGCGAATGCGCGCCCGGCCTTCTGGCCGGGCGTTTGCGTTGGTCTGCCATGGTCTGCCGGGCCGCGCGCGGGCCGCACGGACGCGTATGGCGCGTTCGACGGCGCCCGGTCTGCCGGCCCGGAGGCGAAAATCCCGGGCCGGTCCGGATCGCGGCATTTTCGAGAAATTAGGAAATTATTCTCCAACGGAGAATGATTTTCCAAGAATCCCGATTCTTACCGCTCGTAGAAATGCGAATGCTCGGGCGTGAGGATGGATACTCGCGGCCTTAACGCATGGTCTTACTGGACAATTCTATCCAGCCCAGCGGCAGGCGTTCGCTCCAAGTCATCACCAAGTCATCCACACCCGAATCGGAATACGTTTCGACTGGCGCTGCGGCGGAACGTAAAGTCGGCCTGCAACTTTCGGGGGAGCCATGCCGACGCTCGACTTCAAGGGCAAGCCATTTGTCTATTCCCATCATCTCTCAGTGCCGTTCCGCGAGCTTGTGATCGATCCGGAAAAGAGCCTGCCCGCGAAGGGCGGCAAGCCCTCCCTCGACGACAACCTGATCATCCACGGCGACAACCTGGAAGCGCTGAAGGCGCTGCTGCCGCGCTACGCCGGCAAGGTGGACGTGATCTATATCGACCCGCCCTACAACACCGGCAACGAGGGCTGGACTTACAATGATAATGTAAACTCACCGCTGATGCGTCAATGGCTCGGTGAGACAGTCGACGCCGATGATATGGAGCGACATGACAAATGGGCCTGCATGATGTGGCCGCGCCTGCAGCTATTGTCAGAGCTGCTTTCGCCCAAAGGCGTCATTTACATCTCGATTGATGATAACGAAGTCGACCACTTGGAATTGCTCATCCGAGAGACAATGTCCGGGCGCGATCTAATTGGACGGATAGTAGTCGAGGTGAATCCTAAGGGCCGGGGCCTTGATGTGCATCTTGCCAAGACGCATGAGTATGTAGTTTGTGCTGATGGTGGAAACCTTCAGCATTCGCTCCAATTGACCAAGGCGGATGAGGATATCGAAAGGCAATATCCTCACAAAGACGATCTCGGCTACTATCGATTGCTTGAGCTTAGAAATACTCACCGCGAATTTGGTCGGCACAACCGCGCAAAATTGTTCTATCCGTTCTTCGTGTTTGAAAACGAAGTGTACGTGCCGATCTCCGCCGAGCGCATGGCTTATTGACCGGTGGGGGGGGGAAGGCGACAAAAAAACTGAAGACGATCCTGAACGATCGAGTCTTCCACTCGGACGTCGCTCAAGCGGAGTTGGACGACTTGATGGGTTTTCGCGCATTCTTCAAGCCGAAGCCAGTTCCACTGGTCGAAACTCTGATTGAGATGTTGGGCAAAGAAGACGCAGTTGTCCTCGACGCTTTTGCTGGATCGGGCACAACCGGCCACGCAGTCTTGCGCCTACGACAGCGGAAGATTTTAGGGCCAGAATCGAAGTTTATTCTTGTGCAGATTCCCGAAGAACTGAGTCCTGATGATCAGGCCTTCAAGAAAGGCTTTCGAAATATCGTTGATGTGACGTGTGAGCGATTGCGTCGTGCTATCCAGCAGGAAAAGGTTGGCTCCTTCACCTATTGCGAACTCGGAGACTCTCTCGACCTCGATAAATTCTTCGACGGCAAGGGCGCGCCGTCCTACGAACAGGTGGCACGCTATGTGGTCTACACCGCGACCGGGCAGTCTGTTACCGACGTGCCGAAAGAGCCGCGCAAGGACTGGTTCGTGGCGGAAGCCGGCGGCTATCGCATTCACCTGATCTACAAGCCCGACCTCGCCTTCATGCGCGGCAACCAAGCTGCTTTGTCGATGCCGCTGGTGGAGCAGATCGCCAAGGCGTCGAAAGGCAAGCCGGTTCTGGTCTATGCGGCGGCGAAATTCATGGCGCAGGCCGAACTGACCCGGAAGGGGATCACCTTCTGCCAGCTTCCATATTCGATACATCGCGTGCTCGGCGAGGCACCGGATGCGCCTTAAGGATTATCAGAGCGAAGCGCTCGATACGCTATCGGGCTACTTGAAGGTGCTTCGCACCGAGCACGACAAGCGCGCGAAGGATATTGCGGATATCGAAAATCTGCCGGCGGCTACACGCGAGCGCGTGATGGGCGTGCTTGGCGATCCCGTCTCGATCGCATGGGAGACGGCGCGAGCGCAGGGGCTTGTGGCTTCGCCCGATCCCTGGCGTCCGCTGAAGGACGGGGTCGGGCGCTCGGTCCCGCACATCTGCATGAAGCTTCCGACCGGCGGCGGAAAGACCCTGCTCGCCGCCCATGGCGTCGACCGCATTCTCGTCAGCCATTTCCGGCAGACGACCGGTTTCGTGCTGTGGATCGTACCTTCCGAAGCGATCTACAAACAAACCAAGGCGCAGCTCGCCGACCGCGAACATCCGATCCGCCAGACGCTCGACCGCGCCAGCGGCGGGCGCGTGAAGGTGCTTGAAAAGCTCGACGGGTTCACCAGGCAGGACGTCGAACAGAAGCTGTGCGTCCTGCTGCTGATGCTGCCGTCGGCGAACCGTGAGAATCGTGAGACCCTTAAGGTATTCAGCGACTCCGGACGCTACACGAGCTTCTTTCCGCAGGACGATCCGCTGGCGCGCGCGGCGCTGCTCAAGGAGGTGCCCAATCTTGTGGAAGCCGATCTGGTCGAGGCGGCGCTCGGCGGCGAGGGTGCCGTCTGGATCAAGCAGAGCCTAGGCAATGCGTTGCGGATCATCCGTCCCATCATCGTGCTCGATGAGGGCCATCGCACCTACGGCAAGCTGGCGCGCGACACCCTGCGCACGCTTAATCCGCGCTTCATCCTCGAGCTGACCGCGACGCCGAACCGCGAGTTCTCGAACATTCTCGTCAGCATTCCCGGCCAGCGGCTCAAGGACGAGGAGATGATCAAGCTGCCGATCCGGCTTGAGGTTGGCCGCAAGCTGCGATGGCAGACCACGCTGCAAAACGCGCTGGATCGCCTCAACGAATTGGAAAAGGAAGCGCGGGCGTTTCGGGGCGCTTCGGGCCGCTATATCCGGCCGATCATGCTGATCCGGGTGGACCGCACCGGCAAGGACCAGCGCGACAAGGGCGGCGATCTCGTCCACGCCGAGGATGTATTCGAGTACCTGACGCAAAAAGCTGTGGTGCCGCCCGACGCGATCCGCCGGCAGACCGCCGAGGTGAAAGAACTGAAGGACGACGATCTGCTCTCGCCGTATTGTCCGGTCCGCGTGATCATCACCAAGGACGCTCTGCGAGAGGGCTGGGATTGTCCCTTTGCCTATGTGCTGGCCATTCTCGGAAAGGGTACCGCAAAGACAGCGCTGACGCAGATGATCGGACGTGTGCTACGCCAGCCGCAGGCTGCCCGCACCCATGTAGATGCGCTGGACGAAGCGCATGTGTTCTGCGCCGACGTGATGGTGCAGGAGGCGGTGCAGAAGATCAAGGACGGCCTTGAGGCCGAAGGGATGGGCGACATCGGCGACGCGATCAAGACCGGGAGCGGTGGCAGCGAGACGACAGAGGTCGAGTTGCGCTTTCGTCGGGAACTTCGCGGCAAGCGCATTATGGTGCCGCGTGTCCTGCACCGCAACGGCAAGCGCGCGTATCGCGACCTCGACTACGAGGCAGATGTGCTGGCCTGTATCGATTTCGAGCGGCTTTCATGGCGGGAAGCCGACAGCTTTCCGATCAAGGACTATGACATCGGGCGGCAGGACACGTTTGCCGTCGACATGAAAGCGGGCTCGCAATTCGATGTGGAGGCGCAGGAGCGGCAGGCATCGGCGGTCGTCGACCAGCCGCTCGACCGGCCCGGTCTGATCCGCCGCCTGCTGGATGTGGTTCCGAATCCGTGGCAAGGCGCGCGCATTTTGGACACGGCAATTGATACGCTGCGCAAGCGGGCGACCGAGCCGCAGATCATTGCCGGGCGGCTGACGATGATCGAGCGCATTCGGCAGGATTTGCAGAAGCAGGTCGAGGCGGCGGCCGAGCAAGTATTCCGCGACAAGGTCAAGTCCGGCGATATCGTGTTCAAGTTGCTAGCCGCACCGCTCGACGACCTGAACTTCGAATTTGTTGAGAAATATACCACGCATATTGCGCTTGCCGATGCCAAGCTGCCGCTGCTTCACGCCGGCGGCAAGACACTGGATCGCGCCCTCTACGATCGCGTGTTCAAAAAGGATTTCAACGATCTCGAAGCGGATGTCGCGCTCTATCTCGACAGCAGCGATGCGGTGAAATGGTGGTGGCGCATTGCAGCGCGCCGGGATTGGGGATTGCAGGGATGGATGAAGAACAAGGTCTATCCGGACTTTCTGATTCATCTCGACGCCGACAAGGACATTGCCCGCATGCTTGTGCTTGAAACCAAGGGCAAGCATCTGGAAGGCAACGAGAACACCGAATTCAAGCGGCAGTTCTTCGCATTGCTGGAGCAGGCCTATGCGAAGGGTCGCGAAGCGGGTGAAGTGGAGCTTTTCACCGAGGCTCCGGATACCATGCGCTTCCGGATTCTCATTCAGGACGAGGAGTGGAAGCCCGATCTTGAGAAGGCGCTGGCTTCCTGAGCCTCACTCCACGATCAGCTTCACCATCATTCCGGGTTCGAGCTTGTCGGACGGGTCCATGCCGTTGAGCACGCGGAAGCGCTCCACCGGCTTGTCGGCCACCGCCATGCGCGCGGCGAGGCGCTCGACGGTGTCGGTGCTTTTCACCGTCACCACCTTGATGCGCAGCGGGCGGGCGTTGCGGATCTCGGCATTCGACATGCGGCGGAAGCTCTGCACCGCCTCGCGGAATTGCCGGTCGAGTTCGGGCGACTTGTTCTTCGCCGCGAAGATGAAGCGGTAGACCTCGCTGCCGAAGCGGATCGCGTAGAGCCGGAAGCCCCAGGGGTCGCCCTTGGCGGTCGCGGTGGCGGCGGGGAAGCCGTTGATCGTCACCTCCTCGATCGAGCTCTCGTCGATATTCTCGATCCAGCCGGCCTTCAGGTAATCGGCGAGCTTCTGGTCGGCGGCGATGCGCACCACATCGAGCCGCAGTGCCAGTTCGCCGCCATCCTTGACGCCGAACACCGCCTGCGGCGTGTTCTCCAGCACGAAGCCTTCGGGTGCGGTGAAGGTGAAGCCGAGCTTGGGATGCAGGAAGCGCCGGCCGCGCACGAAGCCTTCGCTCGGGTCCTCGCCGTAAACCAGGCCGTCGAGATAGCGCAGATACTCGTTGCGGGCCCGGGCGCCGCTGCCGGTTGCGGCATATTGGCGGGCGTTGAGCGTCGCATTGGCCACGCGCTCGGGCGTCGCCGGATGCGAGGAGACGAATTCCTGGGTGCGCGGATCGTTCTTGGTGCCGCGCAATTCTGCATTGCGCGACATCGAGGTGAGAAAGCGGCTGGCGCCATAGGGATCGAAGCCGGCGCGCGACGAAATGCCGACGCCGATGCCGTCGGCCTCGAATTCCTGGCCGCGCGAGAAGGTGGCGAGCGCGATCTTGGATTTGGCGAGCGCCAGCGCGGTGGATTGCGGGTCGCCGAGCACGTCGCTCGCGACACGGTTGACCAGCGCGGCCTGCTTGATCTGGTCCTCGCGGATCGCGGCATGGCGCGCGATCACATGCGCCATCTCGTGCGAGAGAACGGAAGCCACCTCGGCATTGTCGTTGGCGAGCGCGAGCAGGCCGCGGGTGACATAAAGCTGGCCGGTCGGCAGCGCGAAGGCATTGACGGCGGGCGAATTCAGGATCGTGACCTTGTAGGAGAGGTCCGGCCGTTCGGATGCGGCGACCAGTTTCTCGACGGTGGCGTTGAGCTGATCCTCGAGCCGCGGGTGGTTATAGGCGCCGCCATAGACCGCAAGAATGCGCCGGTGTTCGCGCTGCGCCGGCGTCAGCGGCTCGGCGCGCTCGTTCGGCGGCTCCGGCAGCGAGATATGGCGCGCGGGCTGATAGGCGCCGCCGGAGCAGGCAGCGAGCAGCAGCGCGAGCGATGCGATCGCCGCCGCTTGCAGTCCCGCTCGGCCCCGACACGTCAACGGCGCGCCTCTCCCCATCCGACGGCTCATGGCCGGCCGTCCCAGTCGAACTGATCTGCCGCCGTGGCCTCGATCCACGGTCCGGCGCGGTCCTCGATCACTCCACGCACCCGCACCATGCGCCCGGTGAGCGATAGCGGCGGCAGCCCCGCCGCTATGAAGTCAGCCTCCGTCCGCTTGGCGATCGTGACGGTGAAATCCTCGGACCAGCGCCGGCCGAAATTCACGTAGACCGTGCTGCCGCTCTCGCGCACGGACAGGACGCGGCCTTCCACAATCGCAAAGCGGCCGAGGCTCGTCAGGATCGCCGCCGGGTCGTCCGCCTGATGCAATCGATAATCCCCGGCGCTCCCGATGCCAAGTCCTGGACCTTGCCTCGCAATCCGCGCCGCCCGTTCCCGGGAGAGCAGGGCGTCGCGGCAGGCAGTGTCCCCGATCCGGATTCCGGTCACCGCCAGTCCCCGGTCCAGCAAGGCATACTGGATCGGGGTTGCCGAGCCGTTTACGGACGGGAAAGCATGAATCCGGCCGTAGCGGTCGGGGGTTGCGGTGCCTTTCAGGATGACGGTCCGGCCCAGCGCCATTCCGGTGAGCGCGGCGCGGGCGGTTTCCGGAGATGCGACCCATTCGATCCCGGCGAGGCGGATGGTCCGGCCGTCGCCAAGGCGCAGGGTCCGCGTGCCGTCTATGGCAACGACACGACCCTCGCCGAGCGCGGCCGCGCCGCAGGCCTCTGCAGGAGACGCAAGAGTGATCAGCGCCAGCAGCATGGCTGGCACGCTCGCCATCGTCACTCCGCCGCGCTCCCCCATCATCGCACCCTATCGAAAGGCGGGATTGCGGCGCCAGCGTGAAATCTGTGCCGATCCGGTGGCGAAATATGACGCACAACCCTGCCGGCCGTATCGCATTCTTGCCTTTGGATATGAGACTTAGCGATGCGATGTGCGGCGGACCCCGGCGGCCGGAGGATATTGCACAACCGTAACACTCGTAACGGCGGTGCGGTTTGCACTATCGTGCATGCGCATACAGTATACTGACGTCAGCTCGCGCGCTCGTCACAGATTTTTTTGTCGCTTTGTTTTTCTTGCACTTCGCAAATGTTATAGCGGACAAACAAAAGCGCTCCGCAGCGATCGCCTCATCGCCATGAGGAATGCCGCGCGAAGGCGATGTGGGAGGCGGCACAAGATGAAGCGCAAAGCCAAGACCGCGCGGATTATTCCGCTCGATGAGCGTGTGAGTTACCGCTTCTCCGTGATCTCGAAGCGTCTCGATCAAACGCTTGCGGCCATGCATGCGAAGACGCTCGGCATTTCCCTCAATAACTGGAAGATCATGCGCGTCATCGGCTTTTTCGGTCCGCTGTCCGCAACCGGGCTCGGCAGCCGCACCAGCCTTGATCCCGACAAGATTACACGGGCCGTCGATGTGCTTGTGCAGCGCGGTTACGTCATCCGCAAGGATGACGAGGCCGACCGGCGCCGTGTCGTGCTCACTCTCTCCGCCAAAGGCCGGCGCGTGCATGACAGGATCGAGATGGTGGCGGGCACCATGGAAGCGGAGTTTCTCAGCGTGCTGACAACGCAGGAAACCAAGGTCCTGCGGTCGGCTCTGACCAAGCTCGAACAGCATTCGGGTGTCATGTTTGGCCGGCGTGAAGGCTGGTATGAGCGCCGGATGGTGCCCGCCATGGCGTCGCGCATGACCAAACAGCCGGCGGTGCGAGGCGCTGCCTCGCGTCAGGGGGCGCCGTCGCGAAGCCGGGATGCGCGGCGCTGATCCGGCGCTGCACCGGTCGTGCTCGCAAGCACCGGCCGCAGCGGCCGGCTGAAGGCGAGGATCGCGGCGCCGGCACCGGCCGCGACGGCCGCAATCATCAGAAAGAACTGATCCTTTTCCATCATGCTCCAGAAGCCGCCGAGCCAGCCGCCGATGAAATTGCCGGCGAAGCTGGTCGCGAGCCACAACCCCATGACCAGCGAGACCACCCGCGCGGGCGCGACCTTGGTCACGAGCGACAGGCCGACCGGCGAGAGATAAAGCTCGCCGATGGTGATGACCGCGAAATAGGCGGCAAGCCAGAGCCAGCTCACCTGCGCGCCACCCGCCTGCGACGCGGCGAAGACCAGCACTAGATTGGCGATTGCCACCGCAAAGCATCCAAGCGCCATCTTCGCGACGGTCGAGGGCTCGCGGTTGCGCCGCGCCTGCCACGCCCACAGCGCGACGACGAAGGGCGTGAAGGCGAAGATCATGAAGGGGTTGAAGGCCTGAAACCAGGTCACCGGAATCTGGCCCTGCCAGACGAGAAGATCGATGCTGCGGTCGGTCTGCGCGTCGGCCCACAGCGCGATGGTGTTGCCCTGCTGCTCGTAGGTTGCCCAGAACAGCGAGACCGGCAGGAACAGGATCGCCAGCGCGAGAATGCGCCGCCATTCGTCGCGGTCGAGCGGTCGTCGCGGCTCGTAGCTTGGCAGCGTGCGCTCGTCCGGCGGCAGCGTCGACCAGCCAGCAACGTAGATCAGCGTGCCGATGAGCATGCCGATGCCGGCGGCCGCAAAGCCATAATGCCAGCCATAGCTTTCACCGAGCGTGCCGCAGACCAGCGGCGAAAAGAACGCGCCGATATTGATCCCGACATAGAAGATCGAAAACGCGCGGTCGCGCCGTGGGTCGCCCGGTGCGTAGAGCGAGCCGACCTGGGTCGAGATGTTCGGCTTGAAGGCGCCGTTGCCGAGGATCAGCACGAACAGCGCGAGCAGGAACAGCGGCTCGAACGCCATCATGAAATGACCGATCGCCATCAGCACCGCGCCTGCGAGCACGGTGCGGCGCTGGCCAAGCCAGCGGTCGGCGAGCAGTCCGCCGATCACCGGCGTCAGATACACGAAGGCGGTGTAGAGCCCGTAGATGTGCGACGACAGCGGCTGCACGCCGAGCGGACCGAAGACGAATTCCAGCGCGGCCTTGATTGCACGATAGCCGATCACGGTCTCGGCCTGTCCGGGCTGCAGCAAATGCTTGACCATGTAGAGGACGAGCAGTGCGCGCATCCCGTAATACGAGAAGCGCTCCCACATCTCCGTCGAAAACAGGACTGTCAGGCCCTTCGGATGCCCGAACAGTTCAGGTGTGGTTGCGCGCGCGGTCTCTGCGGTCATGTCTGCCGCGCGGATCGTCGCCTGCGCTACGGCACAAGTCTAGTCCTCGCGGGCGCCGAAGGCCTTCAGCTTCATCATAAAAGGCGCGATCAGTGCGAGTGCCGCGATCGCCAGCAGTGTTGCCGAAATCGGGCTCTCCACCAGCACCATCGGATCGCCGAGACTGATCGAGAGCGCGCGGCGCAATTGCGCCTCCGCCATCGGTCCGAGGATGAGCCCGACGATAACGGGTGCGATCGGATAATCGTAGCGCCGCATCAGATAGCCGAGCAGTCCGAACGCGACGAGCATCGTGAGTTCGACGACGGATGGTTTGGCCGCGATGGTCCCCATGGTGGCGAACACCAGGATGCCGGCGTAAAGCCAGGGCTGCGGGATCGCCAGCAGCCGCACCCACAATCCCACCAGCGGCAGATTGAGAACGAGCAGCATCGCATTGGCAATGAACAGGCTCGCGATCAGGCCCCAGACGAGATCGGGCCGCTCCGCGAACAGGAGCGGGCCGGGATTGAGCCCGTATTGCTGGAATCCGGCCAGCATCATCGCAGCGGTGGCGGAGGTCGGCAGCCCGAGCGTCAGAAGCGGCACCAGCGTTCCGGCGGCGGATGCGTTGTTGGCGGCTTCCGGTCCGGCCACGCCCTCAATCGCCCCCTTGCCGAATTCCTCCGGATGCTTGGTCAGCCGCTTCTCGGTGGCATAGGACAGGAAGGTCGGGATCTCGGCGCCGCCCGCCGGCAATGCGCCGATCGGAAAGCCGAACAGCGTGCCGCGCAACCACGGTTTCCACGAGCGCTGCCAGTCCTGCCTCGTCATCCAGAGCGAGCCGCGCACCGGCTCGATGGTTTCCTCGCTGTGGCGGCGGCGAGAGGCGACGTAGAGCGCTTCGCCGACCGCGAACAGGCCGACCGCAAGCGTCGTCACTTCCACGCCGTCGAGCAATTCCGGAACGCCGAAGCCAAGCCGCGCCTGTCCGGTCAGCTTGTCGATGCCGACAAGGCCGAGCGTCAGCCCGGCGAACAGGCTGGTCAGTCCGCGCAGGGGCGACGCGCCGAAGGTCGCCGACACCGTGACGAAGGCCACGCACATCAGTGCGAAATAGTCTTCCGGTCCGAACCGCACCGCGATCTCGACCAGCCATGGCGCAAGCAGCGCAAGCCCGAGCGTCGCGATGGTGCCGGCGACGAAGGAGCCGATCGCCGACGTCGCGAGCGCGGGTCCGCCGCGCCCGGCCTTGGCCATCTTGTTGCCTTCGAGCGCGGTCGCCATCGAGGCGCTCTCGCCCGGCGTGTTGATCAGGATCGCGGTGGTCGAGCCGCCATACATGCCGCCGTAATAGATGCCGGCGAACATGATCAGCGATCCGGCGGGATCGAGCTTGTAGGTGACGGGCAGAAGCAGCGCGACCGTCAGCGCCGGCCCTATTCCCGGCAGCACGCCGACCGCAGTGCCGAGCAGCACGCCGATCAGTGCAAACAGCAGATTGTGCGGCTGCACCGCGACCAGCATGCCCTGCCCGAGTGCTGCGAATGCATCCATGGCGTCAGCTCAGCAGCCGTTCGAGCGGACCATAGGGCAGGCTGAGCGTCAGCAGCTTGTCGAAGATCAGGAAGACGACGAGTGCGAGCACGAGCCCGATTGCAAGATCGGTGAGGATCGCGCGTCGGCCGAAGGCGGTGGCGGTTGCAGCGAACAGGATCGCGGTCGCGGGAATGAAGCCGTCGCCGAGCCCGATCAGGGTAATCAAGGCAACGAAGCCGCCGAGGATGATGAGGATGGGCGGCCAATCCTGCGGCTCAGGTATGGGCCACACATCGCGCCATGCCATCACAAGATGCGCCACGCCAAGGATGGCGAGGCCGGTGGCAATCACATAGGGCACCGCGGCAGGTCCGACGCCATAGGTCGAGCCAATCTCGATCCGCGTCGCATCGGCGACGATGACGCCGGCCGTCGCAAACAAAGCGGCGGCAACGATCAGCGCCGTCCGGTTGGGGCGGCGCGAGGCGGCGCTCACGGTTTCACCAGACCGGCGGATTTCAGGATGGCCGCGATGCGCTCCTGCTCGCGCTTGAGGAAACTCGCGAAGGCATCGCCGGTCAGCAAGGCGTCGTCCCAGCCCTTCTGTTTGAGCGCTTCTTTCCAGGCCGGCGTTTTCGCCAGCTTCTCGATCAACGCGATGAGATCGTCGCGCTGCTGCGGCGACAGACCGGGAGGCGCCATCACCGAACGCCAGTTCGCGATGACGAGGTCGATGCCCTGTTCCTTGAGCGTGGGCGCGTCGATACCCTGCACGCGCTTGTCCGCGGTGACGCCGACGATCCGCAGCTTGCCGGCCTTGATCTGCCCCTCATATTCGCCGTAACCGGAAATGCCCGCGGTGACGCGCGCACCCAGCAGCGCGGCCAGCGATTCGCCGCCGCCCGAGAACGGGATGTAATTGATCTTCGTCGGGTCGGCGCCGACGGCCTGTGCGAACAGGGCTGCCGTGATGTGATCGACGCCGCCGGCCGATCCGCCGGTCCAGCGCACTTTGCCGGGATCGGCCTTGAGCATCGCGGCGAGATCCTTCGCGTCCTTGATCGGCGAGGAGGCGGGCACGACGATGACTTCGACCTCCTCGGTCAGCCGTGCGATCGGCGTCGCCTGATCGAGACTGACGGCGGACTTGTTGGTGATCAGCGCGCCCACCATGACAAGGCCGTTGACCATCAGCTGATGGCCGTCGCCCTTGGCGCTGTTGATCAGTTGCGCAAGACCGACACTGCCACCGGCGCCCGGCACGTTCACGACCTGCACGATCTTGGCGAGCCCGCTCGCGATCAGCGCCTGCTGCATCGCGCGCGCGGTCTGGTCCCAGCCGCCGCCGGGCGCGGCCGGCGCCATGATCTTCAGCTCGGCCTGGGCCAGCGCGGGCGTTGCGGCTGCAATGGTGAGTAAGGCCGCGGCAATCGCGGTAAGCCTGCGCATGGGACCTCCCAGGAGCCTGATTTTATTGGAACCGTGGACCGCCTCTGCGGCGGCTTGTCGCATGCTAGCGGAGAGCCGTGCGGGGCGCCAGCGCCAGCGCGTTTTCGCGCGGAGAGGGGCCGCTGCGCCGGGCGCGGCGGCAAGGGCTATCCGGCGAAGCCGCCGCTTTCGAGGAATGCCTGTTCCTCCGGCGTGGTGTCGCGGCCAAGCGCAGAATTACGATGCGGGAAACGGCCGAAGCGCCGGATGATATCGGCATGGATCTCGGCGTATTTGATATTGTCCTCGTCGCCGAGCGCGCGGCAGAGTTCGACGCAATAGTTTTGGTCCGCCATGTCTTCCGAATGCATGAAGGGGAGATAGAAGAAGGCGCGGAGCTCCTTAGCGACCGCCTTGTCGAAGCCTGACGCAATTGCCTTCCTCGCGATGTCACGCGCCAGCGGGTCGGCGGCAAAGGCGCGCGCGCTGCCGCGGAACATGTTGCGCGGGAACTGGTCGAGCAGGATCACGAGCGCGAGCGCGCTGCCGGGTTCCTTCTGCCAGTCGCTGAGCTGGCCCTCCGCCGCGGCTTCGTAGGTCGGCAGGAAATTGTCGCGGATCGCGGCATCGAATGCGTCGTCCTTCTTGTACCAGCTGTCCGGGCCTGCTTCGGTCCAGAAGGCGAGGATGTCGTGTGCGGATTTGATCGGGGGCATGCGTTGCGCCGGGTTCACACCCTGATCTGGCCGGACCGGATGCCGGCATAGACCGCGCGATCGAGCGGGATGAAGGCGCCGCGCGAGGGATCGTTGAAATAGATCGGGTCGGCGATCGCATCCGGATCGAAGCCCTGCTGCACCAGATCGACCTTCTTCTGCTTGAAGGTCGCGGTCATATCGAGGTCCTTGCGGACGCGAATGAAAACCGGCCGCGCATATTCGGGAAGCGATTTCTGAAGGTGAAGATAGAGCGCAGCCAGATCGCAATCGTGGCAAACGATCGCGGCCATGCCGGCGCGGCCTTCATGTCCCGGAATCGAGACGCCATAGACGTTGGTGTCCTGGATGCCCGGAAACTGGTTGATCGCTTCGGCAACTTCGAGCGTCGAGACATTCTCGCCCTTCCAGCGGAAGGTATCGCCGATCCGGTCGACGAAATAGAAATAGCCGTTCTCGTCCTTGCGCATCAGATCGCCGGTGCGAAACCAGATGTCGTTCGGTGCAAAGACGTGGCGCAATATCTTCTTCTCGGTGTCCTCGCGCCGCGCATAGCCCTCGAACCGGCTGCCGGGCTTGTTGGCATCGTTGACGATCTTGCCGATCGCCTCGCCGATCTCGTTCGGACCGCAGGGAATGCAGAAGCCTTCGGCATTGCGTTCCGGCTCGCCGGTCTCGACGTCAAACTTCACGAGTGCGGTCGGGAAGCGATGTTCAAGGAACCAGGGCAGCCGGCCGACCGCACCGGTCTTGCCTTCGAAATTGAACATCAGCACGTTGCCTTCGGTCGCCGCATAGAATTCGAGGATCAGCGGGATGCGGAAGCGGGTCTTGAACTCCTCCCAGATGTCGGGACGCAGCCCGTTGCCGCAGGCGAGCCGCAGCTTGTGCTTGGTCTCATTGGGATTTGGCGGTGCGTTGACGAGGTAGCGGCACAGCTCGCCGATATACTGCATCATGGTGCAGTCGTTGTTGACGATGTCGTCCCAGAACTCCCGCACCGAGAAGCGCTCGCGGATATAGACCGAGCCGCCATTGACGAGCAGCGAGCCGATTGCCAAGAGCCCGCCCGCGGTGTGATACATCGGCAGGCACACATAATTGCGATCTGTTTTCCTGGTGCCCATCACGCCGGCGAAGCCGAAGCACGCCAGCATCACCCGGTAATGATTGATGTTGGCCGCCTTCGGCAATCCCGTTGTGCCCGACGTGTAGATGTAGAGTGCGGGGTCCTCTATGGTGAGCGCCGGACGCTCGGAGGCCGCAAGCGGCGCGCCGGACAGGCCGTCGATGACAGTGTCGATGCGCGGTTCGTTTGAAGCCGGAGCACCGTGCGGCGCGCCGTGAATCCAGACCTTGGGGTTGCATTTCAGCAGCGGCCGGATGGCATCGAGGCCGCCGAGCAGATCGCCCGTCACAATGATGTGCTTCGGCGACACGATGTTGATGCAATGCGCGAGGGAAGGTCCAATCAGATTGGTGTTGAGTAAAGCGGTGACGCCGCCAACCCGCGTGATGCCGAGCCACGCCGCCATGAATTCCGGGCGGTTGGGCATCAGCAGGCAGACAGTCTCGCCCTTGGCGATCTTCTCACCCAGCGCCCAGCGCGAATAGCGGTTGGAGCGTTCGAACAGCTGGCGGAAGCTGAAATTTTCCCGCGCCGATAACAGCGCGGGTGCGTCGCCATGCCGCGCCGCCAGCTCTTCGATCACGTTCGGGAAAATGCGGGACGGATTTTTCGCGATATGCGTGGTCATGCGCAACGCGCGCAGCGCGCCGCGGAGAAAGATGAGATCGCCCTTTAGCTGGCTGAAAAACCCCATGCCCCGGCTCCAATGGGCGATGAGGCTACCATTGAAGAGTCGCCAGCCGGTTTCAAGAGGTGGTTAACGATTGCACTTGCGATCAACTGCCCGGCGCGCGCCGCCTTAGCGGTCACGCCCGCCGAACGGCACCAGCGGATTGTCGGTCAGCGCCTGCGCGTCCGGCCGGTCCGGCATGGTGTAGCCGAGGAAGGCGTCGAACAATTCGCGGATCACGCGCGGCTCGATGTCGCGGACGATGAACACCATCCGGGTGCGACGGTCGGCGTCAGGCCAGGCCTCAAGTTGCGTTGCGGGATGCAGCACGTGCTGCACGCCATGCAGCACCATCGGCCGGTCCGGCGTCTCCTCGATCTTCACGATCGCCTTCATGCGCAGCAGGTTCGGACCGTGCGTGGACCGCAGCAATTCCAGGAACAGGTCGAGCATCGCGGCCGGGATCGCGCGGTCGGTTGCGAGGGTGAAGGCCCGCACCCGGTCGTCGTGACGGTTCACGTCGTTGTGGCGATGATCGTGGCTGTGGTGGCCGTGATCGTGACTGTGGGCGTGATGATGCGCATGCGCCGCCGCGATCGCCTCGTCTGCGAGCCATCGCGACACATCGGGAATTTTCCGCGCCGGGTCGTAGAGCCCGCAGCCGGTGAGTGCGGACACCGTCGCCTCACCCGCCACCGCATCGAGGATCGGCGCCGCCGGATTGAGCTTCCACAGCCGCGCGGTCAGGGCATCGCGTTTCGCCGCGCCGTCCGCCGTTGGGAGCAGATCGGTCTTGGTCAGGACAATACGATCGGCGACGGCGGCCTGTTTCACCGCTTCGGCATGATGGTCGAGCGTGGTGGCGCCATTGACGGCATCGACCAGCGTCACCACGCCATCGAGCCGGAACCGCATGACCAAATAAGGATGCTGCATCAGGGTTTGCAGCAGCGGCGCAGGGTCGGCGAGGCCTGTGGTTTCCACGATGACGCGGGTGAAGACGGCGCGGCCGTTGTCGAGATTGCGCAGAAGCTTTTCCAGCGCGGTGACGAGATCGCCGCGCAGATTGCAGCACAGGCAGCCGCTCGACAGCACCATCATGTCGCCGTCGATCTTCTCGACCAGAAGATGATCGAGCGGGATTTCACCGAACTCGTTGATGAGGACCGCCGTGTCGCGCAGTGCCGGATCGCGCAAAAGGCGGTTGAGGAGCGTGGTCTTGCCGGCGCCGAGAAAGCCGGTGAGCAGCGTCAGCGGGATCGGCGGCGGTGGCCGGCGGGGCTGGTCGCTCGCGGTCACCGGGCGGCGGGGGCTGGATTCGCCGGCTTGGCCGTGGCCTCGGCGGTTGGATCGGGCTTCTTGGCCGGCTTCTTCTTGGCGGGTTGCTGTGGCGGCGTGCCGACCGGCGTGGGAAAGGCTTTTGGATTGGACGCGCCTTGCGCGGGCTTGGCGGCGGCGGTTGTGCCGGAGCGTGCTGCCGCCGGAGCGGCCGTATGACTGGGCGCCGAACCGGCCGGCTGCGAACCGCGGATCGCGGGAGCTGGCGCTGCGGCCGCACGTTGGGCGGGAGCCGCAGCGGGTGCGGCTGCGCGTTGCGCGGGTGCTGCGGCGGGTGTGTCCGCTGGCGCGGTGGCCGCGGTCTTTTTCTTCTTCGACTTCTTGCCTGCGAGTTGCGGCTCCTGAACCGGAACCGAGCCCTTGGTCGGGCCGAGGAAGACCTCCACGGTCGGCGTCGGCGGGTTGTAGTCGCCAAGCAGCGCGGACGGCTTGTTGTTGGCTGCGCGCAGGCTCGACAGCATCACCGCCTGCGGCGAGTTCGGATCGATGCCGGGCGGCAGCGAGGCTTCGGCCTCATCCTCAAGGTCTTCGGATTCGCGCGCCGGGCGCTTGCGCTTCTTGCCACAGATTTCCTCGCGCAGATTCGGCGGCGCCGCGTCGATCGGCTGCAAGGACTCGACCGTGCCCGCAGACGGCGTGAGCCAGGAGAAGCCGCCGCTCGCAAATCCGCGCTCCAGCATTTGCGCGACTTTCACCGCGCGCACGCTGCCGGACGGCGCACCGAGCATCACGGCGATCAGCCGACGGCCGTTGCGCTTGGCGGAGACCACGACGTTGAAGCCGGAGGCGCAGATGAAGCCGGTCTTGAGCCCGTCGGTTCCCGGATAGCGGCCAAGCAGCGTGTTGTAGTTGCGCATGATGCGCTTGCCGTACTTGATCGCCGAGATGTTCCAGTAATGCTGATATTCCGGCAATTCGTTATAGATGGCGCGGGCCAAAATCGCCTGGTCGCGCGCCGAGGTGACCTGCTCGTCGGCCGGAAGCCCGTTCGGATTGACGTAGGTGGTCTGCGTCATGCCGAGCCGCTTGGCGGCAGCATTCATTTCGTTGGCAAAAGCCTCGACGGAGCCCGACACCCCTTCGGCCAGCGTGACCGACATGTCGTTCGCCGATTTGACCATGATGGTCTTCAGCGCATTGTCCACGGTGATCTGGGAGCCGACCTTGAAACCCATTTTGGTCGGCGCCTGCGCCGCGGCATTGGGCGACACGGTGATCAGTGTATCGAGCGAGATTCGCCCGGCCTTCACCGCCTTGAGGGTGACATAGGCGGTCATCACCTTGGTGACCGAGGCCGGATACCACGGGTGGGTTGCATTTTCGGCGTGCAGCACGCGGCCGGTATCGGCCTCGATCAGCAGCATGGAATGCGCTTCGGCGCGGCCGGCAGACAGTGCGGCAGCGGCGCCGAGCGCGAAAGCCAAAGCGAATGAAGCGGCGCGGAGCTTGAGCCTGGCCGAATGTCCAAAAGTCACGAGCGACGGTCCGATTTCTGGTTTCGGCTCTTTCGGCCCCGGCAGGGCAGGCGAAAGGCGGTGATTTGCTGGTAACCTACGCCGAACAGGCCCGGCAACGCAAAACTGGAATCTGGAACCCGTACGGTTTTTTGCTACCGCACGCTTGCACATTGATCAAGAAAGCGACCAAAGTTCGGCCGATCCATCCGGGGGAACGCACATGACCGCCTGTATCGTCGGCCTGGCCCATAGCCGGTTCGGAAAACTCGATACCGAGACCGTCGAAAGTCTGATCGTGCGGGTCGCGACCGATGCGCTGGCCGATGCCGGCATCGCGCCCGCCGATGTGGACGAGATCGTTCTCGGCCATTTCAATGCGGGATTTTCGGCGCAGGACTTCACTGCGTCATTGGTGCTGCAGGCCTCGCCCGATCTGCGCTTCAAGCGCGCAACGCGGGTGGAGAATGCCTGTGCGACGGGCTCTGCGGCGGTTCATCAGGGATTGAAGAGCATCGCCGCTCGATCCGCCCGGATCGTGCTGGTGGCCGGTGTCGAGCAGATGACAACCACGCCCGGACCCGAGATCGGCCGGAATCTCCTGAAGGCGTCCTATGTTCGCGACGAGGCCAATATCGAAGGCGGCTTTGCCGGTATCTTCGGCAAGATCGCCGGATTGTATTTCCAAAAATACGGCGACCAGTCCGATGCGCTCGCGATGATCGCGGCCAAGAACCACAAGAACGGTGTCGGCAATCCTTACGCGCAATTGCGCAAGGATCTCGGCTTCGATTTCTGCCGTGCCGAAAGCGAGAAAAATCCGTTTGTCGCAGGCCCGCTCAAGCGCACCGACTGCTCGCTGGTCTCCGATGGCGCCGCCGCGATCGTGCTGGCGGATGTCGAAACCGCGCTGCGACTTAAAAAGGCCGTCGCGTTCCGCGCCGCGCAGCATGTGCAGGATTTCCTGCCGATGGCGAAGCGCGACATTCTCAAATTCGAGGGCTGTTCTCTCGCCTGGAAGAAGGCGCTGGCACAGGCCGGCATCGCGCTCTCCGATCTGTCTTTCGTCGAGACCCACGACTGCTTCACGATCGCCGAACTGATCGAATACGAGGCGATGGGGCTTGCGCCGGAGGGACAGGGCGCGCGGGTGATCGCCGAAGGCGTAACCCAGAAGGACGGCAAGCTGCCCGTCAATCCATCCGGCGGCCTGAAGGCCAAGGGCCATCCGATCGGCGCTACCGGCGTCTCGATGCATGCGCTGACCGCGCTGCAGCTGCTCGGCCAGGCGGGCGACATGCAAGTGAAGGATGCGGAGCTTGGCGGCATCTTCAACATGGGCGGCGCGGCGGTCGCCAATTACGTGAGCATCCTGGAGCGGATCAAGTAGCGAGGCTCGTGTCCCGGATGCAGTGCAGCATCAGCGTAGCAAAATGATGCACTGCTGATCCGGGACCCGGAGCCGCCGTTGAATGGGTCCCGGTTCTGCGGCGCGTCATTGCATGCCGCGCCGCGCCCGGGACACGAGTGAGCGACTATTCCGCCGCGTCTTCTGCGTCCGCCTTCTTCTCCGCCACTAGAAACTGCGAGCGCGCAAGCTCCGCAAATGCGCCGCCCTGCGCCACCAGTTCGTCGAAACTGCCGCTCTCGATCACGCGGCCATCCTTGAAGACCAGAATGCGGGTGGCGTTGCGAATGGTCGCAAGCCGGTGCGCGATCACGAAGGTGGTCCGGTGCTTCATCACCTCGTCGAGCGCGGCCTGGACCTTGATTTCGGTCGCCGCGTCGAGTGCGGACGTAGCCTCGTCCAGGATCAGGATCGGCGGATTTTTCAGGAGGGCGCGCGCGATCGAGAGCCGCTGGCGCTCACCGCCCGAGAGGAAACGGCCGCGTTCGCCGACGACCGCATTGAGCTTGTCCGGGTTGCGCTCGACGAAGTCGTAAGCCTGCGCGCGCTTCAGTGCCTCGATCATCTCCTCGTCGGTTGCGTCCGGCTTGCCGGCGGTGAGATTCTCGCGGATCGAGCGGTTGAACAGCAGCACCTCCTGGAACACCACGCCGATATTGCGGCGGAGTGCGGCCAGCTTCATCTCGCGCAGATCGATGCCGTCGATGGTGATGCGGCCGGACTGCGGATCGAACACGCGATGCAGAAGCGCGAGTGCGGTGGTCTTGCCGGCGCCGGTCGGGCCGACCAGGGCAATGACCTCACCGGGCTGCGCGGTGAACGAAAGATCGGCGATCGCGGGGCGCTTGCCGTCATAGGAGAACGAGACATCCTCGAACGATACCCGTCCGGTGAGCCGGCCGGGATCGATGGCATGCGGGTCGTCGCGCACCGCCGGCACGGTGTCGAGCACGTCGAAGAATTCCTGGAGGCGCGGCGCCACCATGAACACGCTGTTGATGAAACCTGCGACCTGTTCGAGCTTGCCGACCAGCATGGTGGCGAAGCTCATGAACATCACAATTTCGCCAATGGTGGTGAGACCCTGAAAGAACAGCCAGGTGCCGACGATGAAGATGGCCAGCAGCGTGATCGTGGTCGAGGCGCGGGTCAGCACGGTGACGACCGCCCACCACGACAAGACCGGCATCTGCGCGCCAAGCAGCCGCTCGACTACCATGCGCAGTCCCATGACCTCGGCTTCGATGCGTGCAAAGCTCTGCACCAGCGCAACGTTGCCGAGCGCATCCGACGCCCGTTCGGCGAGGTCGGAATAGTACTTCTCCACGGAGGCCTGCAATTCGCCGGTCTTGCGCAGCACGAAGGTGGTCAGGACCGCAAACACGCCGCACAGCACGATCAGCAGGATCGCCAGCCGCCAGTTCAGGTACAGCGACAGCGGCAGCAGGATGACCAGCGAGACGATCGCGGCGAGGTTCTCGCGGAAGAAGGACAGCCACAGCCCCCACAGCGAGTCGGTGCCGGTCAGCATCACCTTCATCAGCCGGCCGGAATGCGAGCCGCCGTGATAGGCGAGCGGCAATTGCATGACGTGCTCGAAATAGTCGGTCAGCACAGCCTGGCGGCGCCGGTGTGACAGGCGGTCGGCATGCAGCGCGATGAAGACCCCGCAGACAATCGTGAACAGGCCGAAGCCGGCCCAGGCGCCGAGCAGGGGAAGCAGGGCCGTAAAGGTCAGCGGCTCGGCACCGGCCTTCTGCGAGCCCGCGAGCGTATCGATGATGCGGCCGAACAGCACGGGTTCGGCAAACATGGCGGCGGACAATGCAAGGTTGGCGAAGGCCAGCAGCCATCCGAGCCAGGCCTCCGGGCCGAGCAGGCCGAGCACGCGGCCATATAACCGGACGAGATTCATCGCTGACCCACGCCGATTGCGTGCCCGCACATATTCGATAACAAGAAGGTGAAAAGGTTTTTCATTACTAAAATACCATTATCCGCTGCCAGACCATTGCCGCTGCAACTTAGAAAGGCAATAAACTACAGTTGGTTGCAGTAAGTCCAAGGGCACGACCGGCGGCGGGGCAAAGCGGAAATTCGCACAAGACCGGCGACAATAAAATTCAAAAGACGCGACGAATGATCAACATACCGACGGAATTGTTGCGAACGCTGGTTGCGGTCGTAGAGCTTCGATCGTTCACGAGAGCCGCCAATTCTCTGGGAGTGACCCAACCAGCGGTGAGCGCGCAGATCAAGCGCCTCCAGACTCTTCTCGATTGCGAGCTGCTCGACAAAAGCGCGCCAGGTGTCAGCCTCACCTATGCGGGCGAGCTCGTGGTCAATTATGCGCGGCGCATGCTCAGCATCAACGATCAGATCGTCGATCTGTCGGCGCCGCGGCTGGGATCGCGGACGCTGCGGATCGGCATGCCGGGCGACTTTTTGACGCCGGTATTGCAAAAGCTGCTGACCGAGATCCGCACGCGCTTCCCGGACCTGCGCCTGTCGTTGCGGACCGATGTATTCGACGCCATGTCGCGCGACTTGCGGCAGGGCGACCTTCACCTTCTTGTCGGGCTTTCGGACACTGGCATCGATCTCGATGTCCGTCATCAATGGGCCGAGCATCTGGTCTGGGTGCGCAGTCCGTCCTTCACGCTCGATCCGAACGCGCCCGTCCCGCTGGTGACGCTTGGCGAAGGCTGGGGACTTCACCGCGCCGCGGTGGCCGCGCTGAGCCGCGCGCAGCGGAGTTTCGAGGTGGTCTTTATCGGGCAGAGCAAGGCGAGCATCATCGAGGCCGTGCGGTTTGGCATGGGCGTGGCGGTCGTCTCGGCCCGCCGCACCGAGATTCCCGGAATTGCCGTGTGGGAGAATCCGCCGTTGCCGCCGATTGCGCCGCTGTATTGCGGCATCTATCTCAGCGAAAGCGCCGACCGCCAGCTGCTCGAAAAGCTTGCAGATACGATCTACGACGTGATCGGCCCGCATGCCAATGTCGAGGGGACGGCAGCGGGAATTTCGTCACGGGCCGTCGTCTAGGTGAGCGCAGCGCCGCTCCGAACGCGGATCGCACGGCCGGCAATCCCCGAAAGGTCAGTTCTGCGCGAAGCCTGAACGCTGCGCCCAGCCCGTCATGCGCTGTTCCAGGACCGCCATCACCCAGTACATCACGATGCCGAGCACCGCGAGCGCGATCAGGCCCGCGAAAATGAGCGGCACGTTGAATTGGGCCTGCGCCTGCAGCATCAGGTTGCCGATGCCGTTGTTGGACGCAACGCTTTCGGACACCACCGTGCCGACGAAGGCCAGCGTGATCGCAACCTTCAGCGAGCCGAAAAAGTACGGCAGCGAGCGCGGGATGCCGACCTTCCTCATGATGTCGAGCTTGGAGGCGCCGAGCGCCTTCAGCACGTCCTCGAGTTCGGGCTCGATGGTGGCAAGGCCGGTCGCGACGTTCACCACGATCGGGAAGAACGAGATGAGGAACGCAGTCAGTACGGCGGGGATGAAGCCGATGCCGAACCACAGAACGAGGATCGGCACCACGGCAACTTTCGGGATCGCGTTGAAGCCGATCATCAGCGGATAGATGCCGGCATAGATTGTCCGCGACCAGCCGATCACGAGGCCGAGCACCAGCCCGAAGCCGACCGCCATCAGGAAGCCGATCATGGTGGCTTCGAGCGTGATCCAGGAATTGCGCAGGATCGCCGGCCAGTAATCGATCATCGACTTGAACACGGCGGTCGGCGGCGGCAGGAAGAATTCCGGAATCTTGAAGACGCGGCACACCAGTTCCCAGAACAGGAACAGCGCGATGGTGAACACCCAGGGCGCCAGACGGATGAAGGCCTTGGAATTCTTCATTGGCGCGCCTGATGAATATGACCGCGCAGGTCGTGCACGATGTCGGCGAATTCCTTGGTATAGGTGATCTCCAGATCGCGCGGGCGCGGGAAATCAACCTGGCGTTCGATCAGGATTCGGCCGGGCCGCTGCGACATCACGAAAATCCGGTCGGCGAGGAACACGGCTTCGCGCAGATCGTGGGTGACGAGGATGACGGTGATGCCGCGCGCCGCATGCAGGTCGCGGATCACGCACCAGAGCTCCTCGCGGGTGAAGGCATCGAGCGCACCGAAGGGCTCGTCCAGCATCAGAAGCTGCGGCTCGTGGATCAGGGCGCGGCACAGCGAGGTGCGCTGCTGCATGCCGCCGGACAATTGCCAGGGATATTTGCTGCCGAAACCGCCCAGTCCCACCGAGGCGAGCAGCTTTTCGGCGCGCTCCACATATTGCGCCTTGTTGCGTCTGATCTCGCTGCGATGCGGACGCACGATTTCGAGCGGCAACAGGAGATTGTCGAGTGTCGTACGCCACGGCAGGAGCGTCGGCGCCTGGAACGCCATGCCGGCCATCTTCACCGGCTTGGTCACTTCCTCGCCGGCGACCCGCACATGGCCGGCAAAGGGAAATTGCAGTCCGGTAGCGAGCTTCATCAGCGTGGACTTGCCGCAACCGGACGGGCCGACAACCGCGGCGAATTCGCCGCGGTTGATATTGATGGTGAGATCCTCGACCGCGAGGACGCCGTCCGGGCCGGCATGAACGCCGCCATAGCGGTGGCTGACGCCGGTCAGCGATACGAAGCCTGGCTCCGTCATACCCGTTGGCTCCCCCAAGCCGCCGTCAACGAATGCGCCAGCGGAGGTTACAGCTTGCGGTCGGCTGCCGGCGGCAGGAAGGACGGGTCGAAGATCGCATCGGCCTTCGGCTTCGGATTCTTGAAGTCGTAGGTGATCGCGATCTGATCGATCGACTTGTTGAGGCGGTCCATATTGACGCCGCCGAAGCCGTTCGCCTTCACTTCCGGGGTCAGGATGTTGTCCCGCAGTGCCATCTGCAGACGTTCCAGCTCGACCGGCTTCTTCGCCACGTCATTGCGCTTGACCACCGAGTCCACCGCGGTTTCCGGAGACTTCACGGTGTCCTTCAGGCCTTTCAGGAAGGCGTTCAGGAATTTCTTGACGGCTTCCGGCTTCTCGGCGGCGAATTTCGGATTCACGATGATCGCGTTGCCATAGAGATTGACGCCATGGTCCGCCATCAGGATGACGCTGATGTCGTCAGCCGGAACGCCGCGGTCCTTCAGGTTGATGTAGGACGAGAATGAGAAGCCGGTGATGGCGTCGACCTGTCCGGCAGCCAGCATCGGCTCGCGCACCGGGAAGCCCACGTTCTCGATGGTCACCTTCGACGGATCGATGCCGTTGGCCTGGGTGAAGATTTTCCATTGCGCATAGGCGCCGTCCGGAGCCGGCGCGCCGAGCTTCTTGCCTTCGAGATCCTTCGGCTTTGAGACGCCACGGCTCTTGCGGCCGACGATGGCGAAGGGCGGCTTGTTGTAGACCATGAAGATGGCCTTGATCGGCACATTCGGGTTGGCGTCGCGGAACTTGATCAAAGAATTGATGTCGCCGAAGCCGATGTCATAGGTGCCCGATGCGATGCGGTTCAGCGGTTCGAGCGAGCCGCCCGCGGTGTCGATCGTGACGTCGAGCCCCTCGGCCTTGTAATAGCCCTTGTCGGCGGCAACCAGGAACGGCGCCGCAGGACCTTCGAACTTCCAGTCGAGGGTAAATTTCACCGGCGTTTGCGCGGCCGCGGAACCGCAGGCCAGCGCTGTTACGATGGCGGCGAGCACGCCGCTGCGCCGGATCACACAACCAACTTTACTCATCCTGATATCCTTTCCCGTCTTCACCCGGCCGGCGCCAAGCCGGCGAGCGTTACCTCACCTCTGGGGGACGCCTTCGGCCTGTCCGGACCCACATGTCCCTCGCTCGCTCTGACAACAGCAAAGAATATGCCGCTCGAAAGAGCAAGGTAGGACGGTGCGGCAGACTCTCCCTGCCCAGGCTCTTGGCATATCGTGCCGAATTGGCGGGCAGGCTGCAAATGCCGATGCTGTGTGACTACTTAAATCCCGTCCATGATGGGTCGGCGGAGGGATCGTGACCATGGCGGACCGGGACGGGAACGGCAGACACGCCCCAGGCCTCACCACCTTCCGTGCGCCATACTCGCCGCCCGATGAAGACTTCGCGCGACGCTTTCTCGCGCACCAGCCAGCGGCGGAGGCGGAGCGTCGCATCGATGCGCTGGCGACCCGCCTCATCGAGGCGATCCGCTCGCATGCCGGCGGGCTCGGCGGGATCGAGGACTTCCTGCACGCTTATTCATTATCGACCCAGGAGGGTCTCGCCCTGATGGTGCTGGCCGAGGCGCTGCTGCGGGTGCCCGACGCCGAGACCGCCGACCGGCTGATCGAGGACAAGCTGTCCGGCCGCGACTGGTCGCATCCGGACCACAGGGGCGATACGCTCTTGGTGTCGGCATCGGCCTGGACGCTCGGGATTTCGGCGCGGCTGATCGCGCCGGGCCAGACGCCGGATAATGTGATCGAAGGCCTGGCGCGCCGTCTTGGATTGCCCGCGCTGCGTCTCGCGACCCGGCAGGCGATGCGGCTGCTCGGCTCTCATTTCGTGCACGGCCAGACAATCGGCGAGGCACTGAAACGCGCGGCGTCGGACCCGGAGAGCCGCTTTTCGTTCGACATGTTGGGAGAAGGCGCGCGCACTGGGAAGGATGCGGAGCGCTATCTGCAATCCTATGCGCATGCCATCGACGCGATCGGCAAGTCATCGAATGCGACGAGCCTTTATGATCGTCCCGGCATTTCGGTGAAGTTGTCGGCTCTGCATCCGCGCTACGAGGCGGTGTCGCGGGAGCGCGTGCTGCGCGAACTCGGGCCGCGCCTCCTCGAACTGGCGCGCAAGGCGAAAAGTTACGACCTGCCATTCACGGTCGATGCGGAGGAAGCAGATCGTCTCGAATTGTCGCTCGATGTGATCGGAGACGTGCTGCGCGATCCTTCGCTGGCGGGCTGGGACGGCTTCGGTCTTGCGGTGCAGGCCTATCAGAAGCGGGCGCCGGCCGTGATCGCCTGGCTGAAGGAAGCGGCAGGAGCATTGTCACGCCGCCTGATGGTGCGTCTGGTCAAGGGCGCCTATTGGGACACCGAAATCAAGCGCGCGCAGGAGCGCGGCCTTGCCGATTATCCGGTGTTCACCCGCAAGGCGATGACCGATCTCTGCTACATGGAGTGCGTGTCGCTCCTGCTGAAAGCGCGGCCGCATCTGTTCCCGCAATTTGCCACGCATAATGCACTCACGGTCGCGAGCGTGATCGAGCAGGCCGGCGGCGTCGCGGACTACGAATTCCAGCGCCTGCACGGCATGGGCGTCGAATTGTACGATGCGCTGCGCGCCGATTACCCCGGCGTCGCCTGCCGGGTTTACGCACCGGTCGGCGGGCATCGCGATCTGCTCGCCTATCTGGTGCGGCGGCTTCTGGAGAATGGCGCCAACACCTCATTCGTGTCGGTCTCCGCCAATCCGGCGATTCCGGTCGAGACGCTGCTGGCGCGGCCGCGCCAGTGGATCGCCACGGTGGCGCATGCACGTCATTCGAAAATTCCGCTGCCGCGCGATCTTTATATGCCGGAGCGAAAGAATTCGCCGGGTGTGGAATTCGGTGACCGCGCGGCGCTGCGCGATCTCCTCACAGGGATTGCGGAGGCGAGACCGGTCCGCGCGGCGCGGTCCATTATCGACGGCAGGGTCCGGGGCGGCACGACGCGGCCGGTGCTGTCGCCAGCGACCGGCGAGACCATCGGCGAAGTCGCAGAGGCTGACGAGGCGCTGGCGCGCGAGGCGATGGCGGCCGCGCAGCGAGGCTTTACGCAGTGGTCGGCGACGACGGTCGAGCACCGTGCCCATATCCTCGACCAGGCCGGCAATCTGCTCGAACAGCGGCGTGGCGATTTCATCGCGCTGCTGCAGCGGGAGGGCGGCAAGACACTGGATGACTGTATCGCTGAATGGCGCGAGGCGATCGACTATTGCCGCTACTATGCCGCGCAGGCGCGCAAGACCCTTATTCCGCAGACGATGCCGGGGCCGACCGGCGAGACCAACGAATTGCGCTATCGCGGCCGCGGCGTGTTCGTCTGCATCGCGCCATGGAATTTCCCGCTGGCGATCTTTCTGGGGCAGGTGACAGCGGCGCTCGCCGCGGGCAATGCGGTCGTGGCGAAGCCCGCCGAGCAGACCCCGCTGATCGCCTATCAGACGGTGCGGCTGCTGCATGAGGCCGGCGTACCGCATGCGGCGCTGCATCTCGTTCTGGGCGACGGCCGGGCCGGCGCGGCGCTCACGGGCGATGCGCGTGTCGCAGGCGTTGCCTTTACCGGCTCGACGGAGGTCGGGCGCATCATCAACCGCACGCTGGCAGCGAAGGACGGGCCGATCGTGCCGTTCATCGCGGAGACCGGCGGGATCAATGCGATGATCGTGGATGCGACGGCCTTGCCCGAGCAGGTCACCGACGATGCGGTCGGCTCGGTGTTCCGCTCGGCGGGCCAACGCTGCTCCGCGTTGCGGCTTCTGTGCGTGCAGGAGCAGGTCGCCGACCGGATTTTCTATATGGTGGCCGGTGCTGCGGCAACGCTGAAACTCGGCGATCCGGCCGATCCGGCGACGCATGTCGGCCCCGTGATCGATCGCGAGTCCAAGGAGAGGCTCGGTGACTGGATCGCGAAACACGAAAAGCGCATCCGCTATCGCTGGGACCAGGATCATGTCCTCCCGGCGGGCGGACTATTCGTGCCGCCAACCATCATCGAATTGCCGCGCGCATCCGACCTTCAGGAAGAGGTCTTCGGCCCGATCCTGCACGTCATGCGCTTCCGTGCGGATGAGCTTCACACATTACTCGACGAGATCGACAGCAACGCCACCGGTCTGACGCTCGGCATCCATTCGCGCATCGACGCGCGCGTGAACGAGATCGCAAGCAGGCTCGCGAACGGCAATGTCTATGTGAACCGCAACATGGTCGGCGCGGTGGTCGGCACCCAGCCGTTCGGCGGCACGCGGCTCTCCGGCACCGGTCCCAAAGCGGGCGGGCCGAATTACCTGCGGCGCTTCGCGACCGAGCAGGTGGTGACCGTCAACACTGCGGCCTCGGGCGGCAATGCGAGCCTGTTTGCGTCAGATGAATAGATGTTGAGCTGAACAGCGATTTGTTACGGGACGCTAACAGGCTCATTACGAAAACATAATCCGCAAAGGCCCTCATTCGCGGCAACGGCATCGCCATCTCCTCGTTGGCTTCGTGTGTAGAAGCGACAACGGGGAACGCCATGACCAGAATGCGAACCAAGGCGATCGCTGCCGTCACCGCAGCGGCCCTTGCACTGACCAGCGCAGGCGCGATGCCGGCTGTCGCGGCCGGCGGACCGCAGACCGCCGCAGTGGCGAACGGCGCCGGGTCAGCAACCGATTTCAGCGCGCGCCATCGCTATTACCGCGGGAACAACAACGCGGCTGCGGCCGCCGCATTTGCTGCAATTGTCGGCGGCATCGCGGCCTATGCGGCAGCGCGCGAGTACCGCAAAGCGCGTGAGCGCGAGCGCGCCTATTACGCGCCGTATGGCTACGGTGGCTACGGGTATGGCCCCTATTACGGGGGCTATCGCCGGTGGTGATGGACGAACACCGCAGCGGCGTTCGCCGGTCCGCCGGCCCCGAGCCGCAGCGCGACAAGTAAACCGGCGGGACAAAGCCGGACATTTCGACTGCAAGCCCGGCCGGGGACGTCCCTGCCGGGCTTTCTTTTTTTCGTCAGAATCGTAACAAGACCCGATTTTGCTACAATTCGAGATCGTTAACGATTAGTGAATGCATTGCAGGTATTGTGGCGTCATGAGTGATTCGCTTGAACGGCTTCACAAGTCGGTGGTCGCGCTGCAGAAGGGCGACCCCGCGCAGTCGCGCACTGCGCGGCTGATGCGCTCGGGCCGTGCCAAGATCGCCAAGAAGATGGCGGAGGAGGCCGTCGAGGTCGTGGTCGATGTGATGCGCGGCAACCGCGAGGCTGCGGTCCGCGAGAGCGCCGATCTGCTTTATCACCTTGTCGTGCTCTGGGCCGAAGCCGGTATCCGGCCGCAGGATGTCTGGGCCGAGATGGATCGCCGCGAAAGGCTGCTCGGCATTGCCGAAAAGCCGCCCAAGGACCTGCCGGTGGAAGCCGCGGTTGCGGCCGTTCCGGTGCGGCGAAAAGTCGTGGCGCTGGAACCGCGCCGCATTCCCAAGCGCCGCCGTTCCGGCTATTGATCCGGCCCTTCGTGCCGCCCTCGCGGCGGCTATCCCACCGACAGGACGAGCATGCTCCGCCGGATGTATGACTGGTGCGTCGCGGCGGCCTATCGTCCGGCCGCCAAATGGATCATGGGATCGGTCTCGTTCGCCGAGAGCTCGTTTTTCCCGATTCCGCCGGACGCCATGCTGATCCCGATGTCGCTGGCGCGGCCGGACAAGGCCTATTCCTACGCCCTCCTGTGCACCTGGACCTCAGTCCTGGGCGGTGTTCTCGGCTATGCGATCGGCGCGCTGCTGTATGATTCGGTTGGGCAGTGGGTGATCTCGGCCTACGGCCTCGGGGCCGAAGCGGAGGCGTTCAAGGATTATTACGCCAAGTGGGGTGCGTTGATCATTCTGCTGAAGGGCCTGACGCCCATTCCCTACAAGCTGGTGACGATCACCTCGGGATTTGCAGGATACAATCTCCTGCTTTTCATCCTGTTTTCGGTGATCACGCGCGGCGCGCGGTTCTACGTGCTTGCCTTCATCCTGCATCGCTACGGCGACCGCGCCCGGACCATCATCGAGGAACGGCTCGGATTGTGGGCAACGCTCGCGGCCATTCTCATTGTCGCCGGGATCGTGGCCGCGCTTTATCTGGTCTGAAGCCGCACTCCGGCTCCTCATTTTTGCCATTCAGGCATTCCAGAAGGCCGGTCGGCGACGCTCTGGCAGTGTGATAACGTTCAACACTGCATCCGAGATTTGGGGAAAGCTTGGATAGCGCGATGGCCCAACCGTTTCTGGCAACACGATACGCATGCCCATTCGCCGCAGGCGGGTGGCTGGCACTCTGCGCCACGGGCTGGTTGTGGGCCCATCCGGGCTTCGCACAGCAGGCTCCGCAGCCGCCCTCTGGGTTTGGTTCCGTGGCGCCGGCGCCGCAATCGGTCCCGGCGCAAGAGGCGCCTGCGATGCAGGAAGCGCCGCGCCAGCCCGAGGGATTTTTCGATGCGTTCAGCCGGTGGTCCCGGGACGTCAAGGCGAAGATCGACGAGGCCAATGCCAAGTGGAAGGCGAGCGTCGACGAAACCAATGCAAAGCTCAAGGCGCAGGCCGACGAGACCAATGCCAAGCTGAAACAGAGCGTCGAAGAGAATAATGCCCGCTGGCGCGAGCTGCAGCAGCGCAACGAGAATGCTGTGAAGGAGGCTGCCGCCGCACAGAAGGAGGCCGCCGAAGTTCTCAAGAGCTTGGCAAATACAAAGATCATCGAAGGCCGCCAGGTTTGTGAACCTGCAGCCAATGGCTCGCCGGATTGCCAGGCGGCCGCCGCGGTGATCTGCAAGGCCAGGGGCTTCGCGACCGGCAAGAGCGCCGATATCACGACGTCGCGCAAATGCTCGGCGCGGGCGCTGCTTGAGCGGGATGCCAGCGCATGCCGCACCGAAACCGTGGTGATCAAGGCGGCGTGCCAGTAGCCTCGCGGGTTATGGCGCTCTTGTCCCGGCCCTCTCCCGCTTGCTACTCAATCTGCAAAAAAGCGACGTAATGCCTGCGAACGGCGCGGGCATGATCGGAAGGAAGCGCCATCGTGAACCTCTATGCCAAGCTCGCCGAGCGGGACGCCGCCGGCCGACCGATCCGCATCGGCCTGATCGGAGCCGGCAAGTTCGGCACCATGTTTCTCACGCAGGTGCGCCGCACCGCGGGGATGTATCTCGCCGGCCTTGCCGATCTCGATGTTGCACGCGCGAAGAGGCAGTTGGCATCGGCCGGATGGGATGCCGCGCAATATGGCGCGACCTCGCTCGGCGATGCGCTGAAGCAGCGCACGACCTGCGTCACCGACGATGCGGAAGCATTGGTCGCGTGTCCCGACATCGACGTGATCGTGGAGGCGACCGGCGATCCGAAGACCGGTATCCGTTTTGCGCTCAAGGCGATCGAGCACGGCAAGCATATCGTTATGGTCAATGTCGAGGCCGACGCGCTGGCGGGTCCGCTGCTGGCACGCAAGGCGCGTGCGGCGGGCGTGATCTACAGCCTCGCCTGGGGCGATCAGCCGGCCTTGATCTGCGAGCAGGTCGACTGGGCGCGCGCCTGCGGATTCAAGGTGATCTCGGCCGGCAAGGGCACCCGCTATCACCCCACATATCACCGTTCCAATCCGGATACGGTGTGGGAGATCCTCGACAAGTATCTGAAGATCGACGATCGCAACTCGATCAATCCCAAAATGTTCAATTCCTTCATCGACGGCACCAAGTCCGGCATCGAAATGACGGCGGTGTGCAACGCGACCGGTCTCAAGCCGCAATCTCAGGGCTTAGGCTTTCCGCCGGCGAGCCGCTTCGAACTCGCCGACATCTGCAAGCCGAAATCCGAGGGCGGCGCGCTGGAGATGTCGGGGGTGACCGAAGTGGTGTCCTCGGTCGATCGGCAGGAGCGCGATATCCCGCATCACCTTGCGATGGGCACGTTCGTGGTGTTCGAGGGCGAGAGCGAGTATGCGCGTCGCTGTTTCCGCGAATATCACCTGATGCCGGACCAGACCGGCCGCTATGCCGCGCTCTATCGCCCGACCCATATGATCGGGCTGGAGCTTGGCATTTCGGTGGCTTCGGTCGCGCTGCGCGGAGAGCCGACCGGAGCGCCGGTGGATTTTCATTCGGATGTCGTCGCGACTGCGAAGCGCGATCTGAAAGCCGGCGAGATGCTGGATGGCGAGGGCGGCTTCTGTGTCTGGGGCAAGCAGGCTCCGGCGCAGGCTTCGCTCGATGCCGGTTATCTGCCGCTGGGCCTCGCGCATCAGGTGCGGCTCACGCGCGATATCCCGGAAGGGGAGACACTGCGCTGGAGCGACGTGGATTATGATGCGTCCGACCTCGCTGTGCGATTCCGCCGCGAGATGGAGGCGGCATTCGTGCGGCGGAATGAGGCCTGATCTAGCCGTTGAGATGGAAAATCAACGCGTAGACCGGGGCGTCGTGCGGCGCCTCTTCGCGGCGAACCGCGTCCTGCAAATCGGCTGGCAGCGTCCGCATTGCACGGATCGCTGCGTCTGCATCCACGGCCTCGATCAATAGAAGTGTGTGAAAGCTCCGGTCGCCGGATCGCAGGGCTCTTTCGTTTGACTTGACTGCGGTCCGCTCAGGATTCGCTTGAAGTATGCGGACGGCGGCGACGCCGCGAATGTCGGAAAGATGAGCGATATCCCGGGCCTGGACCGAGTCGATCTTGGCGTCAATCATGACGGGGACCAGCGCCGCCCCGCAACCTGTCCCTGACGCCGCGATGATCCGGCCGCCGCCACGAATGAAATTGCCGAGATGCGGCATCATCCGTGTTGTCCACGGCGTCGGATTGTTGAGACGCGCCAGATAGGCGGGACTGTCGACAACATATTCGCCGGCCAGTTCGTAAAGAATCAGGTAGCGGCCGAAGCCATTGTGTCGCGACCGAAATATCCTTGCGGATACGAAGCCTTCGATGCCGACGCGCTCAGGCGTGTGTTCCTTGGTGAGCCATGCAAGATACTCGGCTTCGACCGCGTTCGCGATGTCGCTGCGGATGGCCAGCAAGGCTTCAGGCTGCATGTGTCGCGCCCGGTTGCTTCTTGCCTGCGACGAGGCGCACGGCCGCCTGCATGGCGAGTGGGTACCCTGCCGGGCCGAAGCCGCAGATGACGCCTGTGGCGGCCGGCGACATGATCGAATGCCGGTGCAATTCGTCGCGGGCGTGGATGTTCGACAGATGCAGTTCGACGACCGGACCTTCGAACGCCTTCAGCGCATCGAAGATCGCCACGGAGTAGAAGGAATAACCCGCAGGATTGAGGACGATCGCGTCCGCATCGTCCCGCGCCGCCTGAATCCAGTCCACGATCTGGCCCTCGTGGTTCGACTGCAGGAAAGTCAGCGAAATCTTCAGTTCCTGTGCTGCGCTTTCACAATCGCGCTGGATCTGGCCGAGCGTCGTCCGGCCGTAGATGTGGGGCTCGCGTACGCCGAGAAGATTGAGATTCGGTCCGTTGATGATCTTGATGCGTATCATGTCGTTCTATTCGCCTATCCGCCGAGCCACTTTGCGGGGACCGTGACCAGCCATGGGAAGAACACCAGCATCAGCAGAACGCAAAGTTGTGCCAGCAGGAACGGCCACACGCCCCGGATGATGTCTTCCATGCTGATGTTGGAGACGCCGCATACGACGTTCAGCACCACACCGACCGGCGGTGTAATCAGCCCGATCGAATTGTTGATGATGAACAGGACACCGAAATAAACCGGGTCGATGCCGGCCTCGCGGATCACCGGCATCAGGATCGGCGTCAGGATCAGGATGGTCGGCGTCATGTCCAGTGCGGTGCCGACAATCACAACGATGACCATGATGGCCAGCATCAGCAAGATCTTGTTGTCCATAAACGGCCGGAGCAGGTCCACAACCTGCTGCGTGATTTCGGCGATCGTGATCAGCCAGGACGACACCAGCGCCGCCGCGACCAGGAACATCACGACGCTGGTGGTCACCGCAGCATTGAGGAAGACGCCGTAGAGGTCCTTGAGTTTCAGTTCGCGATAGATGCAGTTCGCGACGAACAGGGAGTAAACAGCCACGACCACGCCGGCTTCGGTCGGCGTGAAAATGCCGAAGCGCAGTCCGACGATGATGATGACGGGCAGCATGAGTGCCCAGAATCCGTCGACCAGTGCGTGCAGAACCTGCATCCAGGACGCGCGCGGCTGAATCTTGGCGTCCTCGCGCCTGGCCACCCACCACCATGCGATACAGAGCCCGAGCGCCAGCAGAAGACCTGGAACAATTCCAGCCAGGAACAGCTTGGAGATCGAAACGCCGCCGACCACGCCGAACAGGACGAAGCCGATGCTCGGGGGGATGACGGGGCCGATGACACTGCCCGCAGAGACCAGGCCCGCAGAATACATTTTGCTGTGGCCGGCGGCGACCATCATGGGCACGACGAGGGCCGCAAGTGCAGCGGCGTCCGCCGCTGCCGATCCGGAGAGCGAGGACAGGATGACGGAGGCGAGGATCGCGACATAGCCGAGACCGCCGCGGGCATGTCCGACAAGGGTCAGCGCGACATTGACGATGCGACGGGCGAGGCCGCCCTTGTTCATGATCTCGCCAGCCAGCATGAAGAACGGAACCGCCATCAGCGGAAAGCTGTCGGCACCGTTGATGGTGTTCTGGGCGACGATCTGCGCGTCGAACATGTCGAGGTGATGCATCAGCGCGACGCCGCAAATCAGCAGCGCAAACGCAATCGGCATCCCCAGCGCCATGGCGCCGAGCAGCGAGACCGTGAAGACCGCGATAGTCATGGCTGTGGTCCGCCGGTCATGGCGCTCACGCGTCTTCCGATTCGCGGACCGCCACGAGTTCATCCTCGCGCACGTGACCCAGCACGACGCGGGTCAGGTCATAGATGAGGATGACGGCGGCGGAGACCCCGAAAACGACGCCCGCGGCATAGAACATGCCGACCGGCAAGCCAGCCGCGGGCGAGCGATCCGAGGCGGTGATCAGCATCTGCCGCCAGCTGCCGACGAGCAGCAGCGAGTTGGCATAAAGCATCAGGGCATAGTTGATGATAAAGACGACGCGCCTGGTCCGCGGGGACAATTTGCGTACGAGCGTGTCAATGCCGAGATGCCGGTGCTCGCGAAGCGCAACGATTGCACCGAGGAATGTCAGCCACACCAGGAGCCAGCGTGCGGCCTCCTCCGATACGACGATCCCGGAATTGAAGCCGTATCGCAGCACGACATTGCCAAACACGAGAATCACCATGCCGGCAAGGCAAGCAACCGCAAGCACCTTGATGAGGCCGCAATACCAGTCAAGCAAACGCTGCATCGTGGTCCGTTGCCATTACGAGGAATGATAAGGACACGGGGCGCCGGGGAGCGCTCCGTGTCGACGTTCGCCGGCCGGGCTACTGGATCTTCTGGATGCGCTCGATCTCGGCCTTGAACAGCTTGACGGTCTCGGGATCGTATTCGGCCAGGAACTTGTCCATCACCGGCTTGGTCGCCTCGCGCATCCGCGCCAGTTCGGGAAGGCTGATCTCGGTGAAGGTCATTCCCTTTTCCTTGAGGCCGGCGAGCGATTTGTCGACCGCGAGCTTGGTCTGCTCCATCTGATAGCCGCGCGATTCCGCATAGGCCTCGCGCATCAGGCGCTGTTCGGTCGGCGACAGCTTGTCCCAGAATTTCTTGCTGACGATAATGATGTTGTAAGAGTTCGTGTGATTGGTGGACGAAACGTATTTCTGGACTTCATAGAATTTGTTCGAGAATGTCACCGAATACGGGTTTTCCTGTCCGTCGACCGTCTTTGTCTCAAGCGCACTGTACAGCTCGGCAAAATTCATCGGCACCGGATTGACCTTGAACGCCTTGAAGGTTTCGACATAGACCGGGCTCGGCAGCACGCGCAGCTTCAGCCCCTCGAAGTCTTCGAGCTTGGCGATCGGACGCTTGCTGTTGGTCACGTTGCGAAAGCCGAGCGTCCAGTAGCCGAGACCGATCAGATCCTTTTCCGGCAGCTTTTCGAGAAGCATCTTGCCAAAGGGGCCGCCGACCAATGCTTCGCCCTGGGCAAAATTGGCAACGACGAACGGCAGGTCGAGCAATCCGAAATCCTTGACCACCGATGCGAGCGATGCGGTCGAGGCGGAGACGATCTCCTGCGTGCCGCCGCGCGCCGCGCTCTGCATCTGCATTTCGTTGCCGAGCTGGGAGGCCGGGAACTCCCGGACCTTCATCTTGCCCCCGCTCTTCGCGGCGAGAATCTCCGCGAATTTCCGAACCCCGAAACTGACCGGATGGTCAGTGTTGTTGAGGTGACCCCATCGGATTGTCCTGTCCTGGATGTCCTGAGCGCTCGCTGATGCCGTGAGGGTCAGCGAAACGGCGGCCGCGGCCGCCCATGCCGTGATCGTGGTGAATGTCATTGGCCTTCCTCCCGTTTGAGCTGCGGCTTCCGAGCCGTCTTGACGTCAGCATGCGCATATGAAGATAGGGCAGTCAAATGATAATTATAAAATCATCCTATAAAAGAAAAAATATATGGTATCTGAGCGATGGGTTGCCGGTGGACCGGCCGGCTGCCATGAAGGCCCTTCGTGGAGATTCGTGCGATGACAATGGTCGAAACCTCCGAGGTCACGTCGGTTGGGGATGAGGGCTATGGGCGCATCCGCGGCGACATCATTTTCGGGCGGCTGAAGCCGTCGCAGCGTCTGCGGCTGGAAGTGCTCCGCAAGGATTACGGCCTGAGCATCACGACGCTGCGCGAGGTGCTGAACCGGCTGGTGTCAGAGCGGCTGGTTGTGGCCGAGGGCAAACGCGGCTTCGAGGTCGCGCCAATCTCGATCGACAATCTCAGGGAGTTGGCCGACCTTCGTCTTTTGCTCGAAGGTCATGCCATCGAGCAGTCGTTCGCGCGGGCCGATGTCGAATGGGAGGGTCGTGTCGTATCGGCGCATCACAAACTGGCGGCGACCGAAAAGCTCATGAAGTCGCAGATCGGATCATCCGAACAGTGGAAGCAGTACGACAGCGAGTTTCATCAGGCGCTGATCTCGAATTGCGGCTCGGCCACCCTGATGGAGGCGCATGCCGCGGCTTTCGACCGGTATTTCCGATACCAGATGATCACGTTTCAGTTCCGCGATGAGGCGCCGATCCGGCAGCACAAGGATTTGCTGGATTGCGCACTGGCCCGCGACGCCGCAAGGGCAAGGGCGATTCTGAAAGAGCATGTCGGAGATTGCGTGCAGCACACGATCTCGCACTGGCCCGCGCAGACGGCGCGCAGCTGAGGCGCTTGTCGCGAGCCGTCCCGGCCCGCCACACCTATTCCAGCGCGACGGTGCCGTCGACTTCGTGCCTTAGGGCGAGCGGG
The DNA here is from genome assembly GCA_049324435.1 of Pseudomonadota bacterium. Taxonomy (GTDB): domain Bacteria; phylum Pseudomonadota; class Alphaproteobacteria; order Rhizobiales; family Xanthobacteraceae; genus Pseudorhodoplanes. The sequence continues at coordinate 73,872 of JBMOOQ010000057.1, forward strand.
CCGATTGTCAATACCATCTGCACGGGAAGGCTTTCGTTGCCTTTCAGCTTGCCGGCCGCGATGGCCTGGCGTACCGCCTTTTCAATCTCGCGCTGCGAGGTGACACCCACTTCTTTCAGAAATTTTCGGATCGACGTGTTCAGAACATCTTCGTTCATGGCGATTGTCTCCCGGATGTCCGGACAGCTTAGACTTGCGCGAAGCAATACGCTATGAGCTACCGCCGCGCGACGGCGGAAGGGGAATGGATTTCCTGACATGACGAGTCCGGATCAACCGATTGTCGACAGCGCGCGCCGGTCATGGCGGCGGACCATTGCCGCGAAGCTTTTTGTGTCGTTCATTGTCATCGCGGCCTTGACCGCGATCGCCGCCCTGGTCGCCGTGCTGCAATTCGCCCGGATCGAATCGGCAATGGGGCAGCTGACCGAGGAGAGCCTTCCTGAGGTCAAATTCGCTCTGGCCGTCGAGACCAACGCGCGCGCCATCGCCGCCGCAGGCGCCCAGCTCGCCGGGGCCAGTTCGGAGACGCAGCGCTTTATCCGCATGAGCGATGCGACCGAGCGGATCGGTCAGCTCTGGTCGGCATTGTCGCGGCTGCGCGATGCGACAAATGACACGGCTGCGATCGAGAAACTGCAAGCGCTGATCGCGCAGATCGACAGGCAGATCGGACAACTCGACCGGACGGTGCGGGAACGGATTTCCGTCGGCTCGGCGCTGGACAATGCCATCGCGCGGCTGACCCGCGACAGCGCCGATCTTGCCGAGCGCCTCTTGGTTTTGCCGCGCCAGAGCGACAAGACGCAACTCGTCATCAATGGATTGCGCGGCGACACTTACCGCTCCGTCGGGGTTCTGTACCGTTCCGCAACTGCGCTCGATCCCAAGGCGGTGGCGGAGGGACAGAAGCAATTCAACGAGATCCGCGAGCGCTTCGAAGGCGGCCTGGATTACATCAGGAACGATACGTCATTTGACCGTACCGAGGCCGAGGCGATCAACAAGGTGGCACGTTCGGTTCTGGCGCTCGGGACGGGCGCCGGCGGCATATTTGCGCTGCGCACGTCCGATCTCCAGCAGCGGTCGATCGCCGATGGCCTGCAAGCCGCACTCGAGAAATCGGCAGAAGACATGCAGATGCAGGTCTCGGCGCTGGTCGCGAAGGTCGAGACCGTGGCCGCCGAGACCACCGCGGCGACCAAACGGGCCTTGGACAATACCCGCTTCTGGCTTATTGGGATTTCGCTCCTCAGCCTTGTCGTCGCGGTCTTTGTCGTCTGGTTCTTCGTGCAGCGCTACGTCATTGCCAGATTGCAGCAAGTGACAAATGCGATGCTCGCTGTTGCGAGCGGGCAACTGGATGCAGTCTTGCCGGCGAACGGCTCCGACGAGCTGGGCGATATGAGCCGGGCGCTGGTGGTGTTCCGCGACAATGCGCGTGATATCCGGCAGGCCCGTGAGGAGGCAGAGACTGCGCGGCATCAGGCCGAAGCGGCCTCACGCACCAAATCTGCATTCCTCGCCAATATGAGCCACGAATTGCGAACGCCGCTGAACGCCATCATCGGCTATAGCGAAATCCTGCGCGAGGACGCCCAGGATCGCGGCGATACCGCAAGCGAAGCCGATCTCGTCAAGATCGAAACCGCGGGCAAGCATCTGCTCGGACTGATCAACGACATCCTCGACCTGTCGAAGATCGAAGCCGGCCGCATGGACCTGCATATCGAAACGGTCGATCTCAGCCGTCTGCTGGCCGAGGTGCGGGTGCTGGTCACGCCGCTGATCGACAAGAACGGCAACAGGCTGGACATCGACGCGCCGGCCGATCTTGGGCCGATGAATGTCGATCTCGTGAAGCTGAAACAGAGTCTGATCAATCTGCTGAGCAATGCTGCCAAGTTCACCAAGAACGGTGTGATCGGACTGACGGTGCGCCGTCAGGTCTCCGATCGAGGCAAGCCGGTTTTCACCTTTGCGGTCTCCGATTCCGGCATCGGCATGACCGAAGAGCAGATGGGGCGCCTGTTCCAAGCCTTCACCCAGGCCGATTCTTCCACGACGCGCAATTACGGCGGCACGGGCCTCGGCCTCACCATCACCAAGCATTTCTGCACGATGCTGGGTGGCGATATTTCCGTCAGCAGTGTCCCTGGTCAGGGTTCAACCTTCACGATCACATTGCCCGACGGCGGCAAGGACGATAAGTCCATACGACCTCAGGCTGGCGGCCCCGCGGTGGATGGCGACCTTTCCGGCAAGAGCGTGCTGATCGTCGACGACGATCCGACTGTCCACGACGTTTTGCGCGCAACCATTGCCAAGGAAGGCTACCGGCTTCTGCACGCCTATGACGGCGCGCAGGCGCTCGAAATGGCGCGCACCGAAAAGCCCGACGTTATCACGCTCGACGTCATGATGCCGAAACTGGACGGCTGGAGCGTGCTCGGAAAGCTGAAATCAGAGCCGGCGCTGGCGTCGATCCCGGTCATCATGCTGACTATCGTCGACGAGCGCACCATGGGCTATTCGCTTGGGGCCTCCGAGTATATGACGAAGCCGGTCGACCGGAACCGGCTGATCGAATTGTTGCGCCGCTTTGCCTCGACCGAGCGCGAAGCAGTAGTGCTCGTGGTCGACGATTCCGACGAAGTGCGTGCGGTGGTGCGGGCCACCGTCGAGAAGGCCGGTCTCAAGACTGTGGAAGCGGAAAACGGTCAGGTCGCACTGGACTGGCTTAAAAAGAATCCGTCGCCTGCACTGGTTCTGCTCGATCTGATGATGCCCGTGATGGATGGATTCACGTTCCTTGAGCAGGTCAAGCAGGTGCCGGCACTGGCACAGGTGCCGATCGTGGTGCTGACCGCCAAGGACCTGACCGAGGCCGAACGCCGCATGGTCAACGAACGGACGCTGCTGGTGCTGACCAAGGGAGCGCAGCCGCTCTCTTCGCTTGGCTCTGCACTTGCCGCCATCGCGCGGCAGCCCGCCGAAAAGGTCGCGGGATAAGACAAACGTGGTGATGGAAGCGTCTGCAATGCCGAAAATTCTGCTGGTCGAAGACAACGAGATGAATCGGGACATGCTGTCGCGGCGGCTGCTGCGCAACAATTTCGAGGTCGTCATCGCCGTGAACGGTCAGGAGGGCGTCGACATGGCGAAAAGCGAGAAGCCCGATATCATCCTGATGGACATGAGCCTGCCGGTGATGGACGGCTGGGAGGCAACCCGCACCATCAAGGCCGACGACGCAACCAAGTCGATCCCGGTGATCGCGCTCACTGCACATGCGATGGAGTCCGATCGCGAGCAGGCGCTGCAGGCCGGCTGTGACGATTTCGACACCAAGCCGATCGAGCTGCCGCGTCTGCTTGGCAAGATCAACGCGCTTTTGCCGAAATGACCGGCCGACCGGACAGCGAGAGTGCCCGTTTGCACAACGCGCTGCGTGCGCATCTGCGTCAGGAATTCGTTGCGCCGGCGGCGGCCATTGTCGGTTTCGCCGATATCGTGATTGAGGACGCCGAGCGGGCCGGGCTTGTCGATTATCGCGCCGATCTGGACCGGATCCGGAGCGCGGGGCTCAGTTTGCAGGCGCTGCTCGATGATGTGCTCAAGCAGAGCGGCGACATCGCGGACATCGACAGCTATCGCACCAAGCTGCGGCACGATTTGCGAACCCCGATCAACGCGATCAAGGGCTATGGCGAGATGATCGTGGAGGACGCGCGCGACAGCGGCCATGAGTCGTTGCTGCCGGATCTCGAGAAATTGTTGTCGGCAGCCGACGGCATGCTGGCGCGGATCGACGCGCTGGTAGCGTTTTCGGGTGCGGCTTCGCTCGACCGGGCCGAGCCGTCCTTCGCCGGCGCCTCGCGCGTGCTCGAAGCGCTGCGGGGACCGCAGCCTGCGGTGGTGCATCAAAACATCGCCGGACAGATCCTCGTGATCGACGACAATGCATCGAACCGCGATCTCCTTGCGCGCCAGCTCGCACGCGACGGCCATGCGGTGGAGACGGCCGAAACCGGCCGCGAGGGATTGGCGCTTGTCGGCGAGCGGTCCTTCGACCTGATCCTGCTCGACGTGCTCATGCCGGAAATGAGCGGATACGAGGTTCTGAGCAAGCTGAAGCACGATCCGAAGACCGCGGACATTCCGGTGATTATGATCTCTGCGCTCGACGAGATGGACTCGATCGTGCGCTGTATCGAGGCCGGCGCGGTCGATTACTTGCCGAAGCCGTTCGCTCCGGCGCTTTTGCGTGCGCGCATCCGCTCGTCGCTTGAAAACAAGCTGCTGCGCGACCGCGAACGCGCGATGATGGAGGAGATCCGGATCGCCAAGGAGCGCAACGAGAGCCTGCTGCTGTCGATCCTGCCGCGCGCTGTGGTCGACCGCATCAACGACGGCGCCGGAATGGTCGCCGACCATATTCCGGAAGCGACGATCGTGTTCGCCGACATCGTCAATTTCACTCCGTTCACCGGAGCGATGAATCCGGCCGAAGTGGTCGGCGTTCTGAATCGCATCTTCTCGACATTCGACCGGCTGGTCGATCAGCATCGCGCCGAGAAGATCAAAACCATCGGCGACGGTTATATGGTGGCGGTCGGCATTCCGGAGCCGTGCGACGATCATGCCGGGATCGCGGCGCGGCTGTCGCTGACCATGCTCGACGGCTTTTCCGCGATCCGCAACGAGATGAATGCGCCGATCCAGCTCCGCGTCGGAATTCACACAGGACCCGCTATCGCGGGCGTGATCGGCGAACGCAAATTTGCCTACGATATCTGGGGAACCACCGTGAATATCGCGAGCCGCATGGAGTCGCACGGCGTGCCCGGCCGCGTCCATGTGTCGAAAGCGGTTGCCGACAGGGTCGCGGGGCGCTTTACGCTGATCCCGCGCGGTGCCGTTGAGGTAAAAGGTGCTGGCCTGATGGAGACGTTTTTCCTCGAGGGGAGGTAGGCGGTTTTGACTCGCAACGCCGGCATCGCCGGTGTGCCGCAAGTGTTTCGCTGCCCGGGCGCGGGTTGGACGGGGCATCTGGACTGGAGTTCGAGGACGGAATGATGCACAGACCACGAGGCTATATTGCAGCGATGATGTTGGCCGTGCTGGCGGCGGCGCCGCTCGCCGCGCAGGATATGCACAAGCATCGCGGCCATCATCCTCGCTTCGACGATCCGACGAAATGGTCGGCGTCGTTCGACGATCCTGAGCGCGACAAATGGCAAATGCCTGACCGCATCGTCGCGTCGCTGGCCCTGCGTCCGGCCGATATTGTCGCGGATGTCGGGGCCGGCACCGGCTACATGGCGGTGCGGTTCGCCCGCGCGCTCAAGGACGGCACGGTCTATGCCGTCGATATCGAGCCGAACATGGTGAAGCACATCGCGGAGCGCGCCAAGGCGGCGGGGATCGAAAATCTGCGCGCCGTCATCGGCAGCGAGACCTCGCCCAATCTGCCGCAACCGGTCGACGTGGTGTTTCTGCTCAACGTCTATCACCACCTCGACAAGCGCACCGACTACTTCAAGCGTCTGCGTTCGTCGCTGAAGCCGGGCGGCCGGGTGGCGATCGTGGATTTCCGGCCCGATGCACCGGCCGGCGCGCCGAAGCACATGCGGATGTCCGCCGCGCAAATCACGGAGGAAATGACAGCGGCCGGTTACAAGCCGGCCGGCTCGTTCGACTTTCTGCCGCGCCAGAGTTTTCTGATATTCACCCCGGCGGATTAGGCCGGGCGGCGCACTGGTTCGAGCCCGGCAAAGAATTTCCGGGAGCGCGGGATGCGCGATCGCGGGCATCCTTCAACAACGCAAGCCGCACGGCAGCCTGGGTCGAAGCCATGTCGCCGCCGCGGAGCGCTGCGTCGATAATCTTCTGGGCCGCGACGCGGCAAGAGGGGGACGCCGGTGCCTTGAGAATTCTCTCCGCCGCATCTTTCAACGTGAATAGAACCGCCCCGTCCTCAAGCCGGATCGGGACCGCGAACAGCCGGGACCAATTGACGGCTTTGCGCTTCTCGCGCAGGACGTCGGACGCGGACGGGACGTGAGGCACGGGCATTCCAAAAATTCACTCGGCGCAGCCATTTGCGGCAGGCCGGCACGCGATACCACAGCGTATCGCGATAGGCACGGCGTGACGCACATTTCCTGTGTAAAATCAGCAGCTCGGGATGCAGCCGGCGCGGGGTGATGACAGCCCGGTGCTCAATGCGAGCGGTTGGTGCCCCTGGCCGGAATCGAACCAGCACGACCTTGCGGCCACCTGATTTTGAGTCAGGCGCGTCTACCAGTTCCGCCACAGGGGCAACGCCGCGACGAGACGCTTTTTTCGGGCGCGGGGAAGCAGAACGCCATCCCGGCGGCAGACATAAGGGGATCGATCCCGGCAATCAAGCGCCTTTGCGGGCGGATCGGACCCGCGCCGAACAGGCTCGCGGCGCTGTGTCTTGACGCAGGCGCTGCTTTCCCGTGAATCCATGCCCGTCCGAAGAATGGCCGGGACCGGTATGAACGATATTGCGGCGACCTTCGACCACTTGAAGCGCAACGAGCCGGTGGTGCTCGCCGCTGCCGCCGTGGCGATTCTCGGCCTCGCGACCATCCTCGGCGCCTGGTTTTTCCAGGTGGTCATCGGCCTGCCGCCCTGTCCGCTCTGCCTCGAACAGCGCTACGCCTATTATTTCTCGATCCCACTCGCCGTGCTGGTGCTGCTCGGCGCTTCCCATGGCGCGTCGCGCAAGGTGCTGTTCGCGGCGCTCGTGGTGATCGCACTCGGCATGTTGTGGAATGCCGGGCTCGGCGCCTATCACGCCGGCGTCGAATGGAAGTTCTGGGAAGGGCCCAGAGACTGCTCGGGCGGAGGGCTCACCGATCTCGGTACGGCGGGCGGATTGCTTGACTCGCTGAAGAACATCCGCGTGGTGCGTTGCGACGAGATTCCTTGGAGCTTCCTCGGCATCTCGCTCGCCGGCTACAACGCAATCATCTCGCTGGCGCTGTCGCTGATTGCAGGCTGGGGCGCGTGGCGCGCGTGGCAGACATTGCCGCCGCGAGAGACGCTGAGCTGACGCGCAACAACGGGCTCACGGCTCCAGTTCGGTGTCCCAATAGAGATAATCCATCCAGCTTTCGTGCAGATAGTTCGGCGGGAACAGGCGCCCGTTGCGATGCAGGTGCTGCACGGTCGGCTGGAACGGTAATTGCGCAGGATGCATGTTGGCTTCCGCCATGGTCTTGCTGCCCTTTTTCAGATTGCAGGGCGAACAGGCGGCGACAACATTGTCCCATGTGGTGAGCCCGCCGCGCGACCGCGGGATCAGATGGTCGAAGGTCAGGTCATCGCGCGCGCCGCAATATTGGCATGCGAAGCGATCGCGCAGGAACACGTTGAATCGCGTGAAGGCTGGATGGGTCGACGGTTTGACGAAGGTTTTGAGCGAGACCACGCTTGGAAGCTTCATCTCGAAGCTCGGAGACCGCACCGCGCGGTCATAATTTGCGACGATATTCACACGTTCGAGAAACACCGCCTTGATCGCGTCCTGCCAGGACCACAGCGATAGCGGGTAGTAGCTCAATGGCCGGAAATCGGCGTTCAAAACCAGAGCCGGAAATCCACCATGTGCAACGTGGACGTTCAAGCGATGGCGCTCCTTTCAAGCACCGCGGTTGAGTCCGTAATGTATAGGGGAGCGTGACGAGAATGTGAAGGCAAAGCCGAGGCTTACCGCACCTGCGTCAGGAGCATTTCTCCCCGGCTGGATAGGATCGAAATCCATCAGACCCCGAATCGGCGGGCCAGGAATTCGCCGCCGTGGCGCAGGCCCTCCTGATCGATGCCGTGGCCGATCCCCTGTGAAATGTGCCATTCCACCGGCACATCCAGCGCCGACAGCGCAGACGAGGCATGGAACAGCGCTTGCACCGGGATCAGTTCGTCGCGGTCGCCATGGACCAGCAGAATTGGCGGGCGCGAGACGATATCGCCCCGCACCGTTTCGGGCGGTCCGTCATTGGGCATGATGAACATTCCCGAATAGCCGACGATCGCCGCAGGCGGGACCGGCCGGCGCAGCCCGGCATGCAGCGACATCATGGTGCCCTGGCTGAAGCCCACCAGCGCCAGCGCGGACGGCGGAAGCCCGCGCCGCTGCAATTCCGCATCGAGAAACGCCTGCAGCGCGGGCGCTGCCTGGTTCACGCCGCGCCAGCGTTCATCCGGATCGCGGAAGGTGAGACCGAACCATTGCCGGCCGACCGGCGCCTGGCCGCACGGCTCCGGCGCGTGCGGCGACACGAAGGCGGTGTCGGGCAGAATCGGCTGCCAGGCCCGGCCGATATCGATCAGGTCGTTGCCGTCGGCGCCGTAGCCGTGCAGGAACACCACGAGCCGTTTGGCTTTGCCGGAAGCGGGCTCAAGGCTTGGTCCGGACAGCACCGGGACGTTTGGTCCGCCCATTGCGCGTTACTTTCCTTTTGACGTTGCGTGCGGCTGGTTTGCTGGCAGGCTTCGGTTTGCTCTCGACGGCGACGCCTTCGCGCCGCTTTACGACATGATAATAGCCCCAGAGCAGATGCGCCGCCACGCCGCGCCATGGCCGCCATGCATCGGCAATCGCCGTCATCTCCTTGGTGCTGGGCCGCGCTTTAAGGCCAAGCGCGATGCGCGCCGCTTCCTGCAAGGCAAGGTCGCCGGCCGGCCAGGCATCGGCATGACCGAGACAGAACAAGAGATAGATGTCCGCAGTCCACGGTCCGATGCCATCCATCTCGATCAGGGCGGCGTGGGCAGTGTCGGCGTCGCTTTGCGCGATATGGTCGAGGTCGAGTGCGCCCGTGGCGAGGGCGGTCGCAATCGTCTTGATCGATCTGATCTTGGCAGCGGAGAGGCCGAGCCGCCCGAGCCGGTCGGCGCGCGCACGGCGCAGCGCGTCGTGATGAAATGGATCGAAGGCGGCCTGCAGTCTGCCCCAGATCGCGCGGGCGCTCGCGGTCGAGAGCTGCTGGCCGCAGATGATGCGGGCGAGGCCGGGAAATCCGGGCTCACCGCGGCGCAGCGCCGGCTCGCCGGCCTTGTCCAGCACCGGCACCAGCCGTGGATCGGCCTGCACCAGTTGTGCGAGCGCTGCGGCAAGATCGGACTGGGTGTTGAGGAACTGGACCATGCTCGTTGGCGTCATGCCGGGCTTGACCCAAGCATCCATCTCTTATGCAAAGAAAGATCAAGCGTTCGATGGATTGCCGGGTCAAGCCCGGCAATGACTAGAAGCAGATCATGACGCCACCCGCTTTCCGCTTCGCGCCGTCGCCGAACGGCTATCTGCATCTTGGTCATGCGCTGTCGGCACTGCTCAATGCCGATCTCGCGCGTGCGAGCGGCGGCCGCCTGCTGCTGCGGATCGAGGATATCGATCGCACCCGCTGCAAACCTGAATATGAGCGGGCAATCTACGACGATCTTGCATGGCTGGGCATCAGATGGGAACAGCCGGTGCGGCGTCAGTCGGAGCATTTCCATGCCTATCGTGACGCGCTGGCCAAACTCGAGGCTCTTGGCCTCGTTTATCCGAGCTTCGAAAGCCGCGGCGAGATTGCGCAGATGATTGCCGCACGCGGTCAGGACTGGCCGCGCGATCCGGACGGCGCGCCGCTCTATCCCGGTGGTCGCGCCGCCATGAGCGATGGTGCGCGCAAGGCCCGGATGGCGGCCGGAGAGCCCTATGCCCTGCGGCTCGACATGGCGGCGGCTGTCGCCCGGACCGGCGAGCTGACATGGCGCGAAGCCGGGCAGGGACCGGATGGCGAGACCGGCATTGTCGCAGCGAAGCCACAGGCCTGGGGCGACGTCATCCTGGCCCGCAAGGAAACGCCGACCAGCTATCACCTCTCGGTCGTGGTGGACGATGCGCTGCAGGGGGTGACTGACATCGTCCGCGGACAGGATCTGTTCTGGTCCACCAGCGTGCACCGGTTGCTGCAGGCGTTGCTTGGTCTGCCGGCACCGGCCTATCGGCATCACCGGCTCATTCGGGATGAGGCGGGACGGAAGCTCTCGAAATCCACCCAGGCGACGGCGCTGCGGGCATTGCGGGCCGATGGCGCGACACCTTCGGACATTCGCCGGATGGTCGGTCTGGCGGAACCGTGAATGGCTGCGCCGGGTGCGCCGTGCCACAATTCTTTGCGAATCATGGGGCGGGGGCGACCATCGCGAAACGTGACGAAACGCGCGCGCAAAGCCGCGCCGCGGCGTAAGCGTGATTCCGCGCCATCGACCCGCCGCGCCGTCGAAACCGCGCTTGCTTCGCTCGCGCACGATATCCGCACGCCGCTGACCGGCATCCTTGCGCTCGCCGATCTCCTGGTGGCATCCGATCTGCCGGACCGCGAACGCGGCTGGGCACGGTCGATCCGCGGCGCCGCCGACCATCTCGCGCAAATGACATCGGTGGTGCTCGACGCGGTGAAGGCAGATCGAGCCGGACTTGTATTGCGCAAGGATGTGTTCTCGCCGCGCAAGCTTGCCGAGGACGTCGCGGCGGCGTTCTCCGCGCGTGCGGGTGCCGGCGGATTGATTGCGGACATAGCCATTGCCGACGATCTTCCGGCTCATGCGGTCGGCGATCCGGTGCGGCTGCGGGCGGCGTTGGAGAATCTCACCGACAACGCCGTCAAGTTCACGCCGCGTGGACGTGTCGGATTCTCGGTGAGCGCGGAGCGGGCGGCCCGCGGCCGCGTGCTGCTGCATTTCGCTGTCTCCGACAGCGGCGTCGGTTTGACGAAGCAGGAAATCGTTGGGCTGTTCCGGCCATTCGCACAGGCGAATCGCGATGTGCCTGTGCGCTTCGGCGGAAGCGGACTTGGGCTCGCGCTGGTGAAACGGCTTGCCAAGGCGATGGGCGGCGATCTCGCCGTCACGAGCAAAAAGGGTGAGGGCTCGACCTTCACGCTGACGGTGGCGGTCGGGACCAAACGCAGCGCGGGCGGGGTCATGACGCGCCCAGATGCGGCATCCGCAATGTCCCACGTCCCGCTTCGTATCCTGTGCGCTGAAGACAATCCCTACGGACGCGTCGTGCTGAACGCGATGCTGACCGGACTGGGGCACCGCGTGGATTTCGCGAGTACAGGTGAAGCTGCAGTAAGCGCGATAGCACGCGGCGGCTACGATCTCGTGCTGATGGATGTGAAATTGCCGGACCTCGATGGACTGGAGGCGACCCGGCGCATCCGTGCGTTGCCGGGAGAAGCGGCGCGCGTCCCGATCGTCGGCATTTCGGGACGTGCATCGGAGGCAGACAAGCGAAGCGCGTATGCTGCGGGCATGACGGATTATCTGACGAAGCCGGTGAGCGCTGCGGCGCTGACTGAAGTCATCACCCGTATCTCCTCTCGGCCGTAAGGCCGTTTCCTTGACGGCCCAACGCAATTGCGCCGGTTCATCATGCGCTGCTGGCAGTGCGGCTGAAAAAAAGTTGCGATGCCCACCGAAGGATTGAGGCCTCATCGCCGTATCACTCACACGTGCTGTCAGTCTGCCCCGATCTGATGCCGGGGCATCCGTGGCCGCTTGACGGTTTTGTGGAGGCTTCATGTGGACTTGCATGCGCGGAGCGGTTTGCTCCGCGGCTTTGGCGATGGCCGCCATATTTGCGCCGTCGTCTGTGTCGGCAATGCCGATTGTGCCCATGATCGATATGCAGGCTGCCATTGGCGAAAATCCTCTCGCCCATAAGGTCGCTGCCTGCTGGCGCTACGGTCGATATGGCTGGGGCGTGTATCCGGGCTGCTATCGTCCGCCGGTTTACGTCGCACCTCCGGTCTATATTGCGCCGCCAGTCTATGTTGCTCCGGTGCCGCTCCGGCGCTGCTGGATCAACGGACGCTGGCGCCCGTGCTGAGGTCAAGTCGGGAAAGTGAATGCGGGTTGGTCACGGTTCCGACACAGGCGACGGCATGGCCGATCCGCAATCGGACGAAATTCTTATTGGACACGTGGCTGCGCGGGATGAGCAATCGTTCCGCGTGCTCATGCAGCGGCATATGCCGCGGGCGATCCGCCTTGCACAACGCATTGTCAACAATGCCGCCGAAGCTGACGACATAGGACAGGAAGCATTCATGCGTGTGTGGAACCATGCTGCGGACTTCGATCCGGAACGCGCACGCTTCACCACATGGCTCTACAGGATCGTCGTCAACCTTTCGGTCGATCGCGCGCGCGAACCGCGGCTTTGCCCGATCGACGAGGCGGCGAGCGTGGCCGTGGCATCGCCGGCACCGATCGATGCGATGATCGTGCGGGAACAGGAGACGTTGCTGAAAGATGCAGTCGCCGTGCTTCTCGAGCGGCAGCGGGCGGCTATCGCGCTCTTCCACATGGAGGGCCTCAGCGGACGGGAGGCGGCGACCGCCATGGGCCTTTCCGAGAAGGCCTTCGAGTCGCTGCTGACGCGGGCAAGGCAAAGCCTGAAACAAAAGGTCGAACAGACCGAACTTTGCGGGAGAAGGAATGCATGACCCGTGACGAATTCATCCGGCTTGCAGAATCGTGGGGCGGAGATCTGTCTCGCTGGCCGATACCGGCCCAGGACCTCGCACGCGATTACGCTGCGACGGAGGACGGCAAACAAATCCTGCAAGAGGTCAGAAATTTTGACCGTTTGCTATCGGGCGCGCCGAACGTAGATCCGCGCCGTGCGGAGGCCGCATCACGCGCAGTCATGCGACGGATAGCGGCCGGCGAGACTGGCGCCGCTGCAACGCGGCTCGCCCGGCTCCGGATGGTGTCATGGCCTCGGGCACAGGTGGTTTCGCGACTCGTTTCGCAACCGCTTTTGCAACACTGGACGGTCCCGGCAGCCGGTATCGCTTGTTCGTTGCTGATCGGGTTGTCGCTGGGAGCGTTCGTTCCACCGACGCGGGTTTCGGACGGCCCGCAGACGCCGCTCGACCTAATTCTGGATACCGGCTTCACGCCGCTATGGGGATCGGAATGAAAGCATGGCTCTCGGGACATCGCTGGCGGGACAGCCTGTTGCTCGTGTCGCTCTGCGCCAATGCGGTCTTCACCGGTTATCTGGTCTCGATCTGGATCAGGCCGGACCGGCCGCTCGAGACATTGACTGTGCCGCGGGTGATCGAGCGCGTCGCCTCGCGGCTGCCGCAGCCGGATGCTGACATCCTCTGGCGCGTCTACCAGAGCAAGCAGAGTGAGTTCGCTGCCGCACGCTCCGATTACTTTGCGGCTTTGGTCAAACCGGTTCGCCTTTTGAGCGAAGACAAGCTCGACCCGCCGGCCTTGCGCAAGGCGGTGAAGGAGTCACGCGATAAACGCGTGAAGATTGGCGATCTCGCGCTGGAGACCTTTCTCGAAGCGGTGGAGCAGATGTCCCCCGAGAGCCGACGGAAGCTGGTCGGTGGAATTGGCTTGCAGTGAGCGTGGCCGCCGTCAGTTGCAAGGCAACATACCTGTCATCAAACTGGAGTGTGAAATGAATGATGTTCGCAAAGAAGAAGCCGGGTTTCGGTTCATCGCAAGGATTGCACTGTTTGTGGTCCTGGCTGGCTTGTCACTGTCGGGCGGGCGCGCTGAGGCCCAGACCAATGGCGTGCTGCGAGAAGCCTGTATGGCCGATTTCCAGAAATTCTGCGGGAATGTTCAGCGCGGCGGCGGGCGCATCAGGCAGTGCATGCTGGACAACGCGGACAAGCTGACGCCGCAATGCAGAGAGGCGATGAAGCGCCAGGCCGGCTCTCAGTAACTGCGACGATTGCGGCCGGACATGCAGGAGCGGTGGTCCGGCCGCACGTGATCCCGGCGGAGGTTACGCCGCCTTCGCATTCGCCCGTTCAACGATCCGCACGACGTCCGACATGATCTGGTTGATCTGGAAATCCTTCGGCGTGTAGACGGCGGCGACACCGGCTTCTTTCAGCGTTTCGGCGTCCTCCGGCGGCACAATGCCACCGACCACAACCGGCACGTTGTGCAGGCCCGCCGCGCGCATGCGCTCGACCACGTCGCGAACCAGCGGCACGTGGCTGCCGGAGAGGATCGAAAGCCCGATGACGTCGACCCGTTCATCCTTCGCGGTCTTGACCAGTTCCGCCGGGGTGAAACGGATGCCGGCATAGATCACGTCCATGCCCACATCGCGCGCGCGAACCGCGATTTGCTCGGCGCCGTTGGAATGGCCGTCGAGGCCGGGCTTGCCGACTAGGAATTTCACGCGCCGGCCGATCTTCTGCGACACGCGCTCGACCTCGGCGCGGACTGGCTCAAGCTGTTCGCCGCCAACCTGACGCGCCGCCTTCGGCACACCGGTCGGTGCGCGATACTCGCCGAACACCTCGCGGAACACAGCGCCCCATTCGCCGGTCGTGACGCCGGCTTTCGCACAGGCGATCGAGGCCGGCATCACGTTGATGCCTTCCGTTGCGGCACGGCGGAGTTCGCGAAGGGCCGAATCCACCGCCTTTGCGTCTCGCGCGGTGCGCCACGCATTCAGGCGGGCGATCTGTTCCTGCTCGACCTCCTGCGGCACCGTGAGAATGGCATCGACGCCGCCGGTCAGCGGCGAAGGCTCGCTTTCCGTGAACTTGTTGACGCCGACAACGATGCTTTCGCCGCTTTCGATCGCTTCCAGGCGCCGCGTATTGCTCTCGACGAGCTGCTGCTTCATGTAGCCCATCTCGACGGCGGCCACCGCGCCGCCGAGGCGCTCGATCGTGGCAAGCTCTTCTTTGGCTTCGCGGATCAGCGCATCGACCTTTTTCTGAATCTCGACCGAACCGTCGAAGATGTCGCCGTATTCCAGGAGGTCCGATTCATAGGCAAGGATCTGCTGCGCGCGCAGCGACCATTGCTGGTCGAACGGGCGCGGCAGGCCGAGCGCCTCGTTCCAGGCCGGCAGTTGCACCGCGCGGGCGCGCGCCTTTTTCGACAGCGTGACCGCGAGCATTTCGAGGAAGATGCGGTAGACATTGTTCTCGGGCTGCGGCTCGGTCAGCCCCAGCGAATTGACCTGCACGCCATAGCGGAACAGCCGCTGCTTCGGGTCGGTGACGCCGTAGCGCTGCGCCGTAATCTCGTCCCACATCTCGACGAAGGCGCGCATCTTGCAGATTTCGGTGATGAAGCGCATGCCGGCATTGACGAAGAACGAGATGCGGCCGACCACCTCGCCCATCTGGCCGTCGGGTACTTCGCCCGAGTCCTTCACCATGTCGAGAACGGAGATCGCGGTCGCAAGCGCGTAGGCGAGTTCCTGAACGGGCGTCGCGCCGGCTTCCTGCAAGTGGTACGAGCAGACATTCATCGGGTTCCATTTCGGCATTTCCTTCGTCGTGAACAGGATCGTGTCCTTGATCAGACGCATGGAAGGGCCGGGCGGAAACACATAGGTGCCGCGCGACAGATATTCCTTGATGATGTCGTTCTGGGTGGTGCCGGTCAGTTTCTCGCGCGGCGCGCCGGTCTCGTCGGCGACGGCAATGTAAAGCGAGAGCAGCCACGCCGCCGGCGCATTGATCGTCATCGAGGTGTTCATCTCGGCGAGCGGGATGCCGCTCAGCAGCGTCCGCATGTCGCCGAGATGGGAAACCGGAACGCCGACCTTGCCGACTTCACCGGCGGCCAGAACGTGGTCGGAATCGTAGCCGGTCTGGGTCGGAAGATCGAAGGCGATGGACAGGCCGGTCTGGCCTTTGGCGAGATTCTGCCGGTAGAGGGCATTCGACTTTTCCGCCGTCGAATGTCCGGCATAGGTCCGGAAGATCCAGGGTCTGTCCCGTTTCGGTTTGTCGTCCGCGCTATCGCCCATTCAATCTCCGCGACGAAATGTCTCTAGCGTTTGAAGAAGCCGATGATCACCAGCAGGATCACGGCGCCGATCACGGCGTTGATGATGGCTGCGATGATGCCGCCGCCGATGACGATGCCGAGACGCGGCAGCAGCCAGCCGGCGATCAGGGCACCGACGATGCCGACCACGATGTTGCCGATCAGGCCGAAGCCGTAGCCTTTCACGATCAGTCCGGCGAGCCAGCCCGCCACGCCGCCGACGATCAACCAGACGATAAGGCTCTCGATACCCATGATGTGTCTCCCCGACATGCGCGGGGACCGCTGCTTTAGCCTCGCCCCCGCGGCTTCGATTGCAGCGAGAACCATCGTAGTCCGGCCGTCGCGCCAAGTCAGCGTCCACGGCCCCGCAATCCGGGACAATAAGCCTATATCCACTTTCTATTGCAGTGCAATATAGACTGTTGCAGAATTATAGAAATTCGCATCCACGCCGGAGCCCGATTGCCATGACAGCTGCGCCGAAGCTTCAGATGGTCAAGGATCTGTACGGGGTCGGAGAAATTCCGCCGCTCGGTCAAGTGCCCGAACGCATGCATGCCTGGGCCATTCGTCAGGAGCGGCATGGCCCGCCCGAGCAGTCGATGCAGATCGAAGTCCTGCCGACCTGGCCGATCGGCGAGAACGATGTTCTGGTGCTGGTGATGGCTGCGGGTGTCAATTACAACGGCATCTGGGCCGGCCTCGGCCAACCGATTTCGCCGTTCAACGTGCACAAGCACCCGTACCACATCGCGGGCTCCGACGCGTCCGGTGTGATCTGGGCGGTCGGCTCCAAGGTGAAGCGCTGGAAAGTCGGGGACGAAGTTATCGTCCATTGCAATCAGGACGACGGCGACGACGAGGAATGCAACGGCGGCGATCCGATGTTTTCGCCATCGCAGCGCATCTGGGGCTACGAGACGCCGGACGGCTCGTTTGCGCAATTCTGCCGCGTGCAGTCGCGTCAGCTGATGCAGAAGCCTGCGCATCTCACGTGGGAGGAAGCGGCCTGCTATACGCTGACGCTCGCAACCGCCTACCGCATGCTGTTCGGCCATCCGCCACATACACTGAAGCCGGGTGATAATGTGCTGGTGTGGGGCGCCTCCGGCGGTCTCGGCGTTTTCGGTGTGCAGCTCTGCGCAGCCTCGGGCGCAAATGCCATCGGCGTGATCTCCGACGAGAGCAAGCGCGATTACGTGCTCAGTCTCGGCGCCAAGGGCGTGATCAACCGCAAAGACTTCAACTGCTGGGGGCAGATGCCGACCGTCAACACCCCCGAATACAACGAGTGGGTGAAGGAGGCGCGCAGGTTCGGCAAGGCGATCTGGGACATCACCGGCAAGCGCGACGTCGATATCGTGTTCGAACATCCCGGCGAGGCGACGTTTCCGGTGTCATGCCTTGTGGTGAAGCGTGGCGGCATGGTGGTGTTCTGCGCCGGCACTTCGGGCTTCAACATCACCTTCGATGCACGCTACGTCTGGATGCGGCAGAAGCGTATTCAGGGTTCGCATTTTGCGCATCTGAAGCAGGCGAGCGCGGCGAACCAGTTCGTGATGGACCGCCGCATCGACCCTTGCATGGGCGAGGTGTTCCCCTGGGACAAGATCCCGAAGGCCCATGATCTGATGTGGAAGAACCTGCACAAGCCGGGCAACATGGCGGTGCTGGTCTCGGCGCCGCGAACCGGTTTGCGCAATCTCGAGGATACGATCGAGGCGATAAGCGCCTGAGCATCAGCGCGAGAGGGTGTCGCCCTCCTAAACCGGTGACACCGTGCCTGACCGGCTTTCCGCGCGCTTTTTCGAGATGGTGGCGTTCAACTCGCCGCCATAAATGAAGATCGATGCGGTCCAATAAAGGAAAACCAGCGCGATCATCGGCGACGCGAGACCAGCATAATAGACCGAATAGGTGAAAGCGAAGTCGGCAAGATAGCGTCCGAACGCGATCCCGGTGATCAGCCACAACGCAAGCGTGACAAGGATGCCAGGCAAAATCTCCAGAAGCCGGCGCTTGCCGGCCGGCAGCCATTTGTGCACGACGAAGAGCGGCACGATCAGCAGCACGGTTGCGGTGGCCAGCCGCACGAAAGTCACCACATAGCCGAACGGCTCCAGTGCAGGAAAGCGGCGCACCAGCGTGGTCCAGATCAGCGGTGCGAGCAGCACCAGGAAAGACAGCGCCAGAAGTCCAACGGCGGCAAGGATGACATAGCCGATGGATTCAAGGCGCAGCAGCCATATCGATCGCGTCTCGACCACGGTATAGGCGCGATTCAGACCGATGCGCAGGCTCTCAATGCCGCTTGATGCGAAGTAGAGCGCAAGCAGTGCGCCGACGGTCAGCACCTGCCCATGCGCGCCGACCAGCACGTTATGGATTTCGCGCGAGATCGGGCCCGCGACCTCCTCCGGCCACGCCTCCAGCACCAGATTGGCGGCTTCGTCGGCGAGATATTGCGAGCCGAATACACCGGCCAGCGCGGTCAGCACCAGAAAGAACGGGAACATCGCCATCAGGGTCGACAGCGCGATGTGGCTGGAAATCGCCCAGCCGTCGTCGGCATTGAACTGCCAGAACGCGTCCATCGTGACGCGATATGCCGATTTGAGAAAATTCAAGATGAGCCCCGGTGCGGTCGTTCAACCGACATAGGCAAAGCTTGTGGCGGGCTCAAGGGTGCCGCCCGGTTTTGCGCGCCGAGGCTTCGGTCCGGGAAAGCTGCTGTTAGGCAGCCTGAACCTTGAGCAGGAACTGACGGACCTGCCCATCCAGCGCCTCGGCCTCGCCCGCCAGTGCATCGGCCAGGGCCTTCACATCGGCCGCGGTGGCGCGTGCTTCCATCGTGGCCGACGAAACCCGGCTCATCGCGTCCGCTCCGGTTTGCGCCGCACCGGATGCGCTGGTGACGCCCTGTGCGATGATCGACACCGCCGCATTTTGCTGATCGACTGTGGTCGCAACCTTCACCGCCAGCGCCGACATGTCCTCGATAATGTCGTTGATCTGCGCAATCGCCTGCGCGGCATCGGCCGCAGCCGACTGGATCGATCCAATCTGGTGTGCAATGTCCTCGGTTGCGCGCGCAGTCTGGCCTGCGAGCGACTTCACTTCCGACGCCACCACGGCAAAGCCGCGGCCTCCCTCGCCCGCACGAGCGGCCTCGATCGTCGCATTGAGGGCGAGCAAGTTGGTCTGGCCTGCAATTGACTGAATGAGATTGATAACCTCGCCAATGCGGGTGGCAGCATTGGCGAGATCTGCCATGGTGGCGCTGGTCCGCCGGGATTGCGACACCGCACTTGCCGCTACGGTCGTGGACCGCTGCGCCTGGCTCGCAATCTCCCCGATCGAGGCTGCAAGTTCCTCGACCGAACCGGCGGCCGCCGTGACATTGGTGGAAGCTTCCAGCACGCGGGCTTCTGCCGTGCGCGCTTCGGCAGACATGTCATCCGCGGAGGCATTGAGCCGGCCCGAGGCAGATTCGAGTCTGCGCGCAGCGTCCCGCACGCGCCCGAGAACATTGTCGATCGAACGCTCGAACTGCGCGATGGTGGTCGCGATGGTCTGGTTTTGCAACTCCCGCGCTCTTGCCGTTTCGTTTTGAGCTTCGGCGAGCTGTTCACGTTCCAACATCGTGTTGCGGAACACAATGACGGTTCGCGCCATCTCTCCGATTTCGTCGCGGGCGCGGGTTCCATGGATGGGGCTTGCCGTATCGCCCTTCGCCAGCCGCGCCATGGATCCGGACAGATCCCGTAAAGGTGCCGTTATACTTGAGCCGATCAGCAGGCTCACGGCGAGCCCGACCGCTACGGCGGCAATGCCGACCGACACGATACTTTTCCATGTTCGATTCTGCGAAGCGCGAAGCTGTTCCGCGGCCCGGCTCGCGCCTTGGCTTGCAATCTTAATGATATCGTCCGCAGCAGGCTCCAGTTGCTGGGTGTCGAGATCGATAACCTTCAGATTCGGACGTAATCTGTCGGCGATCGCGGACCAGTCGGAGAAAGTATCTGCGAATGCCTGGACCCGGCTTTCTATATCGGATCGCTGCGCCGGCGTTGCGGCGACCTGCTTCATGGTGTTTGTGAACCGCTCATATTCGGCAAAAAACAATGTGTACGATGTATTGGTCGATTTGATCCGTTGTTCCGCTTCAAAGCGGCGCATCATCAGAAGCGATACGAGGAGCGCCTTGGATTCTCGATCGCCGAGCCATTCAATGCCTTGATTGATGACGCGCTCGACGGCGATTCCGGTATCGTAAAGTTGGCGCCGGAGACCGTCGTTCTCGGAGAATCCAAGTTTGCGCTGGTCCTGAACCACGTCGGCAAAGCGACTCCGGATTTCCGTCAGGCGCTGCGGGATCCATGCGATCCGAGTTCGTTCACTCTGTTCAAGAGTCCGCTCGATAAAGGCGAGCCGGTCGATTGCGGCCGTGGTTGCGGCTTCAAACGATTTGACGACATCCTCGTCTGGGTCTGTGGCGAAATCGCGTGCGGCGATCCGCATCTTGCTGATCGCTTCCTTGAGGACGTGGCTGGCATCGGCCGTGGCGTCCGCGCGCCCGTACCGCTCGAAGGCCTCGGCGACGTCACGCTCTCCCGCCATGAACGAGATGCCGTTGGCTGCGAAACCCGCGACCGGAATCAGCGCAATCAGGAGGATCCGCGTTCGGACCGAGAGACCGCGGACGAGCCGCGACGGACTCAATCCTCGGACGCGGCTCGAACGGCGGATGCTGGCGGCGGGCGGAGATGTCATGGCATTGCCTGCGGATCGGGCAAGCGCAGGAAACCGCCAAAAGGTTAATTATCCAGCAACCATAGATGGTAGAGCGCGCAGTTGCTTTTGTGCGTTGCACCATTACTCTGGGCGCCACACCAGTCTTAACGGGGCTATTACCGATGCCAGCTGCACTGCAACGGCCCGATCTTTCCGACGCCATCATCCCGCACGCCAAGAACGCGGTCGGAGCGATAGAGGCACTGCTTCAGGACGCCGCAATCGCGGTTCGCAAGCGGGTTGCGATCGAAGGCGGCGATACCATGGGCCGGGTGTTCGATCGCGAGCAACGTGCCACCCACGGTCTGGCCTGGCTTGCGACCTATGTCGAGGCCTTGCGTCAGACCGTGGCCTATGCAGAGCGCCTGCAGGCCGAAGGCAAGTACGGCGAGATTGAGGATCTGCTGGTCCGTATCGGGATCGGCGAGTATCTCGCGCAGATATTCGGCGGCATTCCGATGAGCCAGGGAGAGGTGGTGCGGCTCTCCGATCTCGGCCTTTCGCGCTCGGATGTGGCAACGCGCATGACGCCGGCGATCGACCATCTGATCGATACCGGCAACACCGCCGCGCGGCGCGCGCGTCTGATGGAGATCATCACCCATCACACCGAACCGACCTACGGCAATGCCGGTCTCGACGAGACGCTGGAAGCGATCCGCGAAGAAATGCGGAAATTCTCCGCGAGCGAGGTCGTGCCGCATGCGCAGGGCTGGCACCTGAAAAATCAGTACATCCCGCTCGACGTTATCGGCCAGATGGCAGAACTCGGCGTGTTTGGACTGACATTGCCGGAAGAATTCGGCGGCATGGGCCTCGGCAAGGAATCAATGTGCGTGGTGTCGGAGGAATTGTCCCGCGGCTATATCGGCGTTGGGTCTCTCGGCACCCGTTCGGAAATCGCCGAGGAGCTTATTCTCGGCAGTGGCACCGAGGATCAGAAGCGCAAATGGCTGCCGCTCCTGGCCTCGGGCGAGATCCTTCCCACCGCCGTCTTCACAGAACCGAATACCGGCTCCGATCTTGCGTCGCTGCGAACGCGGGCGGTGCGTGAAGGCGATGTCTATAAGGTCTACGGCAACAAGACCTGGATCACGCATCCGGTCCGCGCCGACCTGATGACGCTCCTCGTGCGCACCGATCCGAAGCAGACGGGGTATCGCGGCCTTTCGATGCTGCTGGCGGAAAAGCCGCGCGGCGACGACGCCAATCCGTTCCCGGCGCCTGGCATGTCCGGCACCGAGATCGAGGTTCTCGGCTATCGTGGCATGAAGGAATACGAGATCGCCTTCGATGGCTTCGAGGTGAAGGCCGAAAACCTGCTCGGCGGCATCGAGGGCGCGGGCTTCAAGCAGCTGATGCAGACCTTCGAGGCGGCGCGCATCCAGACCGCGGCGCGCGCGATCGGCGTTGCCCAGGCCGCGATGGATCAGGGCCTTGCCTATGCGCAGCAGCGCACGCAATTTGCCCGGCCGCTCGTCGAATTCCCGCGCGTTGCCGACAAGCTCGCGATGATGGCCGTCGAAATCCTGATCGCGCGCCAGCTCACCTATTTCGCTGCGCGGCAGAAGGATTCCGGCCGCCGCTGCGACCTTGAAGCCGGGATGGCGAAGCTTCTGGCCGCTCGTGTCGCCTGGGCCGCGGCGGACAATGCCGTCCAGATCCATGGCGGCAACGGGTTCGCGCTGGAATTCCCGGTGTCCCGCATTCTGTGCGATGCCCGTATCCTCAATATCTTCGAGGGCGCCGCCGAAATCCAGGCGCAGGTGATCGCAAAGCGGCTGCTGGATGGGAGCAACTGACGCAGCAACCGAATGCTCGTCATGGCGTTGACCTGCCGCAAGGCGGGGCCATATGCGCTATGGTGGCGTGGTCGCCCGCAAGGAGAGTATCGAATGCCTTCCAAACCAATCAAAATCGATCAGGATGAGTGGGTTGTTGTGTGCGACGGCAGCAAGGCGCTGTTTCTTCAGAATGCCGGCGATGCCAAGTTTCCCAATCTGCAAACCCGCGAGGTGATGGAACAGACGGTGCCGCCGACCAGCGAGCTCGGAACGGACAAGCCCGGACGTTCGCATTCCTCGGTCGGACACGGCCGGTCCGCGGTTCAACAGACCGATTTCCATACACAGCAGGAAGAGGAATTCCTGCGCTCGATCATGGTCAAACTCGATACTGCGGCGCAATCCGGCCAGATGAAGTCGATCATCATCGTGGCGCCGCCGCGGGCCATCGGCGTTCTGCGCCAGCATTATACACATGCGCTGAAGCAGGCGGTGCGCGAGGAGATCCAGAAGGACTATGTGAGACTGCCGGTCTACGAGATCGAGAAGCATCTCGCTGCATAATGGCGCCGCCGCGCACTGGACCGGTGGTTTAGACGCCGGTCCAGTGCTACAAACATTCAATGTCAAATCCGTTCTACAGCCTTATTCCTTTTGCCATCGGTGCGGTGGCGGTTGTTCTCGTTTTCGGACTCGCCAACATGCTGCGCGGGGGATCTCCGCGACTCTCGCAGAAGCTGATGCGGCTGCGTGTGGTGCTGCAGGCCATTGCGCTCGCCATCATCATGCTTGCCATCTGGATGATGGGGCGCTGAAAGCCATGGTCGTCCTCAATCGCATCTATACCCGCACTGGCGACGACGGCACGACGTCTCTCGGGTCGGGAGAGCGCCGCAAGAAGTACGATCTGCGCGTCGATGCCTATGGCACGCTCGACGAGGTCAATGCGGCGATCGGGATCGTTCGGCTTCATACTGCGGGCGACGCACAGCTCGACGCGATGCTGGCGCGCATCCAGAACGACATCTTCGACGTCGAGGCGGACCTCTGCATTCTCGACGGCAAGGGCAAGGGCCCGGGCGGCGCCAAGCTGAACGTCACGGACAAACAGGTGCAGTGGATCGAGCAGCAGATCGATATCCTGAATGCCTCCCTGCCGCCGCTCCGCTCCTTCATCCTGCCGGGCGGCAGCCCCGCCGCGGCCTATCTGCACCTGGCGCGGACCATGTGCCGGCGGGCGGAGCGCCTGATGGTGGAATTGCGCGACCAGCCCGGGGAAGAGGTTACGGCGGAAGCGATTCAATACGTCAACCGGCTGTCGGATTTCCTGTTCGTGGCCGGCCGCCATGCCAATGACCGTGGCAAGGGGGATGTTCTGTGGCAGCCGGGGCAGCACCGCTGATGCAATTTCCCCTGAATTCACCGGGTCTTGCCGGTGACCGTCCGGCCTGCTTCGGCATGGCGGACAGCCCTGCATTTTGTCTGTCGGCCATCCCGTTGACACTCATGCCATCCCACTCTTAGTTAGCCGCTCGATTTCGCATCTGCGAAGGCTCCGATCATGAAAATTCTCGTGCCCGTCAAACGGGTTATCGACTACAACGTCAAAGTGCGGGTGAAGGCGGATGGCTCCGGCGTTGAGCTCGCCAATGTCAAAATGTCGATGAATCCGTTCGACGAGATCGCGGTGGAAGAGGCGATCAGGCTGAAAGAGGCCGGAAAGGCGACCGAAATCGTTGCCGTATCCATCGGCCCGGCGCAGGCCTCCGAAACCATCCGCACCGCGCTCGCGATGGGCGCCGACCGCGGCATTCTGGTCAAAGTCGATGCGATGCCCGAGCCGCTCGCGGTCGCCAAGATCCTGAAGGGCATCGTCGAGGCGGAGCAGCCAGGGCTTGTCATCATGGGCAAACAGGCAATCGACGACGATTGCAACCAGACCGGCCAGATGCTGGCCGCCCTGCTCGGCTGGCCGCAGGGCACATTCGCATCCAAGGTCGCGATCGAGGATGACGGCGTTGCGGTGACCCGCGAGGTCGATGGCGGCCTGCAGACCGTGAAATTGAAGGGGCCTGCCATCGTCACGACCGATCTGCGCCTGAACGAGCCGCGTTACGCGAGCCTGCCGAACATCATGAAGGCGAAGAAGAAGCCGATCGACGAAAAGGCGCCGGCCGATTACGGCGTTGACGTGAAGCCGCGGCTGGAAGTGCTGAAAACCGTCGAGCCGGGCGGCCGCAAGGCCGGCGTGAAGGTCGGCTCGGTCGCCGAACTTGTCGAGAAACTGAAGAACGAAGCGGGCGTGCTTTGATGACTGTCCTCCTGATTGCCGAGCACGACAATACTCATCTGAAGGATGCGACCGCGAAGGCCATGACCGCCGCCAAGGCGCTTGGCGGCGACGTGCATATCCTTGTTGCCGGCAAGAATGCCAAAGCCGTGGCGGATGCTGCAGCAAAGCTCGATGGCGCGAAGAAGGTGTTGTTGGCCGACGCGGATGCCTATGCGCATCAGCTCGCGGAGCCGGTCGCAGCGCTCATCGTTTCGCTTGCCAAGGATTACGACGCGATCGTCGCGCCGGCCACCACCAACGGTAAGAACTTCATGCCGCGGGTCGCGGCGCTGCTCGACGTGATGCAGGTGTCCGACATTGTGAAGGTAGAATCGCCTGATACCTTCGTGCGGCCGATCTATGCCGGCAATGCGCTGCAGACGGTCAGGTCGACCGACGCCAAGAAGGTGATCACCGTGCGCACCTCGACATTCCAGGCGACCGGCGAGGGCGGGTCGGCTCCGGTCGAGACCATTGCGGCGGCCGCCGATCCCGGTATCTCGGTTTTCGTCGGCGAGGAATTGTCGAAGTCCGACCGGCCGGAACTGACCTCCGCCAAGATCATCATTTCCGGTGGCCGGGCGATGCAGAGTCGCGAGAATTTCACCAAGTATATAGAGCCCGTGGCGGACAAGCTCGGTGCGGCGATGGGTGCATCGCGCGCGGCCGTGGACGCAGGTTATGCTCCCAACGACTGGCAGGTCGGTCAGACCGGCAAGGTGGTGGCACCGGAGCTCTACGTTGCGGTCGGCATTTCCGGAGCGATCCAGCATCTCGCCGGAATGAAGGATTCCAAGGTGATCGTCGCGATCAACAAGGACGAGGAAGCACCCATTTTTCAGGTGGCCGATTACGGCCTGGTGGCCGATCTGTATCAGGCCTTGCCTGAACTCGATGCGGAACTCGCCAAGATCAAGCGCTGAGCAACAGCTCCCCGCCGGGGGAGGAGTGAAGGACATATGGCGCAGGGTATTCAGAAAGTCGGCGTGATCGGAGCCGGGCAGATGGGCTCAGGGATCGCCCATGTCTGCGCGCTGGCGGGCTTTGATGTGAAGCTTCACGACGTCTCCGAGGATCGCATCAAGCAGGCGCTCGCCACCATCAATGGCAACATGGCGCGGCAGGTGGCGAAGAAGGTCATCACTGAAGAGCAGCGTCAGGCTGCGCTGACGCGGATCGTAGCGGCTCCGTCGATGGCCGATCTCGGCGACAGCGACCTCGTGATCGAATCTGCGACCGAGAAGGAAGACATCAAGAAGAAGATTTACGCCGACCTCTGCCCGTCGCTGAAGGCCGATGCGATTCTGGCGACCAACACATCGTCATTGTCGATTACGCGGCTTGCTGCGGCGACCGACCGGCCGGAGAAGTTTATCGGCATTCACTTTATGAATCCGGTTCCGCTGATGGAGCTCGTGGAGATTATCCGCGGCATCGCCACCGGCGACCAGACCTTCGAGGCGTCCAAGGAATTTGTTGGCAAGCTGCACAAGATCGTGGCCGTGGCGGAGGATTTCCCGGCCTTCATCGTCAACCGCATCCTGCTGCCGATGATCAACGAAGCGATCTACACGCTTTACGAGGGGGTCGGTACGGTGGAAGCGATCGACACCGCGATGAAGCTCGGCGCTCACCATCCGATGGGGCCGCTGGAGCTCGCCGATTTCATCGGGCTCGATACCTGCCTGTCGGTAATGCAGGTGCTGCATGAGGGGCTCGCGGATACGAAATATCGCCCGTGCCCGCTCCTCGTAAAATATGTCGAGGCCGGCTGGCTCGGCCGCAAGACCAAGCGCGGCTTCTACGACTATCGCGGCGAGAAGCCGGTTCCGACGCGGTAGGACGCGGTAAATGACGGCGTGTATTCGCGCCCCGCTATCTGCCGCCGCTCCGAGCTGGCATTTTGCGTCAAGCTACGCTGCCTTGCCTTGCGTCAATCCATCCGGCCCGGCGTCGAGCATGACCCTTTCGCTCACCGGATCGAAAGGCGCCGAGCAATGATCGTGTGCGATCAGCCACTTGCCGGCGACCAGCCGCAGGCAGCTCGACGCCCGCAGCCAGACCCAATGCTCCTTGTCGTCGCTGCCGGTGCAGCCGCAACGCAGCGTGAAATGGCAGAATGCGAGGTCACCGTTCGACACAATCGAGAGTTCGTGCAGGTCGAAGGTGACCGGCGCGCGCATATGCGGGAAGCAGGCTGCCAGATGTGCACGATGCGCCTCCGCTCCGCGAAGCTGGAAGACGGAGTGGCAGTCGTAGCTCACCGCTTCGGGCAGATAGCAGGCCATGATCGCGTCGATATCCATGGCGCGGTTGGCGTTCGCCCAAGCGCCGAGGGCCGCACGGACGGCGGCATCCTGGTTGATGGTGGACCTCATCATCGACGTCTCCTCACGCCTTCCGCCGGTAATGCGCGGTCATGAACTTGTGCCATTGGCCGTCCGGCCCAAGCATCTGCGACGACAGAACCCAGTGATCATCGCTCTCGACCGTCACGATGTCCTGATATTTCGCCATGCCGCCGTCGCCGGTCATGCTCGGGCCTTCGGCATCGAGCGTGAGCACCTTGCCCGACGCATCGAGCGAGCCCTCGTAGAGCCACAGATGCGTCATCATCGATGCGATGAAAGTGCCGACGAATTTGCCTTTGGCCGGGTCGTAGCCGAGGGCGATGATGCTCTTCATCTCGCCGCCGCCGGGCATTTCACCCGAACCTTCATTCAGCGTCCACAGGTCGCCGAGCGAGCGCGTGACGCAACTGCCGGTCGATTTCATCGGCGGCTGATCCGGGCCCATCATGCATTCGCCATCGAAGGTCCATTCGCCGATCAGCCGCTGTAGCCAGCGATGCTCCTTGGCCGGCTCCGCCATCATCGGGCAGTTGTCCTGTTTGGTGTCGGTCTTCTCGGCTACGGACATCGTCTTTCCTCCTTCTCTCTGCTGCGAAATGGTTCAACGCTCGGCGAGCGCCTTGAGGTCCTTCAGGCCGCGCTCCATGTCGGCTCCGATCATCCTGTCGAAGTCCATGAAAATGCAGATCACCTTGGATATCAGCGGCATGGGGCCGTACATCGCCCATGTCATGGCGGTCGAGTCGCCTTGCGGCGCGAAGGTGTATTCGACGATATTGTTCGCGGTCATCGGCCGCGTCATCGCGAGATTGAGGGTGACCTTGGACGGCGTTACGGCGGCGATGGTCAGCGAACCCGCGCCGACATCGCCGTTGCCGTCCCAAGAGAGCGTCGCGCCCGGACCGGATGCAGGACCGCTGAAGGTCTTCTTCATCGCGGGATCCTTTTTCTCGTAGGGCGACCATTCCGCGCCGCGGCGCAGATCAGTGAGAATGCCGGCCAGCTTCTCCGGGGGCGCATTGATGGTTGCAGAGCGCTCGATCCGGAACGTGTCGGGCTGGGCCACGGCGGCATAGGCGATAACGCCACCGATGCCGAGAGCGGCAACCAAGACGACAATGAGCAGGGCTTTCAGCATATCGGTGCTCCGCTATCGGTTCGCGAGAAGGATATCGAGTTTGTCGAAGGTGCCATCGAACCCTCCGCGCATGGAATCGAACATGCCGACGAAGGTCTCGATCTCGGCGCGTGTTGCATTGATCGGGGTCGAGCGTCCGGTTACCAGCGTTGCCCCATTCTTCTCCTCGAAGGTAACGGCGTTATGGATCTCGAGCGGGAAGCGGCCTTCGAGCTGCGGAAACGGTGCGCGGGTGAGGCCGCCATTCTCGTGCGAGCTGATCCGCCTCGCTGTAGGCCTTCCAGACCCGTGCCCGCGGCTCTTTCGCGATGCGGGTCACGACGAAGTCCTGGTCGGTATCGGTCATTGTCATGCAAGCGATTCAAGACTGATTGAGACCAACGCTCAGTTCTTGCTCAGCGGGTGCGCAAAACTCCAAACATGACCGAACGGATCGAGCACCTGGCCGTAGCGGTCGCCCCAGAACGCGTCCCATGGCTCCATGATGACGCTCGCACCGGCCTCGGCCGCGCGCTTCACTGCGGTGTCGCAGTCCGGAACGTTGAGGTGCAGCACGAAGGTGGTCGCGCCGTTTGTCTTCGGGCCCAGCAGCTTGTTGCCGCCGTGCCGCTCACGGTGCTCGACAAAGTCGTCCATCAGGTAAATGTGGCAGCCGTTGACGACCATTGCTGCATGCAACAGGCGCTTGCCGTCCTCGGCCGGAAGGCGCATCAGTTCGGTCGCGCCAAGCGCGGTCTTGTAGAAGTCCAGCGCATCGGCCGCACCTTCGATGACGAGATGTGGGACGACGCCTTGCGGTTGTTGCTGGTCCATGTCGAACTTCCTCCTGTCGAACGGTGGCGCAATATTCTCGGTCCATCCGCGGAAGCGGGATCCAGTCCGGCGGAACTGGCGGTTGCTCTCGCGGGAACGAACGAACAACCCGTTACAGATCGATGAAGCTCTTGAAGCCGCCCCAGATCATGCGCCGGGTATCGAACGGCATCTTCTTCGGGTCGCCGATCATCTCGGCGAGGCGCTCGTCCTTCATCACCCTCTTCATGATGGCGTCGCGTTGCTTGCGCGACTTGTAGGTGATCCAGGAGAACACCACGACCTCGCCTTTCTTCAGTTTCACGGCCTGCGGGAATGAGGTCCATTTGCCGGGCTTGACGTCGTCGGCGACGCATTCGTGGTAGTCGATCGCGCCGTGATCCTTCCAAACCTGACCGGCGAGGGTCGCAATGCGGGCATAATCCCTGAGCTTTTTCTTCGGCACCGGCAGCACAAATCCGTCGACGTAAGCCATTGTCGATCTCCTCGGCCAATGGGATTGGGCTCAGGCCGCGGTCTGTGACCGTGGAAATGGCTCACGCCAGGCGGGAATTTCCCCGAGCTGCGACATCCAGCGCCTGATATTTCCGAAACCGTCGAGCGGCAGCCGGATCGTCTCGGCTTGCGGCAGCGTCACTGCCACCGCGAAGTCGGCCACAGTGAGGTGATCGCCGAGCAGAAACGCGCGTCCTTCAAGTTCGCGATCGAGCACCGCGGCAAACTGCTTCGCAAAACCGATTGCTTCCTCGACGGCTTTCTCATCGGGCGCGCCGAGGCCGAATTTCGGCTTGATGACGTAGTTGAAATAGAGCGTGCCGGCATGGCGCGTGAAGTGCTCCGAGTTCCAGAACAGCCATTTCATCACTTCGATCTGCTTCGCCGGATCGGTCGGCCAGAGATCGGACTTCGCCCTGCGCGCGAGGTGGCACATGATCGCGTTGGATTCCCAAAGCGTGATATCGCCGTCCTGCAACGCCGGAATCTTGCCGTTCGGATTGATGGCGAGATAATCCGGCGACTTGTGCTCGCCCTTGGCGAGATTGACGTGCACATATTCGACCGGCGAATTCAGATATTTTGCGACGGCGCAAGCCTTCTGGCCGTTGATCGTCTCGAAATAATAGAGCTTCATTGTCTTGCTCCGGGTTCAGGCGAACAGCTTTTCCAGCTTGTCAAGCGAGCCCATCCAGCCGCGGCTGTGACCGTCGCGGGCGGCTTCGTCGGCGAATTTCTCGTGATGCAGGGTCAGGATCGAGCCGTCGCCATCGCGCGTAATAGTGATGGTGACAAACGACTCGCGTTCTTTCATCGTGTGCCAGGCCCACGTGAAGGCAAGCTTCTCGTTCGGCACTACCTCGCGATAGACGCCGCCAACCTGATGGTATTCACCGTCTTCGGTGTGAAAGCCGATGTCGAATCGGCCCCCGACGCGCAGGTCAATCTCCGCCTTCGTCACCGGTCCTGAATCCGGACCGAACCATTTCACGATCTTTTCGGGGTCGGTCCATGCCGCGAAGACCCTTTCCGCCGGCGCATTGAGACGACGTTTGAGGGTGAGGCTTGGCTTGTCGGCGAAGTCGGCGCGGGCGAGGGACATGATTCTTCCTCCACAAAGGCAGCGAGGCGATCGAGCTGCTTGGACCAAAATTGCGCATACCGGTTCAGCCACAGCATGGCGTCCTCCATGGGCGCGGCTGTCAGCTCACAGGTCACGACGCGGCCCTTTTTCGAGCGTCGGATCAGGTTGGCGTCAGTCAGCACGTCGAGATGCTTCATGATCGCAGGCAGCGAAACCGGAAAAGGCTTCGCGATCTCGCTCACCGACATGGCGTTGCTTTCCGCAAGCCGCGCAAGGATCGCGCGGCGGGTCGGGTCGGACAGTGCCGCAAAGGTGTCGCTCAGACTGTCGTGCTGATAGTAAACCATGTGGTTAAGTAAATGCGTTGCAGCCCCGCCGGTCAAGAGGGGTGGCTGAATATTTTCATCAACGGCATCCGAGCGGCCGCCGCTCGCGTTAACTGCGCGTTAGTCCATCAGTAACCGGCCGCGACTTAGGATTGCCGCCGGAGCTGGCCATGGCGAGTTACGGCATCAAGAAGATGAACTGGGTGCGGACTCAATCCGCATACGAGAGCATGACTGCCTGGCGCGAGAAGCGCAAAGCGTTCCAGGAGAAATACGAAGCCAGTATGCAGAATGCGATAGCGTCGCTTCAGACCGCCTGGACCGATGTCGGCTACAATATCGGCGAGATCGCGGCCAACAAGGCGATGGCACGCATTCAGCAGGAAGCCAAAGCCAAGCAGGAAAAGGCGCTGGCTGCCTTGAGCGCCGAGCAGAATCAGGTCAGCGCACCGAAGCAATCGTCGTTCAGCTACGGGGATTCGGTTACCATCAGCGGCGGCGCGACCATCAATCTGTCTTCCAACACGATCACCCATTCCGACGGTACGGTCATCGATCTGAAGACCGGGCTCTCGGTCAATATCACGGCGTGAGGCGATCATGGACGTCGGAGCCCTGGCTGCCGCTTTTGCAGGTGCCTCGACCGCAAAACTGCAAATTGCGGCTGCAGCGAAGATGATGAAGATGAATGCCGATGCGCAGGGTGCCGTCGTTCAGGTGCTTGAAGCTGCGCAGCAGAACATGAAGGCACTGGTTGCGGCCGGGCTCGGCGGCAATCTCGATATTTCAGTTTGAGGATTTTCCGAGCGCGGCCTTGATCAGGGCCTTGGCATCGGCGCTTGCCCATTCTGCCGGCCCGGCCAGGGTCGCGACTTCGCAACCATTCGCGTCGATCAGGATCGTTGTTGGCATCCCGAAGGCGCGGCCCTTCTCCTTGAGCTCTTGGAAAATCTTGGCCGAATTGTCGGCGTAATAGCCAAGCGAGGCGATGCCGGCATCGCTCAACCAGGCTTTCGCCTTTTCCGGATTGCGGGTGTCGATATTGACCGCGACCACTTCAAAGTCGGGCCCGCCGAGCGCCTTCTGCAACTCGTCGAGCGCGGGCATTTCCTTCTTGCAGGGCGTGCACCAGGTGGCCCACAGGTTGAGTAGTATAGTCTTGCCTTTCCACTCGCCCAGCGTGCGCTCCTTGCCGTCGCCATCGCGGAAGGCAATGTTGGTTAATGGAATCGGACTCTTGGCAGGGGTCAGCGCCGCCACCTCCCCACGCAGGAGCGGTTTCAGCTTTTCGGCAAGCTGCGCAGCTGGCCGGCAGGCTTCCGGCACCGCCGATTTGCGCAGCACCATGCCAATCCCGTATATCCCCGCCAACGCCACGACGACGCCCGCGAGTGCGCCCAGAAGCATGACCGCCAGGCGCTTTTTTGCGAATTCACGGGTCTCGAACGGCATCGGTCGGAACACTCTCAGGTCACGGTCACTCAGGTTACGGTCATGAGCAACAAAATGTGGGGCGGGCGCTTCTCGTCGAGCCCCGATGCGATCATGGAGGCGATCAACGCTTCGATCGACGTCGACCGGCACCTGTATCGCCAGGACATTGCCGCGAGCAAGGCCCATGCAGCCATGCTGGCCGAGCAAGGCATCATTACGGCCGCCGATGCAACGGCGATCGCGTCCGGGCTGGACACAATTTTGTCAGAGATCGAGCAGGGCCGGTTCACCTTCCAGCGCGCGCTTGAGGACGTTCACATGAACGTAGAGGCGCGGCTCGCCGAGTTGATCGGTGCTGCGGCCGGGCGGCTGCATACCGCGCGCTCGCGCAACGATCAGGTCGCGACCGATTTCCGGCTCTGGGTTCGCGACACCATCGATCAGCTCGATGCAGCGCTCGCCGACTATCAGCGCGCTCTGGCCGAAAGGGCGCTCGAACACGCCGACACCGTGATGCCGGGACTAACACATCTGCAGACCGCGCAGCCGGTCACGTTCGGTCATCACCTGCTGGCTTTTGTCGAGATGGCGGACCGCGATCGCGGCCGTCTCGCCGATGCGCGCAAGCGCCTGAACGAATCCCCGCTCGGATCGGCGGCGCTGGCCGGCACTTCGTTCCCGCTTGACCGAGACATGACGGCGAAAGCGCTGGGCTTCGACCGGCCGACCGCCAATTCGCTCGATGCAGTATCCGACCGCGATTTCGTGATGGAGACGCTTGCCGCCGCGACCATCTGCGCGGTGCATCTGTCGCGGCTGGCCGAAGAGATCGTAATCTGGACCTCGCCGCTCACCGGTCTGATGCGGCTGTCGGACAAGTTCACCACCGGCTCGTCGATCATGCCGCAGAAGCGCAATCCCGATGCGGCCGAGCTCGTGCGCGCCAAGGCGGCGCGGATCGCCGCAGCCTTCCAGGCGATTGTTGTTGTGATGAAGGGTTTGCCGCTCGCCTATCAGAAGGACATGCAGGAGGACAAGGAAGGCGCGATGGATGCGCTTGGTGCGCTGTCGCTGTGTCTTGCCGCGATGACCGGCATGGTGCGCGACATCGAGCCCGACGTCGCGCGCCTGAAAAAGGCCGCCGGCGAGGGCTATGCCACTGCCACCGACCTTGCCGATTGGCTGGTGCGCACGCTCAACATCCCGTTCCGTCAGGCTCATCACATCACCGGGACGATTGTGGCCGAGGCCGCCAAGACCGGACTTCCGCTCCACCGCGTGCCGCTCGAGACCATGCAGAAGGTGGAGCCGCGGATCACCGATGACGTCTTCAAGGTGCTGTCGGTCGACCGATCGGTGCAGAGCCGCACAAGCTACGGCGGTACCGCCCCCAAAAACGTGCGCCAGCAGGCCAAACGCTGGCTCAGGCGGTTGGGCCAGCCTTCCGACTGAGGTTTTTTGGACGCAGCACAAGAAATTTGGCGAGGATGCCGTGCGATCGGGGATTTCGCCATGTTCGGCGGGTCTGATATGGTCCGCGCCGTTCGGGGGAGCCGTTTTGTGATCCGTCGTCTGCCTGCCTTATCGTACCGCTTTGCGGCTGTGGTCATCCTCGCCGCGGCGCTTGGCCTGTCCGCCTGTGGCCGCAAGGGTCCGCTTGACGCCCCGCCCGGGGGGCTCGCGGCCACGCCCGGCGGCTCCCTTGATGAGGAGACGAACGAGGGCGGTGAGGTGATCCGGAAAGGCTCTCCAACCGGCCTCCCGGTCATTCGTGGCCCGGACCGCAAAATCCCGCTCGACGTCCTGCTGAACTAAACGGCTATGCACCATTTTGCCTATCGCAACGGTGGTCTTCACGCCGAGGCGGTAGATCTGGCCGCCATCGCGGACGCCGTCGGCACCCCGTTCTATTGCTATTCGACCGCAACGCTGGAGCGGCATTATCGCGTCTTTGCCGATGCGTTTGCCGATGTGCCCTCGCTCGTCTGCTACGCAGTCAAGGCCAATTCGAACCAGGGCGTAATCGCAACGCTGGCGCGTCTCGGGGCCGGTGCGGACGTGGTTTCGGGCGGCGAGCTGAAGCGCGCTTTGGCGGCCGGAATCCCGGCAGGCAAGATCATGTTTTCCGGCATCGGCAAGACCGCGGCCGAACTCGCCTTCGCGGTCGAGACCGGCATTCTGTGTGTAAATGTCGAATCCGAGCCAGAGCTCGATCTCTTGTCGCAGGTCGCCAGCGGAAAAGGACGCAGCATCGCAATCTCGATCCGCGTCAATCCCGATATCGACGCCAAAACCCATGCCAAGATCGCGACGGGAAAGTCCGAGAACAAGTTCGGCATTCCGATCAGCCGCGCCCGCGAAGTCTACCGCCATGCTGCCCGCCTGCCGGGACTGCAGGTGGCGGGAGTCGACATGCATATCGGCAGTCAGATCACCGAATTGTCGCCGTTCGCGGATGCGTTCGCTTTGCTGTCGGATTTCGTACGCGAATTACGCGCCGACGGTCACACGATCTCGCATGTCGATCTCGGCGGCGGCCTCGGCATCCCGTATCGTGAAGGCGACGATACGCCGCCCGATCCCGCGGCCTATGCGAAGGTGGTGAAAGACGCGACGCGCGGGCTCGGCTGCAAGCTGATCTTCGAACCTGGGCGCCTGATCGTCGGCAATGCCGGGATTCTCGTCACACGCGTGATCTACGTAAAGCAAGGCGAAGCCAAGACCTTCGTGATCGTCGATGCGGCAATGAACGATCTGATCCGGCCGACGCTGTACGATGCGCATCACGACATCGTACCGGTGCGGCCGGTGACGGGCGGAGCATGGGTGCGCGCCGATGTGGTCGGGCCGGTCTGCGAGACCGGGGATTACCTCGCGCTGAACCGTGACCTGCCGGAACCGAAGGCGGGCGATTTGCTTGCCGTCATGACGGCCGGAGCCTACGGGGCGGTCCAGGCGGGAACCTACAACACCCGCCCGCTGATCCCGGAAGTGCTGGTGAAGGATGACGCATGGTCGCTGGTACGGCCTCGCCTCGAAGCCGACGCATTGATCGCGCTGGATCGCCAGCCGCCCTGGCTTTGAGAGCGGAACCGGGAGGCCTGGACCCGTGCGCTCGGTGGCTTTTGCGCCTTGGCCTGCTCCTTGCTTCGCAGTTCCGGGTTTCGTGACTATCTGCGCTGACAGGGCATGATAAGCTTCATTGGACTGCAGATTCCCGAAGGGACAGGCCTTTGACCGAACAGCCGATGCAGGGCTCTGAAAATACGGGTGTTTCTCCCCAAAAGCAGGTCGACCGGCTGCTCGCGCGGGGCGTTGCCCGGGCGCGCTGGTCGCTCTTATGGGAGCGTGCGTGGCCGCCTCTGGCTGCATTTCTGACCGTCTGCGGGCTGTTTCTTGCGGTATCCTGGCTCGGGCTCTGGATCTGGCTGCCGCCGATCGGCCGAGCTGTAGGCGTTGTTCTCTTTGGCGTCCTGGCGCTGGCTGCCCTTCTCCCGCTCGTCAGGATACGGATTCCGAGTGTCAGCGAGGGGTTGCAGCGGCTCGACCGCCGGAGCGGTCTGCCGCATCGGCCAGCCATCGCCCTCACCGACCGGCTCGCAGCGAACGATACCGATGCGATGACACAGGCGCTCTGGCGCGTGCATGTCGAGCGCGCAATGGCGGCCGCGCGCAAGCTCAAGGCGGGCTGGCCCGCACCGCACCTGTCCGCCCGGGACCCGATCGCGATCCGCGGCCTTGTTGTGCTTCTGGCTGTTGCGACCTTTTTTTCCGCGGGCGGGGATCGCGAGCGCCGCGTTGCCGCGGCCTTCAACTGGCAGGGCGTGGTGGCGCCGGCGAATTACCGGATCGACGCCTGGGTGGCGCCGCCGCCCTACACGCAGCGTCCGCCGGTCATCCTGCCGGGACTTCGGCCCGGTGAGGTGCAGCGCGCCGCAGGTCCCGTCACTGTCCCTGCCAATTCCGTGCTTGTGATCCGCGCCAGCGGAGCCACCGGGCTCGACGTTGCCCTGCGCGGCGGCGTCAAAGTCGACGAAAAGACGGACGCAGCGGCGCAGCCGGCCGCGGCCGGTACGGAAGAACGACGCTACCTGATCGCCGAACAGGGCGAGGTGACGTTGCGCGGCATTGGCGATCCGGTGACCTGGACTTTCGTCGCCGTCCCGGATCGGGCGCCGACCATCGCGCTGACCAAGGATCCGGAGCCGCAGGCGCGTGGCTCCCTGATGCTGAACTACAAGGTGGAGGACGACTACGGCGTTTCCGAAGCCCGCGCGCTGTTCAAATTGAAGCCGCAACTCGACGAATTCGGGATGAAGGCCGGCGGGTTCAAGACGCCGCGTCCGCTGTTTGAGGCGCCCGATATGCCACTGATGCTGCCGCAGGCGCGCACCCGCAACGGTGTCGGGCAAACCTTGCGCGATCTGTCGGGGCACCCTTGGGCCGGCGCGGATGTCGTGCTGACGCTGCGTGCGCTCGATGAAGGCGGCAATGAAGGCTTTTCCGAGCCATTCGACATGCGCTTGCCGGAGCGTTTGTTCACAAAGCCGATGGCACGCGCGCTGATCGAGCAGCGCCGCGTTCTGGCGCTTGATGCGGAATCCAAGCCGCGTGTGCTGACCGCGCTCGATGCGCTGGCGATGGCGCCGGAAGTGTTCCAGATCGAGGCGTCGGTCTATCTCGGCCTGCGCTCAATCTACTGGCAATTGAGCCGCGCCAAGTCCGACGATTCGCTGCGCGATGTCGTCGCCCGCCTGTGGGACATGGCGACGAAGATCGAAGATGGAAATCTCTCCGACGTCGAAGCGGCCTTGCGCGCGGCGCAGGAGCGGCTGCGCGAGGCGCTTGAACGCGGCGCCAGCGAAGACGAGATCAAGAAGCTGACTGACGAGCTGCGTGCTGCGCTCGACAAGTTCTTGCAGGCCCTTGCCGAGGAGATGCGGAAGAATCCGCAGCAGATGGCGCGCCCGATGGATCCGAACGCGCGCCAGCTGCGCTCGCAGGATCTGAAGAACATGATCGACCGGCTGGAGCAGCTTGCGCGTTCGGGCGCCAAGGACGCCGCGCAGCGGCTGCTGCAGGAATTGCAGCAGATGCTGGAGAACCTGCAGATGGCCCGGCCAGGCCAGCAGGGCGACCAGGACTCCGACGACATGATGTCGGCGCTCGACGAACTCGGCAACATGATCCGTGAGCAGCAGCAATTGCGCGATCGCACGTTCCGCCAGGGCCAGGATCAGCGGCGCGAGCGTCAGCGCGGGCAGCGCGGCCAGCAGAATCAGCAGGATATGGGCGAACTGCGCCAGAACCAGCAGGCGTTGCGCGAGCAGCTGCAGAAGCTGCTGGAACAGCTCAAGCAGCGCGGCATGGGCCAGCAGGGCGAGCAGGGCCAGAACGGCATGGACCAGCTCGGCAAGGCCGGCGAAGCCATGGGCGAGGCAGAAGGCCAGCTCGGCGACGGCAATGCCGATGGCGCGGTCGGCTCGCAGGGCCGCGCGCTGGAAGCGCTGCGGCGCGGGGCGCAGGGCATGGCACAGGCGATGCAGCAGCAGGGCCCGGGCCAGGGTCCGGGACCGGGTCAGCCGGGGCGCCCGCAGGGCCGCGCGCAGCAGGACACCGACCCGCTCGGCCGGCCCTTGCGGCAGGGCCGCGATTACAGCGACGACCAGACCGTCAAGGTACCGGGCGAGATCGACGTGCAGCGCGCGCGCCGGATTCTCGACGAGCTTCGCCGCCGGTTCGCCGATCCGGCCCGGCCGCAGCTCGAACTCGATTACATCGAGCGGCTGCTCAAGGATTTCTGAGCGCCAGCCTCAATGCATCTGCGGCGTTGCAAGTGCTTCGCGTACAACACCGCAGATGGTGGCGAGCGTAAACGGCTTTGCGATCACATCGCGGATCAGTAATTCAAGGCCCGACGCCCGTTCGCGCTGGTCGGCATAGCCGGTCATCAACAGAATCGGCATGTCTGGAAAGTCGCGGCTTGCCGCGAGCGCAAGCGCAATGCCGTCCATGATTGGCATCTTGATATCGGTCAACAGGAGATCGTAGCGGCCGTCGTCCCGCATCAGGGCGTCGAGCGCAGCCGCGCCGTCGCAGTTCGCGACGACGTCATGGCCGTCCTGTTTTAGCGCGCGCGCGACCAGTTCGCGCAGCGAGTCCTCGTCTTCCGCAAGCAGTATCCGCGCCATCGTCGCCTCACATGAATCCGGCTTTTGCGTCGTGCCGGTTGAAGAATCGGACAGTCACGCCGCTCGCCTCGGCGGGTGGCGATGCGAGGCGCGACCGGAATGGCAAGACCTCGCCGGGCGGCAGCAGCGTTTTGGCCGGCCGGGCCGTCCACGCATAGATTTCCTTCCCGGTATTGTCGGTGACCGCAAAGCGCAGCCGCGGCACCTCGGTGTGCCGGCCGGTGGTTCCGACCACTTCGCCTTCGACGATCAGGATCGGGACACCGTCCTCGATATCCCGTGTGGTCTTGATATTTTCGAATGCGAGCCCGCGCAGATTCACCGGCAAGCCGATCCGCGCATAGAGCGATGCGGTTTGCGGCAAGAGGCGCACGATCTGCTGCCGTCCGGCAATCAGGCAGACCAGAACAAGTCCCAGCACGATGATCATGGCCGGCATCGCATGCCGAGACAGCACGAGGGGGCGGCGCTTGGCTCTTTTGCGCTCCCAAGCCAGCGCGGCGCGTTCGATGCCTTTGGGTTTGTCGAATCGCGTATCGGCACCCGGAACGATCGAGGGTGCGTCATCCGGCGGCACCATGTCCGTGGGGTCGTCAAACCGGCCGTTGGCGGGTTCGTCCGCTGTCCCGGCACCGATCGCGACGACGTCATTCAGCGGCGGCCGGATCAGCGTGGGAGCAGCCTGCTCCGGTGCTGCGGTGGTGGCATGAACGACCGCGTCGTTTGGATGCGCGAACCAGAGGCTGTGGCAGCTCGCGCAACGGACACTGCGTCCGTTATCGCCGAGGCTCTCTGGGGCGATCTGGTACGAGGTAGCGCAATGGGGGCAGACGATAAGCATCGCTGATTCGCATCGGCCAGGGATTCGGCCGCGACGCTAACAGCGGTTCGTTAACGAATTGGAAACCATACCGGGACTGTGCTTGCGATAGTCCGTATTCTGAGCCGTCATTCCACGGCCCGCCGGTCCGGCTGCGCCGGAGGAAGCCCGGCGGGGAAAAAGCGCCCGGGTCGCAGGTGCGCCCCGGAATGACCAGATTGTTCCGCGATGTCGCGGAGACTAACCGGAGCGGCCTGTGGTCCGATTCGAGAATGTCGGCTTACGGTACGGGATGGGGCAGGAAATCCTGCGCGACCTGACCTTCCGCATCGAGCCGAACTCGTTCCAGTTCCTGACCGGGCCTTCTGGCGCGGGCAAGACCTCATTGTTGAAACTCCTGTTTCTCTCTCTGAAACCGACCCGCGGACTCATTACGCTGTTCGGCCGCGACACTTCGCAGCTCGACAGCGACGACCTCGCGGCGCTGCGCCGGCGCATCGGTATCGTGTTTCAGGATTTCCGGCTGCTCGATCACATGACCACATACGAGAATGTGGCGCTGCCGTTCCGGATCATGGGCCGCGAGGAGAGCTCGTACCGCAACGAGGTGATCGAGCTGCTGCGCTGGGTCGGGCTCGGCGAACGGTTGTGGGCGCTGCCCCCGGTGCTGTCGGGCGGCGAAAAGCAGCGTGCGGCCATTGCGCGCGCCGTGGTTGCGCGGCCGCATCTTCTGCTGGCGGACGAGCCGACCGGCAACGTCGATCCGAGCCTCGGCAAGCGGTTGCTGCACCTGTTTCAGGAATTGAACAGATCCGGCACGTCGATTGTGATCGCGACCCATGACATCGCATTGATGGACCAGTTTGACGCGCGCCGGCTTGTCCTGCATGGCGGACGTCTGCACCTTTACGATTGAGGTCGCATGGCCAGAGCGCAAAGGACAGCGAACTCGGCGGCGTCAGTGGCGCGGCAGCCCGAAGCCCCGCTGCCGAAAATGGAATCGCCGATCGTGCCGCACCAGTCGATCGGCGGGCGCGCGCTCGTGGCGGTGGTTGCGATCATGACCTTCCTCGCCTCGCTGACCACGGGCGCGGTGATGCTGGTCCGGGCCAATGCTGCCGACTGGCAGGCCGAGGTTCTGCGCGAGGTGACGATCCAGATCAGACCGGCGGAGGGCCGTAATGCTGACGCCGCCGTGCAGACCGCAGCCGACATCGCGCGCGGTTTTGCGGGCGTATCCAGCGTCCGGCCCTATTCGCAAACGGAATCGGCAAACCTGCTGGAGCCCTGGCTGGGCAAGGGGCTGGTACTCGACGAACTGCCCGTACCACGGGTCATCGTGGTCAAGCTCGCTTCGGGCACGGCGCTCGACATTGCGGCGCTACGCAAGGCGCTCGCCGACAAGGTGCCCGGCGCAACCGTGGACGATCATCGCGGCTGGATCGGCCGCATGCGCGCCATTGCCGATTTCGTGATGGCTGGCGGTATTATCGTGCTTGGGCTCGTCATCGTGGTGACGATCCTCTCCGTCAATTTCGCGACCCGCGGCGCCATGGCGGCCAATCGGCCCGTCATCG
This sequence comes from Pseudomonadota bacterium, assembly GCA_049324435.1. Classification (GTDB taxonomy): domain Bacteria; phylum Pseudomonadota; class Alphaproteobacteria; order Rhizobiales; family Xanthobacteraceae; genus Pseudorhodoplanes. The sequence continues at coordinate 114,878 of JBMOOQ010000057.1, forward strand.
AGGTGCTGCATTTCGTCGGTGCACAGGACCGCTTCATCGCCGGTCAGTTTCAGCGCCATTTCCTCTGGCTCGGCCTGAAGGGCGGCGCTATCGGCGGGGCGGCTGCCATCCTCCTCTTCGCACTGATTGCTCCGGTCGAGGCAATGATCCGCGGCAATGCCGGGGCCGACCAGTTCGCCGCCTTGTTCGGCTCGATCACCCTCGGATTGTCCGGCTATCTGGTTATCATCGCCCAGATCGTGGTGATCGCCGCCGTCGCCTCGGAAGCATCGCGGCGGACGGTGAAGCAGACCATTGCCTCGATCTGAGGTCTGCAATCCGAGCCTTTACGATATCCATCATTGCCGAGCCCCATTTGACGTTATTCTGGTATGGGGTTGAGACAGATGCCGTCAGCCGAATCACGCCAGTCTTTTCGTGCAGAACCACGGGCCCGTTCCGGCCGCGTCGTGCGCGCCATCGGCTGGCTGTTCGGGCTTGGGATTCTCGCGGGCCTCGTGTTCTGCGCCGGATTCCTGTGGTTCGTGCTTCGGCTGCCGACGGCCGAAGCTGCATTCACGGAAAAGGCGGAAGGGATCGTGGTTCTGACCGGCGGCGCCTCGCGCATCGAGGATGCGATCGATCTGCTGGCGCGGGGCCGCGGGCAGCGGCTGCTGATTTCCGGTGTCAATCCGATGACGACCGAGCGCGAAATCGCGCGGCTGCGCCCCGAGCACGAAAAGATCATCGCCTGCTGCGTCGATCTCGATCATGCCGCCGTGAACACGATCACCAATGCCACCGAGACCCGGCGCTGGGTGATGGATCGCGGCTTCAGGTCGCTGATCGTGGTGACGTCGAACTATCATATGCCGCGCGCGATGACGGAGTTGTCGCATCAGCTTCCGGATATTGCTCTGATCGAATTTCCCGTCGTCAGTGAAAGGCTGAAGGCGGGGTGGATGCACGGTCCGACCCTGCGGCTTTTGTTGACCGAGTACGTGAAGTATGTCGCCGCCGTCGCGCGCATCCACGTGCCAGGGTTCGAGCAGTTATTCGTGTAATAAAGTCCGGATTGCCGTCGTGATCGTCCTGCGCTCCGTCGTCTTCAATGTCGTCTTTTATCTCGTCCTGTTCGTCTATCTGATCGCGGCGCTGCCGACCCTGTTGATGCCGCGCGGGGCGCTGCTGGCGATGCTGAGAAGCTGGTGCCGGCTCAATCTGAAGCTGCTGAAATGGATCTGCGATATCGGTTGCGAGTTCCGCGGACTGGAGAATATTCCGAAAGGTGCGGCGCTGATCGCCTCCAAGCATCAGTCGATGTGGGAGACCTTCGCGCTGATCACGGTGCTCGACGATCCGGCCTATATTCTCAAGCGCGAGCTTCTCTGGATTCCCTTTTTCGGCTGGTGTGCAGCGAAGGCGCAGATGATCCCGGTGGATCGCGGCAAGCGCTCGCAGGCGCTGGCGGCGATGACCGAGCGTGCAAAGCAGGAGATTGCGCGGGGACGCGAAATCATCATCTTCCCGGAGGGCACGCGGCGCGCGCCGGGTGCCGAACCGAAATACAAGTTCGGCGTCGCGTTTCTGTACACCGAACTTGGCGTGCCGTGTGTTCCGGTCGCATTGAATTCGGGACTGTTCTGGCCGCGCCGCTCGTTCATGCGCTATCCCGGCGTGGTAAGAGTTGCGTTTCTGCCGCCGATCGAACCGGGGCTCGACCGCCAGGCGTTCTATGATCGGCTGCAGGATGCGATCGAAACCAAGACGGCGGAGCTTGTGGCGATGGGGAAGCACGCCGCAGGCGCGCGATAATTCGTCGGCTGCGCGACGCTACTCCGGGGCGTGCAGCGGCGTGTCGTGCGGACCCTTCAGCCGCTCCGCCAGCGCATGCAGCTCCGCATCGCGGCAGCCGAGCCGTTCGAGTTCGGCCACCGTCGCCAGCACATATTCGGGGTTCGGGCCCGAGCGGCCGTGACCCTGCCGGATCAGGTGCAGACGCTGGTCGAGCGAGAGCTTGCCGGCATATTGCGGATGGCCGCGATCGACCACGTAGGTCAGCGCCTCGACGGTGCGCTCGGGCTTTCCCAGAAGCGTCACGTTGCGCAGCACCTCCAGATAGACCGCGGTGATCTGCTCCCGCTCCCGCAGATAGGCGATGGTCGCGGCGCGGTCGGCCGCCGCGACCCGGAAGGCAAGACCACGGCAGGCGCCGCCGCGGTCTAGCCCGAGCACGAGGCCCGGCTTCTCCGGGGTGCCACGGTGGACGAACGAATAGACGCAGAGCGACCGGTGCAGCCCGGTCATCCGCGCCGGAACCTTTTCGACGAAGGGAAAGCCCGGCCGCCACAGCAGCGAGCCGTAGCCGAACACCCATAGGTCTTCGGCAATCTGGTCGATCGAAAGCTTCATCGGACCTGTGCAATAGCCATTCGCAGGGGTGCCGGTAACATCGAAACGCCGCATTCCGCTACCCTTTGGCGCTATAAGGGCGAAAACGGGCGACGCTCAAAGGACGACGTTTATGGACCACTATCCGGCGCCCAGGCGCCGCCGCTCGATCGGCTGGCTGATCCCTTTCCTTGTGCTGGTGATCGTCGTAGCCGGCTGGTGCGCGTTCTGGTTCTACGCGGCGGAACGCGCCCGCGACACCATCGCCGGCTGGATCCAGCGCGAGGCGCAAGGCGGGCGGGTCTATACCTGCCGCTCGCAGTCGCTCGGCGGCTTTCCGTTCCGGATCGAGTTCCGCTGCAAGGAGGCGGCCGCGGAATTCGAGAAAGCGCAGCCACCCTTCGCGCTCTCGGCCGGGCATGTCCTGGCCGCCGTCCAGGTCTATCAGCCGAATCTCGTGCTCGCCGAGATCGAGGCCCCGGTAACCATCGCCGATCCCGGTCAGCCGCCGAAAATGACGGCGAACTGGTCGCTCGCGCAGGTTAGTCTCCGCGGCACGCCGCGCAATCCGCAGCGCGTGTCCTTCGTCGCCGACAAGCTGACGCTGGACCAGACCGGCGCCGGCAATCCGGCGCGTGTGTTTGCCGCCGAGAAGGGCCAGCTGCACGGCCGCCTCGCGTCCGGCACGGTGCGCGATAACCCGGTGATCGATGTCGCTGCCTCGCTCAAGGCCGCAACCGCGCTATCATGGCATCCGCTGCTTGCGCAGCCTTTCGACTTCGACGGCGACAGCCGGCTCGTTGGCTTGCGCAACTTTCAGCCGAAGTCCTGGGCCGAGCGCTTCCGGGAAATTCAGGCTGCCAATGGCCGGATCGAAATCCGCAACGCGCGCTTCAAGCAGGGTGACGTGCTGGCCGTTGCTTCGGGTAACCTGAAGCTGACGCCGCAGGGCTATCTCGACGGCGAACTCACCGTGACCGCGAGCGGGGTGGAAAAGATCCTTCCGGCGCTCGGCATGGAAGCGCTGGCCCGGCAGGGCACGTCCCGAAGTCAGCGGCTTGGAGCAGCACTTGGCCTGCTCGATCAGATGGCGCCGGGTGCGATCGCCGGTGCGGTGTCGCTTTTGGGCGAGCAGGTGGAATTGGAAGGCCGCCGCGCCACCCGCATGCCGCTGCGCTTCAAGGACGGGCTTGCGACGCTTGGTCCGGTCAAGCTCGGTCAGACGCCGCCGTTGTTTTGACGCTCAGTCGTCGTCCGACGCATAGGGCCGCGCGATCGGCGCGATCGGTAGCGGCCCATGCGGGCGGCCGAAATCGGGCGCAGCCGAATCCTGGCCGAGATTGACAATGCCGCGGCGGATCGCGCGCGTGCGGGTGAAATGCTCGAACAGCGCCTCGCCATCGCCGCGCCGGATCGCGCGTGTCAGCTTCGACAGGTCCTCGTTGAAGGTGCCGAGCATTTCGAGCACCGCGTCCCTGTTGTGCAGGAACACGTCACGCCACATCGTCGGGTCGGACGCCGCAATACGGGTGAAGTCGCGGAAGCCGCCCGCGGAGAATTTCAAAACCTCGGACTCGGTCACGTCGCCGAGTTCGTTCGCCGTGCCGACGATGGTGTAGGCGATCAGATGTGGCAGGTGGCTCGTGATTGCGAGCACGAGGTCGTGATGCTCGGGCGTCATCACTGCGACATTAGCGCCGATCTTTTCCCAGAACGTCTTCAGTGCTTCGGTTGCGGCCGGATCGGTACCCTCGACCGGCGTGAGAATGCACCAGCGATTGACGAACAATTCCGCAAATCCGGCATCCGGTCCGGAATTCTCTGTACCGGCCACCGGATGCGCGGGAACGAAATGCACCCCTTTCGGCACGAACGGGCCCATGTCACGCGCGACCGAGGCTTTCACCGAGCCGACATCGGACAGGATCGCGCCCGGCTTGAGGTGATCCGCGATCTCCCTTGCGACATTTCCGCAGGCGCCGACCGGCACTGCGACCACCACCAGGTCGGCGTCTTTCACGGCGTCGGCGCTGGTCTCCGCGACCACGTCGGCAAAGCTCGTTCCAATCTCACGCACGCGCTTGCGCGCATCGGCGGACGCATCCGTCACCACAACGGTGCGCGCGGCATCGGCAGCCTTGGCCGCGCGTGCCACCGATCCGCCGATCAGTCCGGCGCCGATGACGGCCAGGCGGGAAATGGTGGGAGTAGTGGTCATCTTAGTCTCGTGCCCCGGACGCGGCGCAGCGCGCTAGCGGTGCGACGCAGAGCCGGGACCCATTTGCGTTGTGCGGATCCCGGTTCTGCGATGCATCACGTTGTGCTGCATCGCGCCCGGGACGCGAAAGCAACACCACCATCACTTCCCCATGAACTCGGCGAGCGTCTTCACCGTCAGCCGGTTTGCCTCCTCCGTGCCGATCGACATGCGCAAGGCATTCGGCAGCTTGTAGGCGCGCACCGCGCGCATAATGATGCCGCGCGAGGTGAGCAGCGCATCGGCCTCTGCCGCAGTCTTGCCCGGCGTCTCCGGGAAGTGCAGCAGGATGAAGTTGCCGACGCTCGGCGTCACCTTGATGCCGAGCTTCTCGATTTCCGTCGTCAGCCACGGCAGCCACTTATCATTATGGGCGCGCGCCTTATCGATGTGTGCGCTGTCGTTGATCGATGCGATGCCCGCCGCGATCGCGGGCGCATTCACGTTGAACGGACCGCGGATGCGGTTCAGCGCATCGATGATGTGTGCCGGACCGTAGATCCAGCCGAGCCGCAGCGCCGCAAGCCCGTGGATTTTCGAGAAGGTCCGCAGCATCACGACATTCTCCGATGTCGCGACCAGTTCGATTCCGGCCTCGTAATCGTTGCGCCTGACATATTCCGCATAGGCAGCGTCGAGCACCAGCAGCACATGCGAGGGGAGCCCGGCATGCAGCCGCTTGACCTCATCGAACGGGATGTAGGTTCCGGTCGGATTGTTCGGGTTGGCGAGAAAGACCATCTTGGTCTTCGGCGTCACTGCCTTGAGGATCGAGTCCACATCAGCAGTGAAATTCTTCTCCGGCGCGACAACCGGCTTTGCACCGGCGCCGAGCGTCGCGATCGGATACATCAGGAAACCGTGCGTGGTGTGGATTGCCTCGTCGCCGTCGGCGAGATAGCCGCGCGCCAGGAGGTTGATCAGATCGTCGGAGCCCGCGCCGCAGATGATGCGGTCCGGGTCGAGACCCATGGCGTGGCCGATGGCTTCACGCAAAGCGGTTGCGGCGCCGTCAGGATAATCCTGAAGCTCGTTCGCAACGGATTTGTAGGCCTCAATGGCCTTCGGGCTCGCGCCGAGCGGGCTCTCGTTCGAGGACAGCTTGTAGACTTTCTCCACCCCCGGCGCCGAGGACTTTCCGGGCACATAGGCGGCGATATCCATGACGCCGGGGCGCGGCTGTGGACGCGTGGCTGCGGTCATTCCAGAAAACCTCGACAATGGGCAAGCGGGGATCAGCGGGAAGCGGCGACAGGCCGCGTTCCGGCAAGCGTATAGCGGGTCGCGTGGCTGCCGACGAGGGCCGTTGAGCGCACGGAGGCTCCAGCCTTGACCAGCGCGTCGGTGATGGCCGCTAGGGTCTGGCCCTGGGGCACCGAGATCAGCAGGGCGGCACCGTCGAAGGCGGCATCCGGCTCGGCGATCACCTCGGCGAGCGGGGCCAGGGTACGCGCCGCGGCGGCGCCCCAGCCCGACACCCGAACGCTATGCACCTCGACCTCGGCTATGACTGCGTCGGCGGCCGGGTGGGAAACCGCGAAAACCGGCAGCGAGGCAGGGTGATCCGGCCGCTCGACGAAAGGCAGCCGCGCGATGATCTTGGGTGCCTTGTCGCCTTCGAGCGCGGTCCACCAGGCACCTGAGCCTGCAACTGAGACGGCCGGGACCAGGGCCAGGTCGCCCTTCGAGGCGGCCACCGCGGCGATCGCAGGTCCCGCGCCCATATGGGCGACAAAGGGCACGGTGAAGCCAAAATGGAATCGTGCGGAATCCCGCATCGCCGCTTCGCCGACCGTCAGGTCCGCATGCACGGAAAAGGGCGCCTGCACATGGGTGAAGGTCGCGATGATGACCCGCCAGATGCTCTCGACGGTATCGAGCGGCAGGATGCCGCGATGGCGTTCGACCAGCTTGCGCATCATCGCCACTTCGCGGGCGGGGCGGAAGGCGGAGCCGGATTCCTGCGTCCCCTTTACCTTGATCAGGTTCTCGATGATCTCGCTGCGCTCGATCAGCAGCGCATGCATCGCCTCGTCGATCCGGTCGATCTCGGCGCGCAGGGCAGCAAGCGATGGAGCGGTCTTTTGAGCCTGATCGGACATGGCAATAAGCAACTCGTGTCCCGGGCGCGGCGCAGCACACGCGCCGGCATATATGGGGTCAGGAGCTTGCGCATGTGCTGCGCTGCAGACCCGGGACCCATTCGGGATACTGCGCTCGTGGCCCCCGGATCAGCTGCGCACCGCCTAGCGATTGGAAGATGTGCGCTTGTATGGCGCGGCGCCGCGTCCGGGGAACGGTAGCTGTCTTAGGTGGGCAGCCCCCCAAAATCAAAGAAAACATTGACTTAACGATGGTTAGGCATACCTAGAACGACCGGCGACAGGGCCGGCGGTCCGGATCGCTATATACAACAGCGCCGGGTCCGGTGTGCCGGGTGACAGAGTAATGGCCGAGGCCGATCTCAAGTCAGTGCAAGGTGGACGCTCGCGCGAGGCGGAAAGCGCAAAGGAATCGCTCGTCGTTCGCTTCGGGCCCGAGCGCCCGCTCAAGCTCGATTCCGGTATCGCACTGTCGCCGTTCCAGATCGCCTATAAGACCTACGGCCGGCTCAATGCGCATCGCAGCAACGCAATTCTCGTATGTCACGCGTTGACCGGCGATCAGCATGTCGCCAGCGTGCATCCGGTGACCAAGAAGAACGGCTGGTGGGAGACCATGGTCGGTCCCGGCAAGCCGATCGACACCGAGCGCTACTTCGTGATCTGTTCCAACGTGGTCGGTGGCTGCATGGGCTCGTCCGGCCCGTCGTCCACCGATCCGAGGACCGGCCAGCCCTATGGTCTGGAATTTCCGGTCATCACTATCCGCGACATGGTGCGCGCGCAGGCGATGCTGATCGATCATCTTGGCATCGACACTTTGTTCGCCGTCGCCGGCGGCTCAATGGGCGGCATGCAGGTGCTGCAATGGGCGCAGAGCTTTCCGGAGCGCGTGTTCTGCGCGCTGCCGATCGCCTGCGCGACGCGGCATTCGGCGCAGAACATTGCTTTCCATGAGGTCGGGCGCCAGGCGGTGATGGCAGATCCGGAATGGCGTCACGGCCGCTATTTGATCGAAGGGACCAACCCGCACCGGGGCCTCGCCGTGGCACGCATGGGTGCGCATATCACGTATATGTCGGATGCGGCGTTGCACCGGAAGTTCGGACGCCGTCTCCAGGACCGCAGCAATCCGACCTTTTCGTTCGATGCCGATTTCGAGGTCGAGAGTTATCTGCGCTATCAGGGCTCGTCCTTCGTCGAGCGCTTTGACGCAAATTCCTATCTCTATCTCACCCGCGCGATGGACTATTTCGATCTTGCTGCGGAGTATGATGGCGTGCTTGCGAATGCGTTCAAGAATTCGCCCACCCGCTTTTGCGTCGTGTCGTTTACCAGCGACTGGCTGTTTCCGACGTCGGAGTCGCGCGCTATCGTGCATGCGCTGAATGCGGCCGGCGCCCGGGTCTCGTTTGCCGAGATTGTAACCGACAAGGGCCACGACGCTTTCCTGCTCGACGAGCCGGAATTGTTCGCGATCATCCGCGGCTTCCTCGACGGCGCGGCGCGCGCGCGCGGTCTTTCGGATCATCAATGAACATGATGGCCCGCCCGCAACGCGAACTGGCGACCGCGCATGTGGTGCGCAATGCCTCGGGCGCGCGCGTCGATCTGCTCGTAGTGGCGCAGATGGTGAAGCCCGGCGCCAAGGTACTGGATGTCGGCTGCGGCGATGGCGAACTTCTCAAAATCCTGACTGAGACCAAAAATGTCGATGGCCGCGGCATCGAGATTTCGCGCGAGGGTGTGAACCTCTGCGTCGCCAAGGGGCTCGCGGTGATCCAGGGCGACGCCGATACCGATCTGGCCGATTATCCGGACGACGCCTTCGATTACGTGATCCTGTCGCAGACGTTGCAGGCAACCTGGCGGCCGCGGGTCGTGCTCGAGCACATGCTGCGGATCGGCGAGCGCGCCATCGTGTCCTTTCCGAATTTCGGCCACTGGAAAATCCGGCTCAAGCTCTTGTTCCTTGGCCGCATGCCGCGCACCTCGAATTTGCCGGATACCTGGTACGACACCCAGAACATTCACTTCTGCACGATCCGCGATTTTCGCGATCTGTGTAACGAGATCGGCGTAAAAATGGAGGCTGCGGTCGCGCTGAATGCGTGGGGCGGCAAGCTTCGCATCAATGTGCCGTGGTGGTTCTGGAATTTGTTCGGCGAACAGGCTGTGTTTCTCCTGAGCCGCAAGCGTTAACGCTTTCAGTCTGCGACTTTGGTCGCTATCCGCAGGCATTCGTACGTTCTCGCGCGGCGCAATGTTTCAGTTCGAAAGCTGATGTGAAGACGCCGCCGGATTGTCGTCCCATTCCGGCCCCCATCCCTCGTCATCCCGCACGCCTCGCCGCTGTGTCGTTCACGGCGGCGTTTTCGTGATGCCGCACGGCCCTTGCGCCGCGCGGTTCGGGCTCAACCGATCAAGAAAAAACGGGACTGACCGACTGATGAATTTCAAGCACACAGCGTTTTCGAGCGAAGTGGGTACCGGTTCGCGTGAAAAAAACGCCTCAACAGAATGCGTGACCAGTTCGAAGGCGATTGCCGTAACTGCGGCGATAGCCGCAGCCATCGTTCTCATGCAATCGCCCGCAGAGGCGCGGCGCTACAAGCAGCAGCCGGCGCGCCATCAGGTGGCGGCATTTTCGCCGGTGTCCGGCGGCATCCTTGGTGCCGGCAATCAGTATGCCCATCTGACGGAGGGTGAGGCTGCGCGGCCCGTTGCGCGCGGCGCCCGTCGCGGGCGGCAGTCCAGCGCCGGAACTGCGCCCGATATGTCGCGCACAGCGCGTGCATCGCACGCCTCGGTTGCGCCGACGGCCGGCCTTGGCTCGTCCTCGCTTGTGGCAACGGCGCGTGCCTATATCGGCACCAATCCCACCGGCATGAGCGCGCTTTGGTGCGCCCGCTTCATGAACCTGGTGCTGGAGAAATCCGGCCGACGCGGCACCGGATCCAACATGGCGAAATCCTTTGCCAGCTACGGACGCCGGATCGCGGGACCGCAGGTCGGTGCCATCGCCGTGATGTCACGCGGTCGTGGCGGCGGACACGTCGGGATTGTATCGGGCATCGACAAGTCCGGAAATCCCATCATCATTTCGGGAAATCATAACCGCAAGGTAGCCGAGTCGGTTTATCCGCGCGGCCGCATTTATGCCTATGTGCTGCCTTGATCGCCCGCTGAAATCACGCGGTCGTGAGCGCTTGAGTAACGCGTAGCGCAGCACGAGGGGGAAGGGACCACGGCCGCCTGCGGGCGGCCGTGGCATGTCCGGCTAACGGTGAATCAGCGTGCCGGCACCGTGATCGGTGAAAAGCTCCAAGAGCACGGCGTGCTTCTCCTTGCCATCGAGGATGACGACGCCCTCGACGCCCTGTTCAAGCGCGGTGATGCAGGTCTCAACCTTCGGGATCATGCCGCCCGAAATCGTGCCGTCGGCGATCAGGTTGCGGACGTCGTTGACCGACATTTCCGGGATCAGCTTCTTGTTCTTGTCCAGCACGCCCGGTACGTCGGTGAGAAGCAGAAGCCGCTTTGCCTTCAGCGCACCGGCGATATAGCCCGCGAACGTATCGGCATTGACGTTGAAGGTCTCTCCGTTCGGCCCCGACGCGATCGGCGCCAGCACCGGGATAAGCTCGCGTCCGATGATCTGGTCGAGCACCGTCGTATCGATCTTTTCCGGCTCGCCGACAAAGCCGAGATCGACCACATCGGCGACAGCAGCGCCACTCGGCCCGCCCGCTTTCCGCGCGATCACCATGTTGCCATCCTTGCCGCACAGGCCGACGGCCTTGCCGCCGGCCTGATTGATGTGGCTGACAATCTGCTTGTTGATCGAGCCGGCCAGCACCATCTCGACGATCTCCACCGTCGCCGCATCGGTGACGCGCAACCCGCCTGAGAATTGCGACTTGATGCCGAGCCGGCCCAGCATCGCCGCGATCTGCGGTCCGCCGCCATGCACCACCACGGGATTGATCGCGGTCTGCTCCAGCAGCACGATGTCGCGGGCGAAGGCGCGCGCGGCTTCCTCCTCACCCATGGCATGGCCGCCGTATTTGATCACGACGATTTCGTCGTCGTAGCGCTGCATATGCGGCAGCGCCTCGGACAGAATGCGGGCCTGGTCGTGCGGAGAGACCGTCATGCGGGGAGTCCTTGGCGGGGGGAGTCCTGACCGGAGAATGTCGCGGGAGCTTTTAGCGGGCCGCCCCGGACTCGGGAAGGGCTACCGCATCGCCAGGAATGCGGCCACCGCCAGCAGCACCCAGCCGCCGATCATGACCATGCCGCCGGTCGGCGCGGCCATCGGGAACAGCCGGTGCCCGGCATAGGCGCGCAACGCGAGATCGCCGGCAAACAGGGCAACGCCGGTCAGCAGCACGACGACCGCGACAAGACCCGTGGTCCGTCCGATCAGGCCTGCCGCAATGCCCGCGCAGGCTGCTATCGCCGCAGGCGCATGGAACAAAAGCATATAGCCCGCGCTATCCAGCCCGGTACCCGGCTTGGCGTGAGCTCCCGCGGCGGTCAATACAACTCCGGCGGCTCCAAACAGGGCCGCAATCGCGATCAGAAGCTGCAGCATGACTCCTCCTTAGCGGCGCTCAGCGATAAGCCGCGCGATCGCGGCGCGCAATTCCGGAATGCCGGTGCCCTCGCGCGACGAGGTCGCCACGACATCCGGAAAGGCCGCCGCGCTCTTGGCGATCCCTTCGGAGACGCTGGCGATGCGCACAGTGAGGTCCTTCGCCGAAAGCTGGTCGCATTTTGTCAGCACGATCTGGTGCGACACCGCAGCGCTGCGCAACAGGTCGAGCGCCGGCTTGTCGGCGTCCTTGATGCCGTGGCGTGCGTCGATCAGCACATAGACCCGGGCGAGATTGGCGCGGCCCTGCAGATAGGCATGGATCAGTTCGGTCCAGGCCTTGACCTTAGCCTCGGGCGCCTCGGCATAGCCATAGCCCGGCATGTCGGCGAGCCGCAGATTGTCCGGCCCCTGAAAGAAGATGATTTCCTGGGTGCGGCCGGGCGTGTGCGAGGTGCGCGCCAGCGCTTTGCGTCCGGTGAGCGCATTGATCAGCGAAGATTTGCCGGCATTGGAGCGGCCGGCAAAGGCGATCTCCAGCCCCTTCATCGGCGGCAGGGTCTCGATCGATGCGGCCGCCCACATGAATTGCCAGTCGCCGGCAAACAGCTTGCGTCCGGCCTCGATCTCTCCGCGGGTGAAGTCGCTCTTGAACGTCATGCCCGTCACCATAAACGAAATCGCCGGGACTGGCCCGGCGATGACGTATCCGTGCACAAGATGCGCGAGCGCCGCCGCTTTTCCTTAGGTCTTCTTCTTATCGCTCGGCGGCGCATTGTCCTGCGATGGCGGCTTCTTCCTGCCGAACAGCTCCCGGATATTGTCGCCGAGTTCGATCTTCGCTCCGTGCTTTTTCATGATGTAGGACTGCTGGAGCACCGACAGTGTGTTATTCCAGGCCCAGTAGATCACAAGGCCAGCCGGGAAGCTCGCCAGCATGATCGTAAAGATCAGCGGCATCCAGTCGAAGATCATCTTCTGGGTCGGGTCCGGCGGCGACGGGTTCAGTTTCATCTGGAACCACATCGTGATGCCCATGATGATGGGCCACACGCCGATCATCAGATAGGCGCCGAGCACCGGCACGCTGTGCGGGTTCCAGGGGATGAGCCCGAACAGGTTGAAGATTGTAGTCGGATCCGGTGCGGCAAGATCCTTGATCCAGCCGAAGAACGGCGCGTGCCGCATCTCGATGGTGATGAACAGCACCTTGTAGAGCGCGAAGAACACTGGGATCTGGATCAGGATCGGCAGACAGCCGGCCAGCGGATTGATCCGCTCCTGCTTGTACAGCTCCATCAGCGCCTGCTGCTGCTTGACCTTGTCGTCGGCATAGCGGTCGCGGATCTGCAACATCTGCGGCTGCACCGCCTTCATCTTCGCCATTGAGGCATAGGACTTGTTGGCGAGCGGGAAGAACACGATCTTGATGATGACCGTGACCGCAAGGATCGCCAGCCCGAAATTGCCGAGCAGCCGGAAGAAGAAGTCGAGCATCCAGAACATCGGCTTGGTGATGAAGTAGAACCATCCCCAGTCGATCAGGAGTTCGAAGCGGTTGAGATTGAGCGTCTTGTCGTAATTGTCGATAAGGCCGACTTCCTTGGCGCCGGCGAACAGCCGCGCTTTTGCCGCGCCGGTGCCGCCGGCCGCGACCGTGACCGGGTCCAGCAGATAGTCGGTCTGGTAGACCTTGCGGTTATTGAGGTCGCGCGCCGAGAAGGTCGCGTTCAGCTTGGCATTGGTCTCCGGTAACAGCGTCGCGGCCCAGTATTTGTCGGTGATGCCGAGCCATGCATTGACGACGCCGGGGAAGCTGAGCTGCTTCTCGGACTCGATCTTGCTGTAGGACACCTCCTGCGGGCCCTTGTCGCCGAGCACGCCGATCAGGCCTTCGTGCAGGATGTAGTAGCCGAGGATTTCCGGTTTGCCGTGGCGCGAGATCAGCGCGTAAGGATAGAGCGTGACCGCGTCGGCACCGCGATTGACGATCGTGTCCTCGATCGTGAACAGGTAGTTGTCGTCGATTGCGATCACGCGGCGGAATTCGAGGCCTTCGCCGTTGTCCCAGGTCAGCGTGACCGGCTTGCCGACGCCGAGTGCGCCGGAGCCCTGCTGGGTCCACACCGTGTTGTCGTCCGGCACCTTGACCTTGCCGCCGGCGGCGTTGGTCCAGCCGAACTGCGCGTAAAACGGGTGCGGGCTGCCGGACGGCGCCAGCAGCACGATCGCCGGGGATTTGGGATCGACGGTCTCGCGGTACTTGATCAGTGCTACGTCGTCGATACGGCCGCCGCGCAACGCGATCGAGCCATGAATGGTCGGAGTTTCGATCTTGACGCGCGGGGAGGCGGCCAGAATGGCTTCGCGGGTGAGCGTCTGGCCAGGAATTGCCGGCTGGCCGGGGACTGCCGGGGTGGTCGCCCCCGGTTGCGGCGTTGCCCCGGGCTGGGCCGCCGTGCCGGGCTGCGGCACGGTGCCCGGCGCGGTCTGCTGGGCCTGCTGCTGTTGCTGGCGGAGCCTTGCCTCTTCCCGCTGCCGCTCCAGCTGCGGACCGCCGATGAAATACTGCCAGCCCAGGATCACGAGCAGGGAAAGCCCGATCGCAAGGAACATGTTCTTCTGGTCTTGAATCATGCGTTCTCAGCTCACGGGTCGATGGTTAGCGGCTCGGTTTCGGCTCAGGCCGCGCCGTGTCCTTTGGCCGCATCGAGTGAATGCGCGCAATGGCCCGATCATAGTCGGCCGCCAGATCGGAAAATGCTGCGGATAGCGCTGCCCTCCGGCCGACCAGCACATAATCGTGTCCAGGGCGCAATGCGCCCGTTGATCTCAGGCGAACGATCTCGCGCAAGCGCCGGCGGACGCGGTTGCGCTCTACAGCATTTCCGACCTTGCGAGATACTGTAAACCCGATACGAGCCGGGTCCTGGTCGCTGCGGTCGCGCGCCTGCAGGACGAATCCGGCGGATGGCACTTTGAGCGCCCCTGCGGCGGCCAGAAAATCCGCTCGTTGCCTCAGGCGCTCCATGCGGGACCGGCCTTCCGGGCCGCCCCGGCTCAGGCGCTGAGGCGCTTGCGGCCGCGCGCGCGCCGGGCCGAGATGACCTTGCGGCCGCCCTTGGTCTCCATGCGGGCGCGGAAGCCGTGGCGGCGCTTGCGCACGAGCTTGCTCGGTTGATAGGTCCGTTTCACGGGAAGACTCTCCGCTGGTCGCGGCACAATGCCGGATGCTTCGGGTGGTGCGCACCGGCCCTTCGACTGCAACACTCTCGTGCGAAAATCTCTCGCCGCGAAAAGGCCGCCGGTGCCGGAATTCCGGGCGCTTATACGGGACGGCTCGGCATTTCGTCAATGCAAGCGCAGCCAATCCCCTTCACTTTGGGCAGGCGATTTTATCCTGCCGGGTCAGGGACATGGCCCGGGGGGCGACCCCGATCCGGCCCGCCGTCGCGCGAATCGGACGGAACTTGTGCCGGATTCGCGCCGGCCGGTGGCGGCCTCATACCTCGGAGGCGGTGGTCCCCGGCCGGGGTTAACCATGATCGCCGGAGGCTGTATCGGTCATTTTTGCGCCCGGTTTGACGACTTGATAGTGCGGCCCCATCATGAGCCTGTACGGAGGCTCGCGATTTCTGTCGTGCCCGTATACAGGCAGCGGTGATGACCGATTTGGACGATAAGGGCCCGGTCCGCGTGCCGCGGTTCGGACTCTCCGGCAAGCTCCTGGTGCTGACGATCCTGTTCATCATGATCGTGCAGGTGCTGATCTATGTTCCGGCGGTCTCGATTTTTCGCCTCAACTGGCTGAACGACCGCCTCGCGGCCGCGCGGACTGCGGCGCTCGTGCTTTATGCTGCGCCGAGCGGGATGGTCCCGGACGATCTGGCGCGCGATATCCTCGCCAGTATCGGTGCGCAGGCCGTAGTCATGAAGACCGGGCAGACGCGGCGGCTGCTCGCGGTCACCGAGATGCCGGAAGAAACCCACCGCAATTTCGATCTGCGGGATGTCGGCTGGCTCGATGCGGTCAAGGGCGCCTATCACGGGCTGTTCGATCCGAAAGAGGCGATCCTCCAGGTCATCGGACCGGCGCCACGCGACGGCGAATTCCTGGAAATCCTGATCAAGAACGAGCCGCTGCAGCGCGCGATGCTGCGCTTTTCGCGCAATGTGCTGGTCGCGTCTTTGATTATTTCCGCATCGACGCTGGCGCTGGTTTATCTCGCGCTGCATTTCATGTTCGTGCGGCCGATGCGGCGGATCACCCGCAATATCATGGCGTTCCGGGCCGATCCGGAAAATCCGTCGCGCACCATCAAGGTCTCCAGGCGCAACGACGAAATCGGCGTCACCGAGCGCGAACTCGCCTCGATGCAGAGCAATCTGACATCGATGCTGCATCAGCGCGCGCGCCTGGCGGCGCTTGGCCTCGCGGTGTCGAAGATCAACCACGATCTCAGGAACATGCTGGCTTCGGCGCAGCTGGTCTCGGACCAGTTGTCGAGCGTGCGCGATCCGCGGGTCCAGCGCTTCGCGCCCAAACTCGTGCGGACGCTCGAACGCGCCATCGAATTCTGCCAGTCCACCTTGTCCTATGGACGTGCACAGGAGGCGCCGCCCGACCGCCGCATGATTGCGGTGGAGCCGTTGGTGCAGGAAGTTCACGACACGCTGGGACTGAGCGCCGAAAGCGATATCGGCTGGATTGTCTCGATCGAGCGCGGCCTCGAAATGGATGCCGACCACGATCACATGTTCCGTGTCCTGCTCAATCTCACCCGCAATGCCATGCAGGCGCTGGAGGCGCGTGCGCCCAATAATCCGCTGCGCGACCAGATCCGCGTCACCGGCCGGCGCGAGGGCGGCGTGGTGGTGATCGAAGTCTCCGATACGGGCCCGGGCTTTCCGCCGCAGGCGCGCGAGCATCTGTTCCAGGCGTTTTCGGGGTCGGCCCGCCCGGGCGGCACCGGCCTCGGCCTTGCCATCGCCGCCGAACTTGTTCGCGCCCATGGCGGTGAAATCCGGCTGGTCGAAGGCACGATCGGTGCCACCTTTCACCTTACCATCCCGGATCAGGCGGTCGATCTGGACGCCTGGCGCGAGGAGCGGGCCAGCGCCTGAACCGCGTAAGCCGGCTGAAAAGCCTTGCCATCCGGGGAGTGGGGCGATAGCTATCCGCCGTTGCGCTGGCCTTGCGTCCTCGCGACCGGCCCAAACGCCGCCCGGATCGCTTCCGGGACGTTCGGGATGATGGTCAGGCCGCCACTCGCGTAACGACGCGCCCGTAGCTCAGCTGGATAGAGCACCAGACTACGAATCTGGGGGTCAGGAGTTCGAATCTCTTCGGGCGCGCCATTTTCAGTTTCAGCGCTTAAGATCGAAAACGATTGTCCGCCCAGCGGGCGCCAAATGATGCGTATATGGGCGGTGATGGCATTTGCCTTAATGCTCGCTCCGGCATTTCAGGCCCACACCTATCGCTGCTGCTTCGGTAAAACAAAAATCTGCCCCGGATAGATCAAATCAGGATCGCGGATCTGATCGCGGTTGGCCTTGTAGATCACCGTGTAGCGAATGCCTTGACCGTAGGTCGCACGGCTGATCTGCCAGAGATTGTCGCCGCGGATCACTACGCGCGTATCAATCTTCGGCACCACGACGGTACCGCTGCGATCGGTTGCTGCGGCGGACTTTGCTCTGCTGTCGTGCGTCGCACCAGCGCTTGGCGGCGATGGCGTGGACGGTGCCGGGCTCTTTGCTGCAGTCGCGGCCTCGCGCGGCGCAGTCTCCCCTTGAGACACATGAGATGCAGGCTTCGACTGCGGCTCGGCCGGTTTGACCGAACCCGGCTGCGCCGGCGCTTGATCCGAAGCTCTCGGCGCGGTTTCGGCCGCAGCGATCCGAGGTTCGGGAGCCGCTCGTTGCGAGATCGCCGGTTTCGTTTCCGTGGCTCCAAGCGGTGCTGCGGGACGCTGCGCCTGAGCTTGCGTTTGCGGCTGCCGGTCCGCGGTCACGGCGGGCGATGCGGGCGCAGAAGGCTGTGGAGCCGGTGCCGCCGCTTGTGGTTGTGCTGCCGCGATCGACATCTGAGGCGCTGATGAGGTCGGAGCAGGCGACGCTGGGGGCGCGCTCGATGCCAATGTCGCCGGCGCGCTGAACGGGACTTCCGCGCGCGCGACCACCTTTTCCGATGCGCCGATCTGGTCCAGCCGGATGCGATATTCGCCGGGCCTCACGCCGCTTCCGATGAGAAAGCTGATCTGTCCGTCGGCTGATGCCGTGCCGGTCGCGATATAGGAATCGTTCAGGTAGAGGCGCACGCTCGCCCCGGGCGTGGACCGGCCCGATATGAAGAGTTTGCCGCCCTCCTGCGCTTCGGCGAGATCGATACGAACGTTCGCCTCGGTCTGCGGCACAGGCTTCGGTTGCGCAGCGGAAGGTGCATCGGACGGACGGACTGGCACCTGTGGCGCGCCAGGCGCCGCTGTGCCCGGCGAGAGCACCGCGACCGCCTTGTCCTGCACGGGCGAGCCCAGTTCGACGGCGACCGATTGGCTCGACACCATCGGCTTGCCGCCGGCTTCGGTCATGCGCAGCTTCAGTTCGTATTTGCCGGGTGGAAGCGGCTTCGGAATGAGGACGAATGAGCCTGTCGCATCGGCAACGGTCCGATCATGAACCTCGCCATCGCGCAGCAGCTCGACCGTTGCATTCGGGCGGGCGCGGCCTGCAATGACGGAATCGCCGTTCGGTTCGATCCGCGCAACATCGAACTGGGGACCGGACTCGGTCGCGGCAGGCTTCGACACGCCGAGTTGCGTTCCGAGATCCTTGATCGTTTCGCTCGCCGACGTGAGCGGCTTCGAGGCGGGCGTCTCGGCCGGCGCGCTCTTCTCGGCTTGTACCGGAGGCTTCGGCCGGTCCGGCAATGTCGTTGCGAACTCGGGATGATTGAGAAGCCACCAGAGCAGGCCCGCACCAAGGGCAATCACAGCAGCCAGCAGGAGAAGAGCAGCGCGGGCCGTGAATGTTCCCGTCATGGCATCAGGCCTCCTGTCTGCATCGCCGAACTGTGTCAGGGATCAGTTTAGAGGCCGCGGCGGCATGGTGTCTACCGCTGCGCGGGATCCTGCTGCCGACCAGAGCGGGCAAAGTCGTCTGCACCGGAGGCTGCTGCTCAATGCCAAGAACCAAGCGCGCCGCAGCGGCGATTTCTGGCATACTCTGGAAATTCCGGACAATAGCCTGTAATCAGATTGCAGTTCCGGTGCATCGGGGAATGGCTTTCCCCGGCGCGCCGGTTTTCTTGTCGCACGGCGCCGGTAGCTCAGCTGGATAGAGCACCAGACTTCGAATCTGGGGGTCAGGGGTTCGAATCCCTTCCGGCGCGCCAGTTAAGCTTTTGAGAGATCGTCATTTTCCTGATCGATCTACAAACGCTCCGCAGACTAAAAATCGAATTAGTCTGCGATTTAGTCTGCGGAATTCTCCAATCAAATTTTTAGTCACGATGTGCTGCTGAAGCTTTCTCCCGAGTGAGCAACGCCGCAGCGAGACTTCCGAGGAAGCCACGGCGTTTGCCGTCGAAGACAATCTCAGGATGATCGACAAGATCGGTGGCCCGACACTTACGGCGCGCGCTGCATCTGTATTCATGTCGGTTCGCCCCTGCTGTTTGAAGCCGAGCGCCGCACGCAGCAGCAGATGCAGCTGGCGAACGCCTTCGGCCGATATCTGGGGAAGGCGCAAACGATCTGAGCCGACGGATCAATTCCGCGATCGGAACAGATCCTCAATGGCTTGCCGATGACATGATGCGAGGCCTCCCACCAGTTCGAGGTCCTCACCGCGAACGCGTCAATCAATGCTTATCCGAGTTGCGGGCTGCCGCTTTCGAGCTCTGAAACGGTCACCTGGCGTTGAGGTCATGCGTTTCACCAAGAGCCCGCGGTGTACGCGTGTGTTTCCACAAGCACCTGCCGCAAGGCAGACGGTAGGCCACATTACAAGCTGTTGGGGCAGCTATTTGCAGCCAAACCCGCGCCATCCCGTTATGATGCCAGCCAAAGCCGCCCACGGGAGCGAAGAAGCATGCCAAACGAGGGCCTAGTAAAAAGTCTGCGAAGTCGCTTGCCCGACGAGGCGTGCGTCCAGGAATTCGACGATGCGCTAGCGGCGCTTGCCAGCGACAATCGTCGGCGGGCTCAGCACTTTGCCGTGACGCTTCGCGAGCTCTTCGGCCATGTTCTATCGTCGCGTGCCTCGAACGAGGTCGTGGAAAAATGCGCCTGGTACGCCTTGGAGCAGGGCGCGCGCGGGCCGACCCGCCGCCAGCGTGCGATGTACCTGAGTCGTGGAGGATTGTCGGATGCCTTCATCCGCGAAACGCTGAAGCTCGACCCGGATGAATTTCACGCGAACCTCAAGAAGGCCTTTGATGAGTTGAACGAGAATACCCACATCCGGCCAGGCGCTCCTCCGCTGACGGGCGATGCGCTCGAAGAATTCGCCGATCGAGCAATCGCCAGCTTCGCCGAAGTGTTCGATGTGATCGACGAGGTTCGGGCCTCGATCAAGGAGGCCATTGAACCGAACCTTCAGAATGAAGCCGCTTCAGTATTCATTGCGCAGACGATCGACGATCTGGACATCCTTGCCGGTCGATACACGACCGAGGGCGTTATGTTCGACGAGGCGAGTGTTGTCGAGATCGGCGCCGAATACATCCACTACCGCATAACCGGAACTGTAGACGTGGAGTTGCACTATGGCGGAAAATCCGATCCGGCCCAAATCAACGAAAATTTTCCCTTCGCCTGCACGATTGTTGCCAGGGTGGCCGAGCCATTCAAATTCATCGACGAAATGACCGTAATGCAGGTCGATACTAGTTCATGGTTTGGCGACAACGACGAAGCAGCGGAAGCGGCTGCGAAATAACTCCAATTATTTCGTCCTTGGCGACCATCACGGACGAAGGGCGCGCTTTGAGCGCCCTGCCTTTAAATCAGTCAAACCAGCTCTTGATCCAAGCTACCAAGCCACGTTGGGCAGCTTGCGGCGCCGCTTCCTGCTTCGCAACCACTTCGGGCTTACCGTAATAACGATCTTTCACCATGCGGTCATGAACGCGGCCAGCTTCGATCTGCTCCTTCGACCATTGACCCGCCCATTTCACCGCATTCCGGTCGATCCAGTAATGTGACTGACAATCGAGCGCCCAATTGCCGATGGACGGATAGAGCGAAACAGACACACCGTCGTAAGTCAGTTTCCAGTCCGTAGGACTCAACGCGGTAGCGACTTCGCTCCCGCAGCCGCAGAAACATTTGTGAACTGCGGTTCGATATTCCATCGCGACATAGACCACGCCGTCGTCCAGGGAGTCGGGCACGGTGGTTACGAACTTGTGCTTGCAAGAGGTCGCGCGCATCAGGTTTTGTCTCCGCTGACCAGGGAGTTCCCATCGATCGTGTAGGCACTGTGGTGCTCGTGCACGAAATCTGCATAGAAGCCGCAGAGCTTCTTCCACTTTATGACAGCCAGCGCGGCGCTGAACGCGTTCAGGTCCGGGATCTGGATATTGTCGGCATAGATATTTTCGTTCCCGTCGCCTGCCGTCGGGACGCGCGTAGCGACATGATCTCGTTTCTCTCTGGTGCTGGTCGTTACTGACAGCACGCCGATCAATTGGTCGTCCACGAGTTGAAGGCCCATGCCCGTGTCGATGAACGGCAGGTCGAACTCCGTGAGCTTTTGGATGATCTGGCCCTTCGCGGTGCCGGCATCGGCGCACAGGAAGACGTATTCCATCCCACGCAGCTGCTCGACGTTCTCCGCGGTGATGTGCTCGCGGTGAGGAACAATGCCGCGATGCATCCGTGTGTAGATATTCGCAAAATAATCCACCTTATATGGAATCTTCTTCAGCTCCTCAAGGGAGGCCGCACCGGGAGAGCGGAACGCGTTGTGCTGGCCGAGCTTGTCGCCGTCGAAAAGGTGAATCTTCTTGCACGGCGTCTTCGCGACCAGATCGAGCACGTAAGACCCTGTGCCGCCGACTCCGATGATGGCGATCTGGTTCATTTCGAGCTTGCGGGTGACATTCGTGATGCCTGCCTTGCTGGAGGCATTGTCGATGTACTGGAACGGGGAATCAGGGTCGGTATTCTCGATGACGCGCCAGGTGCGCGCGTCCGCGTTCTTGTCGAGCGCGACCGCGTGCGAAGAAATCAAGGTGACGTAACGCGTCAGCTTTGCATGGTAGTTCCTGTCAGGCACCGACGGCTTGCTCGAGAAACCGCACGTAACCACGAGGTCCTTGGTAATCTGCCGCGCATTCTTTTCGTGGATATGGGGCAGTTCGCTTCCATGCCTGTCGCAGGGGTACTCGCCGGAGAACATGATGGTGTGATCTGGCGGTTGGCCGGCAACGTCGCCGTTCAGGTTGAGCACGGCGACGAGTGCGCCGCGCTTCACCTGTTTTTTAGAGTTCACGTAGGGGACGTTGCGGACCACAACGTGACCCGCAACTTCCTCGATTTCGAACCCGTCCGACTGGAGCTGGGCCAAGTCGGGACTACGACTTATCAGTGTACTGGACATTGAAGACCATCCCGTCTTTCACCTTGACCTTGTCGCCATCGACCATCGTGCCCTCGGGATTCGCGCGCGGGCCGTTGTGGTACGTGACCGTGTAGACGATGCACTGCCCGGCGGGCGGCGTCGGATAAGCGAGCTTCACGACCTGGTCGAAGGAGATTTTCTTCTTCTCCCACTTCTTCTGACGGGCATTGACGATGATCGTCACATCGACCTTGGCCGGCCGGGTCTTGAACATCTCCGGGCCACCGCCGCCGATGCGCACTTCGTCGTCGTCGTCGATGACGCGGTCGGCTTCGTTCTCGAGCTCCTGCACAAGCTCGATCTCGTCGTCGTCCTTGCCGACGAGGCGCTTGATCGCGAGGCCGGTGATGACCTTCTTCGGCCATTCGAGGTTCAGGCCATCGACCAGAAAGCGGTCGGTGCCGCTGCCGCGAATCACGAAGAAGCGGGTGACCTTGTTCAGCCCGACGAGTTCGGTCGGCCGCAGCGTTTCGAGTTCGAAATTCGAGAACTGGGCGAGGACGATGAAGTTCTCGACCGGGTGAGCGCCTGCCGCGTCCGCGACCTGGGCGCCCGTGACCTTCTGATCGTCGAAGGTCACGGACTGGAATTCGAAGTGTTCGTTGCCGATCTGGGCCGCGAGATCGCGGCCGCCGGCCTTGTCGGACGCGGGGTCCGCCGTAGTCATGCTCATTGGTGCCCCCTTTCGGGTCAAAGCTATGCCCGGCGGGATGCCAGACAGTTTCGTACAGATTAACTGGTACGCTAGCGGTTTGCAACTATTTCGGTATAAAATCGTCTGGATGATGCGCTATGGAGGTAATTAAATGCCGTTAAAGGACCGGGTTAAGGAGCTGCGTGAGGGTCTGGGTATGTCGCTTCAGGAGCTTGCCGACGCTGTCGGCGCCTCGAAGGCCCATATCTGGGACTTAGAACAAGGTCGCAGCACGAACCCGTCGATCGAGCTTCTGAAGAAGCTTGCGGACAAGCTCAAGGTGAGCGTGGCCGATCTCGTCGGAGAAAATCCCACCGGTAAGTCCGAGGATGCGCGCGTCGTTGGAATGTTTCGGGAATTAAAAGAGCTATCAGCCACCGATCTCGACATGATTCAGCAAATGGTCGAGCGCCTGAAGCAGAGCAAATAGGCGGTCATGGTCACGCGGCGCGATCTCGACGGGACAGGATCCCCGGAAGGCCTGGTGACCAGAATCCTAAAAGCTGAGCCGGCCCTGAAATATCCTGTGCCGATCGAGAGCCTGGCGCACCAACTCGGCATCACAGAGATCGGCGAGCTGGAAACCGACGCCTTTGAAGGCTGCCTGTACGCACTGGACGATAAGCAGAAGGGCTTCATCCTCCTGAACAAGGCTTCGAAGGGTGGGCGTCGCCGCTTCACCATCGGGCATGAGCTCGGGCACCTTTGCATCCCGTTGCACCGTCCGATCAAAGCAGACCGCTTTCTATGTTCGCGCGAAGATTTGCGTACCTGGACGGCGTCCGAGCAGGACGCCTACGCCCGCATGGAAGTTGAAGCGAACAGATTCTCCGCCTTGCTTCTCATGCCACCGCCGCTCTTGCGGCCGTATCTGGCGCGGCTGGGCGACCCTGATCTTGGACAGGTGCTGAAGCTTCACGAAGATTTCGAGGTGAGCAAGGACGCAGCCGCGCGCGCGTTCGCCCAATACAACGACGCACCCATTGCCGTGGCGGTGGTTCATGAGGGAATCGTCCAACGCGTGTACCGGCATCCGAAATTTCCGAAGATGAGCGTCCAGGCAAAGGAAAAGGTGCCTGAGGGCTCACGCTATTGGCGATCCGCTAAAGCGAGCCGCAATCCGACTGAGCTTGGTGAGGTCGTGGCCGGACAATGGCTGGAATCGGAATGGGGTAAACGGCTACCCGAGCTGTACGAACAGATATTACGACAGCAGATGGGCTACGCGCTTGTCATGCTGTGGCCTGAGCTGGCCGACGACGATGACGAGTACGACCCCGATGAGAACCGCAATTCAAAGCAGCGCCTTGCTGAACGCATGTCGAGACGCGGCTTCTGACGAAAAGGCGTGCGTTCGCAATCATCGGTTCGCAAGCGCTGCTGCGCGTTTTTGAGCAGCCTGGGCCTTTCGAAAAGAGGCAACCCTCTTGATCACAGCGAGAAGTCCATCTGAACGACGCTTTGTGGAAAGCAGCGCGCGTTCGCGGGACTTTAAATTCGCCGTTTTGAGCGGGCTCGCAGCTTATCTCGCAAAGGCGAACAAAGTGTTTGTTCCGGAGAGCGGGCAGGGCGCCCTTGGTCCTGCCATTGTGACAGTTGGGCAAGCCTATGAAGATTTCCGCAACCACCCGCGCTTTACGAAGAAGATGTCGGCCTTCCTCAAAGCGCTGCTTGGTGCCACGACACTGTCGCATCGGGTGATGGAAACTGAACGAGCGGCAAAGACGTGGCTCTCCGAGACCTGGCTTGAGCTGCACAGCGGAGAAATGGGGCCCGCTTCGTTCACTAACCGCTTGCGACGCACTAATTCGATCTGGCGCACCAACAGTGGCACCGCCACCGTCGCGGTTAACAACGGAACGTAAGATCTCACGGGCCTCGTCGCGGGAATGAGCAGCGCCCCGCCGGCCGATAGCCCAACGATGAGTCCGTTGATCGGCAGCGATCGTCGCCGCCTTCATTTCTTTCAGCCGGGCCGATCGAGTCAGGCTCCATTTCGATCTTGCTGGCTACATCTACCGGCGTAGTCTGCGACTAAACAAGCACAACCGCTAGCTTGGCGGCGCGAACTATATGAAAATTGCAGAATGTCGCGGGGCGGGAAATGACCGGCACAGAACAAGTAAGCCACGTGAGCGAAGCGAGTCTTGAAGCTCGCCTGGCACGGTTCCTTTTGGCGAGTTTTCCGGATCCCGCGCTTGATATCGACCATCAACCGACATTCACGATCCGTCTAGGACACACCGATCACGTCGTGGGTACCAAACAGACCTGGGCAGGCGGACGGGCGGATATTCTTGTTACATCCGCAAAACGGCCGCTAGCGGTGATCGAACTGAAAGCGCCCGATGAGAGCATCGATGAAGACGCCAAGCACCAGGCGCTCTCCTATGCGCGCCTTGTCGAGCCGATGGCCCCGCTGGCGATTGTCACCAACGGCACGCAGACTTTGACCTTCCGAAGCTTTGACGGCGTTGAGATCAAGAATCATACCTTCGACGAGACGGCGGTGACGGTGATCTTCACGGATGCTGCACTTCTTGCAGCGGCAAGTTATGACGACGCCGTCCGAGATCTGCTTGCGCGAGACGATACCGCGTTTGCCACGCTTCTTCGTTCTGCCTCGCATCGCACGCTCCAGCAGATGACAGGAGACGTGAAAGACCTTGCGCGTCCCTTATCCAGCAATTTCTCGGTGCCGCGTTCAGCAGCGGACGAGATCGCCGACTCGGTCCGAACCGGCAATCGCCTTACGTTGCTTGTCGGCCCGGCACTCTCAGGCCGCACAAATGTGCTCGCACAGTTTTGCAAGCGCGATGATGTCGTCCCAATTTTCATCGACGGTGTAGCAGCAGTTCACGGTCCGATCCGCTTCATGGCCAACGTGATTGGTGCAAGGCTATTTCGGGCAACAAACTATGATACCGTGCGGCAATGGCTTCGCCATCGCCTTCAACAGAAAGGCGCGAACCCGCTCGCCATCGTTGTCGACGGGTGGGGCGCAGCAACGGGCGAGCGAACGCGGCAGGACGTGGCCGAACTCCTGCAACTGTGCGATGAGAACGGTATCGCATTGGTGGCGGCAATTGATGACGCATGGTTCGATAGCTTATCGATTACAAGTTCTGGTCAGGCCTCGGCGATTGGACGAGGGGTGACGAGAATTGAACTCAGTCCCTTGTCGGGGCTCGAATTTGAGGCAGCGGCCAAGCTAATCGCGGACGATTTCAACCTCGCTTTCGATCGTGGTTCCGAATTCAACGCGGACTATCGCCAGCCCCGAATCTTGCGGCTCATCCTCGCGTCGAAGCCTGATGGGCTACCCCCGATCGTCGATGCCGAACGTGGCCTGATGACAATCTTCCGTGCGCCAACTGTTACCACTCCGATCCTCCTTGACGGAGCCTGGGACCGTGTTGCGAGCGCCGGTATGCGAGATGACTTTCTTCGATACGCGCGCGCCGTGATGGCAGATGAGCCCGCCGGGAGGAGTGATCCACATTCGGTTCTGCTCGGCTACGGACTTGGGACTCTCTCACTGCAAGCAGCGGAAACGTCCCTCGGCGACGCACGGATCAAACGTCTCATCGAGAGCGGCTTGGTATCATATCTGTCAACACCCAATGGCGACCGCTTCTTATATCCGCGCGTGCCCGAGATCCTAGCCAAGGCGGCTGGTATCGCTATCGCCCGCGATGCTGTGGCGGCGAAGCGCGAGTCTCTGGATGATCTGGCAAGTCTCTACGAGACATACATCTCGCGTTGTGACGGCCTTCCGCTTCCCGACGTGGTTGGCGCTTCCGCATTGCAAGAGATTTTTCGCAGGAGCAGTGCGCTGCTGGGGAGGCTGGTCAAAATGCTATGGGACGACAAACCCAAATTGACAGAGCTCGGAGATGGCGCGTCGGTACTTATACAGCTTCCTGGCGGTGCAGTCGAAGAGGCCGTAATTCCAGGAGGGCCCGCGCTTGGCAATTTGCTTCCCTACCTGATCCTGTCGCAAATAGCTGCGCAGCCCATGGCGGCTGAGACCGACGGGGATGTGAATGTTGGCATCACGGTCAAGGTTGGTTCGTGCCCTCACATCTTGCTTCGGGCCGATCCGCGTTTGCAGGAAGCCCTTGGGATCGAGACCCACGATCTTCCCGGAGGCGTCTCGATCGTTTGTCCTGGTTCGGGCGTGATCGAACCGCTCACCAATTCCATCATCATGTTCTTGCGTGATCCGCGACTCCGGCTCAAGGCGCCTGGATTTATGGAGCAGATGGCGAAGCACGCCGCCGATGAGTCGAATCTTCCGCTGGGGTTTCGGTTGTGGACAGCGTTCGGCGTGCTCGGAACTTCGACAGATGAGGTCGTCGGAGCGGCAGCAAGACATGTTCGGACCAACGTTCTCGGACCGCTCATGAATCAGGCTTTGGCCGATATTCATCCAACGAGGAGCTGAAAGGCCTTGTAAGGTCGCTGACGCCATTGGGAACAGCCACTCGGTCCGTGGTCTTCGACGGGCGCACATTCCGCCGGCGGGCCTCAGTCCTGCTTAGGGATATTTTATGTCGAGGAAATCAAGAAAAGCCCAACGGCGACGGAAATGGCGCCGCCGCTTAAGGTCCGCGGAACGAACGCCGTCCGATGCGATGCATCAGGCGCTCGGCGAGTTTTTGACCGAAATGGGCCGCGTCGAGTTCAGAATGCTCCTATTGATGGACCTCATCAATGAGGCGCCGCTCGAAGCGTTGTTCGACGAGTACTCGGGGCGGACATTCGCTGACAAAATCAAGATCTTCAAGAAATGGTGCGACTTCGGAGGCGTGCCCGATGAACACAAGGCGGCGCTGCAACGCCTTTACAACGAG
Source organism: Pseudomonadota bacterium (assembly GCA_049324435.1). Classification (GTDB taxonomy): domain Bacteria; phylum Pseudomonadota; class Alphaproteobacteria; order Rhizobiales; family Xanthobacteraceae; genus Pseudorhodoplanes. The sequence continues at coordinate 142,383 of JBMOOQ010000057.1, forward strand.
CTGGATGATCTCCGGCCGATACGCAATTTCCTGGTCCACGGTGAGACATGGGAAGGCGCCTTCAAGGGGAAGCCGCGCCAGCCCTACAGGGTCGGACTCGTAAAAAAGAATCTTGAATATCTGGACGAATTCGAGCGCGCCGAACACGGTCCGAACGTGTTTGAAGTTCAGCAGGTCCGTGATGCGACCACGCGCTGCGCAGGGATTCACCGGGATCTGACCGAGTTGCGCGAAGCGATTGCCGCGACCGCCGTGCCATTTGACGAAGCGGTCACAGACGCCCCGTAACCCAGTGCTTATGGCCGAGAACAATGGCCTTTTCCGACGCATTTCTCGCCAAACTGCGCGAACACGCTGATCGCGCCCGCCACCTTTTCTCAAATCCGCGAAAGCCGGAGCGTGAGCGCATGGTCGTGCGCGCATTCCTTCGGTGTGTCGGTGAAACCTTCGAAGGCAGCGAGATCATTGCAAGCCGTGAAGAGCCGATCGACGTCAGATTTCGGACCGCCGACTTCCAAATCATGGAGATCGTCGGCGATAGAAAGCGCGGCTTAGATTGGCGTCGGCGTCAAGACAGATATCGCGATGCACAACATGTGGCGGACGTGATGGAGCCGTACACGCCGTCGCAGCCGATGTCGTTCGATGACGCGGCCCAGTTCGTCGCCAACGGTCTGTCGGCGAAAGCCGCACGTTATGGCGCCGCCGCTTGCGCGGACTTGGACGCCTTGGTCTATATCGACCTTCATAACCAGCACCTTTGGCCGCTGGAGCCCGCCGGTAATGGACGGGCCACTGCCATGCTTCTGACCCAGGGCTGGAGATCCACCTCCATGCTCTTTGTGCCGTATGGCGTTGTGCTGCTGGCAGCACCAACCGCTCCGGCGATCATCAGGGCAAGAGCCGGCCGCGTTCTGAGCGAATGGCCCGGACCGGATGGGTTATTTGACCCCTAGCGAGCCCTTGGGTGTCCGCGCTTTCCCGTTGTGAACGGCCGCGGCGGGGGGTGTCGAAACTGGGGCGATCGGATCAGTGCGTCGGCGTCGGAATTCCGATAAAATCGCCGCTAACACCCCCACGCGCAATGCCCAGTCGCAAACACCAACCCCGGTTTCCTCGATGTACAATCTTCTTGTTTCCGCCAATGCCGAGGCTTGGAACGGTGAGCCCTGGCAGATCGAGCTCTCGCGCTGCGTCCGCGAGTACACCGAAAACGCGATCACCGAGCGGTTCGGGGCGCTGGACGAGGCTGCGGTCTCGGAACTGAAACGTTTGCCCTGCATCTTCGCCTACGAAGCGTTCAACCAACTCGCGCCGAGATTCGGCCTGATCTGTGATATCGCCAAACGGCAAGGACAGGTTCGGATCGAATACGAGCTTCAGGCCGTCAATCCGTTTCTGTCCGCCGACGATCTCGAACAACTCCCCTTCGAGCTCGACATCGGCAAGTGGGAGATGAACCGGACGCATTGGGCGGTCAAGGACGTCAACCTTGCGAAAGAATTGCATGCCGCGAGGGGCATCACGCTGCCTTCCTGGACGGGGCAGGCGACCAAGACGGTCGATATCACCAGGCATCATTTCGACGTGGCGCTTTCGTTTCCAGGAGAAGTAAGGGCGATCGTCGAACAGGTCGCACGCGAACTGGAAGGAAGGATCGGGCCTAACTCGTACTTCTACGACAGCAACTACGTGTCGCAACTGGCACGCCCGTCACTCGACACGTTGCTGCAGGAGATCTACCGGCATCGTTCCAAGCTGATCGTTGTGTTCCTGGGGTCCGACTATCAACGGAAGGACTGGTGCGGCATCGAGTTTCGAGCGATTAGGGAGATCATCATGGAACGCGACAATACCCGCATTATGTTCGTCCGAACCGATGACGGCGCAGTGGATGGCGTTTTCAAAACCGACGGTTATGTCGATGTTCGCAGATTCACCCCGGCCCAGATCGCGCAATTCATCTGCGAGCGCTTGGTCGTGCTCGCGCCGGCCTAGTCACCATGGACAGCGCACGAACGGCGTTGGACGTGGATGAAGTGCCGAAGGCAATTTCGGAGGTGACGCGCCGCGCCATTATCGATCATTTCAGCATTGCGAAGGTGAGTTGGGCTGGCCGGCTGCAGGACGACGAATTTCTGGCAAGGCTTTACGACTTGTCGAAGCTGCCGTCCTTTGACCATCGCTATCAAGATGCCGCCGGCGACATCTATCAGCACTGCGTACGTAGTAGCGACTGGGAGAGCGACTGGGTCTTCTACGATCGCCGATTCAATTTGATGTACGGACCGGATGCAGTGTTTCTCCGCTTTCTCTGCGAGACCCTGCACCCGGTCGTGCGGCCCGCGGACGATGAAGTATCGACGCTCGTGCGTGTCTATAACGAGGCGCTGACGCCTGACGGCTATCAAGTGGTGGCCGGAAAGACCATTTCCGGCAAACCGATCTTTGTCGCGCAATCGGCCCGCCGGGCGGTCGTCTTCGAAGAGCCGACCGGCTGGCAGAAAGTTGACCGCCAGCTCCAGGAAATGCAGCTCCGGCTCGATAGCGCCGAGACTGAGGAGCAATATCAAGGCGTCGGGCTGCTCTGCCGCGAGGTGCTGATCTCCGTGGCGCAGGAGGTTTACGATCCCGCGCGGCATCCGCTCATCGACGACAAGACCCCGAGCGACACCGACGCCAAGCGGATGCTGGAGGCGATTTTCGAAGCGGAGCTGAAAGGTTCGAGCAACGAAGAGGCCCGTGCTCACGCCAAGGCGGCGGTCCGCCTGGCCTTGGCGCTGCAGCACAAGCGGTTCGCCGATTTTCGAACCGCGGCATTGTGCGCCGAGGGCACCTGGTCGGTCGTGAACATGCTCGCAATCATCGCCGGCCGGAGAGGCAGGCGCGTCACGTAGTCTTAGGCTCGGACGGCAATGCCACGACACGGGCGATCGACCATCAGATGCTGTCACTTCACCGCGCCGGCTCGGTGAACAACCTTCCAGTCCGGCAAACGATCTTGCAGAGCCCGCATCACTCCAAATAGGACGGTCAGACCCCGTCGTTCAGGTTGCCGACACAGGCGAGAATGTCATTGTAGAGATCGCGTCGGTCCCGCTCGGACATCGGCGATGTTATGTAGCGTTATCAGAGCTTCAATGTGACAGTAAAGCGGTCGCCATGGCTACAGCTCCAAATTTTCGATATGCGGCGCGCGAATCCCTGGCGCGCGCGAAGGCCGAACTTGGGGCCGATGATCCGCATCGGCTTCGTTATGCTGCTCTCGAGTTGCGCGATGCCATGGAAGCACTGACCTATGATCGCGCTTTGGCCTTCAAGGACGACATTCCGCCTGAGGAGTACAAGACCTGGCAGCCACGCAAGCTGATGGCTGTCCTGCTCGAGATCGATCCCTCCATAGGCATGACATCTACCATCGCCTTTGGGCTGGAAGAGGAATACGGCAAGCCTGCGCCGCGCGAGAACATGAAGCTGCTTGGCACCGACGTTGTTTTCACACTCGCGGACCTCAAAGCCCACTATGACGCCATTGGGTCTTACCTGCACATGCCCTCGCTGGAGCAGGTCCAATCCGGAAAGGTGCCGGATCCGGCGAAGTTGCGGGAGCGGTGTAAGGTCGTCATTGGTCTCGTCGAGAAAGTCTTGAGCTCTCAAGTGTGGAACAGCACGTTCGGCGTTACTGCCACGCTTGATCAATGCATGAACGAGGATTGTAAAAAGCCGATCAGAAAGCGGATGCCTTCCGGTCAGGAAAAGGTCGATGCCCGGTGCTTCGAATGCAAAGCTGAGTATACGATCACATCGGAGTCAGGCGGCCGTGTTCTTTGGACGCCGAAGATGACAGACGCTCCATGCTCGACACCGCAATGTCCGGAGAAGATGTCTCTTTGGCCGCACGAGATCAGATCCGGGACCCATTGGCGTTGCCGCGGCTGTGGCACACACAACGGCATTGCGCTGACAGTCACGAAGGTCGAGGACGAAGATAATGCCACCCCTTCGTGATTTTGACTGAGGCGAGGATGATATGTCGCCGCGCGCGGGCTTGATTGGCGTGCGAATTAGGCCGATAACTTTCGCGCAGCCGCACGCTCGCCGTGTTCAAAAGCGTCCACGAATTGCTCAAGCTCGTTTTCCGACATGCCAAGGGCGCGGCCTTCCTCGCGCCAGCGCGCAACAGCGGCCTCGACTTGGCCTAAGATTTCTTTCGCGCGCGCATTAGCGATGTGGAAATACGCCATGACCGACATCAGTGCGTCAATGCTGGCCTCCGGTCCGGCGTCCTCCGAAATCCAGGTCTTCAATTCCCGGACCCGTTCCGGAAATGGATTGATGTCGAAGGCGGGCGCCAGACGCCACTGACCCCGATCGACATGGAGAAATCCGTGGTTCATCAAGTGATCGTCCACGTTGGTGATCAGGATCGAGAAGGCGATGCGCCGCCAGAGTTCTTCGATATCCGCCTGCGGCTGCGAGCCGTGCTGGCGAAGCGCATCGACAACTTCAGTATAAGCATGCTCGCCCGGGTCACCGGGCTCGGCACCCAACATGGTCGCCGCGGAGACGTACATCAACCGACCACCACCATCTGGCCGATCAAATCGACGGATAAGAGCGACGGGCGTGCCGTCGCTGTCGATCAGTTGGGCGTGGGCGGCGTTGATGCCGGCGGTCGTTGCGAGGCGAAGCGCGAGCACCTCACCTTTGGTGACGGCTCTCTCGTCATTAACACTCGGAAATTTTCCGATGGACAGCCGGCCATCATCATCGACAACGGTGCATTTGGGGCGCAGCCCTCCAAGCGACGTTCCGCGGCCGCGCAAATAAGCGAGATCGGCCGCCGTCTCGGTGTTTGTCTCGACGGCTCTGCTGGCGGCTAACAGGTGCGCCAACTCAACCAACGGGGGCGTGGTGCGCCGTCCTTCCTCGATCGCGCGCTGGAATACGCCATCTTCATCCCGGAGACGAAGAGCACCAACCCGGCTGACATCATCGACAGCGAGCAGATAATCAAGGGCGTTCAGAGGCTGTACGTCCGCCTCCGCACCAGTGCGGCGAGCTTCCTGGCGACGCTTGGCATAATCGCGCTGGATCACGCGCCGGCCCCAGCCGTCCGGTTCGGTGTCGGCGATGGCTGGATGGAAGATCGAGCCATCCTTTGTCTTGCGATGAAACTGCGCGCCCGTGACCAGCGGCAATGCCGGATCGATCGCAAACCGATCCGGGGCTGCGAGCCAGGCCGGATCGTATTCGAATGCAGCGCTCTCGCGGGCTCCTTGCTGGTTGTAATGGATAGTGCCGAGGGGCCGGGCGTTGTCGCCGATCTGAAGTTGAATCGTGCGTTTCATAGTGCGGTCGCCGATTTCTTCACCCGCACCCGCTTCGGCAAGCGCTCCGCGTCGAGCAGAAGGCCTTGATCGTCGCGACGCGGATCAACAATTTCGCCGAGCGCGTCGCCAAAGCCCAAAACGAACAGCGCCATGGCGTAGACCCCCATGGAAACCGTGGGATCTCCCTTCTCGACGCGCAGATAGGTGCTCTTCGCGACGCCCAGCCGCTCAGCCATCATCACCGCGGTCAGGTTGCGCTTTTTGCGCGCCGTGGCGAGGTCAGCGCCCAGCTTGGTCAGCGAACGTCGGACCTTGGGAGGAAGGGTATCAGTGACAGCCGATTTCATCTTAAGGTCTCATACATGAACCAATATCGATACTACAGGATCATATATAACACCTTAATTATGCCTGTCACCCTTCTGGCGAGGACGATGGAGGGCCGGAATTCAGCCCTCAGCGGCGGCCGAAGCCATTCCCACAGAGCCAGTGCGTGGAAAATCCACACAGTCGATCGAATTTCGGTTGAAAAGCGCTTGCTGTAGGCAGCGAAAACACGCGCGTTCCTGTATTGTTCCGATTCGCCAGAAACGGAACCCGCGCATGAGCCACTCAGAGACTGTCCGTGAACTTGCGTCGATTCTCAGCCCCCAGAACGAGGCCCGTCCAACGGTATTGCTGGGCGCGGGCGCTTCGTTCTCATCCGGGGTGCCGCTGGCCGACGAAAGCGTGAAGCGCATCGCGCGGCGCTACTACGCGGAGAGGATTGTCGGCGGCAGGGTCCTGCCCGAGCAGGTCAAGACATCCGAGTGGATCGCTTGGCTCGGCGAGCAGGATTGGTTCGTCCGGGATCCCGCCAAGCTGCCGGAGAACTTCCCGCTTGCCGTCAAGCACCTGCTCACGCCGCAAGCCTACCGCCAGAAAGTGCTCCTCGATCTGATCGCGCCCGACGGTGAAATCGGCCGCGGATACCGCCACCTCGCCGAACTTGTTCTGAGAGGTTTGGTCGGAACGATCCTCACGACGAACTTCGATATCTGCCTTCCGCGCGCGCTCAACGATAAACAGCCCCACATCCGCCACGTAGCCGAAGTGAACCGCAGTCCGGATGACTTCCGGGAATTCGACATTTTCAATCGCGCTCAAATCGTGTGGCTACACGGCAAAGCCGAGCAGTACACCGACAAGAACTTGGCCGAAGAAGTCGCAAATCTCGATCCGAAATTGGTCGGAGCGTTGTTGCCTCTGCTCCAATCCACGCCGCTGATCGTGGTCGGGTATCGTGGCGCCGAGGCGTCGATCATGACCAGCCTCCTGGGCGAGTCCGGTGATCTCGCCTTCAAGAAGGGAATCTTCTGGTGCCATCGCGGCGGCGATCTGCATCCGAACGTTGAAGCGCTTCAGAAAAGGCTGGGGAGCAACTTCAAGCTTTGCGAGATCGACGGTTTCGACGAACTGTTCAGCGATCTGGACAAGGAGCTTGCACGTCAGCAAAGAAATCTCGGTGCGCCTGTTGCGGATGCCAAGCCCGACTTCGACGACCGTCCCATGGACGGCACGACGCTGGCCGATCTGGATCTTGATCTCGCCCTGCACACGGCCCATCAGTATTCCCGCAAGCTCGGGTTACGGGAGCCGACCGCGGCCACGCTGAAGGTGTTCTTGCGCGAGCTCGGCCTGTTGATTGATGCAGACGGCATCGACCGACCCAGTATCGCTGCCGTACTTCTTTTTGGGCGTGACCCGCAGCGCTTCCTTCCCCATGCGGTCGTCACGGTCACCGTTGACGGGAAGAAGCGCAAAGTTATCACGGGCAATCTGCTGAAGCAGCGGAAAGACCTGCTGGAGTGGGTCGAGCAAGAGGACGTCAATCCGGTCCTCAAGGTGAAGGTGCGAGGCCGCCACGAAGAGCGCCGCGCTTATCATGAGCGCGCGCTGATCGAACTCTGCATCAATCTCTTGGTCCATCGCGACTACGCCGATGGACGTCCCGCGACCATCCAGGCGCAGGGAAATAGTGGCGTCGCGTTTCTGAATCCCGGGCGTCTCGAGGAACGGGTCGCCGCCAAGCTCAAGTTCGACGCGCATGGTCAGTTCGAGCCGGTCCGCGAATTGACCTCTCCCCGCAACCGCGCGCTTTGCGACATCTTCTACGGGATGAGTGTAATGGAACGGGCAGGAACCGGCCTGGCCGACGTGCTCAACTTCGCTAAAGAGGGGGACGGAACGGCAGTCTTCAGCGTGCCACCCGGTAGCGATGACTTCAGCGTCGAAATATTCCAGCCGATGGCGTCGGGAAAATCATCGTCCGTCGCGCGAGACACACGACCAATCGGCACCTACATCGTCAATCTGATGCCGTTTGCGTCCTTGCCGGCGGCGGTGTCGAGGGTACGCGTTTCAGGAACACTGGAAGCGATCGCCAAGAAGGTGCCATTGAACGAAATCGGCACCGCGCTGACCCGCGACGGCGAACTCTGGTCGTTCGCGCCCGCAGCGCTTCTCCACACGATCCTCAAGCCGGTGATGACGGAGGCGGCCGTACGGACGACTTCCCGGGACGAACTTGAGGCCGATGCCGACCTTGCGCGCGTTTTGTCCTGGCTCCTTCGGAAGCACTTCGAGGGCCAACTCCGCGGACTGCGGGGTCGCGGCCTCTTGATCGAGCCGGATCGCAAATCAAACCGCCGTGCCTACTTCGTCGGAGAGAAGAGTGGGCCGCGGATGATGATCTACGACACGCCCCGCCGCCGCGGTATACCGCGTGAGGTCGTGAAGCAGCGGGGCGATCCGCCTCGCGTATGGTTCGAGAACGAAGGGATCGCCTACGAAATCGCACGATTGGGACCGATCTGGGGAGTGCGGGTAAAGCCGTTTTACATGTTCACCGGTCCTGACGCGCAGACACCCCTCCCGGGTTACGCCAGGACTGCCAAGGCGACCCGACGGATGAAGTTCGACCGCAATCAGAGCGTCGAGAGCGATCTGACGTTCTGGGGACGCTTCATTTCGCAAGGTGCGCCCATCCTGAACTTAGGGCAGGGACCGGTCGAAGACCTCCTGCTCGAAGGCGCATTCGTGTCCCTGGACGTTCCCGAGGAAGGATTGATCGATGGCGACAGCAATCAAGATAAAATGTCTGCCTGAGCCCGAGCTGCAGTTCAGCAATGGTCGGCGGGACTTTGATCCGCGTCGTGCGCTCGCCGCTGGTGGTCCTGCCGATCACCGGGGCCTTCGGACCATCCGCGTCGGTCTGGTGGGGCTCGCCGAAGAAGTGGCCGCTGCCCGCGGCTGGATAGCCGGAATGGACGGTTTCAAGCCCGCCCGCGAACGCAACGCACGCCGATTTCGGGATTGGCCTGGCGCAGAGAAGGCTCTTGGCGCAAAATTCGAGGTGGACCAGAGTTTCGTCCGGACGATCGACAAGTCGCAGTTCGACCGATTGTTCAGAGAGCGGATCAGCGGTGAAGATTTCGATGTCCTCGTCGAGCTCTTCGAAGGACCGATCAGCAGCATGTTCGGCGATGTACGACCGGATTGCATCGTGGTGTGCATCCCTGACGCGCTTGGGGACCTTCGTGTGCAGAATCCCGAGCTCTCGGTCAAGGAACGGAGAGCCCTCGAAATACTCAAGCGCGAGGAAGAGAACGCCCAGGGCGATCTTTTCGCGCCCTCGGAGGAAGAACTCGCCGAAGCAGAAGCGCTCCGCACGACCGCAGAAGATCTCCTGTTCCGGACCTTCTATCGTGCGCTCAAGGCGAAGGTCCACAAATACGAGAATGCGGTACCGATCCAGGTTTTGCGCCGCGAAACGATCGATCGGGCGGAAGATTCCGGACACAGCCAAGCGACACGGGCCTGGAATTTCACGACGGCGCTCTACTACAAGGCTGGCGGCCTTCCCTGGCGGCCGGCCGACCTCCCCGAAGGGGTGTGCTTCATCGGTGTGTCCTTTCATCACCTCAAGAAGCGAGGAGGGCATCTCGTCTACGCGAGTGTGGCGCAGGCTTTCTCCTCAGATCACGAGCCGTTCTGCCTGAAGGGTGCGCATATCGACCACGAACAACGTCGGGACCGGCAGCCCTACCTCAACAAATCGCAGGCGTTCGCGATGATGCGCGACATCCTGCACGGCTACGAAAAACGAACCGGCGTGAAGCCAAAGCGCGTGGTGGTTCACAAAACGTCGATGTATCAGCCCGAAGAAGAGGAGGGCTTTCGGGAAGGCACGAAGGGCATTGTCCCGAGCTGCGATCTTGTCTGGCTGAGACAGACGCCGTTCAGGTTGGTCCGGAAAGGATCGGAAGAACCGTGGCGAGGAACGCTCTGCCAGATCGAAGGCGAGTCGTATCTTTTCACCAGCGGGTATGTGCCGTGGTGGGATGAATTCCCCGGCGCGCACATCCCGGCGCCAATCCAGATCGGGTCGGCGGGGCCGACGGACATCGAGGCAAGATCCAAGGAAATCCTCACCCTTTCGAAAATGAACTGGAATTCGAGCGACGGCATTACTCGCCTGCCGGTCACTTTGCTGTTCGCGAAGAAGGTCGGAGAGATCATGACTGAGCTGTCGGATAACGTCGCGCCCAACCCATCCTTTCGGTTCCACACCTAAGGGTCGCCCAGTCCGATCGCACGATCGACGATGAAGGCGAAAAAATATTGATTCCTGAACTTGCCGTCGCAAACACTGCGAGTGTGTCCGCGCCGCTCTTCCTTGACCGCGACCATCGCGGGGAGAGCCAAGTCCAAGTAGCGTGTCGAAAGATGCCTCACGGCGTCATCGTAAAAATCGAGTTGGGAAAATCCTCGAACAGCCTGGGATCACCGTAGACGCCGCTACACAATCTGATCGTGCTCTCGATCAGGTCGGGGACGCCGTGATCCAATGGTCTCGGATAAAGGCGCACCAGAAATGAAATAGGGATTCGAATGGAGCCCGCATGTTCCCATTCGGTGACACGGTCAAAGAATCGCTGGAGCCGTTCGTCAGCGACCTCAGCGCGCGCACCTTCATGATATGCGAGATAGATTATCCCGAATTCGCCAGGCGTGATCTGATTTGTCGCGTCGCCGAAGAGATCAACGGGGCTCCACGCGCGCCTTTGAACCGCTTTTCTCGTCACATTGCGCCAGACCAAACCGATTGGCCGTGACACCCGATCGACATCGAAGTCGCCACCCCCATCAAGGCGGCACACAATACCGTCCCAGTCCGGCAAATCGCTATTCCAGTTGAACACTGCACGGAGCATCTGCGGGCTATACATACGCGTCGGTTCCACATCGATGCGGTGCGGGAGCGAAACAAAGGCAACGCTTCCCCACGGATAATCGGTGTGTCGCTCCGGGTGCGGTGCGAGCCGCTGGCTGATCATGCGAACAACGATCTCCTGCACTGGCATGGCATTGGCCTCCACAGTGAGGAAAAGCTCAAACCGGCCCCACAGCCCTTTCATTTTTGCTTCCAGCTCCAGCGCGAAGAACAACTGTCTCATGAGTTGCTCCTCCGCGAGTTCATAGTCAGACAAGACGCGCTTGCGCTTGCATTCGATTTGCACGGGAAAGGGATCATGGCAGCGAATATCTGGGGTTTTTTCGGTCCCTTCGTCGATGAATTCCACGCGTCGTCCCTTCTCGACGCAGCGGGCAGCTACCAGAAGCTCAAAAATGCTCGCGTCGACGGCCGCGCCATTGGAGTCCCAGAGTCGGCGTAGTCTCTCGTCTAATGATCCGCCGACTTGCTTTAAATTCTCAAACTGAATGCCAAATTGAGACAATTGAGGAACGAGTGTCGCGCCGGCGAACTGATCGTAGGCAGAATTATTGGTGAGATAGTCCTGCCCAACGCGGATCATCTGACGAAGCCGATGAAGCGTCGGGAATTCACTCTCGGGGCGCAGTCCCTTTACGAGCGATAAGCAATCCCGGCCGTTCGCCAGATCAGCGAGCTGGTGCGAGTGATCCTCGGCACCCAGCCATTCTTTTGGGACAATGCGGCAGACCGTGTCGATCGCGCCGGCGATATGATCGTCCACCAAACCTGTCGTCTCGACCATGTCTCGGACAAGATTTTCCCGCGGTCGGCGGTCAATACCGTCACTCGGCAGATGCGGGTGATCAATCGCTTCCAACAATTCGTCCGGCAGACCGCTGGCTCGCTTCAGCTCGTCATACAGTCTTGTATGGCGTTCGCCGAGCTCCTGAGCGAAGCTTTCGAGACGAACCATTTCCGCCTTGTCCGGGACGCTCCGCGTTCGCATGTAGGTACGACGAGCCTCTACAAGGGCCGGCAGCATCGCGTTGATCTCAGCGCCCAGTGCTTTCAGTTGGGACGCTAGGGCCTTAAATTCCGCGGGAAGTGAATCGGTCATGAACAAAACGCTCGGAGCGATATGTCATTGTCGGAAACGCTAGAGGCGAGGAAGACTATCATGGGCCCAGATGCGCCCCATCATGGTCTTCTTTTTCGCTGCCACGCATCACTTCGACTAGCGCAGAAGCCAGCAATGGCCGCTGCAATTGGGACGCCTCGCCCCACGGCCCGCGCATCCAGACATCCCATTCCTCTGCCGTGGTGAGGATGACCGGCATGGCCTTGGCATGTACCGGCGCGACGATGCTGTTCGGTTCACAGGTCAGGAAGCCATAGACGAGGTGCTTGCCTTCGATCGGATTGGACTTGGTGCCGCGCGCACCTTCCCATTCTGTCCAGATGCCGGCGAAGGCGAATAGCGGTCGCGACGGATCGAGCGCGAACCAGACGACGTCCTTCTTGCCAGCCATTGGATGCGGCGAGCCGTCGGGATTCTTGAGCGATTTCGGATTGGCTTTGTCATTATACTCCGAGAAGCTGTTGGCAGGCACGAGGCAGCGGCTCTCAGGCTTCGTCCAGCGCCGCCAATGCGGAGAGGCGAGATTGCGGATGTTCGTGCTGATGCCGCCGAATTGCGGCGGATTCGGCATGCCCCAGCGCATCCTGACCAGTTCGCGCGCGTTGTCGGGACCGCGCACCACGGGCGCTTCCCAGTCCGGAAACACCGACGGCATGCTCGGCAGATTGCCGGTGCTGTCCTTCAGCACCCCGAACAGGCCGCGGATCGCCTGCTGGTTGGTGGTGATGCTGTAGAGATTGCACATGGGGAGCCAGATCCTGATCGCTCCCCATATTGGGCGGGCATGGCCATTGCCGCCAGCTCGGCCAGCCGGGGGATAATGTGACCTGACGGATATTTTGAACCAGCGGGATAGAGACTATTGCATCGGCGCACTCCGATCCAGATGCAGGATCTTCGGTGCTGATGCTTGCGGAGCTGGCGGGCGATAGCCTAGTGAAGAGTGCGGC
>JBMOOQ010000058.1:0-2657 GCA_049324435.1 Pseudomonadota bacterium
TGCGGTAAGAATAGCTCGGCACGTCCACGCCGATCCTGATGCGGGTGAGAAGGATGCGCATGATTTGCCCCCTTCAGGCGACGAGCCGCGGCGCGGTGGGCGCCGCCGCGGGGAGCTTGAGTTCGCGGCGAACACGCGCGGCGAAACGATCCGGCTCGACCAGCTCGCGAACCGATGCCCAGTGGTTGCGCTCGCCGATATGATCCTGCCGGCCCTGCACCTTGCGAAAGCAGACCTCGCGGTCGGGTCCGAACGGCCCGATCGAGAGCTGCACCCACAGCGTTTCGCCGTGCAGGGTGATCTCGCCGGATACGGCCGGCCCGGCCTTGTTGGAGCGGATATCGAAGCTGCCCTCTTCAAGGCCGAGCGCCTCGGCGAGTCGTCGCAGCGCGGCGCGGCCCTCGGAGTGGAAGAGACGCTTTGCCGGTTCGTCATAGGCGACACCGCGCAAGGCGAGGGTCTTGAGCATGGGACGGTTCCGCAAATCGGCGATACGCGCCATGCAGTCCCGGCGGAGATCGGCGTCTGTGCCGCGATCGGCGCAGACCTGCGACAGATGCCGCACCAGCAGGATGACGGCGGGGTCGGTTTCGACATCGATGCCGGCGTTGCGGCAATCCGTGATCGCCGCCTGCACGGCGTGCAAGGTGGTACCGATGGTGATCAGCGCGCTGGGGTCGAGCGCTTGGCTATAGCGAAACGCCACGTCGTAGCTCATGGGGTCCTCCGGAAATCTCGAGCGGTCTTTCCACTCGCGACCCCGGCCCCCCTTCCCTTTTCAGCCTTGCCGCATGGCTTCGCGATTGGTCCGTCGCCGGAGCGCACAGATCAAGCTTGTGATGACGATAGCGACGCGCACTGCGGCAAAGCCCAGTCCCTCGCCGCCATGATCACGGCAATGATTACTGCAGCAAATCTCGGCGCGAAGGCAAAGAGATCGGGTCAAACATGCTGCACTTCATAGCGAGGGTCACAGTTCTCCTCGCCAGGGTAGCGGCCGAGCGGATCGGCAAACAGGAGCTGCACAACCGCATAGTCGGCGTGACCAAGATATTTACCCGCGCTGTCGGTATAAAACGTCATTGCCGCCGGCCCTGCGATACGTGTTTTGATCGGATAGGTACGACCCAGATCGATGTACATTCCCGGCGGCTTTCCCGCCTTGCGCATTTCGTGACCGATCTGGGCAAGGATTGTGAAAATGCGCTGTGGCATGAAGGCGCCAAGCCCGAGAAGCTCGGGGAGGCCGCGATTGGCGTTGCCGATAGTGTGGGCCTGAGAAGGTGTTCCTTCACCGTTTACGACCGCGACGACGCCTTGGCCGCAACGATCGACGCTCTCTCTGACCGCGCGGAGCAACGGTGTATCATGATGATCAATCATACGATTTTCTCCGGGAAATAGTGCTAGAAGCTGCTGCAATCAGGTGAGCGGAAGGTCACAGCGGGCGTCACAGTCGGTCTTGCCTGGACAGCTACCACGCGCTTCATGAGGAATAACCGGACAGCTCCTAAGGGGCTTTGGACAACTTACGCTCGCTTTCCGCGCCGGCGGCCGACGCCCGCCCCGATGGCGCGAGCGATGTGGCCTGCATAGACGCCGCAGGCTGCCCAATATGCTGCGACCGGCGGCTTGCGCCGCCGCCAGCTCGTCTCCGCGCGCGCCCTAGCGTCCTGCTGCAGATCCAGCAGCAGTTCCTGCAGGGCGACACGGACTTCAGGATCGAGTTCCCGTAGTCGCGCAATGGCGGGGAGCGCGAGGATGGGGTTGCGGATTTCTGCGCGGTTCGAGCGTTCGGTTGCCCGGTGCGTGACGATCGTTCCGAAGTGCATGAGGGTTCCCCAAGGCTGCAGGAGCCTTCAGGCCCCAGTTTCGTCGTCCCCGCCTTCCCGCTCTCCTTTCATGCGCGCTTCCAGGTTCTGGCGATTGAGGATGACGGGACCATTCAGCGCGTCATGCGTTCGCGATAAATGTCAGCCGCCCATTGCTCGATCCAAGGAGCGGTGGTTTCGTCATGATCGAGATCACCAAATTCGATCAGTTCGCGGATTTGCTGCCGCGCTTCCGCGATGGCCGCCTCCCATGGGTCGTCGGGTCGCGCGGGTTCAGCTACAGGCACCTGCATCGGAAGCTGGCGCTGCGCTTGGCGCATGCGCGCATGCTGGGAGCAGACCCAGAGTTCCATATGGTCCGCCACGATGGCGTCGCTCTTCGCAATGCCGCCGCGTCGCGCCGCATTCCTGGCCGCTACGCCGTAGGCTTGGCTGTCGATCGAGGCGATCCGATGCGCGAAGACCGTAAGATAAGGGATGGCCTCGCCCTTCACGCCGAAGAGGTGGAGCCGGATGCCCGGCGGTAGCACGCGATCGAGATGATCGACGACCGCCATCAGGCCTTCGGGCCCGTGGATCGGGCGCCGGCACATCGACCCGACACCGACCAGTCCGGCCCGTTCGATCGTGCCTGAAAGCGCGTCGGCGCAGCGCTCGTAGTCGAACGGCAGTCGTCCCTGGATCACCGGCATGAAATTGGTCAGGATGCCTTGATCTTCAGCGCGCAGGCGACACTCGACATTGGCGCGAATGGTGCGCGAGATCCGGTCGAGCACCTCGTCGCGGTCGCCCGCGACCTGATGCTCGACGCAGTAGTCCAGACTC
>JBMOOQ010000059.1:0-32908 GCA_049324435.1 Pseudomonadota bacterium
AAACGCGGCTCGCCCGCGCGCTCGACTGCTCCCAGTCCTGAAAGAAGCGGACCTCTCGCGGCGTGAAATCGAAGTAGTTGGGCTGCAAGTCGAGAAACGGCGTCCGCGTGCCGTCGGAGCTGACCCAAGCGCTCCGCTCCAGTTCCGGCCGTCGCGCCTCTCGCTTGTCGCGTTCGAGACGCGCGCAGCGCGCGAGAAAAGTACGGACATACACAACGCTGCTGGCACGATTCAGCCTGTAAAGCGGACCCGCAAGCACCTTGTCGTCTGACATTTGGTCGTGCGTGATCCATGACGGATCGAGCAGTTCCTCTTTGCCCCAAGGCCGGCGTGATGGGTTGACGATTGGACCCGCACACCATTCGGTCTCACGACCGAGCGCAATCTGCACATAGTCAGCCGCGCCCGATCCTGTCGGCGCGAATGCGTAGACGCTGTTGCCGTGCCATTCCGAGATCTGGAGATCAGTGTCCTGCAACCGTCGCCAGACCGTCGCGATGTCTCCATTGTCCTTCGCAAGCTCGGCTTCCATCCAGGGCCGATACTCAGCGATATGTGTTCCGTCGGCGGCCAGCACCGAGCGCGTGTCCCGCCAATACTGGTCGTCAACGCTCGCGGCCAAGAACAAAAACCCCGGGAAGGCCTCGCTCAATGCCCGCGCCAAAGCGGTCTCGTCGGCGCCCGCCGACAGACGCGCCAGGACGGCCTCGACCGAGCCGTGGTCCGGCAGTTTGACAGGTGCGTTCTCCGACATCTCAGCCATGTGACCACCCTATCATTTCGGGCCCGCGACGGCGCCGGCCGGCTTCGCGGGGTCTCCCGCTGCGCCGCCATTTACGTTGCGTTCGATCGCTTCAATCGACGCTATAATTTCCTCGAGCGAAGGAGCCGCGCCGAAAATCATCGCCGTCATATTCGCATAGTCGCGGGTGAGGCTGGGAATCATCTCCGAAGTCGGTACAAGCGCGAACGAGCCAGCCCATGCGCCTTCGACAGAGACGTGCCGCCCTTGAACAGCAGACGCGGCCCTCCGGCTGGCCGCTCATGATAGAGAGCGTTGAGTGTCCAACAGACCCAAAAGTCCTTCTCGACGTTTCCGATCGGCGCGCCGAGCCGGTTTGCCGTCGTCAAGAAGAGATCGAGCCTCTCGTTCGCTGGCGCGAGGATGACCTCGTTATAGGCGGCACTGCTCACGCGCGAGTCTCTGGCACAGCGTCGGCGGGTCCGAGCAAAGGTCTGAGAAAATCCTGCATCCAGATCGGCATTGCCGACAAGCCTGCGCGAAGATCGTCGCAGATCTCCTTTCCATGCTCGGGATTTTTGAACAGTCTGTTGAGGCCATTCTTTATCGCCTCCCGATCGTTGTCTCCCTCCATCATATCTTGCATCCAATAAAGCGCTTGAACGACCCGCATGCCCGGGCGTCCAGCCCAATAGAGACGGCTCGGCGCCGCCGCCTTGAAATGGATGACCTGCTTTCCGAGCTTGATCGGTTTCAGGCGGGCGTCGACGAGAACCTCAATGTGCGCCGGTACGGCTGTGGTGAGGCCAAGATCGTTCGCGGCCGTCATTCCGTCGACCACGATGCGAGCCTGGTCGCGGCGTGCCACAGCTCTGATCACGGCTCGATAGTCGGGGACCCCGACCTTGCCCATGAGTTTGCTCATTCGCGGCCGGTCGTAGAGTCCACGGTCGATACGGCGTAACTCGCCAGCGGCGACGAGGCGCTGCAGCGTCTTGTCGACGGCCGCACGACTGCCGAGATCGGCGAAATCGCTCGGCGTCCATACCTCTCCAGGAGGTGCCACGTTGATGCGGGCGAGGAGTCGCGGCCGGAGGTCTGTGGCCGGTTTATTAAGCATGTCCGAAATATGATGCAATTTTCGGACATAGGCAAGGGGCGTCCGAATGATGCTGCATTTTTCGGACATACACCCTGGCCTCCCCCGCCGGTTCCCTCCGGGCGAGTAGGCTGCAATTGACTCTCCCTCGAAATAAGAACAAATATAGAACACACCCAATGCGGAGCGCGTTAGCAAAGGACATGAGTACGTCCGCCCCCGATCAGTCGTGTCCCGCGACGCATTATGGGCGATCAAAGGGCTGCGCGACGAGCCGTTGCCGCTCTTCGCCGCCGCGGCCGCGCGGGCCGCAACGACCGTCCCCGAATTGCGAACCGGCGGTCGCGTTGCGGCCGATGCCGGCGGGCGGCGAGGTGGTCGAGGACTACGGCCATGTCGGGCTGACGCTGCGCGCGCATCCGGTCTCGTTCCTGCGCGACGACCCTGCAGAGTCGCCGCATCGTCACCTGCGCCGAGGCGATGTCGGCGCGTGACGGCCGTTGGCTGGAAGCCGCGGGCGTCGTTCTGGTGCGGCAGATGCCGGGCAGCGCCAAGGGCGTTATGTTCATTACGCTGGAGGATGAGAGCGGCATCGCCAATCTGGTGATCTGGCCGCAGGTGTTTGAGCAATATCGGCGCGTCGTTCTGTCCGCCGGCATGCTGGCCGTGCGCGGCCGCATGCAGCGTGAAGGCGAGGTGGTGGATGCACCTGTCGACCTCTCGAGCGAACTTGCCAGCGTCGGCCGCCGCGACAGCGCCTTCCCGTTACCGCATGGCCGCGGCGACGAACTGCATCACGGCAGTCCGTCACCCGATCGGCGTGGCCTGCCGAAAGCCCGCAATCTGGTAGAGCCTTTAAGCCGAGATCGGCATAAATTGTCTTATCCCGAGCCGGAGACTATGCCGATCAGGATGCCTAAACCGCGGGATTTCCGATAAAATCGTGGGCACCAGCTCGCCATAATAAACTGCATTCCTTACAACAATGCAGAGGCTCGCTAGGGCAAAGTTAGACGTTGGCTCAGCACGATTCAGGGGATTTCGCGGGTCCGTCGGAGCAATTCGTGGGTAACCACCACGCGCAGATTTCACCGCGCTGCCGACTTCAACTACAACACCGCAATATTCGTGGTCCATATGCATCGGACGACCGTGGAGCGGCTGAAGACCACGGAAAGGCCAAAGGTCGGAACCGCAGATGCAGGTCGCCGACGGCTTGACGTTCGCATCGGTCGGTTTGAGGATTTTGGGTTCGGCGACGTCTTCGCAGCGAATATCGCTAGGGCTGGGCCGGACGGTTGCAAGCATGTTTTCGACTTTCGATGAGTCAGGAAGAGATTTCAACGCGCAACGGATAGCCGCGACCGCAAAAAGGCCGCTGATGGAGATCGCCTGTCCGGTCTGGCCTTCGGTCGCCCGGAGCCCTTCGGCCATTGGCGTGAGCAGGCTGACTGGCATGAACTCCGAGGCGATCAGCATCGCCACGCACAGCGCCATCGAAAGGACGGCTCCCCAGGCGGCGGCCGGTTTGCCTTCTGTATCTGTTGCGGCAGCAGCCACCATTCTTGCTTGCTCCTGCATGAAATTGTTGCAGTGCAAACCTAATGGCCGTACCAGAAACGATAACCCGATGAAATCAGAATAGACTTATCTATGCAGTCTCGTCGGTGCCCAAGACAGATCTCAACCAATTGACGTGGTTCCAGATCGTCGCGGAGGAGCGCAGCTTCACCAAGGCGGCCGCGAAGCTCGGCGTGGCGCAGTCCACGCTCAGCCACACGATCAAGCAGCTCGAGGAGCGCATGGGGCTCCGGCTTCTGACGCGCACCACGCGGAACGTCGCCACGACCGCCGCGGGCGAGCGGCTTCTCCAGACGATCACGCCGCGCATCGCCGAAATCGAGGAGGAGATCGCGGCGCTGACGGCGCTGCGCGAGAAGCCGTCAGGTTCGATCAGGCTGACCCTGTCCGACCACGCCTTGGAAAGCGTCGTTTGGCCGAAGCTGAAGCCGGTGCTCAAAGACTATCCGGACATCAGCGTTGAACTGATCCTCGACAGCACCTTCCGCAACATCGTTGAGGAAGGCTTCGACGCCGGCGTACGATTAGGCGAGAGCGTCGAGAAGGACATGATCGCGGTGCGGATCAGTCCGGACTGGCGCTTAGTCGCGATCGCATCCCCCGCATATTTTGATGCAAATGGCGAACCGAAACACCCACAGGATCTGGTTCGGCAGGTTTGCATCAACATGCGCCACGAAACCGCTGGCGGCCTCTATGCCTGGGAGTTCGAGAAAGATGGTCAAGCACTGCGTGTCCGGGTGAACGGTCAACTGACCTTCAACAACTCTTACGCGATGATCGACGCCGCGGTGAACGGCTATGGTATCGCTTATGTGCCGGAGAACATCGTGGAGCGGTACATTGCTTCTGGCGAGCTGGTCCAAATTTTGGACGACTGGTCGCCCTTTTTCGATGGCTATTTCCTCTACTATCCGAGCCGCCGTCAGAACCTGCCAGCGTTCAAAGTCATCGTCGATGCGTTACGGCATCGGGATTGATCGGGAACGAGGTTTCTTCGTGCCTTTGTGTAGTATTGAGCGGGACGGATATGTATGCCGCGTTTCGGAAGTGCGTCATGCGCACCAACCCGCGAATTATTAAGCTGAGCTTACAGACCCATCCTGATTTTGCCGTGCAATCAAGAAGTTCGACCGCCTCTATCTTCTCGCCAATCGAAAGGTTGGGAAGGAATAGCTGCCTTGGCTCCTCGGAATCGGTTCATTGCGTCATGGCTGGCTGCGGCGGCTGCGCTTGCTCCCGCAGACTCAATGGCGGGCCAAACGGAGAAACCGAAACCGCTGACAATCCAGCAGCAGGGC
This sequence comes from Pseudomonadota bacterium, assembly GCA_049324435.1. GTDB lineage: Bacteria > Pseudomonadota > Alphaproteobacteria > Rhizobiales > Xanthobacteraceae > Pseudorhodoplanes. The sequence continues at coordinate 4,724 of JBMOOQ010000059.1, forward strand.
AGCTTCGCTGTCGGCGGGACGGTGCTGAAGACCCCTGGCACCTACAATAACAACAATCCCACCGCCGAAGGGCAGAGTTTCCACGGCGATCATCTCTACGCTTTCTATCAAATCCCGCAGAGCCCCGGAGCGCTGCCGATCGTCATGTTGCATGGCGCCTACCAGTCGGGCCGCAGTTGGGAAAGACGGTCGCGAGGGGTTTCAGAACATTTTCCTGCGCCGGCGTTTCCCGGTCTACATCGTTGACCAACCGCGCCGAGGCCAGGCCGGTAACAGCACCGTCGCCACCACAACGCCCTACGATCAGCTTTTCTTCGATCAGTTCCGGCTTGGCAAGTGGCCGAACTTCTTCGACAACGTGCAGTTCGATCGCAAGCCCGAGACGCTGGACCAGTTTTTTCGGTCGGTCACGCCCAACACCGGCCCTACGACGCCGACGTGATCTCGGATGCGATGGCGGCGCTATTAAACAAGATCGGCCCCGGCACTCTGTTTTCGCATTCGCAGGCGGGAGGGCCGGGCGATCAAGAGCCCGAACGTCAAGGGCATCGTCGCCCTCGAGCCTGGCAGCGGCTTCATCTCCTGGAAGGAGAGCCGCCCTCGGCGATGCCGAGCGCTGCCGGCACACTCACGCCAGAGGCCGTGCCGCTCACTGATTTCGATAAGCTGACCCGCATCCCGATCATCATCTACTACGGCGACAACTTCCCGACCGAGCCGACCACGGAGCGGAGTCGCGGCCGCTTGGCGGGAGGCTGAAATTCATGGAGACGAACTCGATGACGTTGCCGGCCGCGCGCATCACCGGGCCACGATCGTTGATCTTGATATCGTTGGCTTGCGGAAGGTCGAGTTCGGCCTGCTGGGGGATGTCGAGCGCGGGATTCTGCATCATCTTGCCGTATTCGGCCCAGCGGAGGTGCTGTTCATAGGCATTGCACATAGACCATCATTTGGGTCCGCGCCGAACGGAATGCGAGATGAGCGGGCCGGACATATCCCTGCGGGATCGGGCTCTCGGCTTCGCTGAAACCCCGGCCGCGCCGAGTTTTCACGCTTCGGGCGCCGACCCCTCACGCAACGCCGCCGCCAGATTTGGCGTCGCCTGTTCCGTGGGATTCCAGATCACCGCAAATTCGTCGTCGCTCTCCGATCCGGCGGCTCGGCCGAGATTGGCGAACAGCCTGCGCGGTCCGAACTCGGGCGCCGAGATCGAAACCGAGACATAGTCGGTGCCGCTCTCCTTGTTCTGGCGAATCCAGGCGCCGCCGATCTCCGCACCGTTGGCATAGACCCGATAGTCGGGCTGGTCGCTATTCGGCTTCTTCTCCTTGTTCGGCATGATTTTCAGAGCCGCCGAGATCGACAGCGTCCGCAGCGTGCCACGATAGGAACCGTCGTCGAGCTTGTTGACGTAACCAATGGCTGGCATGTGATATCTCCCTGTTTCATCCCGGCTGGCGTCCGGCCCGGCATGCACGGCGGCTCCCATGCCGACGCTTGCGCTCTGAGCGGGAGAATCCACCAGCGCGGCAAGCCGCACACCCTGTCGAATCCGACAGGTGGTCAAGTACGTCATTGCGGCACCCACTCACTGCACGGCCGCGACGGAATCGCTAAGCTTGGCCAGAAAGCCGCTGTCTCACGCCCGCTTCCTCATACCGTTCCGTCAAAACTGCAATCGCCCAAAGCGTGGGATAAAGTCAGCGGCAACTTAAGAAAGGACTGGACATCGAGGGTCTTTGGGCCCCGCCTTGGAAGCATGGATAACCGGCAAAAAGACGAGCTGCGCGAGAAGGTTCCCTGCGCCGCCTTGTTGGAAAAGGCCGGCTGGCAGGTCGACCTAAAAGAAAGCACGGCGCGCGCGGTCAAATACCGGCGCGGCGAAGGCGAAATCGTCATCGTCATTCACGGCGGCCGCGGTTGGTTCGATCCGATGTCGACTAGCAAAGGCGACGTGTTCGATCTCGCCAAGCACCTCGGCGCAAAAAGCTTTCCCGAGGCGCTCGACCACGTCGCAGCGCTCGTTGGCTTCCAGCCGACGAGGCCGGCCTGGAAGCGCCCGGCGCGCGCCAAGCCTCTTGCGCCGGTGATGAACCGATGGAACGCCCGGATCAAGCCGCGGCCCGGATCACCGACCTGGCGCTACCTCGCCGAGGTGCGCGCCGTCCCGGATCATCTCATCAAAGAAGCGGTCGCGCAGGACTGCCTGCGCGAAGGGCCACATGGCAGCATGTGGGCAGCGCATACCAATGACGCCGGCGTCGTAACCGGATGGGAGGAGCGCGGTCCCGACTGGCGCGGCTTCGCGAATGCCGGCAGCAAGAGGCTGTTCAGGTTCGGCACTCACCAACCAAGCCGCGTATGCATCACGGAAGCGGCGATCGACGCCTTGAGCGTAGCTGCCTTTGAAGGTCTGCGGCACGACACGCTCTATGCGAGCACAGGCGGCGGTTGGGCCCCAGCAACGGAAGACGATCTGAAAGCACTCGCCGCCCGACCAAACATCCAACTGGTCGCCGCGACCGACAGCAACATTCAGGGAGACGTCTTCGGCGATCGCATACGCGCGATCACCACCCAGGCGGGCTGCGGCTTCGGACGATTGCGATCACGCTTCGATGATTGGAATGCCGACTTACAGGACGCCATACGACGCGCGCGTTAAGCGCGGCTAGCCCAGAAGGCCGGCAGGCAACGCGCTCTCGCCCAGAGCCAAAGGCGGGCGCGGGGAGCCGTGACGGGTCAGGAGGCCGGAGGGAGTCTGCGGCCGCCCGTCATGGAGCTTCCACCATGACCGACCAGCGCGCAAACGTCGGCACGAGTTTGTATTCCGTCGTGCATTGGCGGGTGATCATGCCGGTTTCGATCTCGTCGCGGGCGAGCGTGCGGTAGCCGACGGGCACACGCTCACCGCCAGCATCGTCCTCGTACTGCAAGACGCGCGTGCCAGCCGGCGTTACGGTCTTGGTGAAAGCCGGGATCGAGGCCCAGCGCTTACCGCGTGCGCCACGCATCAGGCCATGCCGGATATTGCCGGCGGAGACGACATGCACCGGGAATGGCAGCACATTCGGTGAGGCCAACCAGCGCAGGTGGTCGTAGACCCTGCGTGGCTCCCATCCCGTATCAGCGAACACAGCAACATCCGGCATGGGTCCGACTTCGCCGTGCGCTGCGAGCAGCGCGACGGTCGTCGATTGTACGCCCGCGCCGAGGCTGAGAACGCGGAGGCGGATCCGGCTTTGATCGAAGACTGCCTGCATCACGCCGCCCCCATCGCCGAAGCATTCGATAGCGTCTTCCCACCTGGCCGCTGCGCATGCATCCAGTCGGCGGCCGCCTGTGCCTGGCTCGCGGCCGTGACGATGGCGCGGGTGTCGTTCTTCAATGCCTCCAGCCAATCTGCGACATAGGCGGCATGATCGTCGCGCGGCCGGCACGATAAGCCGAGGTCGGCGAGGATGAACGCCGCCGTCAACTCTGCGACGACCTCCTCGATCGCTTGTGCGTGCGTAGAGAAGCGCTTTTTTAGATCGCGGTTGAGGCGGTGTTCGGCGCCGGTGGCGTGGCCTGCCTCATGAAACAGCACGCTGTAGAACGCCAGCGGATCGATGAACGCACCGAACGGCGGCATGAAGATCTGGTCGTGGTCGACGCGATAGAAGGCCGACGCACCGCCATAGCTGATCGCGATCCCGAGCTGCTTGAAGAACGCGTCCGCGCGAGCGATGCGCTGACCTTCGTCAAGTGTTGGCACCGCCGGCTCTTCATAGTTATCGACCTGGCAGCGGTTGAAGACATTGTAGCCACGGGCGATGAACCGCCGCCCCCGCGCGGGCTCTTCGTCGTCGCCTTCATCGGCATGGTCGGCGCCTCGTACCGGCTTCCAGAAAATGACGGTCGTCGCGTGTTCGCCGCGGCGGACCTGGGCGCCTTTCGTCGTCCACTGTCGGTAGGTGCCCCAGACCCCGCTGCTATAGCCGGCGCTCTCGGCGGCTGCCCATAGCAACAACGTGTTGGCGCCGCGGTAATTCTTGCCACTTGTGACATTGACAGGCCGGGACGTGCTCGAGCCGTCATGATGCCACGGCATGCGAAACGGGCCAGTGCCGGCCTCGATGGCGGCGATGATCTGCCGGGTCGTGCGCTCGTAGATCCGCCGCCATGTCCGCGTGCTTGCCGGAATCGAAAGGAAGCGAGCGCCATCGTTTCCGATCGTCGAGCAATGGATTGGCATCTCGACCGACGAAACGATCCGCATGAAGCCGAACTTCGAGTCCTGGCGGGTCAATCGCTGGCCATTGATCGAGATGCGAATGAGCCGGGCCGATTGCCTCGCGTGGCTCAGACGGCATGATTATCCTCTACCGCCGAAGAGTGCCTGTATCGGCTGCCCGTTCCATTCGAACGCCCGCTGGAGGCAGATCCGCGACGAAGATCCGAAAGCCTGGCGGGATGCGGTCGATGCCGATCGACGCATTCGGACCGGCTTTCGCGGCATGCGCGGCGAATTGTACCTGCACCGATCCTGTGTCCCACTCGACCGAGCCGATCTATCGGACGATGCCGACCAACTCGACCTCTGGCCGCTCGAGTGCGAGGGAATGTGCGGTGTCTAGCGCAGCGCGCTTCTGCAAGGTCACGTTTCACGAAATCCACCACGCCTATCTGAACACATTGCTGGTCGATTGCCGTCATCGCATGGGTCCGGTCTGCCGGCCAAATCAGGGCTGGTCACATGCGCTGCTCCATGACGGAATCCCGCTCGCGAAAATCGTCACCGATCGCTTGATCCGCCAGCGGGCTGCGGGCTTCGATCGAAGCTAGGCGCTCGAACTGTCCCGACAAGCGGCGTCGCGCCACGGTCTCTCTCGCGTTGTTCTGCGGCTGCACGAGCGCCATGATCGAACGCGCAGCACCAGGAAGTCTGTGACGGTCAAACGCCAGGCGCTCATCCACATCCTGAGGGATCATAGACGCATGCTCGATGCGCTCCGCAGGCTGGATCGCGTCGACATCCGTGAATGTGGCTAACGCCGCGGCGATCGCGACGGCTTGCGGGCGTCTTCGAGAAGCTCTGTCCAGCTATCGGGCGGATTGCCCTCGTCAAGGCGGCGCAGAAATACCGCATAGGGGTCCGTTCGCGACCCCGCTTTGCGCAAGGTGTTCTCGTCATTAACCCACGCATAAATGATGATGCGGCTGGTGCTGTCGAAACGGAAAAACAATCTGAATCGTTGTAGAAACTTGGCTCGGCGCCAATGTCGATGCGCCGGGCCAAGTGTGTTGCCAAGCCCATAGATATGGGCATTCGGATCGCGCGGAATCTCATCGAAGATCAGGTCGCGAATTCGGGCCAACAGCTTGGTTTTCGGATGGGCGGCAAAGTCCTGTGGCCGCTCCTCGGAAAGGCGAGCGACCTCCGCCTCGAGCGCATCAAAAGCCTCGGCGAAGGCGTTTGCACGATAGAGCTTCCATCCATGCCGTTCGGCAAAGACTTCACCGGACGCTGTCACAGCGTCACATCGTCGGGGATCACATCCTCGTCGGAGACCGACACATCTTTTGTCAGCTCCCGGATACGATTGACGTCCGCTTCAGTAAACGGACGAAGGCGGTCGGGATGCTCCTTCATATCGCGCTCCAGAAACGACAGGTAGGCCGCGACCACAGGATCGCGTTCGACATCCCCACCGGCCGCGCCGCCGTTTTCGTCATCGAGCGTCACCAGCAGGCTGCCCGGTCCAATGACGTGGGCCCGGATTCGCGCCCGCTGCCGAAATTCCGGATGGGCCTTGAACAACGCCTTATCGAGCCGCAACGCCTCGGAGCGGCCCGTAGTCGTGATCGTCCCCTTGAACCCTGCCTGTGCCATCTCCGCCTCCTTGTCTGGTACGTGAAATAATACGTATCCGTCAGCCGTTCAAGTCTGCCGATCGGCCAGCAAAGCTTGGCCGGGTGCGCCCGGCCGGTCCGGAGAGGGAGAGGGGGGCTGGGAGGAGTCCGTGACGGGTTTGGAGGTCCGGAGAATGGCTCCCGGCCGCCCGTCACGGAGAACGCACCATGGCGAAAGCCGCACCGAAGCTCACGTTGAACCCGTCGGAGAACATTCCCTTCGACAAGCTAGTTCTTTCGCAACAGAACGTCCGCCGCAAGAAGAACGGCGTGACCATCGAGCAGCTTGCCGAGGACATCGGCCGGCGCGGTCTCATCCAGAGCCTCAATGTCCGCCCCGTTCGCGACGGCGACGGCGAGGAGACCGGACAGTACGAAGTGCCCGCCGGCGGCAGGCGCTTTCTCGCGCTCGGCCTCCTCATCAAGCAGAAGCGGATGGCGAAGAACGAGCCGACGCCGTGCATCGTGAATCGCAGGGAGACCACCACGGCAGAAGAGGATTCGCTTGCCGAGAATCTGCGCCGTGAGGAGCTTCATCCCCTCGATCAGTTCCGCGCCTTCCAGACGCTGCATGAGCAGGGTCTCGACGAGGAAGAGATCGCAGCGCGCTTCTACGTCACGCCGGCCACGGTCAAGCAGCGTCTGAAGCTCGCTTCGGTCTCGCCCAAGTTGCTCGACCTGTACGAAAATGACGAAATCAAGCTCGAGCAGATCATGGCGTTCTCGATCACGAACGATCACGCGCGCCAGGAAGAGGTCTGGCAGACCATCTCGCGTTCACATGTCAAGGAGCCGTACTACATTCGCCGTCTTCTTACCGAAACGGCGGTACGCGCAGACGATCGCCGCGCAGTCTATGTCGGCGCTGCGACCTACGAGGCTGCCGGCGGCCTCATCCTGCGCGACCTCTTCGAGCAGGACGGCGGCGGCTGGTTCCAGGATCCGGCTCTGCTTGAGAAGCTGGTGCTCGACAAGCTGCAGGCCGACGCCGAGAAGGTGAAGGCAGAGGGATGGAAGTGGGTCGAGACCGCCATCGACTTCAAATACGGCCACGCCTCCGGCCTGCGCCGCATCTATGGCGAGCCCGCACCGATGACCGCAGAGGAAAGTGCGCAGCACGATAAGGTGAAGGCGGCCTATGACGAGCTGGATACAACCTATGCCGAGTCCGATGAATACGACGAGGAGACCGAACAGAAGCTTGAAGCCCTCGGTGAGCAGCTCGACGTCTTCACCGACCGGCCGGACATCTACGATCCGGCCGAGGTCGCGCGCGCCGGGGCCTTCGTCTCGCTCGATGCCGACGGCGAGCTCCGCGTCGAACGCGGCTTTATCCATCCGGACGACGAGCTTCGCTCTAACGCCGATGACACGAGCGCTGAGGGTGATGGCAACGACCATGGGGAGGTCAACGGGCGCCGCCCGCAGCAGCGTCGGCCGGACAACGGTGCGGCAGATGGGGCCGCCGGCGATGATGAGGACGACACGATCCGCCCGCTCCCCGACCGGCTCGTGCTCGACCTCACCGCACAGCGAACCCTCGCCTTGCGCAACGCGCTCGCTCAGAACCCGGAAATGGCGTTCATCGCCGTGCTCCACGCGCTGGTGCTCCAGACCTTCTTTCACTACGCCAGCGACACCTGCCTGGAACTGAGCCTGAAGAGCGCCAGCTTCTCCCAGGTCCAGGGCCTCGGCGAGACGGTCTGGGCGAAGGAGATCGGCGAGCGGCACGCGAACTGGGGACGGGATCTCCCGAAGTCCCCTGACGACCTCTGGTCCGTCCTCATCGATCTCGACGATGCCAGCCGCCAGGCGCTGTTCGCGCATTGTGCAGCACAGTCGCTGAACGCCGTGATCGAGCCCTGGAACAAGCGTGCGCGCGCGCTCGCCCATGCCGATCAGATCGCGCGCACGATCGGCTTCGACATGGCCGAAGCGGGTTGGGCGCCGACCGTCGACAACTACCTCGGACGCGTCACCAAAGTTCGGATCCTCGAAGCCGTGCGTGAGGCGAAGGATGAGGCGTCGGCGCAGCTCATCGACCACCTCAAGAAGGGTGACATGGCCCGCGAGGCGGCACGTCTGCTCGACGGGTCCGGCTGGCTGCCCGAGCCGCTCCGGCTCGACGGCGAGGTCGCCGACAACTCCGGATCGAGACGCGTCGCCGCCACCGCAGACGACGCGGCCACTGAGCTGCCGGCCTACCTCAGCGGCGACGAGGATGCCGCGGACGGCGAGATGCAAGCGGCCGAATAGCCTCATCCAGCAATCCGACGAACCCGGGCCCGGCGACCTCGCCGGGCCTTCGTCATTTTTCGAACAGGAGAACGACCAATGTCTGCAATGACCATCTACCACAATGCTCCGCTCGGAAGCGTCATCCGCTACTCTGACGGTACGCCGAAGCCGCCGGCGCGCTTTGCCCGGAAGCTCCGCGATTGGAAGAACCGCAATGGGACCGGCCGTCTCATGAAGAAGGAGCCGCCGCGCGAGCGACCGACCTACTGCTCGCCTGCTTGTTTCACTCTGCATGAAGGCGATATCGTCCGGGGCGGCATCATCCTCGTGACGATGATGCGCACGTATTCGGTCGACAGTACGCTCCGCTTTGAGCTCATGGAGCGCCCGACGATCGGCATGGTGCGCGTTCTGCAATCCATCGGCGACACGACCGAATTGCTCCACCTCGCGGAAAACCGCGAAGCGGCGGAGCGCTGGCTGTCGAAGAATCATTATTCGAACGTCCGGCTCGAAGAGGTCACCGCCGATGAAGTCGGCGCCGACGTGATCGAGGCGCAATCCGCCGCCTGACACGCCACCCGTTCACCTGACCCGTAATCCTGCGCCCGGCATCGCCCTGCGGTCGCCGGGCGCTTCCATTTGATGGAGACCATCATGTTTCAATGGACCAGGTCCTGCTCCTATGACGATGCGCAGAAGCGACGCTTTCACGCCACCGCCCGTTCACGCCTGAAGCGCCTTGCCGCCGAGTTGCGGTTGCCTGCCGGGTCGTTCGACATCCGATCGAACAAAGGCGGCATTGCCGTATCCGGTGAAGTCACCCTTCACCACGAGGGCGCCTATGTTCAGGTCGGCCAGTTCGGTTTGTCGTCCGGACACGGCATTCTGATCCGACGCTGCAAGGGGCGTCGCGACTTCACTGGCGGTCCCAATCACTTCACCGCGCTCGCCTTGCTCGACGACATCCCCGCGCTCGCGGCCACGGTGCATGCCATCACCGGAGTCGGCGTGCCGACGTCGAACGTCACTTCGACCGCCGCATGAGGCATCGGCCCGCGAGCCCGCACGCAACGGACTCGCACCATTCCCTCCAACCTCAAATCGGAGAAGCGCTATGCCAACCTATCGGCTTGGCTCGAACGAGCTCATCAACGCGCCCGGCGTCGTCAACTGGGCGATCAACGGTTACGCCTTCGAACGCGACCGCGACGTTCTTCGTCCCGTGATCGTCGAAGGCTGGCCGGGCGTTCCCGAAGACGCCGCCCACCAACTTCTTTCTCGCGCAATCGACCACGAATTCGTCGGCGACACCGTCGTCTTCACGGTTGCTGATTCCGCCACGACGGAGGCCGCGTCATGACCGATTACGTCGTCAAAATCCGGTTCTGGCTCCGCGCCTATGACAGCATGATCATCGCGGCCGCGACCGATGCGGAGGCCTTCCACATGGCCAAGGCTGCAGCACGGCATATGATGACGAAATGCAGCCAGCCCGAAGAAATCGACCTCGAGGATCGCCATGACGGGCTGATCTCCTATGTCGATCGGCTCGATGGCGACCGAACTCAAGTTGGCGAAGCAAGCACGTTCGCCGGCGACCGGCCGTTTCATTCGGAAGCCCGTCGCTTCATCACGGAGCTGGCCACGATGGACGACGCGGTCGATCCGAATACTGCCGCGTCGCTGTTACAGCAGGTCATCAGCGCGGCGCGGGCGCTTCCGGCCGATGACTTGCCGCCCATGATGCTTCGTCCGGCAAACCGCCAACCATGGTCGGCCGACGCCGTTTACACCTATAGCGGCGATCCTCGCACCTGTGCCGTCCGGGTCGAGGATGACGACGGTGCCGTCCACGTCCTCGATCCGCGCCTCGATCTGCGCAATCACAGCCCCACCGGCTTCGCCTGGGGCTATGGCGGTTCAGGTCCCGCCCAACTTGCTCTCGCCATCCTGTGTCACGCCCTGCACAGCGATGAGCGGGCCGAGCAACTCTACCAGGACTTCAAGGACGCCGTTATCGCGCCGCTCGCGCACGATGAAGCATGGCGACTGACGACGCAGGACGTCCTCGGCTGGGTGCTGCGACATCCCACGACTTCCAATATCGCCAACTGCAACTGACGCTCGCCAGAGCGAGAGGTGGGCGGAGAGGGGATTGAGTCCGCGCGGTGGCGAGAGAGCGCTGGCGGCTCGCTTCCCTCAAGCAATCCGGAGATTCACCATGTCCGACCCCGAAACACCCAAGGTCACGACGAACGACCTGATGGTCAGTGTCGAAGCCAGCATACGGCGATATCACGGGCTTATCGCTCTGACGCTTCCATTCAACAAGGCGTCGATCATGGACGCGCTCGATCAGGCCGGAATCGCCACCGTGGTCGTCACCTTCGACGCCACGACCCGAACGATCACGTTCGACTTTAACGAGCGTTACACGGCGTCGAACAACACCACCCACAGTTATTGAGGAGAGGTCGATGGCGCATCCTTATCATCACGCCCTTTCCTCCGTGAAAAAGTGGGGCGGATCGGTTGACAACTACCTGCCGATCCACAGCTGGTTCGACGCCAGCAAGGAAATCACCGCCGACTTCCGGCACAGGGCCCTACGCCATCACGCCGAGGGGATCTTTATGGCGGAGACGATCTTTGGTCCGACGATCACGCTGTCCACCGGCCGCATGATCCCGACCCGCTGGGTCGGCGAACAGCATGTGCGCGAAGATCTCGGCTTCATCCCATCCTTCGCGGATTGGGTGAAAGCGATACGTCCCATGCCCTGGATGGGTCGTGCGCAGCGCATCGAGCATGACCTCGACCCGGAGCACCCGCCGGCCAACACGGAGGCGGCGTAGCCATGCTCGGCACCTATCACCGCCTCAACGTCCACGTCTTCGCCTCCTGGCGGGACGTCATCCGGGCCGCGTCGACCAAACTCAAACGCGAGGCCCGCCGCGACCCGGCCAGGCGCGATGCGCGCAAGGTCTTCTATCGCGAGATGCTGCGCCATCATCGCGACGCGCAGGAACTGGTTCGCGCCTGGCGGCTCTGACGCCGCCACTCCGTCACAACCGCGCCGACGCCTAAATCGCGCCCTGTTCAGGGATGCGGACCCCCGCCGCATGCCACAACCATGGGATAGTCCAATGAACGACATTCGCCTTCGCACCTTCAGTCCGACGAGTCGATTGCAGCAAATGACCGCTGCGATCGCCGACTTTCGTTGGCGCTTTCGTCGAAAACACATCGTGCGTGCATGGCGGTATGCGCGCCGGACGCTCACAACCGACGACGCTCAGATCATAACACTCGATTGTCAGGACGCGTGCGGCTGGCATCCGCTGATCGTGCTGACCGTCGAGGATACGATGCAGCATGCTTACGAGGAATTCGAAGAACATCCGGAACTGCCACGCCTGATCACCGAAGCTTGCGCCCGCGTCAGCACCAAGTGGGACGACTTCGGCGACACCCTTTCTGAGGCGCGCCGCTGGGCGATCGAACTCGCTGAATCCTACGCCGCGCAGGAAGGCATCGAGCTTGCGCGCCGCGCGGACGAGCCGGATTCCACATCTGGCTGACCACGGCCTAGTCGCGTCCTTGCACCGATCAATCCCATCACCGATCGCTTCGAGCGCGGCAGCGCTCACGCGGTCACTTGTCCAGGAGCAACCTCCATGTCCTCTGACCAACCTTTCCGTAAAATCTATCCCGTAGTCGCCGGCCGCGGGAAGATGTACGAGCTCTTCAATCGCGGCGCCGCTCTCCCGATCGAACAGCGCATGTCCGGCGCCGCTTGGGCCGGTGAATGGTTCGAGATCACCGAAGCCGGCTACGATGACATGCTCAATATTCTGCCGCCGCTCTTCATGCGCCCGGGCATGTTCGGCATGTCGGAGTTCAAGGCCGCCAACGTCACCTCCGTGTTCTTCGAGATCACCATTCGCGGCCGCCACCGCTGGTTCCATGGTTATTGCGATCTTTCCGATCGGCAGAATCCCGATCGCATGCGTGCGGCCATCATCGCCTATGAAACGCGGGCCTTCGACAGCATGACACGCGCCGAGAAGCTTGAGGCGGTCTGGACTCTGACGCCTGACGACTTCAAGGGAATCGCCGGGACGTTCAATCCGTCGGCCTGGCCACCTGAGCATCGCGGCAAGCGCACCATTCTCGTCAACGGTGGCGGTCTCGGCGCCATGCTCAAGCTGCTCGAAGATCTCACCGACGCGGAAATTGACGAACTGCTCGGCTCTCGCCGGCCCGCGCGTGGCAGAGGTGACCCCAATGCCTGAGATCGTCACAACCACAGTCTATCACCTCGACGAACTGTCCGAAGATGCGAAGAAGAAGGCCCGCGCTTGGTATCGCGAGGGTGCCTTCGACCATGACTGGTTCGACTTCCTCTATGACGATTTCGAGCGCGTCTGCGAAATTCTCGGCGTGCGTCTCTCCACGCGAACCGTCCGCCTCGTTGGCGGCGGCTCACGGCAGAAGCCGTGCATCTGGTTCTCCGGATTCTGGAGCCAGGGCGACGGCGCCTGCTTCGAGGCACGCTACAGCTACGCCAAGGCCGCTCGGCGCAGGATTCGCGACTATGCGCCGAAGGATGGCGAGCTTCACCGAATCGCCGACGCGCTCCAGGCGATCCAGCGCCGCAACTTCTATCAGCTCCATGCCGACATCAATCACCGCGGTCGCTACGACCATGAATATTGCATGGCTATTGCGATCGAGCGCGACAGCCCGACCTGTCAGGATATGACCGTCGACGCGGAGGACGTCGTGACCGAAGCATTGCGCGACCTCGCCCGTTGGCTCTATCGCCAGCTTGAGCGCGAATACGACTACCAGACCTCCGAAGAAGCCGTCGACGAGGCAATCCGCGCGAACGAATACACCTTCACCACCTCGGGCCGTCGCTTCGGCTGAAGCGTCCTCACGCCTCGCGTACACCGCTGTACCCGGCCGCCTTCGCGGCCTTGGCGAACTTGCGGTCGAAAGTGACGAAGCCGTCACAATGGCCGCACTTGCGCAGGTGCAGCGCGTCCGCGAAATCCATCCCGGTGTCGACAAGGTCGAGAGCGGCCGCCACGACTGCGCTGTCCTCGACCGTCACCGTGGGCAGGCCCGCGAACGCCCTCAGCGCACGAGCGACTTCGGCCGGTCCGGATCCGTAGGTGCTGCGCAGCACCCATTCGACCTCCAGCATCACCGTGATGGCGGCGAAGACTCCCTCACCGTCGATCAACGCGCGGGCGCGCGCGGATTGCTTCGGATGATCGCCCGTCAGGTAGCGGACAATCAGGTTGGTATCAACCGCGAGCATGCCGGCGCCTGGCTTCAGCGAGCACGCCCGCGTCCATCTCCTCCAGCGTCTTCGGCTTACCCTTGTGGCGCAGCAGACCGAAGACGTCTTCCGGCCGCGTCTCGGCGAAAGCGGGAGCTGGCTTCAGCAGCACCCCTTCGGCTGTCTCCTCGACCGTCAACCGCGTTCCCGCGCCCCATTCGCGCCGCTGGCGGATCGCGCTGGGCAGGATGACCTGCCCCTTGGTGGAGACAATGGTGGTGAGCTTTTCCGCGCCGGCCATCGGCCTGATCCTCCAATGTAAGACGAATGTAAGATAGGCCCGACGACATTGGCTTTCAAGGCCTCCCGCCATCCCGAGAGGGAGAGGGGTGGCCGCAGAGGGGTGGGTCGCGTGACGCTCGGAGAGCGTGCCGCGGGCCCATCCCTCAATGATCGCGGAGCAATCCCATGCCCAATCATGTCACCCACCGGGTCGTCGTCACCGGTCCGTCCGACTCCATTGCCCGGTTCAAAGCCGCCTTTCTCTTCGAAAGGACAGGCCGAGATTTCGACGGTACGGAACACCGCTACACGCGGTTCGATTTCAACGCGCTTGTGCCGATGCCCGACCTCATCCAGAAAACAGAGAGCAGCTCATCGGTGCGGCACGGCCTCCTTGTGCTCGGCCGAACCGACATCGTCAATGAATTCGGGATGCGCGAGACGCTGTGCGACCAGATTGCGCGCTTCCTCTCCTATGAATGGGTCAAAGCGGCTGGCGTCACGGACTATGAAGGCTTGAAGGGCCTTCTTCTCAAGACGGACCCGACATGCGTGGAGGTCGCGCAACGGGCGATCAAAGCTCACGACCTTTACGGCCACACCTCCTGATATAGTTGGTCGATCGAGAACTGGGGCACGAAGTGGAACTCTTATAGCTTCGGCGAAGTGAGCGAGTACGCTGGCCGCTTCGAATTCATGTTCGACACGGCCTGGTCGACGCCAGCCCCGATCTTTGAAGCGCTCGCCGATCGACCCGAGGCGAAGGATCTCACCATCACTATCCACGCGTTCGATGAAGGCTGGAACTTCGCCTTCATCGGCTTCATCCGAGGCGGGCATTTCCTGGGCCAGACCGTCGAGGCCTGCGACGCGCTCTATCAGGATGTCTACGGCGAAGCTGCGCCGACCGACGACTGATCCCTCGGCCCCAATATGCCCTTCCCTATCAGCGTCATCGTCATGCAGTGACGCCTGAGACCCTTGAACGCGTGATCCCGGTTCGCGCCGCGAAGTCCGATGCGCCAACATCAATGGATAATCGTGACCATGCACCGGTCAGCATGATCTGCACCGACGCTTAGAGCGAGAGGCGGGCCGAGGAGGGGCGAGCCGTTGCGGCGCGGAGGAGGCTCTACCTGGGCTCGCTTCACATCGTGATGGCCCCGCTACGGCGACGAACCATCGCTCGACACCAACACCATGCGGAGACATCGACCATGTGCAACGTGCTCAACAAGCGCGTCGTCGGCATTCCGGCCGGGGCCGTCTATATCGGGCGCGGATCGAAATGGGGAAACCCGTTTATCATCGGACGCGACGGAGATCGCGCAACCGTCATCGCGAAGTATGAACGCTGGCTCGCCGACCAGCACCATCTGCTACGCGCCCTGGACGAACTGCGCGGCCGCGATCTTGTGTGCTTTTGTTCGCCCCGTGCCTGTCATGGCCATGTCCTGATCCGGCTCGCAAACGCGACACGTGATGAACGCATAGCGTGGTGGCGGCGGATCAGAATCCTCGACCGGGTCGTCGCCGTAACGGTCCCGGCCTAGCGGTCGCAAACAATCACCTCATCACGTCAAGGAGACATCCATGTTCACGTTCCCGCTCACAACGGTACGCGCCGTCATCGCGCGCGGCCAGGCCGATGCCGCAGCCAATGGCGGCTTCCGCAATCCGCACTACGGACTTGCCCCCGGCGACGGCGAACAGCCCGGTCTCTGGCTGGTCGGCGACGAGGGCGTCTATCTGATGTCCAACGGCCGGGTACCCCAAGGCGTCCGCCCAATGGTCTGCTACGCCGACCAGTGCAATCCGCGGACCAACCCGGACTGGCGCAATTACAAGCGCCGGTATTTCGGCGGCGATGACGGCGTCGAGTTTCTCGCCGCTGAAGAAATCCTCGCAATCGCCAACCGGCGGCCCGCCGCGACCCATCTGCGCATCGACCTCGATGCCAGAAACGTCGGGATCAGCATCATCGTCATGCAATGACCCGGCGCATGTGCCGTTCCGACGAAGCGACTCGGCATCGACCACCTGATCCTGCAATCCCGGCTTGCCGCGCGCGTCATGTCCCGTGGGCGAGCCTTCAAGGAGGGAATGAAAACAATGACGAATCCCACGAAGACGATCGAATGGCTCGCGATCCGCTTTCGACACGACGCCGAGACCTCTCCGGGCGAAGAGCATCTCGAACGAGATGCCATCGAGGTCGAAGGTGTTCGGGACGCCTTCAACGCCATGCTGGCAACGCTGAAGGAAGTTCTGGACGAGGTCCGCGGTTTCGAACAACGCACCGGAATAGTGCAGTTCGCCGGCTGGATCAGGCGCGCGAACACCGCCGTTGCCAAGGCCGAAGGCGCCGAAACAGAGCGTGCTGAACCCTGAGGACGCCCCGCCCCGCGAGGGGCTTTTCACTTTTGAACGAGGAGACACCGCCATGCAACGCTATACGATCGAGACGACCTATCACCTGCCTGTCTATCGCCAGCGCACCTACGAAGCGGAAAGCCTCGCGGAGGCCTGCAGGCGCGCCGTCGAGGACGACGACTGGGACGGCGACACGCAGGACCATGAGACGGCGGGCGAAACTTATGTCTCCGGCATCTGGTCAGGCGCCGACAGCGCCTATGAAGGCGAGGCGCTCCCTATCCCCAGCCACTTCAAGGAGACAATTCAGCGCAAGGCCGATCATTTTGGCGAATTGATGCTGTGCCTGGACGACGTCGCGCAGCCAGGCGGTATCTCCCGCGATGAATTCGAACGCTGGCTTCCGAAGGCACGGGCCGCGGTCGTGAAAGCGAAGACCATCCTCGAAGGGCGACGCGATCCTGATGACGCCCCCGACTGACGCAAGTACCCGTTCCACGTCGAACAGCCCGGCCGCGCGCCGGGCTTCGCTTTTCTGCAACAGGAGAATCGACAATGGCTGATTACCACGCGCCAACCGTCGTCACACCTATGATCCCTCTCGCAGACATGACGCCGCTGGAGCGGCTGCTGCTTGAGGCGATCTTCGATTGCGAATACGACGACGATCATGTCTATCTCTTCAGCGAGACCGGCGCGAGCGACATGATCTGCGTCGCTCGCGACGCTCTGGTCCGCGCCGTCGAGCAATCGGGCCGCACGCCTAACAGCACCGTGAACGCCTATATCGACAAGAAGCTGCGCGATGAGACAGATCCGACCGATCCGAAGAATTCGTATGTGGATATCGACATGACCGACACGTCTTGGGACTTCATCCTGCAGGATATCGTCAAGCGATCGCCGACGCTCGATGAAATCGTGGTGACGACATCGTTCACCTGCAGCAGGATGCGCCCGGACGGGTTTGGCGGCGCGGTCACCCTGATCACCGC
Source organism: Pseudomonadota bacterium (assembly GCA_049324435.1). Lineage (GTDB taxonomy): Bacteria > Pseudomonadota > Alphaproteobacteria > Rhizobiales > Xanthobacteraceae > Pseudorhodoplanes. Next base: position 21,803 of record JBMOOQ010000059.1, read on the forward strand.
CGACATCATCTCCGGCAAGTCCACATTCGACATGCTCGAAGATCTCCGCAGCGATGCCGAGCGGGAGACATCACCAAGCTTGAGCGCGACGCTCGACGCAACGCATCAGCGCACGAGCGAGACGTAGGATTCTGGCGCGCGACAGGCTTAATCCAACTTCAGCGCAGCCATGGCCGTCGCCGGATCGAGACGAATCGCCCCGCCCATCAGCGCGCCGAGAACCGACAGCTCCAGCGGCGGCTCGTAGGACTCGCATGACGAATCGTGGCCGTCGCCGATCAGCGGCATGCGCGTGATGACCAGTTGGTCGCCGATCCGCGCGATATACATCGCGACCCGGGGCTGACGGCACAGGCAGAGCGGCGCCGCCGGTCGCGATACGCCGTCTCCCGCGCCGCCTGCAACGCCGGATCGCCGTCGTCCAGCACAGCGCCCGCGATCTCGAAACGGCGCATCGCCCGCCAACCCGCTCCCAAACTGCGGCGTCCAGGCACCCGATCCGACCGGCAACCCGGCAGATCGGACGGGTTTTCGCCGATCAGAGCCAGAGCGGGGCCGGGAAGGGGCTGGTCGCGCGGGAGGCAGAGAGCGCTCCCGCGCGGCTGGTTCAACCGGCTCTCCACAGGCATGATCCATGACGCAATCCTCCTCCCTGCCGACGGCGGCAGTGGATTCCCTCACGCATGATACCAACGCGGCGACCCGCGCCGATCAAATCTTCCAGGCCGCCGAGCAGCTGGTCCCGGCGCTTGAAGCGGGCCGCCCCGTCACCACGGCGGACCTGCGCACCGTCATGACCGCGGCCTGCGGCGGCTCGGACGCCGGCGGCGCCTGGCAATGGAAGGACGGCTACGAAGCCTGTGAGATCGCGCAGGCACTGTTCCTTCGCCGCTACGGCCGCACCTTGCTCGCGCGCGCCGGTTCACCGCACGCGGTCCTGCGCAACCTGACAAAGATCGCCGCGCTGATTCCGACCCATACGCGCCGGTCTGAAGAATCGCAGGCGATGCAGCAGCTCTCGACGCCGCTGCCCTTCGCCTATGTCGCGGCACATGCAGCCGCGCTCACATGTGGTGACTTGGCGTTCGAGCCCTCTGCCGGCACCGGGATGCTCGCAGTCCACGCCGAGGCCTTCGGCGCGCGGGTCACGCTCAACGAGCGCGCGGACACACGCGCCACCCTGCTTGGCAAGCTGTTCCGCACCGATCAGGTGACGCGGCACGACGCGGCCCAGATCCATGACCGCCTCAACCCCGGCATCGCGCCGAGCGTCGTCATCATGAATCCGCCCTTCTCGGTCGCGGCCCATGTCACCGGGCGCGTCGCCGACGCGGCATGGCGGCATCTCACCGCGGCCTTCGCCCGGCTGCGGCCCGGCGGCCGCCTCGTGGCGATCACCGGCGCGCGGCTCTCGCCCGAAAATCCTGCGTGGCGCGACGCCTTCACGCAGCTTCAGGAGCAGGGCCAAGTCGTCTTCACGGCGCCCCTCGACGGATCGGTCTATGCGCGCCACGGCACGACGGTCGAAACCCGCCTCACCGTTATCGACAAGGTCCCCGCGCCGCAGGCGCACGCCTTCGTCCCGTCCGCCGGCAAGGCGGACGACCTCGCCGCGCTGCTCGCCGCGATCGAGCCGCTGCCGCCGCGTCCGCTGGTGCGCGGCGCTGCTCCCGCACCAGCCGGGCGACCGCGCGCGATCGTCGTGGCCCGCACATCCACACCGGCGAAGCCGTTCGTGCCGCGCCGCATCGCATCGGTCGCTGCCGAGCCGATCAGCGAACTCCGCTATGAGGCGATCGACTGGAAGCCGGCCGGCGGCCGGATGAGTGAGGCGCTCTACGAAACCTATGCGCTCCAGTCGGTCCGCATTCCGGGTGCGAAGCCGCACCCGACGGCGCTCGTGCAATCCGCCGCCATGGCGTCGGTCGCGCCGCCGAAGCCGAGCTATCGGCCGATGCTGCCCGATCGCGTCGTCAAGGAAGGCCTGTTGTCGGACGCGCAGCTCGAGAGCGTCATCTATGCCGGCGAGGCGCACGCCGCGCATCTCGCCGGCGCATGGATGGTGGACGACACTTATAATGTCGTCTCAGCCGCGCCTGACGATACCGAGGGCGCTGTCCGCTTTCGCCGCGGCTGGATGCTCGGCGACGGCACCGGCGCGGGCAAGGGACGGCAAGTCGCCGGCATCATCCTGGATCACTGGATGCGCGGCCGCCGGCGCGCAGTATGGATCTCAAAATCCGACAAGTTGCTGGAGTCGGCGCAGCGCGACTGGAGCGCGCTAGGGCAGGAACGGCTGCTGATTCAGCCGCTGTCGCGCTATCGCCAGGGCACGCCGATCAGGCTCGGCGAAGGCATCATCTTTACAACCTATGCGACCCTGCGGTCCGACGAACGCGAGGGCAAGGATTCGCGCGTCCAGCAGATCGTCGACTGGGTCGGACGCGATTTCGATGGCGTCATCGTCTTCGATGAGGCGCACGCCATGGCCAACGCCGGCGGCTCGACCGGCGAGCGCGGGCCCGTCGCAGCCTCCCTGCAGGGCAGGGCGGGGCTTCGCCTGCAGCACGCGCTCGCCGACGCGCGCATCGTCTACGTCTCGGCCACGGGCGCAACCATCGTCGAGCATCTCGCCTATGCCCAGCGGCTTGGCCTGTGGGGCGCGGGAGACTTTCCCTTCGCCAACCGCGCCGAATTCGTCGCAGCGATCGAATCGGGCGGCGTCGCTGCGATGGAGGTGCTCGCCCGCGATCTCAAGGCGCTCGGGCTCTATACAGCGCGTTCGCTCTCCTACGAAGGCGTCGAATACGAACTGATCGAGCACGCGCTCACGCCAGAGCAGGTGCGCATCTACAACGCCTATGCCGACGCATTCCAGGTCATTCACAACAATCTCGGCGCCGCGCTGGAAGCAGCGAATATCATCAGCAAGGAGGGGACGCTCAATCGCAATGCCAAGTCGGCCGCGCGCTCCGCCTTCGAGTCCTCGAAACAGCGCTTCTTCAATCATCTCATCACCTCGATGAAGACCCCGACGCTGCTCCAAGCGATCGACGCGGACCTGGCCAACCAGCATGCAAGTGTCGTCCAGCTCGTCTCGACCGGCGAAGCCTTGATGGAACGCCGGCTCGCCGATATTCCGACCGAGGACTGGCAGGATCTCGATATCGATGTGACACCGCGCGAATACGTACTGTCGTATCTTGCGCACAGCTTCCCGACGCAATTGTTCGAGCCCTATTCCGACAATGAGGGCAGGACATATTCACGGCCGGTCTATGACAACGACGGCAATCCGGTGCAATGCCGCGAGGCGATCGCACGGCGCGACCGGCTCATCGAGCACCTGGCGGCGCTGCCGGCGGTGCCGACCGGGCTCGATCAGATCATCCATCGTTTCGGCACGGACACGGTCGCCGAGATCACCGGCCGGTCACGGCGCATCGTACGCAAGACCGGACGCGACGGGATCTCGCGGCTGGCAGTTCAACAGCGGCCCGGCTCCGCCAATCTCAGCGAAGGTCAGGCCTTCCAGGATGACGACAAGCGCGTCCTGGTGTTCAGCGACGCCGGCGGCACCGGGCGTTCCTATCATGCGGATCTGGCAGAGCGGAACCAACGCCTGCGCCGGCACTATTTGCTCGAGGCCGGCTTCCGCGCCGACACCGCGATCCAGGGGCTCGGCCGCACCAACCGCACCAACCAGGCGCAGCCGCCCATCTTCCTGCCGATCACCACGAATGTGCGCGCCGAACGACGCTTTCTCAGCACGATCGCGCGTCGGCTCGACACGCTCGGCGCCATTACCAAGGGACAGAGACAGACCGGAGGGCAGGGCCTCTTTCGGGCGGAAGACAACCTTGAGAACCACTACGCGCGCGCAGCGCTGCGTCAGCTCTACGGACTGATCCATGCCGGCAAGGTCGAAGGTTGCTCGTTTCAGACCTTCGAGAACATGACGGGGCTGCGGCTCACGTCACCGGAAGGCGGCCTGCGCGAGGACCTGCCGCCGATCACGACGTTCCTGAATCGGCTGCTGGCCCTGCGCATCGAGATGCAGGACCTCATCTTCGAGGTCTTCGAGCGCCTGCACGCGGCCAAGGTCGAGGGCGCGATCGCGTCCGGCACTTACGATATGGGTGTCGAAACGCTGAAGGCCGACAGCATGACGGTGACGGCGCGCCGCACCATCTATGTGCATCCGGCGTCAGGCGCCCAGTCGCAAGTATTCACGATCGAACGCCGCGACCGCAACCGGCCGCGCACGGTTGAACAGATGCTCGACATCGCCGCGCGCGAGCCAGCGTCCCGGCTTCTCGTCAATAGCCATTCGCACCGCGCCGCTGTGCAGGTTCCGGCGGCGTCGATCATGCTGGACGATGGCGCGATTGAAGAGCGCGTTCGTCTGATCCGGCCGATGGACGAACTGCGTTATCCGCGCGCCGCGCTCGACCAGACACATTGGGCCCCGGTCGATCGGAAGACCTTCGACGCGGCGTGGTCGGACGAGCTAGCGCAGGTGCCGGAGTTCACCACCAACACCTTCTATGTCGTCACGGGCCTCTTGCTGCCGATCTGGCGGCGATTGCCGGACGATCATTGCGCGGTCTATCGCCTCGAGACCGACGACGGCGAACGGATCATCGGCCGGCGTATTCCAGCCGAACAGCTCGGCGCGCTCTACCGCAACCTCGGCCTCGACGACGCCGTGACCGTGTCGGTCGACGAGGCATGGGACGCGCTCATCGAGGGACGCTCGGCCGTCGAGCTCGCCGACGGACTGATGTTGAGGCGGGTGCGCGTCATGAGCGACTACCGCGTCGAGGTGAGCGGCTATTCCGACGCGATGGTCGATCGGCTGAAGGCCATGGGGCTGATGAGCGAGATCATCTCCTGGCGCCTGCGCCTCTTTATCCCGGTCGGCACAAATGGCGCGGGTGTGCTGGGCCGGCTCACGGAGCGCCATCCGATCATTGGCATCACCAATCGCGTCACGGCGGCATAAGCGGAGCGTCCGCCATGATCGCGCAATCGTTCAGCGACCTGGCGCGCCTGCTCGCGCGCGATGCCGAGGCGGTGTGCCGCTACTATTTGCCAGCGGGACGGCGAGCCGGCAATTACTGGCTGGTCGGCGACGTCAACAACAATCCGGGGCGCTCGCTTTACGTGCGCCTCAAGGGCCCGGAAAGCGGCAAAGGCGCGGCCGGCCGGTGGACCGACGCCGCAACCGGGCAGCACGGGGACCTGCTCGATCTCATTCGCGAATCGTGCGGCCTCTACGAAGGCCGCGCGCTCGCCGACGAGGCGCGTCATTTCCTCAACCTGCCGCACGAGCACATAGCGCCACAGGCGCATCCCCGCGCAACGCCTGCGCGCCCGCGCTCGCCCGACGCCCCGCGCCGGCTGTTCGCGATGTCGCAGCCGATCCGCGGCACGCTCGCGGACCGCTATCTCCAGACGCGCGGCATCCTGTGCGGCCCGCGCGAGCGCGCCCTGCGCTTCCATCCCGGCTGCTACTACCGCGATCTCGATACCGGACGCACGCTCGTCCTGCCCGCGCTCATCGCGGCCGTGACCAGTCTCGACGGCACGATCACCGGCGTCCATCGCACTTGGCTTGACCCGAGCGGCACCGGCAAGGCGCCGCTCGCCGAGCCGCGCCGCTCGCTGGGCGAAATTCTCGGCAACGGCGTGCGCTTCGGCTTCGCGCCGGGCATGGCTGTCCCGGTCATGGCCGCCGGCGAAGGCCTCGAGACCATGCTGTCGCTCGGCATGGTGATGCCCGCCATGCCAGCCGTCGCGGCGACCTCCGCCAACCACCTCGCCGCGCTGTCGCTGCCGCCCGGCTGCGAGCGCCTCTACATCGCGGCCGACGCCGATGCCGCCGGCCGGCACGGCATCGAGATTCTCGGCCATCGCGCCCGCGAGGCCGGCCTGCTTGTGCTGGCGCTGACGCCGATGCTCGGGGACTTCAACGAAGACCTCCGGCGGCTCGGCCCCGATCGCCTCGCGGCGCAGCTGCGGCCGCAACTCGCCCCGAAGGACGCCAACCGCTTCCTGCTCGCAGCATGACCGGCCGGTAAGGGCGGGGCGGTCGGCGGCTCGGTCGCCGTTCAGGGGTGGACGGCCGCCGGTCGGCGTCGGGGAGGGCCGCGCCCACGGCCTGCCGAAAGCGCGACCCTTACCACACGCGTCCGGGCCTCCGGCGGCTTCGCCGCGCAGCGCTTCGCTCGCCCGCTCGCTGCGCGAGCGGCTTCCGGCCCGGCCGTCGCGTGGTCCGGGTCGCCGTCAGGCCGCGAGGGTCGCGGCCGCAACCGACGGAGACCGATCATGGACCAGTCCACCCTGCGTGACGACGACTTCGAGCCGCACCACCACGCCTCGCCGACCGACCGGGTCATCCGCGAGCTGCAGCTCTACGGCTGGCGTCCCCTTCAGGACGAGCCCGACCCGCGCCCGCTGCCCGACGTGACGACGGTGCGTGCCGCGCTCACGGAGGTCTTCGCGACCCTCGCCGGCAGCTTCGCCGACACGCGTCTCGAGCCGGACCTCGAGGACGTGCTCTGGGCGAGCGTCAATCTCTTCCACCGCGCCGCCGAACGCGTGCAGCGCGAGCTCGACCGCAACGAGGAGGCTCAACGCGCCGGCCAGCGCGAGCAGGACGGCTCGGAGGTGAAGTCGGTCGAGCTCGAACGGCTGACGGCGCAGGGCATCACCATGCTCGAACGCCGCAATGCCTTCGAGTTCATGCGCGACGAGGCGGCCGACCTGTTCGAGGCCCATACCGGCTCGCGCTGGCGTCCGCGCAGCGGCTCGAAGGTCAATCACGCCAAGCTCACCGCCGCGGTCATTGACTCGCGGGACTTCCTCGCCGCGCGCCGCCGGGCCGAGACCGAGGTGCTGCTGCCGGCCGGGACGAAGATCGCGGTCTCGGGTGGTCCCGACTTCGACGATCACCGGCTGGTCTGGGACGTGCTCGACAAGACACGGGCGCGCCACGCCGACATGGTGCTGGTCCATGGCGGCACGCCGACCGGCGTGGAACGCATCGCCGCCTGCTGGGCCGACAGCCGCGGCGTCACGCAGATCGCCTTCAAGCCCGACTGGAAGCGCCATCGGCGGGCCGCGCCGTTCCGCCGCAACGACGACATGCTCTCGATCATGCCGACGGGCGTGATCGGTTTCCCCGGCTCCGGCATCACCGAAAACCTCTGCGACAAGGCGCGCAAGCTCGGCATCCCCGTGTGGCGGCCGCAGGAGAGCGGCGCGTAAGCGCCGTTTTTTTCCGAACGCGCAGCGCCTCGCATGTATCTCGACGACGACGAGCACGACACGCGGCGGTTCGGGCCGCCGGCGGTGATTCCGTCGTGTATTGCAATCTGCTTTATATTAAGTCGCAGTCCAGGAGCAGACCATGGCAACCCCCGCCCTAAAGAAGAAGACGCCCTGTCTCTATGCGCTTCCGCGACGATGATCTGGCGATCATCGATCGCGGTGCGGACCTGCTCGGCTTGTCGCGCACGGAGTTCATGCGCCGGCGCTCCTCGAAGCGCAGGCCGAGATTCTGAACGAGACCGTCATTCGCGTGGCGCCCGCCGCCTTTGACGATTTCCTTCGAGCAATCTCCGTGCCATCCGCCGCGCCCCGCCAAAGGCGGCAGAGAAACTATGGCGCGATGCGCCGTGGGACCGCTAGGTGGCGCTGTCGAAGATCGAGCTGCTTGCCGACCAGCATCGGGTTGAAGAATTCGACTGCTGCAAGCCCTCAATACGTGGCTCACCTGCTTTGCACGCAGCAATCAGGCGCAAGATTTCACCCGTGTCCTGGTCGTGCATAATGACGGAAGCGTAGTCATCCATTACGGCCTTCCGCCAAGTGCCCTGCAACCCCAATGCAGCGCTGCGCGCGATCCGCACCGTGCGTCCACCGGATCCAATTCCGTGCCTCTCGCTCGGCCAGCTCGCCGTTGATTGCCGATATATCGGACAAGGCATCGGCAGCGCATTGGGGAAAGACGACTTGCGCCGCTGCGGTGCGGGAGCCGAAATGGCGGGCGGGCGGGCCGTGGTGGTGCGCGCAATCGAAGCGGAGGCCGAGTCCTATTGGCAAAAGCTGGGGGTTTATTCCGTCCCGTGACAATCCATCGGTGCTGATGCGGTCCATGTAGGACATTCGTCTCGCGGGGCGCGGCGTTTCGGCGTCATAGGCGCAGGATAGGGGCGCGCCGGCCTGCGGCCGGCCGGGCTCTACTCGCGGCGTTCCGCCGCTCGCCGAGCCGGCTTCGCCGTCTCGGCCCTTCGGGTGACGATCCCTCGCGCTGGCCCCTGTGGCGACGGCGGCGACCGGCACGAACCCTCCGTGGCGGACCCAAGGTCTAGCGCGAAGGCCGGCCCCGCATCGCAGGGCCGGCCTTGCTCGCAGGGCGCGCGAAATCCAGCGGATCACCTTTTCCGGTTCGCCGGCGCGAGACCGACATTGCCGGCGGTCGCCACGTGGCCGGGGCGTCAGCGTGACGGAGGCACTCTCGCAGCGGCCCGCATCGAGACGCCGGTGTAGGTCGGCGCCCAGCTCGAAGCCGTTGCGGCGGGCGATGCTGCGGCCGTGCGCCGGCGCCGGACATCGCGATCATGGGCGAGGGCGAGGGACGTTCGGGTGAGGACACCAGCGTGCCGGTGCGAGAGCCGTTCCGCAGCGGCAGCGGGTCGGCGATGGTGGCCTTGCTACATCTACTCCCGATCGGTCGCTATTAGACCCTTCCCGTTTATGTCGCCTTTGTAGAGGACCGCCTGCTTAACGCGGTCAACCCCCCAAGGGGGGGTAAGACTCGGCAAAAATTTCAGCAAAATTCGATTTCGGTCTTTCGTTGCGGGCCCAGGCACTTTCCTTGATCCTCGCCTTCGGCTCGGGGAAAGTGCGGGCCCGCGAGTCTGCGGAAAATAGAATTTTGACAGAAATTTTTGGCCGAGCTGACCGCAGCAGGCGGCCCTCTCCTGCGGCTCCATCGGGAATGGTCCCGATGCAACCGATGGAGAAGTACCATGGCCACCACGATCGCGAACCTCACCGCCAAGCAGGACGGCGTTCTCGAAGGCACGCTGACGACGCTCAACGTGAACGTCCCGATCGCCCTCGTGCCGAACGCGATGAAGTCCAGCGACGAGGCGCCCGACGTTCGCATCATCGCCCGCCGCAACGGCTTCGAGCTGGGCGCCGGCTGGAACCGCATCTCGAAGCAGACCGGCGAGGAGTATCTCTCGGTCAAGCTGGCGGCGCCCGAGTTCGGTGTGATCTACGGCAACGTGGCGCCCGCGCCGGGCAACGACCCGGCGAAGAAGGTCATCCTCTGGAACCCGCCCGCGTAACCTGCGAGCAAGACCGGCCCTGCGATGCGGGGCCGGTCTTTTTCTGCGCTCGTGAACGCCGGCCGCGGGCATCGAGCCCGCGCCGGCGTTAGGCCCGCGACCACCCCAAGGACTCTGCTCAGCTCCTCTCAGCGTATCATGCCGATACGGGGCGCGTACGAGACCGCGCGGCCCCTCCAATTTTGCCTCCGCTGTGCTCCAACAAAATCGGTTCCTCCGCGCGCCGGCTCTGCCGGCCGCCTGATGGCGGGTCTCGACCCGCCCCGCCCCGTCACGATCCGCCTCGCCGTCTTTCACAGGAAATCAGGAGACGACAGATGATGCTCGAACAGCATATCGAGGAACTGCGCGCAGAACTGCGGAACTGCTGCGACCGCGAGGAATACCGCGAGATCGAAGCGGAGCTGAAGAAGGCTCTCGCGGAGCTCCACGCCTGGCTCGACACGCTCATGCTCGACGACGAGCCTCCATCATAGGAGGCCCCCTCGCACCGGGCGCGAGGCCGGTCAGATCGAACGCCCGGTCGTGCAGCCCTTGCCGGTGTGCGTGGTTTCCGCGACCGCGACGGTGCTCAACCAGCACGACGCGGCCGAGCGGAACAGAACTGCCGGAACAGGATTGGCGGTCGTCATTCAATTGCATTACATTGGCCCAATGGAGGCAATCATGGCCGGGAACGCCCTCGTCCAAACCCGGATCGACGCGGACATACGCGATCGCGCATCCGCCGTGCTCGAAAGCATGGGGCTGACCGTTTCGGACGCGGTGCGCATCCTGCTCACCCGCACCGCGAACGAGGGCGCGCTCCCGCTTGAGCTTGTCACGAATAGCGACGCGCATGACGCCTGGTTCCGGGCGAAGGTGCTCGAAGCCCTAGAGGATACGCAGCCTGATGTCTCTGACGACCACGCCGAGGCGCATTTCGCAGGCAAACGCGCGGCTGCTCGGCGCAGGGTGAGCGAACCGCGATTGTGAAGCTCGTCTGGTCCGCGTTCGCGCTCGTCGATCGCGACGGCATCTTTACCCACATCGAAAGAGACAATCCTCGGGCGGCCATCGCGGTCGACGAGAGGATCGCCGCGGCGGTCCGGCACTTGCTCGATTCCCGGAAAGCGGGCGGGCCCGGCCGTGTCGCCGGCACGCGCGAAATTATCATCACCGGCACGCCTTACATTGCCGCCTACACGGCAACCGAAGGCACGATTCGAGTCCTGTGCGTTCTTCACGGCGCGCAACGGTGGCCGGATGAGTTTTCGGAGCGGCTGTGACTCTGCTACTGCGCGTCGGCACGCGGCTCGCTCGTGTCAGCGATCGACGTAGCCGCGCCGGCGCTTGGCCTGCAGCAGTCGGTCGAAAGCGCGGTTCGCGTCCTCCGAGCGTTCGAACAGATCGATCCGCTCGCGGCCGCGCGAGCCGATGCGACCACAGCGTCGCACGACAGAAGGCGTTCCGAACAACGTCGGCAATACCGCGATCACATAGAAGCGCGCCATGTTCCGCGCCGGGTCGATCCGACGAAGCAATCGCGGCGCAGTGGAGATTTCCGCCATGTCGCGAGTCTCTTTTGCGGACGAGGCGGTGTCCAATCAGAAGATCGAATCGATATGGCCTCACCGATTCGAAAACGTGATCCACCTGCTGCGTCGTGATGAGAAGGATTTGGGCGAGCAGCCAGCCGGCGGACGGCTCTATTCGCTTCGCTCACGGAGCCCGCTGCGCGGTCTCCGCCCATTCGGGTGACGAT
>JBMOOQ010000060.1:0-146396 GCA_049324435.1 Pseudomonadota bacterium
ATTACCCGAATGCGAAGAGCCTCTCCATGCGCCATCCAAGCCAGCCTCCTCCCGGCCGCAAGGATGAATCATGCTTCGACTGATTTGGGAATCCCTGACGATTCAAATCGACCCCAACTCGCTCTAGACACATCGCAGTCAATGTCGAGAAAAAAATGGGCGCCCGAAGCGGCGCCCTTAAAGTTGCATCGTTCGCACGATGTTGGGAGGAACGCACTCACGCAGAATAGTACATCTCGAATTCGACCGGATGCGGGGTGTGCTCGAAGCGGATCACCTCGGTCATTTTCAGCTCGATATAGCTGTCGATGAAGTCATCATCGAACACGCCGCCCGCCTTCAGGAAGGCGCGGTCCTTGTCGAGGTTTTCCAGCGCCTCGCGCAGGCTGCCGCACACCGTCGGGATCTGCTTCAGTTCGGCCGGCGGCAGGTCGTACAGATCCTTGTCCATCGCCTGGCCGGGATCGATCTTGTTCTTGATGCCGTCAAGGCCGGCCATCAGCAGCGCCGCAAAGCACAGATACGGATTGGCGAGCGGATCGGGGAAACGCACTTCGACGCGCTTTGCCTTTGGGTTGGTTGTATAGGGGATGCGGCAGGATGCCGAACGGTTGCGCGCGGAATAGGCGAGCAACACCGGCGCCTCATATCCCGGCACCAGACGCTTGTAGGAATTGGTGGTCGGGTTGGTGAAGGCGTTGACGGCCTTGGCGTGCTTGATCACGCCGCCGATGTAATGAAGGCAGGTTTCAGACAGGTCGGAATACTTGTTGCCGGCAAAGACCGGCTTGCCGTCCTTCCAGATCGACTGATGGCAGTGCATGCCTGAGCCGTTGTCGCCATAGACCGGCTTCGGCATGAAAGTGGCCGTCTTGCCGTAGATGTTGGCGACCTGGTGAATGCAGTACTTATAGATCTGCGTCTGGTCGGCCATGTAGGTGAGCGGCGAGAATTTCAGACCGAGCTCATGCTGCGCCGAAGCCACCTCGTGGTGGTGCTTTTCGATCTTTGCGCCCATCTTGGCCATTGCAGCCAGCATCTCGCCGCGCATGTCCTGCGCGGAATCCTGCGGCGGAACCGGGAAATAGCCCTTCTTGGTGCCGATACGGTGGCCGAGATTGCCGGATTCGTATTCGGTCGCGGAGTTGGTCGGCAGTTCGACGGAGTCGAGGCGGAAGCCGCAGTGATAGGGCTCGGCGGAATAGCGGACGTCGTCGAACACAAAGAATTCGGCTTCTGGCCCGAAATAGACGGTGTCGCCGACACCCATCGACTTGACCATCGCTTCGGCCTTCTTGGCGATGCCGCGCGGGTCGCGGTTGTAGGGTTCGCCGGTGGTCGGTTCGAGTACGTCGCAGACCAGGACGAGGGTGGTCTCGGCGAAGAACGGATCGATGCAGGCGGTGGCGGGATCGGGCATGAGATTCATGTCCGACTCGTTGATCGCCTTCCAGCCGGCGATCGAGGAACCGTCGAACATGACGCCTTCGGCAAAGGTGTCATCGTCGATCATGGTGACGTCGAACGTCACGTGCTGCCACTTGCCACGGGGGTCGGTGAACCGGAAATCGACGTATTTCACGTCGTTGTCCTTGATCATCTTCATTACGTCTTTGGCGGTCGTCATTTGAACGCGTTCCCTTGATTGTACGGGTCGTGAATCTTGCGCGATGTCAGATCGCATCCAATCCGGATTCCCCCGTTCTGATCCGGATCGCTTCTTCGATATTGGAAACAAAGATCTTGCCGTCGCCGATGCGGCCGGTCTGCGCCGCGCGGCGGATGGCGTCGATAGCCTTTTCGACCATCTCGTCGCCGAGCACGATTTCGATCTTCACCTTGGGGAGGAAGTCCACCACGTATTCCGCGCCACGGTAGAGTTCGGTGTGACCCTTCTGGCGGCCGAACCCCTTGGCTTCGGTAACGGTGATGCCCTGCAGTCCCACTTCCTGAAGCGCCTCCTTCACTTCGTCGAGCTTAAAGGGCTTAATGATCGCCTCGATCTTTTTCATGCGAATCCTCTCCCGGTCCGCCGGCCAGAGTCTGACCGGCAGAGCCCGCCGTTCGATAGCAGGTCTTATGCCAATCGAGATACGGGCAAATACAGGCGGCGTGCCAATGCGTTATGCTTGTTCGCACAATCAAGAAGCTGATTGCAGCGGGATTGCTGCTCAAAGTTTAATCAAACTGATCAAATTGTGTGCTTACGAAACAGGCCGATGCATTGTCGTGAACGCTGGCGCTTTCTCAGCGTCGCCAACCCACAACTGACATGATCGAGCTTCTGACCAATCAACAGATGCGCCGCGCCGATGCCTTGGCGATCGCGTTGGGGGTTCCATCACTGGAGCTCATGGAGAATGCCGGGCGTGCAGTCGCAGATGCCGTCAGTGCAACGTTTGGCTGCGCTCGAACTGTGGTTGTTGCGGCCGGGCCAGGCAACAACGGAGGCGACGGTTTCGTTGCGGCGCGCCTGCTCCGGTCCCGGGGCTGCCGAGTCCGGGTGGTGCTGCTCGGGGAGGTTGAGCGGTTGTCCGGTGACGCGGCGATCATGGCCGGCCGTTACGACGGACCTGTGGCGCGATGGCAGGAGGAGGAATTCGATCCCGCATCGGTCATCGTTGATGCCGTCTTCGGGGCCGGACTCGCGCGGCCGGTCGACGGCGAGGCGGCAGCCCTGATCAGGGCGATCAATCGCTCGCGCGCCCACGTGGTTGCAGTCGACCTGCCGAGCGGCGTTCAGGGCGACAGTGGCGCCGTTCTGGGAGTTGCGGTTGAAGCCAACCGGACGGTGACATTTTTTCGCAGGAAGCCAGGCCACGTGCTCCTACCGGGTCGACTGCATTGCGGTCTTACCACAGTAGCCGATATCGGCATTCCGAACGATGTGCTGACAACGATCAAGCCGCATCTGTCGGTCAACGGGCCGGCGCTCTGGCGGCATTGCTTTCCGGTGCCGCAGCCGGCGGGCCACAAATACAGTCGCGGACATACCGTCGTTCTGTCGGGGGCCATGCCGAGCACCGGTGCGGCGCGGCTCGCGGCGCGCGCAGCGTTGCGTGCGGGATCGGGGCTGGTCACGATCGCAAGTCCCGCGGATGCAGTGGCGGTGAACGCTGCCGCCTCGCTCGCCGTTATGGTCCGGGAGGCGGAAGGCGCGGAGGGGCTGGCGCGTCTGCTGGAGGATCCGCGCCTCAATGCCGTGGTGATCGGCCCCGGGGGTGGTGTCGGTCCGGACATGCGTGCGAAGGTGAGGGCGGCTGCGACGGGTGAACGCGCGCTTGTATTGGACGCCGATGCGCTGACGAGCTTTGGGGAAAACCCAAAAGAGCTCTTTACAATCCTCACGAATCACAGCCTATCCACAGCAATCCTCAGCCCTCATGCGGGCGAATTTTCTAGACTGTTCAATAATATATCTGGAATTCCTTCAGTTAAACAAAAGCTTGAGGCGGCGCTTGCTGCTTCACATGAAACAGGCGCCGTCATCGTTCTCAAGGGTGCCGATACTGTGATTGGCGCTCCCGATGGCCGGGCGGCGGTCAACGAAAACGCACCGCCCTACCTCGCCACGGCGGGTGCGGGAGACGTCCTGGCCGGGATCATTGGCGGGCTTCGGGCGCAGCGGATGCCGGCCTTCGAGGCGGCCGCAGCAGCCGTCTGGCTCCACGGTGAGGCCGCGCGGGAGGTGGGTCCGGGCTTGATCGCCGAAGACCTGACGGAGGCGCTGCCAAAGGTCTACCGTCGGCTGTTTGCCGCCATCGAGCATGCAAGGGACCCCGCCGGTCCACCGCCGGGTTGTTGACGCTGTCCGATTGCTCGGAGTGGCGTTGCGTTCCGGTCAGGGGCGATTTTTTTCGTGCGCTTCGCGGGCACCGTGATATAAGCCGCGCCGCTCGGCTCGAACATGCCGCGCGATAGTCAAGCGCGGGCGTGGCGGAATTGGTAGACGCGCTGGATTTAGGTTCCAGTGACGCAAGTCGTGGGGGTTCAAATCCCTCCGCCCGCACCACCTGCGAGACCGGCAGAATTCATTCGAGCGTGATCCCGGAAAGTGGGAACGGTTTTCGGGGCCGATCACGTTCAAAACCTTAACCCGGCGTGTGGCGTTCCAGGCCGCCGCCCGAATGTTAACGACAGCCGTGCGCGCGGCGACGAGGAGCGTAGTCTTGTCATGCAAGTGACCGAAACCCTGACCGACGGATTGCGGCGCGAATTCCGTGTTGTGATTTCCGCGAGCGAACTCGACTCCAAGGTCAGCGAGCGCCTCGAAGAGCTGAAAGGCCGCGTGCGGGTCAATGGTTTCCGGCCGGGCAAGGTGCCGGCGGCGCATCTGCGCAAGATGTACGGCCGCTCCGCGATGGCAGAGGCCATCGAGACCGCGATGCGCGATGTCAACGCCAAGATCGTCGCCGATAACAATTTCCGCCTCGCCATGCAGCCGAAGGTCACACTGCCGGAGGACGAGAAGGCGGTCGAGGCCGTGATCGAGGGCAAGTCCGATCTCAATTACACGGTCGCGATGGAAATCTTGGCGCCAATCGACGTGGTCGATTTCAAGACGGTGGAGCTCACGCGCCTGACCACGGAGGCGACCGACCAGGAAGTCGAAGAGGGGCTGAAGCGGATCGCCGACCAGAACCGTCCATTTGCAGCGAAGGCCGAGGGCGCCAAGGCCGAGAAAGATGATCGCGTCACGATCTCCTTCGTGGGCACCATCGATGGCGTGCCTTTTGAGGGTGGTTCGGCGGACGATGTCGCTGTGCTGATCGGCAGCGGCACCTTCATCCCGGGTTTCGAGGATCAGTTGATCGGAATCGGGGCGGGCGAAAAGCGAACCATCAATGTAACGTTCCCGGAAAACTATCCGGCTCCGCAACTCGCCGGCAAAGCCGCGGCTTTTGACGTCACCGCAAAATCGATCGAGGCGCCCGGCGAGGTCAAGATCGACGACGAGTTCGCCAAGTCGCTGGGGATGGAATCTCTCGACAAGCTCAAGGACGCGGTTCGCGATCGTATCCAGCGCGAGCACGACTCGGTTTCGAAGCAACGGCTCAAGCGCGCGTTGTTCGACGCCCTCGATGAGCGGCATAAATTCCCATTGCCGCCGGCGCTGGTCGAGCAGGAATACGAAAATCTCTGGAATACCGTGACGTCGGAAATGAGAGATTCCGGCCGCACCTTCGAAGACGAGAATACAACCGAAGAGAAGGAGCGCGAGGAATATCGCAAGATCGCCGACCGGCGCGTTCGCCTTGGTCTGCTGCTCGACGAGATCGCTCGCAAGAACGAAATCACGGTGACCGAGGACGAGGTGCGTCGCGCGATCATGGAGCACGTCCGCCAATATCCCGGACGGGAGAAGGAGCTGATCGAGATGTTCCGCACCAATCCGGAGGCGATTGCGAGCATTCGCGCGCCGCTGATCGAGAACAAGGTGACGGACTTTATCCTGGCGCTTGCGAAAGTCACCGACAAGAAGGTGGCGCGCGAGGAACTGTACAAGGCCGACGAAGACGAAAAGACGGGCTAGCGAAAACCGCCGGGCGGTTTACCTAAGCGAAACTCCGCGGCCTCAGCATGCGGCCCGCCGTGTTAAAGCATGCGCCGCGATTCGCCGGCGCAGGAGAGTGCGATGAGAGATCCGATCGATACCTACATGAATTATCTCGTTCCGATGGTGGTCGAGCAGACCAACCGCGGCGAGCGCGCCTATGACATCTATTCGCGCCTTCTGAAGGAACGGATCATCTTCATCACCGGACCGGTCGAGGATGGCATGGCGACGATTGTGGTCGCACAGCTTCTGTTCCTCGAAGCTGAAAATCCGAAAAAGGAAATCTCGATGTACATCAATTCGCCGGGTGGCGTGGTGACGTCGGGAATGGCGATCTACGATACGATGCAGTTCATTCGTCCTGCCGTCTCGACCTTGTGCATCGGGCAGGCGGCATCGATGGGATCACTTCTGCTCGCCGCCGGCGAAAAGGATCTGCGGTTCGCACTGCCGAATGCGCGCATCATGGTGCATCAGCCATCGGGCGGCTTTCAGGGGCAGGCAACAGACATCATGCTGCACGCTCAGGAGATCCTGAATCTCAAGAAGCGGCTGAACGAAATCTACATGAAGCATACCGGGCAGCCGCTGAAGAAAATCGAGGACGCTCTCGAGCGCGATTACTTTATGACCGCCGATGGCGCGAAGGAATTCGGTCTGGTCGACAAGGTCATCGACAAGCGTGTGGAAGACCCGGCGGTGGCGCCCAAGAGCTGACACGCGCGAACGAGAGGAGCCGGGACCACCTCTCCGGTCGACCGCTGCCACCGTGCCTCGTCGCACAATGGCGATCGGCCGGTTCTCGGGGACGACGATTGGCGAAAATTTGAGATCGTAATCCTAGCATGGCCAAGTCTGTGTGACAGGAATGCGGTTTCAACAGGCCAATTGGGGCGCCGTGGATGTGCGGAGCTCACGAATCGTGCGCATATGGCGCAGGACTCATCCGACAAGGGCCGGGTATCGTTAATGGATTCTTGATTATCGTGCCTTTAGCATGCTTCGCTAGAGTGTCACGCGGGGTGTGAGGGGGAGGAGTTTCGGGCAGACTGTGCCCAGGGTGCCACGCTTTGGCCGCCCGTCAGGTGTTAGGACTGTGAGCGCCGGTCGCTCACGCGAGGATACGGAGACTGGAATGACGAAGGTCGGCGGCAGCGATTCCAAGAACACGCTCTACTGTTCGTTCTGTGGAAAAAGCCAGCACGAAGTGCGCAAGCTGATTGCCGGTCCCACGGTCTTTATTTGCGACGAATGCGTCGAGCTGTGCATGGACATCATCCGCGAGGAGAACAAGTCCTCGCTGGTGAAGTCGCGCGACGGCATCCCGACGCCGAAGGAAATCCGTAAGGTCCTCGACGATTACGTGATCGGTCAGGACCATGCCAAGAAGGTGCTCTCGGTCGCAGTCCACAATCACTACAAGCGGCTCAATCACCAGACCAAGCACAACGACGTCGAACTCGCAAAGTCGAATATCCTGCTGATCGGACCGACCGGGTCGGGCAAGACGCTGCTGGCGCAGACGCTGGCGCGCATCCTCGACGTGCCGTTCACGATGGCGGATGCAACGACGCTGACCGAAGCCGGCTATGTCGGCGAGGACGTCGAGAACATCATTCTCAAGCTTTTGCAGGCGGCCGATTACAACGTCGAGCGCGCGCAGCGCGGCATCGTCTATATCGACGAAATCGACAAGATATCGCGCAAGTCCGACAACCCCTCGATCACGCGCGACGTGTCGGGCGAGGGCGTGCAGCAGGCATTGCTCAAGATCATGGAAGGCACCGTTGCCTCGGTGCCGCCGCAGGGCGGACGCAAGCATCCGCAACAGGAGTTCCTCCAGGTCGATACCACCAACATTCTGTTCGTGTGCGGCGGCGCGTTCGCCGGGCTCGACAAGATCATCTCCTCGCGCGGCCGTTCGACTTCGATCGGGTTCGGCGCCACGGTGCGCGCGCCGGAGGACCGCAAGGCCGGTGAGATTTTCCGCGAGGTCGAGCCGGAGGATCTGCTGAAGTACGGCCTTATCCCAGAATTTGTCGGCCGCCTCCCCGTGGTGGCAACGCTCGAGGACCTCGACGAAGCCTCGCTGAAGAAGATTCTGGTAGAGCCCAAGAACGCTCTGGTGAAGCAGTATCAGCGGCTGTTCGAGATGGAAAATATCGACCTGACCCTTGCCGAAGAGGCGCTCGGCGCGATCGCCCGCAAGGCGATCGAGCGCAAGACCGGCGCCCGCGGTCTGCGGTCGATCATGGAGAGCATTCTGCTCGACACCATGTTCGACCTGCCGAGCCTGGAGGGGGTGGAGGAGGTCGTGATCTCCCGCGAGGTGGTCGAGGGGACTGCGCGCCCGCTTTACATCTACGCTGACCGCTCCGACCGGGCCGCGGAAAGCTCGGCCTCGGCCTGATCCGGGTGTGGGCGGCGGCTGGGCGCCTGCGACATGGCCCCCAGAATCGCCTAGGGTCGCCGGCAGGCGTCGGAATGGCGTTTCGCACCCCCGCGGGAGCCGAACCTCGGACGACGTCAGTCATTTCAAGGGGATCGGCCGCGCCGTTCCCTTGACACCCCCCTTGGGCGACGCCACCTAATGCAGGCGAACGGAAAGCGTACGAAGATTTCACTTCCACTCCGGGCGGGGTTCGTACCCACCCTCGTGTATGGCCAATTGCCTGACTGGCCATGCTACCCTCCCGGCTCCCTCGGCACTCTGGACGGCTGCGCATAATGCGGGCCCTTTGGAGGGGCA
This sequence comes from Pseudomonadota bacterium, assembly GCA_049324435.1. Classification (GTDB taxonomy): domain Bacteria; phylum Pseudomonadota; class Alphaproteobacteria; order Rhizobiales; family Xanthobacteraceae; genus Pseudorhodoplanes. The sequence goes on from JBMOOQ010000060.1 coordinate 8,307, forward strand.
CAAGAATAAGGAATGACGGCCATGACGACCGCTAACAAGCCGCGTCCACCTCTGATCGCCGGCGAAACCCGGGCTTATCCGGTGCTGCCGCTGCGCGATATCGTGGTGTTTCCGCACATGATCGTCCCGCTCTTTGTCGGCCGTGAAAAGTCGATCAAGGCGCTGGAAGAGGTGATGCGCTCGGACACTTTCATACTGCTGGCAACGCAGAAAAATGCCTCCGACGATGAGCCGGCAACCGGCGACATCTATGAGATCGGCACGCTCGCCAGCGTCCTGCAATTGCTGAAGCTGCCCGACGGGACTGTGAAGGTCCTGGTTGAAGGCGTTCAGCGTGCGAAGGTTCTGAAATACACCGACCGCACTGAGTATTTCGAAGCCGATGCGGTTGTGCTCGACGATCATCTCGGTGAGCGCGTCGAGGCCGAAGCGCTTGCACGCTCGGTGGTCAACGAGTTCGAAAATTATGTGAAGCTGAACAAGAAGGTCTCGCCCGAGGTGGTGGGTGTCGTTCAGCAGATCGAGGATCACGCCAAGCTGGCTGACACCATCGGTTCGCACCTCCAGGTCAAGATCGCCGACAAGCAGGCACTGTTGGAAACCGCGAGCGTGCCTGAGCGGCTCGAGAAGGTGCTGGGCCTGATGGAGAGCGAAATCTCCGTTCTGCAGGTCGAAAAGCGCATTCGTACCCGCGTGAAGCGTCAGATGGAGAAGACGCAGCGCGAGTATTATCTCAACGAGCAGATGAAGGCGATCCAGAAGGAGCTGGGCGACGAGGACGGCAAGGACGAACTGGCCGAACTCGAAGACAAGATCAAGAAGACCAAGCTCTCCAAGGAAGCCCGCGAGAAGGCGCAACACGAATTGAAGAAGCTCCGGCAGATGTCTCCGATGTCCGCCGAGGCGACGGTCGTGCGCAATTATCTCGACTGGATGCTGTCGATCCCCTGGCAGAAGAAGACCAAGGTCAAGAAGGATCTCAAGGCTGCGCAGGAAATCCTCGACGCCGATCACTATGGCCTGGAGAAGGTCAAGGACCGCATTATCGAGTATCTCGCCGTGCAGCAGCGGGCCAACAAGCTGACCGGTCCGATCCTGTGCCTGGTCGGTCCACCCGGTGTCGGCAAGACCTCGCTCGGCAAGTCGATCGCCAAGGCCACGGGACGTGAATTCGTGCGCGTGTCGCTCGGCGGTGTGCGCGACGAGGCCGAGATCCGCGGTCATCGGCGCACCTATATCGGCTCGATGCCCGGCAAGATTATCCAGTCGATGCGCAAGGCGAAGTCGTCCAATCCGCTGTTCCTCCTGGACGAGATCGACAAGATGGGTGCCGATTTCCGCGGCGATCCGTCGTCGGCCTTGCTCGAGGTGCTGGATCCGGAGCAGAACGCGACGTTCAACGATCATTACCTGGAGGTCGATTACGACCTTTCCAGCGTGATGTTCGTGACAACCGCCAACACGCTCAATATCCCGGCGCCGCTGATGGACCGCATGGAGATCATCCGGATCGCGGGCTACACCGAGGACGAGAAGGTCGAGATCGCGCGCAAGCATCTGATCCCGGCGGCGATCTCGAAGCACGGGTTGAATGCCAACGAGTGGACCATTGACGACGAGGCGCTTCTCACCGTCATCCGCCGCTATACGCGGGAGGCGGGCGTCCGCAATCTCGAGCGTGAAATCTCCACGCTGATCCGCAAGGCGGTGAAGGAGCTGACGCTGTCGAAGAAGAAGTCGGTTGCCGTCACGGCACGGGATCTCGGCGATTATCTCGGCGTGCCGAAATATCGTTACGGCGAGGTGGAAGACGAGGATCAGGTCGGAGTGGTTACCGGCCTTGCCTGGACCGATGTCGGCGGCGAGCTTCTGACCATCGAAGGCACATCGATGCCCGGCAAGGGCAAGATGACCGTCACCGGCAATCTGCGTGACGTGATGAAGGAGTCGATCTCGGCGGCCGCATCCTATGTGCGGTCCCGTGCGATCGCCTTCGGCATCGAGCCGCCGATGTTCGAAAAGCGCGACATCCACGTGCACGTGCCGGAAGGCGCGACGCCGAAGGATGGTCCGTCCGCCGGTGTCGCCATGGTCACTGCGATCGTCTCGGTTATGACCGGCATTCCGGTCCGCCGCGATGTTGCGATGACCGGCGAGATCACGTTGCGCGGCCGCGTGCTGCCGATCGGTGGATTGAAGGAGAAGCTGCTTGCTGCGCTCCGCGGCGGCATCAAGACCGTGCTGATCCCCGAGGAGAATGCCAAGGACCTCGCGGACATCGCGCAGAACGTCAAGAGCGGGCTCGAGATCGTTCCGGTCTCCCGGATGGATGAGGTTCTGGCGCGCGCCTTGGTGCGCAAGCCCGAACCGATCCAGTGGGAAGAGCCGGCGGTGAAGCCCGCTGCCGACAAGCCGGCCGACGAGGAAGGCTCGGCGCTGACCGCCCATTGATTGCGAAGGTCAGCGTAAGATTGGCAACGGCGGCGCAAGTTCAGCGCCGCCGTTTTCTTTCAGTCCCGCCGTTCCCGGACTTGCGTCGATTGCGAGGAAGGCGGTAGGCATCGTCCATCAATTGGATTCGCTGGCGCCCGGAGTCGTCATGTCTTTTCGTGTGTTGCTTTGTCTTGCCGCTGCGCTGTCTGCCGCCGTGCCCTCCGCCGCCAAGGCGCAGGATTTCCCGAACCGTCCAATCACAATTCTCGTCGGACTTGCGGCCGGCGGCGTGACCGACGTGATGGCACGCCTCTATGCCGAGGCGGTGTCCCGAAAGCTCGGGCAGAGCGTCATTGTCGAAAACCGGCCTGCGGCCAGCGGGGCCGTCGCTGCAGCTGCGTTGCAGAATGCGCAGCCCGATGGCTATACGCTCTTGCTGTTTTCCGGTGCCCAGCATGCGACGATCCCCGCGCTTAATGCCGCGGCGGCTTACGATCCGGTCAAGGGCGCGCAGCCGGTATCGGTGCTGTTCAATTTCACTGGCATCGTCGCCGTGCCGGCGGAAAGTCCGGTCAACACCGTTGGCGAACTCGCGGCCTTCGCGAAGGCCAAATCGGGCGGATTGAACTTCGGCTCGCCGGGAGTCGGGACGCCGTCGCATCTGGCTGCGGCGAAGCTTTTGGTGCTGCTCGGAGCACCCGCGCAATTCATCCACTACAAGGGCGGCGCACCGATGATGGCGGACCTTGTCGCGGGTCGCTTGGATGTGGCCTGGCCCAGTGCGCCCGCGTCCAAAAGCTTCCTGATCGAGAAAAAGCTGAAGGCACTGGCGGTGGATGGTCAGCAGCGATGGTCGATCATCCCGGATGTGCCGACACTGAAGGAAGCCGGGTTTGGCGACGCCAGCGTTGCGAACTGGTTTGCGGTTGCGGCGGCCCCTGGAACGCCGGCGCCGGTGATCCAGAAGCTCAACAAGGCTTTTGCCGAGGCGGCGGCAGACCCCGAGCTTAAGCGCAAGGTCGAGGAATTCGGCATGACGGTTGCGACCAGCACGCCGGACGAGCTCGGACAATTGATGGCAAAGGAAGCGGCCGATATTCGCGAACTGGTCCAAAAGCTCGGGCTGAAGCAGCAATAACGAAAACAATCCGGGCGCCGGCTGCCAAAAGGCGTGTCGCGGGTTTGATTTTCCGTACGGCGCGCCGTATTTGATCGCGAACTGGAGAAACCGGACGGTTCCGTTTTCTCTTGCGGCTTCGGGCCGCGCGGGCGGTTAGCTCAGCTGGTAGAGCATCTCGTTTACACCGAGAGGGTCGGCGGTTCGATCCCGTCACCGCCCACCAATCGTTTTCTAAGGCGCTGTTTCATCTAATCTTTCTCCTTTCCAGCCCGCACCTTTTCCATGGGTGCGGGAATAGATGTGCTGGTTTCGTTCAACAGCTTGTCCGCCGCGCCGAGCGCCAGACGCTCCCGATCGGCGGCTTGGGTGTAGAGCGCGGCCATCTTCGCGCCGCGCCATCCGAACATGGCGTTCAACTCCGCATTGTTCGCGCCGTTGAGCGCCATGGTGATTGCAGCCAGCTTGCGAATCCCGTGAGCCGACTTGCGGATGCCTGCTTTCCGGCAGGCGTCTCCGAACTCGTTGCCGAAGGATTCCTTGGTGAGCGGCTTGCCGTTGGCGCCGCAGATGTAGGCCATGTCGCCGGTCGGGCCGGCCTCAATCGCTTCGAGCAGCGGCGGGAGCAGGCGGATTGTTACCGGCGTCTCGGTCTTTTCCGTGCGGATGCGAGCGATGCCGTCGCGGACATGCTGACGGCCGAGCCGCACCGCGTCACCACGGCGGAAGCCGGTATAAAGCAGCACCGCGAGCCAAACATGCTGGCGGGTGCCTAGCGGCCAGCGTCGCCGGAAGGCTGCAACATCGTCGTCGGTCCATGCCGGGAAACCGTCGCCGGATTTCATCGGCGGATAGGCAACCTTCGCGGCCGGATCGTGCTGGACGTGGCCTGTTTCCTTGGCCCATGCGAATAGGCTTCGCATCACGTCCACGAAATGCCGAGCTTGGAAGGGCGTCCCGGCGCGGCGTTCGCGGCCCGCGACGATGGTCTTTTCAGTGATTCGGGTGAACGGCTCGCGGCCCGCCGTCTCGATAATCTGGCGCAGGATGTGTTCCCGCTGGCGCCGCGTCGTCATGGAATAGGCCCGCCATGCCGACGACTCCCGATATTGCTGGATCAGCCATTCAAGGCTTCCGGCGCGGGCTTGGCCGGGCTTGCGGGGCAGGGCCTCGCCCTTGATTGCCGCCTGATATTCCGCCTCGAACTCAGGTGTTCCGAAGTCCGCCCGGATTCGGATGCGCGGCCCCTTGTCCTGCCGCACGTACCACGTGGTCTTGCCGTGGCGGCTGACCTCGCGGTGAAGGTGAGGGGGACGGGGGCGCGGCATTTACAGGACGATTTCCGCGCCAGTGTCGGGAGCTTGCTCCGGCTTCCCGGCGAAGATGATGATTTTGCCGTCGCGGTCGATTTCCACGCGGCCCACCGCAAGACCAGCTTCCAGGGCTTTCCGAACGATGCGGCCGGGGTCGGGGCGCTTGGGCTTCCGCTGCCGCTTGGGGGATTCCGCCATTGGCATGGCCTTTCCGGTTGATATGACGCTAAAGTGGCTCTAAGCCATCCCTTAGAGTCCGTCAACGCAAAAGTGGCTTGGAGCCATCATGCCCACAAAGGAAAAGTCCCTCGCCACGAATTTAGCGTCGGACAAGTTTGTCCTGCGGCTGCCAGACGGGATGCGGGATAAAATACAGGCGCTCGCGAAGGCCAGTGGCCGGACCATGAATGCTGAAATCGTGGCGGCGCTACAGGAATGGATCAGCCGCGAGGATGAACAGCCCGCCCGCGATAAGGCGCTAGCCGCCCTCATGGAATTGCAGGCGCAGCAGATCGCGGAGATTGGTCAACTGCGGACGATAATCGAAGCGAAAATGGCACCGCCACCGCCCCCAAGGGCGCCCGCCAATCGCGCCCGCGCGGAAGGGCTGGACGCGGTTGCGGCTGCGTTGAATCGTGGCGACGCTAAGGGCGCTCTTTTGGCGATAGCCGAGATGCCGGACCTTTCGGTTCCGACGCGATTTCTGGACAAGTATTTGCAAAAGCGGAAGGCGAAGAATCCGCAGACTTGACCGCCCGGCGCCGCTCTTTTCGCCTCTCATATTCCGCGCGATGCTGGCACCGCTTGCCGCAATAGATCGCGTCCGACTTCTTTGGATCGAACGTCGCGCCGCATTGCTTACAGGTCTTGCCGGCCCGCGCCCGGCGCTTTTCCTCTGAGACAACCGCCGTGGTGAAGGCCGAGCGGCTTTTGCGCTGGCACGGCTCGCAGCAGAATTTCTGCGTGATGCGCCGCGCCTCGAATCCCTTGCCGCACCACGCGCATATTTCGTCGGGAATATCGTCCAGGTTCATGGCTTGCCCGTGCATCGCGGCCGGCAGAGCTTTTGCCGCGGCCGCTTCGGCTGATAGGGCGCACCGCACCGCTCGCAATTGCGCTCAGGTTGCGCCGCGCTCCATGCGGCCCGCGCCGCGCGCCACGCCGCGTTGATTTCCTCCCGCTTCTCCAGCCGGCGCCGCGCCCCGTTATGCGCGCTGCTACAGATATGCGAGCAGAAAAGCCGGTGCCCTTCCGGCAGCGGCTTGCGGCAGCGGATGCAATTCTCCCGCTCGATCGGCAGCGCGCCGTCCTGAGTCCATTCAGGCTGCCCTTGCTGCCATGTCGGGCGCCGGGCGCCGATCAGATTGAGCGCGGACAGCACAATGTCGGCAGCGGCAAAGTCCGCATCGGCCCAGCGCCAGCCGGCCATGCAAAGGCTTGCCCGGATGCCAGCGCGGCACGGCCCTTCGCCGGCGAATGCAGTCGGCTCGCAGGTCTTGAGGATCGCCGCCACCTTATCGCGGATCGCGTCCCGCCGATGCTTCGGAAGCTTCCGGGCCACGCGCCGCGCCAGGATCACAGTCGTTAGCGGCGTTCGGGCGAGCACGCATGATTCCTCTGAAAGAAGGCCGGGGACCATCCCGGCCCCCGGCTAAGTGATTGACCGCCGCGCGACCACCGAAAGGTTTCGGGGAGAATGCGGCCGCCGCGGCCCGTCGCGGTTTAAGGGCACTCACGACTTGCCCGGCCGATGCCCGCGGACTTCAAAACGCGGGAGGGACAGCCGCCCCTATTCCCAATCCATGCGCGCCATAATGGCCGCCACCGTCGCGTCAGACAGGCCGGATTCCTTCGCCCTTGCCGCCGCCTCGACCAGCGTGGCGACAGCGCGTGCCGAGCCGCCAGCGTCGAACGATTGCAACGGCCGGTGAACGTCGATTTTGATGGTGCTGCCGAGCTTTGCGGACGCTTCCTCCGCGATCAATTCCGCGACGGGTTGCAGCGTCCAGGTGGCCAAAAATCGTTGATGCTCCCGGCTCGCCGGGCCTTGCAGATCGGATGCGAACATGCCCGCGTTGACGCCATAGGCCATGGCGATCGAGGCGCGGGCGGACTCCAGCGCCGCAACCGGGATGGCCTTTTGCAGATCGGGAGTCAGATCAGACGGGCGCCAATCCGCTTGCGGCGCGGGACCGCCAGCGGCAGAGACGTTCACGCTTTCACGCAAGAGAACGCCGCCGCGTTGCCCTTTGAAGCTCCGGCCGATCGTCGTCAGATCGGTTTCGGGGCTTTCGGGAAACGGCACGACCTGCGAACCGATCGGCGCATTCTGGAACGTCTCGCCTAGCGCACTCTCGACAGCGTACAGCAGCCCGGCGGACAGGCTCGCACACCGCAGCGGCGACACGCCAAGCCAAGGCGCGGCCGGGTCCGCATTGATCCTGATATGCACGACCTCGCCCGCGAGCGCGGTCATGGATACGCCGCCACCGGCCTCCGGCACGCTCAGGCGATACGCCACCGGCATGGAGTCGCGGGTCCGGCAATCCCAGTCCGATGCCGGCACGATCCGGTCATCCCGGATCAGCCCGACATATTCGCCGCGAACCGCGAGCGCGCGGCCGATAGCAGCCATGGTGCGCCGGTCGAGTAGATCGGTCCCCTCGACATCGGCAATCATAAAGGCCCGTTCCCATAGGCTGACGCATGTCGCCACCGTGCCGGTAAGCTCGCCCAGGCCCGTGCGGCCGGAGATGTACGCTTCCCGCATCCGCATGACCTCAGCGGTGAAGCCGCTTCCGGCAGACCGCTTTTCGATCGGCTGCGAACGCCGAAACCAATCCATGATGCCCAAGGTCAGGCCCTCCGATACGGGCGAAGCAAGTCAGCCGCGCCGGAATTTTGAAGCGCCTCCGCCATCCATGATGCCGACCGCGACGTGCTGACGTTCACGCTTCCGGCCGTTACGGACTCGCGCGTGGCGCCTTGCTTGCCGGCGCGCGCTGCCATGTATTCGCAGAGCCGTCGCACCGCTTCCTTGATCGCGGCCGGGATCACGTCCGGCGAAGGCGTGCTGCCCGCCGATCCGGTGAAGCGATATGGGCCGGACGCTGCGAGCCAGTAGCCTCCAAGCGGCGATGCCGGAAGCTCGCACGCCTCCCACACTCCCGCGCGCGACCACACCTCAACGGTTGCGATGGTCGCCGGCATAAGCCGCGGGGACCATTCTCCGCAGCCCTCCACAATCCAGACGACATCGCGGACGGTAGAGCGAAAGGCGGAATAGCTTTCGATCCGCTGCCAAGCGACATCCGCGAACGGCGCGGCGGCTTCCGATAGGCCGTCGATTACCGGATAGGACGATGGCGCCGATTCAGTTTGCTTGATGGTGACTGCCATCACGCCCTCCACCGATTGAGCACGCGCCGCAGACCAGCGTCCGGCGCTTCCTCCGGGACCGCGCAATTCCAATTCCGCATTTCAATTTGCGTGTCGGGATAGGCCGGAACGGTGACAAGCGACATTTCGTAAAGCAGCGCCTCGTTCACCGTGCGGATGATCGCGCCGCGCCGCGGATTGCCATCCTCGTCAAGCGAGCCGTCATCCGGCTCTTGCGTGATGGTTTCCGCGTTCTTCACCGTGCGTTGCGGCGGCAACCGGAAGCCCGGCGATAGCCCCACGACAAGCCCGGCCTTGAACGCCGTGAGCGCGTCCCGCACCCATGTCACGTCCTCTAGCTCTGGCGGGATCGTCGCCTCAAAAACCACCGCGTCCGGCGTGTCCCGAATATCGAGCGTGCCGGCCGATCGGCTTGCAAGCGGGCGGTCATAGCGATGCCCGCTCAGCAGGTGAATGTCCTCGGACGGCATTTCGAGCCGATAAGCGAACGCACGCGGCGCAATGCGTTCCTTTTTCGGCTTGCCGCCATTGCGGCCACCGTCCGACAGCACGGCGGTCCGCCCATACGGGAATTTGCCGCGCACGCGGGTTTTCCCGCCTGCACGACGAATTTCCAGATCGCCCGAGTGACCGCCGTAAAGCAGCATCAGTTGTAGACCTGCACGTTGGTCAAGATTTCCAGCTGTTCGGCCCGCGTCGCGGTCACGTCAGCCGTCACCAGTGCCGTGAGCCTCAGCCCGCCGCTGGCCGCGTCCGAGTAGACATCACGAACGACATCAATTCCGCCGAACGTTGCGAGATATGCGGGCGCCACGCCGTTCTTGACCACGGTCAAAAGCGCAGTCGTGTTGCCCAGATCGGGGCTGCCACCGGGCGCGGCGAGCGCGTTCGATGACATCACGACATTCGGAACGTTGCGGGTCAAGCGGTCCCATTCGGTCACGCCCGAGCCTTCATCGAAAATGATGCCGTCCATCTGGTCATAGACCTCGGGCCGAACCAGCAAGCGAACGTCCCCTGGACCGTTCGCGCTGTTCGCGACCATGAAGCGCACCACGGCCGAGCGGAACGCGCCCCACGATGCAGCCGCGTTCACCGCGGTTGACGTGATGCCATACGATCCGACCAGGAGGCCGGCCGGCTCACCCGATCCGCCCGCGCCGCGGAATACGGCCCGGTCCAATTCGACCGCGATGCAGCCCTGCATGTCGCGTCGCACCGCCTGTTCCAGTCCGGCGCCGCTCTGTTTGAGCGCGCGGCGCGTGATTTTCATCTGAATGCCGAGCGTGTTGTTCGGTGCCACCGAACGCTCCGCCGTGGTGTAGACGGTCGGACCAGCAACGGCGCCGGTCTCAGTCGTCTGCCATCCCGCCGTCACGCTGGACGATGTGATGGGCCACTCTTGCGAGCCGGAGTCGATGTTGATTGCTGCGACGCCCATTCGGGAAAATGCCGCGTCCGCGAAAATCCGGTCGATGACCGGCATGGTTTTCGTCGGGCTGTAGACGCCGGAAGCGATGGTTTCGCCGGCGCGCTTTTCCAGCGCCTGCCACGGCACCGGAATGCCGCGATAGCTGCCCTTGGAACGCATCTCCGAAACGACTTCGGCGGTTGCGCCTTCCAGCGCGCGGCCCTCATCGTAATGCGCCACGACCTGCCGGCACTCGAAGCCATCGACCAGCTTCGACCATTCGGTGCCCTCGCGGGTCTCGAGCTCTTTGCCCGCCTCGCGGCGTTCGGTATCTTCGGCAATGAGCGCCGCGCGATACCGCGTCTCGTTCTGGCGATATTCCAGGTCCATGGCTTCCATGGACCGGGTTTCGTCCTCAGTCGGCTTCTCCTTGCCGACCAGGCCAGCGAGCGCGGAGCGAATCTCGCTCTGGCGCCGCTGAATTTTCACACTCTCAAGCATGTTCAACCTCTTTCGTGATTGGGGGAATGGCGCGGATCAGATCGCGCCACGCCGCGCGCTCAGGATGAATTTCATCCAGCCCGACCTCTTGTCGGGTTTTCCGGGAATGACAGCGGACGCAAAGCGTCTGCAAATTCTCAGGATCGAACGCGCGTTCGGGATGCGTTCGAACCGGCTGAATATGATCCACCTCCAGCCGGCCATGGGCGCCGCACGACACGCATTTGAATCCGTCGCGCCGCTTCACCTGCAACCGGACAGCTTTCCAGCGCGGGGAGCGGATGACAGCCGCGGAATATCGTTCGTACCGCATGGCTACACCCAGACCGCGGCGCGGTTTTTCTTGACGGTGCGGCCGGCGAGCCTTGCGCCTTCGGCAACCGCGATCACGCTGGCAGCCGCCGCGTCGATCCTTCCGAGGCTTCGCGCCTTCGCAATCTTGGCTGAGCCGGTCGGATCGACTAGGACAACCGCGTCACCGAATGCCGAGCGCAGCAGCAGGCTTTCCTTTGCCATCACGCGGCGATCGAAAACCCATTGCCGGAAGCGTTCCGTGTCCTCGCCGGAGTCCTTCCAGCCTTGCCCGCGCCATGTCGGCACGATGCGCAGCGCCGTCTTGTTCAGCGCCTCGATGAACTCGGATTGCCGGAAGCGGTCGCAGCACAACGCGGCGATCGGGTAGCCTTCGAGCTTCGCCAGCATCCCGGCCACGAACTGGTCAACCGGCACGACATTGGAGCCGAGCACGACAAGCTCGCCCCGTTGCTGCATCTGGACGTAACGGTCCCCGACGCCATCGTTGCGCCCCCGGTCGAGCAGCGCCGGCACAGACGGGAACGCGCCATAGGCTTCAAGCCTTCCGGTTTCCGGCCAGAAGCTCGCCCATGCCGACATCGACATCGAGCCGCCCAGGTCGATGCCGCAGACCAACGGACCTTCGCGCGGCGGCAATGTCGCCACCTCGCATTTGAGCCACTGGTCCGCGGTAATCAGGACGGCGCGGTTTTCGTCGCTGACACGCTGATTCAAATTCAACAGGCGAAAGCTTGCCAGCGTAGAGCCGCCCCGCTGCATCGCCCGGCGGGCTTGCGCGCGAAGCCATTCGAGCGACGATCCGATGCCCTCGACCGCGCCGGGATTGGCCGCCTTGATCGCCTCGACATCATCGGGAGCGCAGCCATCGGGGGCGCGATGTTCCTGCGTGAAGATTCCTTCGCCGCCTTCATCCAGCAGCTTGGAAAAACTGTGAGCGTCATTCGGGGCGCTGGTCGAGATAACCAAGGCCCGGCCGGACCTCTTGCCGAGCGCGCTAAAAATTGCGGCTTCGAGCTGGTCGCCCTTCTCATCCCACGCGCCGCGTTCGTCTAGAAGCGCGAACACGGGCGACAAGCCGAGCGCATTCTTGGCGTCCGATGCTAGCACCCGGATTGAGTGCCCGCCGCCGTCGCCCTCATACCGAATTTCCAGACGCGGCGATCGGGCGAAGGTCAGCAGCTTCCGCGTCTTGGTCGGAAGCGATGCCGCCAAGCCCTGAATGTATTTCCAGGCAATCGCGCCTTGGTCACGGGTCTTGGCCGCGAGGATGATTTCGCGTCGTGGCTGACGGTCGATCTTGCCGAGCAATACCGCCAGCGCCAGCCCGGCGCCGAGCATCGTCTTGCCCGCGCCACGGCCAACCGACAGGGCAGCGATCGTTACGCCGGGAGCCAACGCGCCTTCGATGAAACGCCGCTGAAAATCCGCCAGCACAATCTTCTTGCCGGCAGACGGACCCTCCGGGAGCCGCAGGGTTTTCAGGAACGCAATCGCGTCGTCGGCCGTGCTCATGGGGCGCCCCCATGGGCCGGGAGCGAGAAAGCAAGAGCCCCCCACCACGCTAGTAGTCCCCCCCATGCCCTAAGCCATTGGGACCAAAGGAGAATTTCGCGCGAAGTTGCCTGCTCCTCCCCCCATGAAAATGCGTGTGATTTCAATGGCTTGGTCATGGCCGCGCCTGACATGACCAGGTAGCGCCGGCCGGGTCGCTCGACACGCTGATGACCGAATAGCTCTTGCCCTTGACCTCGATCAGATCGCCGGGCGCTGGCTCGACCTCGATCGAGGTGGCCACGATCACGACCTTTACGTCGCCCGCCTCGATCAGCGAGCCGGCGCGGTAGCTGGCGTCGTATTCGTCGAGGAAGCCGCGGGCCGGATACTCGACCAGGACAGGCGCGGGCGGGTCGAAGGGATCGTAAGGCGGGCTGTCAGGGATGACCGATCGGCTGACCGTCAGGTCGTGCGGGACCAATGCGCTTTCGAGCGCGGCAGCGATATCATCTGCTAGGCCGCCTTCAAGTATGCTCACCCTGAGAATATGATTGATTTGTCAGCATAATTCAAGCCGTGTTCCCTTTGCGTTCTTCGGTTCGCGCGGACGCGTCCGGCGGGCGAGTCCGATCAAGGGCTTACAGGGGGACGGTTGCAGGTCGCGGGCGGGCGCGAGGCGACGCTTTACCAACTTGGTAGTGCGGTTACTCCGCAGCGCGCCTGTCCATCTCGATCGCGACTGTTGCAAACGCCGCCGCCCAAAGCTCTTGCGGACAGGACATTTTGAAATTGCCGTCGCGGTCATAAAGAGTCCAAACGCCATCGACGTGGCGCAACTCATAGCCCCAGTCCGATTCCTTGCTCGCCTCATTGAAGGCCTTCGCGGTCGAAAAAAACGGCAGACGTTCCATCATTCCCTCCCTCTCGTTACGGAAACCGTAACACGTTGGTTACGCATTCGAGCGCGCCAAAAAAAATTGCGAGCCGCCCGCCCGCCCAAAATCTCAATTCCAAGCTTCTCTTTCTCTCTTAAACCTTAGTCAGTGCTCGATGGTGAGGCCTGAGCTTCGGGCATAGTCCGACCATCCATGGCGGGCGCGACGATGCGCGCTGGCCAAGGATGGGACTAGCCCGGGGAAGGTGTGCTCGACGGAGCCGGCCCTCGCATACGGGCCGCGGCGTCAGACTCTCTGCGCCGCGTTGCCTGCTACTTTCGACGGTGAGAGAACCGCCGGCGCGCGCGCTTCAGGCTTTCGTCCTGCGCTTGGGCTGTGCACGCTTTCCCACAGTAGCCCGTTCCGACTCTTGCGCTGCCGTCTTACCCGACCACAAGAATCGCGGTCGGCATTAGTCGGTGCGCCTCCACTCGAACCGCTCGCGGCCCGTCAGACCGGATGCGGTGCGCGCGTACTCAAGGCCCGCCTGTTTCGCTCGCGTCTCGTTTGCAAGGTCAGATGCAGGCCAATCGGATTCAGGCCATCCAGCGGCCCCGAAATGAGCGCGATACATATCCAGATGGCGGGGATCCGGCTTCACCGCGACATGCGCGGGCCTGCCGTTGACGTACAGGTGCCACGTCATCGCAGCACCCGCCCGTCCGGCAGGCGAACCCGGCTTCGCCCGGTCACCGCCGGTTCTATGCTGACGTTGCTCAGGTCGCGCTTGTGGGGCGCTTTGAGCTTCCGCCGGATCGCGGCGTCCGCCTTGCTCGGGACGTATCCGGTGCCTTCGCAATCCACCTCAAACGGATTGGCCGGACACCAGCCCAAGTCCGGCTCTCCATCCTCGTCCGGCTCGCGGCCGTCGTGTTCAAGCTCGCCTTGGTCAAGCGGGTCGCCTTCCCGGTCATCGTCGCCGCCGGCGGCCCAGATGCCATGATCCTGGCCGTTGCCGATGATCGGATTCGTGCTGCCGAGCGACGGCTCGCGGTCGCCGTTTTCCTCGTCGTGCTCGTCCTCGACCTCGCGGTCGGGATCGCCGTCCAGCCCGTCATAAACGTCGATCAGGAACGCGATGACGTTCGCCAACTGAGCGCGAATGTCTTGATCGGGACGGAGGGGAAGGTTAGATTCGGTGTGCTCTTTCGTGCCCTGAGCTTTCTGCGATTTGGCCCCTGCATTCCCAGTGCGGGGGCTTCGCATTTCAGGGCAGGGCGGCGGATCATCCGGTGCGGGAAGCCGCGAAGATTCCCTTTTCGCTTCAATGGGGGCACTTCGCCCGCACCTTTGCGCTAAGTCCGCGTTCGGCTTGGTGTTTGCCACACCGTCACCGCCCACCATTTTCCCCTATCGATCGTCAAGCGGCAACGACGCGCGCTACCTGCGGGCCGTTAACCTTGCACGCCACGGCTGTGTATGTCCGGGTTGCAACCAAAAATATATATTGATATCCTGCGATAATCATGAGTTGCAGGGAGGGTCGTTATGACCGTTGCGGTGCGCCCGGATATTCTGTCTTGCCTACTGTCAATGCGACAGGACGTTGAGCAAAGGATCGCAACGCTCGACCGTTTCCGCGCGGTGAAGGCGCTCGAACAGACCATTGCCGATTTCCCCGGCCTCGACGATCTGATCCGGTCGCTGTCGGATATTCGCGACCGAGTTCGGGCGGAACTCGACAATACCCGCGAGTTCCGGGCGCTGCGATCGATTGAGCGGATCATTCCCGAACTCTCCGAAGTGCTTGCGCTGATGGACGACGCGCCTGCCGGCGGGGATCGGCCGGCTGACGCCGCACCGGTCGATGCGGCTAAAGCTCAATCCGAGCCCGGACCCGGGATGCCGGAACGAGCCGGGTCAGCCGAGACCGGCCCTGACGTCAGCGGCTTTGAAATGGCGGCGTTCGACGCCGCGGACACCAGCAGCGCGATGGCGGAGCCTGAGCCGGGCGCTCCCTGTATGGCAGATGCGTCACCTAGCGGACGTCAGGAAAGTTCGGAAACGCAGGACCGGACGTCGCGGTCAGATGCCATGCCACCCGGGCCGAATGCCGGGCCCACGCCATCGCTTGCCGACAGTGTTGCGCAACTGATGGCGTCGATGTCGCCGCAACGGGAAGGGCAGGTGCTGCCGGCGCCGCATCCTCCGGAACGCGGCGATGCGCCGCTCACACCTGCGGAACGCGCCGCATAACGGCGGGCCGCCATTCGCACGCAATCGAGGCCTTTGGTGGGAGATGGCAATGAACACATACCAATCGCCGTATATCGACGGTCAGGTTGTGGACACTGAGAATGCCGAGCCGCTGCGGCGAGGGCCGGAAACCGCGCCGTTGCCGGCCGCGCCAGCCGACGCCAAGATCAGCGGCTGCACCAAGTCAGCGTCCGATTGTCTGCACAAGACGACGAAGCTGGCACGCGAATTCAATCATGGCACAGTCTCGGCAGCGCATCTCATTCTTGCGATGACGCTCATTCCCAATGCGAGCCGTCAGTTCGAGTTGCGCAAGATGGATATCGACCGTGCATTCCGGGCGGCAATGCATGCACTGATGGATATCGAGCGCGGAACGCCATCGAACGGAGCGCTGCCGGGCTTGTCCGAGGAATTCAACGTCATCGTCACGCTGGCGCAGGAACTCGCGCGCAATCGCGACAACCAGGAAGTCTCGGTTGATGATCTGCTCACCGCGCTCGACCGGTTGCCCGAGGATTCCTCCGCCGCACAGCTGGTTCGCGGCGAGAGGAAGAACGGCGGTGGCACCGGCGATATGAATGCAGCATTTGCGCAACTATCGTTTGCCATGGATCAGCAATTTCAGGGGATCAGGCAGGCAATCGAAATGCTGCGGATCGATATGCAGCGCGACGATATCGAGCGCATGAAGCGGTACCTGGAGCAGCGCGACGGAGTGATCGAGCGGCTCATCAGGGAGGGTTTCGCTCAGGCCGAAAAGAAGCCGGCAGCACCGGCACCGGAATCGCTCAACGACGGCCCTCAAAACCCGTCATCGCCCTCGGGTGGTGCAGCCGAGGATTCGCTTTGGGAGAGGATATTCGGCAGGAAATCGGCCGACGTGTCTCCACCTTTGGCCGAACCGTCTCCGGTACAGACCCGGTGGGGGCTTTAAGTCCGGGTAGCATCGGACGAGCCGGCGCACCCGCTCACCTGAAGCGGATCGCCTGGATGAATGTTTCTTCGGACTGCGTGACCGAAGCCGGAAAGGCGGGCATCGGCTGGGCACGCGCGATCATGGCAAGGGCTTCCCGGTCGACAATCGACGATCCCGAGGATCGCGTGACACTGCTCGCGACAACATGGCCGTTACGATTCACAGTGAAACTGACGACGGCCGTGCCTTTTCCGGTGCCCGGGCGCTTGAAGCGCTGCAGATGCGCGCTCAGGATACTCGCGTAATTTGCGATTGCGTTGCGTGCGGCCGTGGTTCCGGCCTTGGGCGCAACCGGCTTCTCTGCGCGCTTTTCGGTCTTGGGATTGGCGGTATGCTGCCTCACCGAATCGATCTGCTGCTGTACTTGCTCTTCGACCGGTGTCGGCGGCTTTGGCTGCGGCGTGTCCTTCTTTTCGGCGACGTCTTCCTTTTTCGGCGGCAGCACTATGTCGGGTTCAGGAACCGGAATCTGCGGCACTTCGATGACCGGCTCCTCGGCGGCGTGCTCCTTGACCTCGGGCTGCAGCGACGCGCGCGAGTCGAAGGTTTCCGGTCCGGGAGCCAGATCGGCTTCGGTTTCGGGGGCGGCGGCCTCGGGGGCAAACTCCACCATCAGTGCGGGGACGTCCGCCCCGGTGATGCCGGATTCCGGCTTGGACCACAGATAGAAGGCCGCAAGCGCCGCATGCGCGGTCAAGACCACGGCCACGGCGGCGATCCAGCGCCCGACATGGAGTTCCTCGTCCCGGTCGAGGTCCGCGATCCAGGCGATCGCCGCGTTCATTTCTTCTGGTCTCTCGCGTCGAGGCCGACCAGACCGATCTTCAGATATCCCGAAGATCGCAGCGTATTCATCACCTCCATGACGTCGCCGTAGCTCACGGCGCGGTCCGCACGCAGGAAAATGCGTTCGTCCTTGTTGCCCTTGGTGGCGACGGCGAGAGCAGCGGGAAGGTTGTCGCGTGCCACCATGTCCTCTCCGACCGCGAGCGAAAGGTCGGATTTCACGGTCAGGAAGACCGGTTTGTCGGGCCGGCGGTTCTGTTCCGCAGTGGAGGTCGGAAGCTCGACCGGGATATCGACCGTCGCAAGCGGCGCTGCGACCATGAAGATGATCAAGAGGACAAGGATGACGTCGATAAACGGCGTGACGTTGATGTCGTGAGTTTCGACATCCTCATCGTCCGTCGAAAACTGCACAGCCATGGATTACTCCGCAGCCTGACGAAGATGCATGGTGCCGCGATCGAGATCGCGCGAGGCCAGCCGCAGCACGTTGGCAGACGCATTGCCGAGGATCAGACGATAACCGCCGATCGAGCGTGTGAACATGTTGTAGATCACAACCGCCGGAATTGCGGCGACGAGGCCGATCGCAGTTGCAAGCAGTGCCTCGGCGATGCCGGGAGCGACGACGGCAAGGCTGGTGGTATGCGCCTTCGAGATGCCGATGAAGCTGTTCATGATGCCCCACACGGTGCCGAACAATCCGACAAATGGGGATGTCGAGCCGATCGTTGCAAGAATACCCATCCCGTTGCCGATGCGCCGGCTGGCAGTCGCTTCGACGCGCTGCAGTTGCCAGACGATGCGCTCCTTCACGCCGTCCTTCGGCAAGGCGTGGGACAAATCGAGTTCGTGCGCGGCTGCACGAACGAGGCGCGCCACCGGATCTTTCTCCTTGGCAAACTGGCGCTCCGCATCGGCAAGGGACTTCGCGTGCTCCAGCCAACGATTCTTGCGGCGCGCGCGGCGCTTTTCGAAACGCAGTTCCAGGCTCTTGGCGAACCCGACCGTCCAGGTGACAACCGATGCGAAGGCCAGTCCGACCATCACTGCTTTCACCACGATGTCGGCATCGAGGAACATCTGCCACGGCGTCAGGTCATGTGGCAGCATGTGTGCGGGGATCGTGCCAGCGGACTGGGGCTTGTCGGCCGGTGTGCCCGGGTTTGCGGTTTGCGGCTCGCCCGATCCCGATGCAGCGGAAGCGGGTGCATCGGCCGGTGCGCTGCTGGATTGCGGCGTTGCCGATGTCGGGGCGGGAGCGGGCACCGCGGGGCTGCTTGTCATCGGTGCGGATTGTTGTGCAGCCGGGGTCTGCGCGAACACGGCGCAATGCGGCGCGATCAGTGCCAATGACAATGTCGCCGCTGCGAGCGATCTGAATTGAAAAGCCATGTCGTATCCTTCGCGCGGCGCTGGCGCTGATGGGGCGGCCTCGGGTCGCAGTGCCGCGAGCGATGCTTGTTCAATGACAAATCGGAAATAGAAATCAACAACGATAGTTTTTAGTTGGTCCAATCCGAGACTTGGTTGAAGCGCGTTTTTGCTCAGCTACCGCATGATGTGGGTGAGGCCCGATTTGAGAAAAACTTCAATTCAGAAATGATCAGGTATTCGCGATCCGAAGGCTTGGTCCCGACACCCTGGCCGGACCTGATTTCCGGCTGACAAGGGTTCGGCTGGATCAACACCCGACTTCACCACGCGCCAGGCGAGAAAAGCAAAATGCGCACCGGCTTCACACCGATGCGCATCGATTGATCGACCTGAGCAGACTGACTGCTCGAAATTCAGCGAAGCGTCGTCGTCAGATCGCTTCCTTCAATTCCTTGGCGGGGCGGAACGCGACCTTCTTCGACGCCTTGATCTGGATCTGTTCGCCGGTCGCAGGATTGCGGCCCATGCGGGCGGCGCGCTTGCGAACCTGCAGGATTCCAAGGCCGCCGATACGGATACGGTCGCCCTTCTTCAGATGCTTGGTGATCTGGGTCACGAGATCGCCCAGAACGGCCTCGCTCTGCTTCTTGGACAGCTGATGCTCCTCGGCCAACTGCGCCGCGAGATGCTTCAGGGTAATGGTCGGAGCTGTCGCCGGCTTCTTGTCAGCCATGGGGGCCCTCCTTTTCATCAGGCGCCGTAACGAAAAACTGCTGATTGTGGCGTTTAGACGATTCGAGACTCGCCGAAAACGCCCTGTTTATAAGGGTCCAGAGCATTTTTGCGGTGTCGATGCAACGGAAAAGCCCGTTTCATCGCGCTTTTGGGCCCCTGGCATTGATCCGGGCGATCCGGTTGACCGCCCACGCCCTGCGGCTCGATGCGCGAATCCTGCAGCAAGTCTATGATTTTTATGGCGAATATGGCGGGAGCGACGGGACTCGAACCCGCGGCCTCCGGCGTGACAGGCCGGCGCTCTAACCAACTGAGCTACGCCCCCGCAAAGGGAGTGCGGCGGACTTAAATCTCACCCATCGCCAAGTCAAGCGCGGTCGAACGGGTTTCGCTGCGTCACCCCGGAAAACCTGTGGTCTTCCTCAAATCGCGCTGAGCCGGTAGGCGCTGCCGTAGCGGCCGAAATCGTGGCTGGTCACGCCGTTGCGCACGCAGCCCGGATACTGGGCGAGAGGCGCAACCACCGTGACCTTGATCACCGCACTGTCGCCGGGCTTGACCAGTCCGGCATGGACTGCAGCGACCGCCAGTGCCGAGTCACCGGTATAGACATCGGTGCCCCAGAGCGGGCCTTCGGTTTCACCCTTCACGCGAAAATAGAAGCTCGCCCCGATACTGCTGCCGAGTTCCAGCATGTGTGGCGGCGCCTCGGCCGCGAGATAGCCCTTGTCGAGCAATTGCCGGACTTCCTTTTTCGTCAATTGTCCGCGCCGGTCAAAATAGGCGACCAGTTCCTGCACGACCTTCATGGCCTGCTCCCATCCATCGCAATGACTTGACCGTAAGGCGGGCTGAACGCAGCCGCGCGTGGCAGCACCCACAGCACGCTGTAAGGCATTGGCTCCGCCGGAAACGCGATTTCGCCATCCGTGATCATCACAGCTGCACGCACCAGCGGGGCGTCCGCGAGCATCAGCATCGCAGGAGAGAGATCGCTGCCGCCAAAGCCGCGGATTCCGTAGCTGGCAAGTTCGCTCGGACATACGATATCGTCGGCAGTGACCGTCGTGTCGCATTGCATCACGCGAACCTGATCGACGCCGGCGCCATCGCAGAAATCGGCAATGGCTCCGAGTACGAGAGGAAGGTCCTCGGACATCGACCCGGACGTGTCGAGGATGACATTGAGCATCCATGAACTTCGCAGACGGCCCGGCATCACGAGATCGGTGCGTTCGGCGCCGCGCCGCGACGGTCGCGCAAAGGTGCGATCGCCGGCCGACGCGGATTCAATCCAGCGCTGCAGTGCCTGGTGCCAGGCGGGGCGCAGCGTTCCGCGCAGGGCGGAAACCTGCGCGCTCAGTCCGGCGCCCATCGTGCCACGCTGTCTGCCGATGGCTGCGGCCAGCGCGTGGCTGCGTGCAATTGCCGCTTCGATCTCCGCCTTGCGCTGCGCTTGTTCCTCCGCCTCCGCAGGAAACATCTCGCGCTCGGTCTTGTCAGCGAGTACATCGCCGGCATCTTCGTTGCCGGATGCAGTACCGCCTTGTCCGCTGCTTCGACCTTGTCCGAGCACCTGACGCACCGAGGCGTCCTTGCCTTCCCAGACCTGCGTGCGGGAACGCATCAGATCGGCATTGCGCCGCATCTCGATGACGATGTCCTCGGCCGAACGCGTTCGCGCGCCCGGCATATCGAGTCCGCCGGCGGGGATGGTGGCGAAGCCGAGTTCGCTGCGCAGGATGTCGTTGATGATGTAGTCGTGCGCGTAGTTGAACTCGAGGCGGCCTGAGCCGCGCGCCCGGTCATGGGTGCGAAGCGCCAGATGAAGGAGCTCATGCGCCAGCACAAAAACGAGCTCATTGTCCTTGAGTCTCGCCGTGAATCCCGGATTGGCGATCAGCCGGCCTGAGGCGAAGATTCCCATGGTTGGGACGCGCCAGTCGAGACTGACCCGCACCGCCGCGGCAAGGCCCGCGAGGTGCGGCAGCGGCACTGTGACCATGCGCAGCCCGTTCTCTATGCGTTGGAGGGTTGCGCGATCGGCGCCCGCATCGGGCGTTGCAGCGGTGGCGACGTTCATTGCGTCGTCACCGTGCGAAGAAGCGCCAGCATCGCCTTGTCGGCACCGAGCGCACCCCATTGCTCGACAAGGTCTGTGAGCAATGTCAGTTGCGCTTCCGTAGGCAGGCTGCGCAAGAAGCGCGCGACCGAGCCGGGCTTCACCTTGCCGAGCCGTCCGGCCGCGACGTTCTGGCGGATCGCGTTGAGGATGAACCAGCGCGCGGTCTCGCCCTTGGGCAATGCCGCCGGGTTCTCGATATAGCTCTCCACCGGCGCCAGCGTGCCGACGGTCTCATCCGCCAGCGCGCAGAACACCGCGGCGTCCTCGGCGGAGAGGCGGCCGAAAGCCAGCGCGCGCCGTGTCTCGCAATTGAGGATGCCGGCGCTCTCGGCCATGTCGAGCGCCTGGGAAAGCAGCGCCCAGGCCCGCGGTGTGGAGAATGGCTTAGGCTCGTGCGGGATCTCGCGCATCAGCGCGTCCGGCATGAACGCGATGTAGTTGCGAATGTCGGCGCGGATGCCGGCCTTGCGTGCCCAGTCCTGCCACTCGTCGGCATCGACCCGCAGATTGAGGATCGTGACGCGGTTGACCAGCGCAGAGCTCATCGCGCGAACCAGCGCGCGGTCCTGCTGGCGGTTGCCGGCGGCGACCACCCAGGTGCCGGCGGGCAGGGCGTGTTCGCCGAGCCGCCGTTCGAGCAGCAGCGAGTAGAAGGCCTTCTGGACGTCGGGCGCGCAGGCCGGCAATTCGTCCAGAAACAGGCAGAACGTCTGCGGTATCTCGGGCAGAAGAATGCGAGGCGGGCAGAAGACAGAGCGTTCGCCGACGATTTTCGGTACGCCGCTCACGTCCTCCGGAGCGATCTGCGTGCCGAGCAATGACCGGCAGGGCAAGCCGGCCTCCGCGGCGGCCTGAAACACCATCTCCGATTTGCCGACGCCGGGGGGAGACAAAAGAAGAAAGCTCTGTTCGTGCGCCATGCACTGAACGAGTTTCTTGGCCTGTCTGAGGGTGATGGTTGGCTGGAGAGCGCTGTGGCTCACGTCCATCGGACGGCTCCTGGGTGAAGAACGAGTGGCGTTCCCTCACCAGGAACGAAATCAACTTAAGCGACCCGCGGGCGTCGCGCCAGCGGTGCGCCGGAAAAAGTTTCGCGACCCGCCTGCGGCGGTGCGGCCGCTTGTCATGACAATTTGATTACAGAATTATGACATTCTGTTTGTGTGCGCCGGTGTTTGGGCGCCGGTTCGAAGCGGCCATGACGATCTTGGGTGCTCTGTCACGTTTGCGCGGCTCATTCGCTTGGCGTCGGCTTTCCGACGGGCCGTTGCCGGGCGTTCTCCTGGCCGCAGCGCTCCATCTTTGGGCGGTGATCCGCATCCTGCAGACGGAGTTCGGGCTGTTCGGTCAGGCCCTCTGCTTCCTTACCTGGATACTACTGAATTGCCTGTTTCTGCTGTTGCAGCGGCGGGCGGCGCTGTCCGCTGCGCTGTCGCTCGGCCTGATCGAGTTGCTGATCCTTGTCTCAGAGTTCAAGTTCAAGATCACCTGGATGACGGCGACCTTCCTCGACGTCATGGTCATCGACCCGGACAGCCTGTCCTTTCTGCTGTCGGTGATGCCGGGTCTGCGGTTGGCGACCGGAGCATCGGTCGTGGGCGCCATTGTTCTGGCGGTCCTGTTGTGGCGGATCGATGCGACCAGAGTTCCGCGGCTTGCGTCCGGTGTGGTCGGGGGCGTTTGCCTTGCGGCGGTCATTGGTCTGTCCAACAGCGTGCCGGAAGAGCCGCACGAGCCGTTCCAGGGCGTGAACCACGTCTCCAATTTCGCCCGTTCGATGGTGGTGTCGCTGTCGGAACTGTCCCGGAGCGGCTGGCTGGATGTCGACCGTGCGGTGGCGAGCCGTGTGAAGCCGTTGCCCGCGGACGACGAGTGCCAGCCGCAGGGCAAGCGTCCGCACATCATCATGGTGCTCGACGAGTCGAGCTTCGATATCCGAAGCGCCCCGGGCGTGAAGGTGCCGGAGAATTACGGCCGCCATTTTGTTTCGGCCGACGGCAAGTCACGCCGCCTCATTACCGAAGCTGCCGGCGGTCCGACCTGGTACACCGAGTACAATGTACTCACCGGACTGTCGACGCGCTCGTTCGGCCGCATGAGTTTCTATGTCACAAGGCTCGCCGCCGGACGCATCAAGCGCGGACTGCCGCAAGCGTTGCGCCGCTGCGGCTACAGAACCTTCACGCTGTATCCCGCCTATGGCGCGTTTCTCAGCGCCCGCCGATTTCAGAAGAGCGCCGGTGTCGACCGTATGATCGATGCGCACGAGATGGGGGCGGGCGACGTCGAGCCCGACAGCTTCTATTACGGCAAGGCGCTGAAGCTGTTTGCGAAAGAGCGGGGCGGCGATCCGCTCTTCATATTCGTCTATACGGCAGCCAATCACTTCCCCTGGGATACGCGGTATCGCCCGGACCTTACGCCAGGCTGGGCGCCGCTGAATGCCGACCCCGAGACCGACGAATACGTGCGGCGTCAAACCATGAGCGCGCGTGACTACCGCGACTTCATCGGCAAGCTCAAACGCACCTATCCGGATGAGTCCTTCCTCATCATCCGTTTCGGCGATCATCCGCCGGCCATCGCGCCCCGGCTTCTTGAGCCGAAGATGACGGATCGCGAGATCGCCGACCGCATCATGGAACGCGATCCGCGTTTCTTCACGGCATACTACGCCATCGACGCCATCAATTTCACGCCGGTCGATCTGTCTTCGGCGCGCGATGCGCTGGATGCGCCCTATCTGCCGCTTGTGGTGCAGGAAGCGGCGGGACTGCCGCTCGATTCGACCTTTGCCGAGCAGAAGCGGATTCTGGAACGCTGCAATGGGCTGTTCTATCGGTGCAAGGACGGCGCCGAGGCGCGCCGCTTCAACCGGCTGCTTGTGGATTCAGGTGTGATCCAGGGATTTTGACGGCTATTTCTCCTCAGCCTTCTCCGCGCTCTTGACCACGCCGCTCGCGACTTCGGTCAGCGTCGGGCGCGGCAGCACCGCAAAGGGCAGGGGCCGCGTGACTTCGATGGCCGCGATGCCGAGCCGTGCGGTGAGAATGCCGTTCAGCACGCCTTCGCCCAGCCGCGCAGACAGCTTTGCGGCAAGGCCGTGACCGATCACCTGCTGAATCAGGCTGTCTCCCGCCGCCATGCCGCCGGTAATGGTGAGATGCGCAATCACATGCCGCATCAGCCGGATCAGGCCGAGTGTGCCCGGCCGGCCGCCATAGAGCAGCGCGAGCTTGCGCGCGAGACCAAGCGCAGTGATCAGTACGAAGAAGATGTCGATCATCGCGCGCGGCGACACGGCGGTTACGATCGAGACGCGCTTCGCCGCATTGCTGACGAGTTGACGCGCTTCGCGATCAAGCGGCGCCATCAACTCGCGCTCGGCCAGGCGAATGAGATCGGCACCGTCGATGATTTCGGAAAAGTGCGCCTGCAGCTTCGCCCGGCTGCGCGCCAGATGCGGCACCTGATTCTCGATCGCGAGCAAATCGCGCACGATGGCCTGGCCCTCGGCGCGGTCATCGGTGCGCAGCGTAGCGATGGCGCGCTCGCGCAGGCTGTCGATCTTGGCAAGCCGCGACAGGCCCGCAAGCTCGCGCGCGATGATGACAAGAATTGCGAGCGCGGCCAGACCTGCGAGTCCGAGGGCAAGCCAGCCGAGCGCTTCGAAGCGCACAAACAGGTCCTCGATGAGCTTGGTGACCGCAAGCCCGATCGCAAGCGAGACCAAGCCACCGACCGCGCCGAACAGGATCTTGCGCCATGGAAACCAGCGGCGGTCCTTCGTCGCCGAGGTCACGGCGGGAAGCTGCGCGGCCTCGGCGTCGGCCTGCTTCAAGAGGTCGATCAGCGGCTCCTCTTTCGCCAAGGTCACGACCACATTGGGATCGTCCGGAGAAAAAATGGCGGGCTTGCGCGGGCGTGCGGTCATCGCAGGCGGTCTCCGATCAGGAATTCGAGCGCGCGATCGAGACGGATATGGGGTAGGACGGGAGCCCCGGCATCGGTGTATTCAAGTGCTGGCGGGCGGAAGCGCAGGAAGCGATAATCGGTGTCGTCCGAGGTGCCCGATGACAGGCCGCGAAACGGGCTGTCGCCGGATGCGAATATCGCATCGGGATTGACCGGGAGGTCGCCGGGATAGATCACGATGGAGGACTCGCCGTCGAAGCTGCGGCCGCCGGCATGCTCGCCCGCGACCGGTACGCCCATGATCGCATGCAAGGTGCCGGTCGGACCGCCGACATGTGCTTCACTCGTTGCGCGAACGGACGCGAGCGCGATGGCGTCGATCCGCGCGCCGGAATAGTCAGCCCTTTTCGATGCGTCGGCCACCAGCCGTTCGAGAATGCGTTCCAGGCGGTCGTGCGATGTGTGGTGCAGGAGATCCGCCTTGGTCGCGGCGAACAGGATGCGGTCGATGCGTGGTGCGAACAGTGCCGAGATGATCGAGTTGCGGCCGATATTGAAGCTGTCGAGGATGGCGGCGAGCGCGCGCTCGAGATCGCGGATCGCATCGGGGCCGGCGTTCAGCGCAGTGAGCGTATCGACCAGCACGATCTGACGGTCGAGCCGCGCGATGTGATCGCGATAGAACGGACGCACGATGGCGTCCTTGTAGGATTCGTAGCGCCGCCGCATCATCGCCCAGAGCGATCCGGAGGGCGCCGTGCCGTCCAGGCGGTCGAGCGGCGCAAAGGTCAGTGCGGGAGAGTCGGCAAGTTCGCCCGGCATCAGGAAGCGTCCCGGCGGCAGCAGGCTCAGCGCGAAGCGCTCGTCGCGGCAGGCACGCAGATAATCGGTGAAGTGTTTCGCCACCGTCTGCGCCAGCGTTTCGTCTGCTTGTGCTTTTGGATCGAGTGCAGCGATCTCGAAATGCCATGCGCCGGCGAGATGCGCGCGGTCGCCCTGCCGCGACAGCCGGATGGTTTCGGCCGACCAGTCCTCATAGCTCTGGCGCAGCAGCGGGAGGTCGAGCAGCCATTCGCCGGGATAGTCGACGATGTCGAGTGTCAGTTCGCGCATCGCTCCGCTTTGCGACTGATACTCGATGACGAGCCGCAGCTCGCTGATCTGCTTCGTGGACTCCGGCCATTGCCGCGGCTTCAGCAGCTGTTCGAGATGCGCCTCATAGGCAAAGCGCGGCACGGTGTCGTCCGGCTGCGGCGAGAGGCGGGCGCGCGCGATGCGCCCTGACGCCATGGCCTCGAACACCGGGAAACGGCCGCCGCGGAGCAGGCCATGGACCAGCGCGGTGATGAAAACGGTTTTGCCGGCCCGCGACAGTCCCGTTACGCCAAGGCGCACGGTTGGCTCGAACAGGCTGTGACCATATTCGAGCAGCGCCTGCGAGGTGAGGCGTGCCTGTTCGACGATGCTGGAGATGACATTGGCCATTCTTCGCGGGCCATTCCTCGCGCGGGCGATGTTGCGCCGCGCACAGCGCGCGGTCACGGCCGGCTACAGATAGGGCGGCCGCGCCGGGATGCTAGCTGCCGCGCCGTTCGGCTTGCCAGATGCCGGAACATTCGCCCTTCGAGGATTTCCACCGGCCAGCGCCGGAATTGCTGGTCAGGCGTCCGGTTCCGGCGGCGCTCTGATTGCCGCGGGCGACGCTTACGCGCGCGGCCCCGCCGCTGCCGACACTGCCCGAAATCTTGAAACTCGAATTTGCCGGGTCAGCGTGGCCGACGCGGCCGCCCTTGATCCTGACGGCATACCGGTAGCCGCGATCGCAGGTGCCCTTTTCGGTGATGATCAGAACGCTCCAGAGCCCGTCATAGGCGCCGGTAGCCCGGCTTGGCTGCTTCTTGGCTGCGGCGGCGAGGGCCTCCGGCGCAGCGGACAGGACCAGCAATCCCGCAAGCGCCCATCGTGCGATCGTCATCTGTTTCCCCTTCGGAGGCCGCCTAGCGCGCCACCTTTTTCGGCTGATTGGAATAGTCCGCAGGCTTACTCAGGAACGGGTGGGGGCCGGCGCCCCGGGCGAATCCGACCTCGTACAGGGCTTTCATATAGTCCGGATCGAACGCGCCGCGCGCCGGTGCGCTGAAGTTTGGATCCACATAGGCAACATGAAATCCGATTCCGCTGCGTTTGGCCGTCGCATAGGCCCGGTCAATTGCATTGCGGGTCACGAACTTAATCGCGGTGCTCACCGTGCGGGAGAGAATGCCGAGTGTGCTGCGTTCGGTGAGCTGGAAGTCGGTGTTCAGCTTCATGTTGGCGATGATGTAGAAGTCGGTGGCCGGGAGCGTTGAAGTCGCGGTGCTGGCGAGCATGGAATCGGGCGCGATGTAGAATTGATCGGCAAGTCCGCCGTCGACATGCATCTCCGCAAATGTGCGGCCATTGCCTTCGACCTCGATGAAGGTGGGCGGAAATGCGCCCGGAATGCTGATCGCAGCGATCATGATCTTGCGGACGAGATCGAGCGCGGCCTTGTCGCCAAGAGTCGTGTATCGGGTCGCAATCGCGCCGATGTCCCATGCAACCGGACGTCCGGCGTCCAGATTGGTGGTGAGGATGAACAGGCGCCGTCCGCGCTGATGCTCCGCGGCAATCGCTTTGAGAAGGTCGGGCGTGACGCGCTTCTCGATCAGGCTGTGCAGCGGCCAGGTATCGAGAAAGCTCTCGCCCTTGCCGCCGACCTCAAAAATATCGATGGCGCTGATCGTGGTGTAGGAGTCGCGCAACTGATCATCATAGCGCGACCCGAGAAAGGCAAAGGGCGCGATCAGCGCGCCGGTGCTGACCCCGGTGACCAGCGAGAATTCCGGACGGGTTCCGGCCTTGGACCAGCCGCCGAGCAGGCCCGCACCGAACGCGCCGTCTTCGCCGCCGGTCGAGAGGATGAGCCATGGTCCCGGCTTTGGCGGCAGCGCGCGCAGATATTCGGTTTCCGAATCGGCCCAGAAGCGCGCATCGGGCATATTCGCGATCGAAGCGGCCTCTTGATCCGCCGCGGTAAACGGCGTGCGGGGCAGAGGCCCGCCCTGCGCGGTCTGGTCGCCGCCCCGATCGCTCTTGGATTTGGCCGGCTTTTTCTTGACCGGCTTCTTTTTCGCCTGCGCGGAGATTTCACGCGCGGAGATTTCAGAGCCTGCATCGGCGATGCCACCCGACTGATGGGCCCGTCCAAAAATCAAACAGACCCACGCGACGGTTGCCAAGAGCGCAAGCGCAAACGCGAATCGAATCGGTTCTGGTGCTGTCAGGCGCATTGATCGATCTTGTCGTAAGGTTTCTGGGGACGCAATTCATCTGCCGCAACACTCCGCAGGATTACGACTCCAAGAGAATTGCGGTGATGAGGGGTTCCCCAAACCTGTTGCGGCATTACGTCCGGACTGTGCGATCGGCGATGCACACCTGTGACGGAACGGTGACGATTTTCGGCCGGCCGAGAGAGCGCCCGATGGGCAAAGATCGATTCGGATGGGCCGGAAGCTCCCAAGCTGGCGCGATCTGTGCAACGCGGGCAAAATGCGGGTGCCGCCGCTGCTGGCGGCTGCGGTCGCGCGGCCGTGATGAACCGCGCTGACGCGAGCGTGAGCGCCCGGCGGAATGGCCGGTGGAGATTGTTTCTTTGAGACTTTTCGGGCGCTTGCGGGGGCAAAAAGCCTGCGCTAAGGCTGCCTCGAATTCCTTCTTGGAACGAATCCGAGCTGGGGCCGGGTTTGGGGGCATCGGGCGGTTCCACCGCCGGATGGCCAATGCATGGGGTTTGGGAAGCCTGACCGCTTTCCGGGCCCTGCGAGGTGAGCATGAGCGATCTTCTGCAGGACTATCTTCCGCTCGTTGTGTTCATCGCCGTTGCCTTGTTCATCGGCGTCGCGCTGCTCGTTGCGCCGTTCCTCGTTGCCTACCGCCAGCCCGATCCCGAAAAGCTGTCGGCCTATGAATGCGGCTTCAATGCATTCGACGACGCCCGCATGAAATTCGACGTGCGGTTTTATCTGGTTGCCATTCTTTTCATCATATTCGACCTCGAAGTCGCGTTCCTGTTCCCCTGGGCGGTGGCGTTCGGGCAACTCGGCATTTTCGGCTTCTGGTCGATGATGGTTTTCCTCGCGGTCCTGACCATCGGCTTTATCTATGAATGGAAAAAGGGAGCGCTGGAATGGGACTGAGCGCATGACCGCCGTCACCGCACCCGCCGCGAAGGGCATCCTCGATCCGCGCACCGGCAAGCCGATCGGCGCCGACGACCGGTTTTTCACCGGTCTCAATGCCGAGCTCGCCGACAAGGGCTTCCTCGTCACGACCGCCGACGACCTCATCACCTGGGCGCGCACCGGCTCGCTGATGTGGATGACCTTCGGGCTGGCCTGCTGCGCGGTCGAAATGATGCAGATGTCGATGCCGCGCTATGACGCCGAGCGCTTCGGATTCGCCCCGCGTGCGAGCCCGCGTCAGTCCGACGTCATGATCGTCGCCGGCACGCTGACCAATAAGATGGCGCCCGCGCTCCGCAAGGTCTACGACCAGATGCCGGAGCCGCGTTACGTGATCTCGATGGGGAGCTGCGCCAATGGCGGCGGCTATTACCATTATTCCTATTCGGTGGTGCGAGGCTGCGACCGCATCGTGCCCGTGGACATTTATGTGCCCGGCTGCCCGCCCACGGCGGAGGCGCTGCTGTACGGCGTGATGCTGCTTCAGAAGAAGATCCGCCGGGTTGGAACGATTGAGCGCTAGGCATGAGCGAGAAGCTGCAGGCGATCGGAGAAGCGATCAAAGCCGGACTGCCGGGCGCGGTCACCGGCTATGAAATCGCGCATGGCGAGCTGAACGTTTACGCGAACGCCGCCGATATCCTGAAGGTCGCGCGCTTCCTGCGGGACGATCCGGACTGCCAGTTCTGGAACATCATCGACGTGACTGCGGTTGATTATCCGCAACGCGAGCAGCGCTTCGATGTCGTCTATCATTTTCTGTCGCCGAAGCAGAATGCCCGCGTTCGGGTGAAAGTGACGACCGACGAAGCAACGCCGGTGCCGTCGATCATTTCCGAATTTCCCGGAGCAGACTGGTTCGAGCGCGAGACTTACGACCTCTACGGCGTGCTCTTTACAGGCCATCCGGATATGCGGCGGCTGCTCACCGATTACGGCTTCGAAGGCCATCCTTTGCGCAAGGATTTCCCGCTTACCGGCTTTGTCGAGGTGCGCTGGGACGATGCGGAAAAGCGCGTGGTTTACGAGCCGGTGCGGCTCAATCAGGAATTCCGCAATTTCGACTTCCTGTCCCCATGGGAGGGCACCGACTACAGGCTGCCCGGCGACGAGAAAGCCGGACCTGGCGGAAAGGGGGCGTGATGAAAGACACGCTCAAGCCCGGCCTCAAGCACTCACTGAGGTTTACGATTACCGATCAGCAGACGGTGCCGGAATTCTATCCGGAATCGGCCATGTTCCGTGCGATGCCGCGGGTGTTCGCGACCGGTTACATGGTCGGGCTGTTCGAGTGGTGCTGCACCGAACTCCTCAACATGCATCTCGATCCGGGCGAGGGCTCGCTCGGCGTGCATGTCGATTTCAGTCATCTGGCCGCAACGCCGCCCGGCATGACCGTGACCGTGGAATGCGAATGCACCGGTGTCGATGGCAAGAAGGTGTCGTTCTTCGTGCGCGGCCATGACGGCGTAGACGTCATCGGCGAAGGCCGGCACGAACGCGCGGTGGTGAATTACGACAAGTTCAATGCGCGTGTCGCCGACAAGGCAATGAAGGCGAGGGCTGCGTAATGGCATCGGCGCAGCAGCAATCCGGCGGATGTCTCTGCGGCGCGGTGCGCTTCACCGCCACCCCCGCGGATAACGAGGTCGGCGCGTGTCATTGCAGCATGTGCCGTCGCTGGTCGGCGGGGCCGTTTCTGGTGCGCGATTGCGGCACATCGCTGACGGTCGACGATAAGTCCAATCTTGGCGTTTACCGCTCGTCCGGCTGGGCCGAGCGTGCCTTCTGCACGTCCTGCGGCACGCCGCTCTATTACCGGCTGATCGAGAAGGACATGTACTTCGTGTCGGCCGAGGCCTTCGACGATCTGAAGGGCTATGCCTTCACAAGCCAGATTTTCATCGACGAAAAGCCGGCCTATTACGACTTCGCCAACAGGACGCACAACATGACAGGTGCGGAAGTGTTCGCGCAGTTTGCGCCGCCGCGCGGCGACGAGGCCAAGGGATAGCGAAAAACATGGCCGAGACCTCCGGCGAAAGAAACTTCACGATCAACTTCGGGCCGCAACACCCGGCGGCCCACGGCGTGCTGCGGCTCGTGCTCGAACTCGACGGTGAGATTGTTGAGCGCGTCGATCCGCATATCGGGCTGCTTCATCGTGGTACCGAGAAACTGATCGAGCAGAAGACCTATCTGCAGGCGATTCCGTATTTCGACCGGCTCGACTATGTCGCGCCGATGAACCAGGAGCATGCCTTCTGCCTCGCTGCGGAGAAGCTGCTCGGGCTCGAAGTGCCGCGGCGCGGACAGCTGATCCGCGTCCTCTATTGCGAGATTGGCCGCATCCTGTCGCATCTTCTCAACGTCACCACCCAGGCGATGGATGTCGGCGCGCTGACCCCGCCGCTCTGGGGCTTCGAGCCGCGCGAGCAGCTCATGGTGTTCTATGAGCGCGCCTCCGGCTCGCGCATGCATGCGGCGTTCTTCCGCGTCGGCGGCGTGCATCAGGATCTGCCGCAGAAGCTGGTCGACGATATCGAGGCGTGGTGCGATCCGTTCCTGAAGACGGTCGATGACATCGACGCGCTGCTCACCGGCAACCGCATCTTCAAGCAGCGCAATGTCGATATCGGCGTGGTATCGCTGGAGGACGCCTGGAAGTGGGGGTTCTCGGGCGTGATGGTGCGCGGCTCGGGCGCGGCCTGGGACCTGCGCAAGAGCCAGCCCTATGAATGCTATGCCGAGATGGATTTCGACATTCCGGTCGGCAAGAACGGCGACTGTTACGACCGCTATCTGATCCGCATGGAGGAGATGCGCCAGTCAGTGCGGATCATGAAACAGTGTATCCGGCTGCTGAATTCGCCGGACGGCAAGGGGCGCGTCTCGGCTGACGATCAGAAGGTGGTGCCGCCCAAGCGCGGCGAGATGAAGCGCTCGATGGAAGCGCTGATCCACCACTTCAAGCTCTATACCGAAGGCTTCCACGTTCCAGCGGGCGAGGTTTATGCCGCGGTGGAAGCGCCAAAAGGCGAGTTTGGCGTCTATCTCGTCGCCGACGGCACCAACAAGCCCTACAAGTGCAAGATCCGCGCGCCCGGTTTCGCGCATCTGCAGGCGATGGATTTTCTCTGCAAGGGCCACATGCTGGCCGACGTGTCGGCGATCCTCGGTTCGCTCGACATCGTGTTCGGTGAGGTCGATCGATAATGGCCGTTCGTCGTCTCGCCCCGAAGGAGCTGCAGCCGAAGGAGTTTTCCTTCACGCCCGAAAATCTCGAATGGGCGAAGAAGCAGCTCACGAAATATCCTGACGGCCGGCAGGCCTCCGCCGTGATTCCGCTGCTCTGGAAAGCGCAGGAGCAGGCCGGCGGCTGGGTTCCGGAAGCCGCGATCCGCTACGTCGCCGAATTCCTCGACATGGCGCCGATCCGAGTCATGGAGATCGCGACCTTCTACACGATGTTCAACCTCGCGCCGGTCGGACGCTATCACGTGCAGCTCTGCGGCACGACGCCGTGCCGGCTGCGCGGCGCCGAAGACCTGATCCATGTCTGCGAGAAGCGGATCGGCCATCAGTTCGAGGTGACGCCGGACGGCGCGTTGTCATGGGTCGAGGTCGAATGCCTCGGCGCGTGCGTGAATGCGCCGATGGCCCAGATCAATTACGACTATTACGAAGACCTGACGCCGGAGACTTTCGCGAAAATTCTCGACGATCTCGCCTCCGGAAAAGAGGTGAAGCCCGGTCCACAGGTCGACCGGCAATTTTCCGCGCCGGAAGGCGGCCAGACCACGCTTCTGGAATCGCCGTCGATCAATGGCCGCGGCGGCCTGGCGCCCGCGCAGACGCCGCTCACCGATGCGGCACCGAAAAAGCCGACCGCCGATGCCAACCAGCGCGAGGCGCCGGCCGGTGTCGACACGCTCGTGAAGGCTGCTGCGAAGGAGGGCGTCTCGGTCAAGGCGACCGAGAAGGCGCTGACCGAGGACGCGCCGGTTCCGGACGAGCACAAGCCGGCCTTGCTTGAGAAGGCGCGCGAAGGCATCGCCGACGACCTCAAGCTGATCTGGGGGGTCGGGCCGAAGCTGGAGGCGATGCTGCACCGGATGGGCGTGTTCCACTACGACCAGATCGCGTCCTGGACCGAGATGAATTTGCGCTGGGTCGATCAGAAGCTCGAAGGCTTCAAGGGCCGTGCGGTCCGCGACAAGTGGATCGAACAGGCTAAGAAGCTCGCAACGGGCTGGCGGCCGTCGAGCAATGTCGGTGAGAAGCTGGAAGACTGAACCATGCTGGCTGACAAGGATCGCATCTTCAAGAATCTCTACGGCCAGCACGACTGGGGCCTCAAGGGCGCGATGGCGCGCGGCGCGTGGGACGGCACCAAGGCAATTCTCGAACGCGGCCGCGACGGCATCATCAATGAGATCAAGGCGTCTGGCCTGCGCGGGCGCGGCGGCGCAGGATTCCCGACCGGGATGAAATGGTCGTTCATGCCGAAAGAGAGTAAGGACGGCCGGCCTAGCTATCTCGTGGTCAATGCCGACGAGTCCGAGCCCGGCACCTGCAAGGACCGCGAGATCATGCGGCACGATCCGCACCTGCTGGTCGAGGGCTGCCTGATCGCGGGCTTCGCGATGGGCGCGGTCGCGGCCTATATCTATGTCCGCGGCGAGTTCATCCGCGAACGGGAACGACTGCAGGCTGCGGTCGATCAAGCCTATGAGGCCAGGCTGATCGGCAAGAACAACATTCACGGCTACGACTTCGACGTCTACGTCCATCACGGTGCCGGCGCCTACATTTGCGGCGAGGAAACCGCGCTCCTGGAAAGTCTCGAAGGCAAGAAAGGCATGCCGCGGCTCAAGCCGCCATTTCCGGCCAATGTCGGGCTCTATGGCTGCCCGACGACGGTGAACAATGTCGAGAGCATCGCGGTCGCGCCCGACATCATGCGGCGGGGCGCGGCTTGGTTCGCCTCGTTCGGTGCGCCCAACAATGTCGGCACCAAGCTGTTCTGCATTTCAGGTCACGTGAACCGGCCCTGCAATGTCGAGGAAGCGATGAGCATCCCGTTCCGCGAGCTGATCGAGAAACATGCCGGCGGCATCCGCGGCGGCTGGGACAATCTGAAGGCGGTGATCCCGGGCGGCTCGTCGGTGCGCATGGTGCCCGCGGCGCAGATCATGGACTGCCCGATGGATTTCGACTCGCTGGCGAAGCTGAAATCCGGGCTCGGCACCGCGGCCGTCATCGTCATGGATAAGTCCACCGACCTGATCCGGGCCATCGCCAGACTGTCCTATTTCTACAAGCACGAGAGCTGCGGCCAGTGCACGCCCTGCCGCGAAGGCACGGGGTGGATGTGGCGCGTCATGACCCGCATGGCCGAAGGCCGCGCTCACAAGCGCGAGATCGACCAGCTGCTCGATGTGACGAAACAGGTCGAGGGCCACACCATCTGCGCGCTCGGCGACGCCGCGGCCTGGCCGATTCAGGGCCTGATCGCGCATTTCCGGCACGAGATCGAGGAGCGCATCGATCAATATGCGGCCAATCCGCATCCCGATCCGGTGAGGGTGGCGGCGGAGTGATGAGCGATGGCCTCCGAAAGCCAGTGGTGGCAGCGGTTCGGCAACTGGGCGCAGATCGCCTCGGCGGTCGTTGCCATGATCGGATTCGGCGCGATCGTGCTGCAATTCCAGGAAGTGCGCCAGAACAACCGGGCCACCGGCGCGCGTCAGGTCTATCTGGCCTACACCGACCTCAATTTCCGCAACCCGCAATTCGGCGCGCCCGACTACGCCAAGCTGAAGTCAGGGGACCGGCTCGTGTTCGAGCAGTACCGGGCGTTCGTCTCGTATCTGCTTTATGCCTGCGAAGAGGTCCTGAATGCCTTTCCGAACGAGCCGGAATGGCGAAGATCCTGCGAATACGAGGTGAAGGACCATCTGCCGTTCCTGTGCGAGACCTTGACCAAGGACCCGGAATTCCTGGCCACGTTCGGACGCGACACCAACAATTTCGTTCAGGCGCTGATGCGGCGCCACACGTTTACGCCGCCGGACTGCGTGCCGGCGAAAGCATGATTAACGACGATATCGGTCATGAGGATGGCTTACGAGATTCCGCCTTCGCCGCGCGACTACGTGCCGCCACCGAAGACGCTCATTCGGACCGATGCGGACCGCAGGCGCTTCGGGCTGGGCACGATCGCGTTCGGGATCGTCTTCTTCACCGGCTCGTTCTTCTATGTGAGGCATGGCAGCACGATGTCGGCGGCGCAGGCCATTATCGCGACATTCCCGCTGGCGATTCTCTTCGTCGCTTTGGGCGGCGCGATCTGGAAGCAGGGCGCGGAGGGTATTCGTCCGATGGTCGCCTATCTCTCGGCTGCGGCCGGGCTGTGCGCACTGGTGACTTACTGGTTCTGGGGAAAGTGATGCCGCAGGAGTGTGCGCGATGACCAAGATCGTGGTCGACGGCATCGAGATCGACGTGCCGCCGGAATACACATTGCTGCAAGCTTGCGAACAGGCCGGCGCCGAAATTCCGCGCTTCTGTTTCCACGAGCGGCTGTCGATTGCCGGCAATTGCCGCATGTGCCTTGTCGAGCTGAAAGGGTCGCCGAAACCGGTCGCATCATGCGCCTGGGCGGTGCGCGACTGCCGTCCGGGGCCGAATGGCGAGCCTCCGGTCGTCAACACCCGCACGCCGATGGTCAAGAAGGCACGCGAAGGCGTGATGGAGTTCCTGCTGGTCAACCATCCGCTGGATTGCCCGATCTGTGATCAGGGCGGCGAATGCGACCTGCAGGATCAGGCGATGGCCTATGGCGCCGATACCTCGCGCTATGCCGAGAACAAGAGAGCGGTCGAGGACAAGTATATCGGCGTCCTGGTCAAGACATCGATGAACCGCTGCATTCATTGCACGCGCTGCGTCCGGTTCACGACCGAAGTCGCGGGCGTCCCCGAGCTGGGGGCGATCGGCCGCGGCGAGGACATGGAGATTACGACCTATCTC
Source organism: Pseudomonadota bacterium (assembly GCA_049324435.1). GTDB lineage: Bacteria > Pseudomonadota > Alphaproteobacteria > Rhizobiales > Xanthobacteraceae > Pseudorhodoplanes. The sequence goes on from JBMOOQ010000060.1 coordinate 44,638, forward strand.
GAACAGGCGATGACCTCCGAGCTGCAGAGCAACGTCGTCGATCTGTGCCCGGTCGGTGCGCTGACCTCGAAGCCCTATGCCTTCACGGCGCGGCCCTGGGAGCTGAACAAGACCGAGTCGATCGACGTGATGGATGCGGTCGGTTCTGCGATCAGGATCGACACCCGCGGCCGCGAGGTGATGCGGATCCTGCCGCGCGTCAACGACGACGTGAACGAGGAATGGATATCGGACAAGACGCGCCACGTGGTGGACGGGCTGCGCGCGCAACGGCTCGACACGCCGTATATCCGCGAGAACGGACGACTGCGCGCGGCGACATGGAGCGAAGCGTTCGCCCTCGTAACTCAGAAGGTCAAGGCTGCGCGGCCGGACCGGATCGGTGCGATCGCCGGCGACCTGTGCGCCGTGGAGGAGATGTTCGCGCTGAAGGATCTGCTGACGCGGCTCGGCTCGAAGAACATCGACGCGCGACAGCGCGGCTCGATGATCGATCCGCGCTGGGGCCGTGCCACCTATCTTTTCAATGCGACGATTCCGGGGATCGAACGGGCGGATGCGCTTCTGATCGTCGGATCGAATCCGCGCAAGGAAGCGGCGGTCCTCAACGCGCGGATTCGCAAGCGCTGGCGGCAGGGCCATTTCCCGATCGCGCTGATCGGCGAGCGCGTCGATCTGACCTATCCCTATCATTATCTCGGCGCCGGCCCGGATTCGCTTGCGGAACTGGCGAACGGCAAAGGGGATTACGCCGATATTCTCTACAAGGCCGAACGGCCGATGGTGCTGGTCGGCGCCTCGATCTTCACCCGCAATGACGGTGCCCGCGTCGCGGCGCTGGCGGCGCGGGTCGCCGTCGAGATCGGCGCAGTCTCGGATGCGTGGAACGGCTATTCGGTTCTGCACTATGCGGCGTCGCGCGTCGGCGCGCTCGATATCGGTTTTGTGCCGGGCGAGGGCGGCAAGACCGCTTTGCAGATGGCCTCCGGCGAGGTCGATGTGCTGTTCTCGCTGGGCGCCGACGAAATCGACATCGATCGTGCACCGTTCGTCGTTTACATCGGGACCCATGGCGATGCCGGAGCGCATCGTGCTGACGTCATACTGCCGGGTGCAGCCTATCCGGAAAAGTCCGGCATCTACGTCAATACCGAGGGCCGCGTTCAGATGGCCGCGCGCGCCGCATTCCCGCCGGGCGATGCCCGTGAGGACTGGGCGATCATGCGTGCGCTGTCGGATCATCTCGGGGCACGCTTGCCCTACGATACACTTGCTCAGCTGCGGCAAGCGATCTTTGCGGCGCACCCGCATCTCCAACGCATCGGTACGATCACGCCGGGCGATGGCGCCGACCTGCGCCGGCTGGCGCAATTGCCCGGCACGCCCGACAAGGCGCCATTTGCGTCCGTCATCGACGACTTCTATCTCACCAACCCGATCGCGCGGGCGAGCGCGGTGATGGCCGAATGTTCGGCCCTCGCCGAGCGCCGTACCATAACGGCAGCGGAGTAGGTAGATGGCCGACTTCTTCTGGGCATATCTCTGGCCGCTGATCATCATCGTCGCGCAAAGCGTGCTCTTGATGGTGATCCTGCTCGTTGCGATTGCTTATGTGCTGTATGCCGACCGCAAAATCTGGGCGGCGGTGCAGATCAGGCGCGGCCCGAACGTGGTCGGGCCCTACGGCCTGTTCCAGTCCTTTGCCGATCTGCTCAAATTCGTGCTGAAGGAGCCGGTGATCCCGGCCGGTGCGAACAAGGGCATCTTTCTGCTCGCGCCGCTCGTCACCGTGGTGCTCTCGCTCGCGGCCTGGGCAGTGATCCCGGTCAATGCCGGGTGGGTGATCGCCGACATCAATGTCGGCATCCTCTACATCTTTGCGATCTCATCGCTCGGCGTTTACGGGATCATCATGGGCGGATGGGCGTCGAACTCGAAATATCCGTTCCTGGCTGCGCTCCGCTCGGCGGCGCAGATGGTGTCCTACGAGGTCTCGATCGGATTCGTGATCATTACCGTGCTGCTATGCGTCGGCTCGCTGAATCTGTCGGACATCGTCGAGGCGCAGAACGGCAAGTACGGGCTATTGAACTGGTTCTGGCTGCCGCTGCTGCCGATGTTCGTGATCTTCTTCATCTCGGCGCTGGCGGAAACCAACCGGCCGCCATTCGATCTCGTGGAAGCCGAATCCGAACTGGTGGCCGGCTTCATGGTCGAGTATGGCTCGACGCCCTACATGATGTTCATGCTGGGAGAGTATGTCGCCATTGCCACCATGTGTGCGATGGGGACGATCCTGTTCCTGGGCGGTTGGCTGCCGCCCGTGAATGTCGCGCCCTTCACCTGGGTGCCGGGCGTGGTCTGGTTTACGCTCAAGTGCCTGTTCATCTTCTATCTGTTCGCGATGGTGAAGGCGATTGTGCCACGCTATCGCTACGACCAGCTCATGCGGCTCGGCTGGAAAGTGTTCCTGCCGATTTCGCTAGCCATGGTCGTGATTGTCGCCGCCGTGCTTCAGTTCGGAGGCTTGGCACCGAAATGACAAGGCTCGATCATGAGCATTTTGACAACGGCTCTTGCGGGCGCAGTGGCCGGAGCGGCGATTGGTGCGGCGAGCGCCCTGTTCGTCGTATCGGCCGTCTCAGAGCGGTTGCGCGCTCTGGACCGTTCGGAAACGGCTCAGGAGCGGGCCGCTTTCGAGCGAAAAATACTAGCGTTGCGCTGGATCGTCGTGGGCATCGAAACGGCGGTGTTCGCCATCCTCGGCTATTGGGTCGGGTCATGGCTGTTCGACTAGCGTGCCCATTCGGCCGGCTGACAGGCAGAGGATAGAACCATGCGGCTCGATCAGGCAGCGCGTTCGATTTTCCTGACGGAGTTTCTGCAGGCCTTCGTTCTCGGCATGCGTTATTTCTTCAAGCCGAAGCCGACGCTGAACTATCCGTTCGAGAAGGGGCCGATCTCGCCGCGTTTTCGCGGAGAACATGCTCTGCGCCGCTATCCGAACGGCGAGGAGCGCTGCATCGCTTGCAAGCTGTGTGAGGCAATCTGCCCGGCCCAGGCGATCACCATCGAAGCCGGTCCGCGACGGAACGACGGCACGCGGCGCACCACGCGCTACGACATCGACATGGTGAAGTGCATCTATTGCGGGCTCTGCCAGGAGGCCTGCCCGGTGGACGCCATCGTCGAGGGACCGAATTTCGAATTCGCCACCGAAACCCGCGAGGAGCTCTATTACGACAAGGAGCGCCTGCTTGCGAACGGCGATCGCTGGGAGCGTGAGATTGCGCAGAATATCAAGCTCGATGCCCCGTACCGGTAAAGAACGATGATCGTCGCGCTCTTCTTTTATCTCTTCTCCGCAGTGTGTATCGCCTCCGCGCTGATGGTGATTGCGTCGCGCAATCCGGTGCATTCGGTACTGTTCCTGATACTCGCCTTCGTCAATGCGGCGGGGCTGTTCCTGCTGCTCGGCGCCGAATTCCTGGCGATGATCCTGGTCGTGGTCTATGTCGGGGCAGTGGCCGTGCTGTTCCTGTTCGTCGTGATGATGCTCGATGTCGACTTTGCGGAATTGCGCGAAGGCTTTCTGCAATATTTGCCAGTTGGCGCGCTAATTGGTGTCGTGCTGCTGGCCGAAATCCTGCTCGTGGTCGGCGCATGGACCATCGGCGGCGGATCGCCGCGTGTGGCCGCGGCCCCGATTCCCGCGGACGTATCGAACACGGAAGCCATCGGCCTCGTGCTCTATACAAAGTACATCTACTTCTTCCAGGCGGCTGGCCTGGTGCTTCTGGTCGCCATGATCGGCGCCATCGTACTGACGCTGCGCCATAAGGAAGGGGTCAAGCGGCAGAACATCGCCGATCAGGTGGCGCGCACGCCTGCCACCGCGATCGAGATCCGCAAGGTTCAGCCGGGGCAGGGGCTGCAATAATGGTCATCGGGCTCGGACATTATCTTTCGGTCGCCGCGATCCTGTTCACGCTCGGGATCTTCGGCATTTTCCTGAACCGCAAGAACATCATCATCATCCTGATGTCGATCGAGCTGATCCTGCTCTCGGTCAATATCAACTTTGTCGCGTTCTCGAGTTTCATGGGCGACATTTCGGGCCAGATCTTCGCGCTGCTCATTCTCACCGTCGCGGCGGCCGAGGCGGCGATCGGGCTCGCCATTCTCGTCGTGTATTTCCGCAACCGCGGCTCGATCGCGGTCCAAGACGTCAACCTGATGAAGGGCTGAGGCACATGATCCCGAAAAGTGGGCACCGGTTTTCGGACCAGATCATGCGCATGGGACATTGAGCGATGTATCAGGCGATCGTCTTTCTCCCGCTGCTTGGCGCGATTGTCGCGGGCCTGTTCGGCCGGCTGATCGGCGCGCGCCCGGCCGAGCTGATCACCACGCTGTTCCTGTTTGTCTCCGCGATTCTGTCCTGGATTGCATTCGTGCGCGTCGGCTTCGGTCATGTTGACGAACGGATCGTCCTGTTCACCTGGATGCAATCCGGCGACCTGAAGGTCGACTGGGCGCTGCGCATCGACCCGCTGACCGCGGTGATGCTGGTCGTGGTCACGACCGTATCCTCGCTCGTGCATCTCTACTCGATCGGCTACATGCACGAGGATCCGCACCGCCAGCGCTTCTTCGCTTATCTGTCGCTGTTCACCTTCGCGATGCTGGCGCTCGTCACTGCCGACAACCTCGCGCAGCTGTTCTTCGGCTGGGAGGGAGTGGGTCTTGCGAGCTATCTCCTGATAGGATTCTGGTATCAGAAGCCCGAGGCCAATGCCGCCGCGATCAAGGCCTTCGTGGTCAACCGGGTCGGCGATTTCGGCTTTGCGATCGGCATCTTCGCCGTCTTCATGATGACGAACGCGATCGATTTCGACACCGTGTTCGCGCAGGCGCCATCGCTCACCGGCAAGACCATCAATTTCTTCGGCTGGCAGGCCGATGCGCTGACGCTGATCTGCCTGTTCCTGTTCATGGGGGCGATGGGCAAGTCCGCGCAGTTCCTGCTGCACACCTGGCTGCCGGACGCGATGGAGGGGCCGACTCCGGTCTCCGCGCTGATTCACGCCGCGACGATGGTGACCGCCGGCGTGTTCATGGTGGCGCGGCTGTCGCCGCTGTTCGAGCTGTCGCCGGCGGCGCTGACGGTCGTGACGCTGGTCGGCGCGGTCACGGCGATGTTCGCGGCGACAGTCGGCCTCGTGCAGAACGACATCAAGCGCATCATCGCCTACTCGACCTGCTCGCAGCTCGGCTACATGTTCGTCGCCATGGGCGTCGGCGCCTATTCGGTCGGGATGTACCACCTGTTCACCCACGCCTTCTTCAAGGCGCTGCTGTTCCTCGGCGCCGGCTCGGTGATCCACGCGATGCATCACGAACAGGACATCCGCCACATGGGCGGCCTGCGCAAGAAGATCCCGCAGACCTTCTGGTTGATGGTGATCGGCACGCTGGCGCTGACCGGTTTCCCGCTGACGGCCGGCTATTTCTCCAAGGACGCCATCATCGAAGCAGCCTTCGTCGGCAAGAACCCGCTCGCGCCCTATGCGTTTGCCGCCACCGTAGTCGCTGCGCTCCTGACTTCGTTCTATTCCTGGCGGCTGATCTTCAAGACCTTCTTCGGCACCCCGCACGACCATCATCATTACGAGGCGGCGCATGAGAGCCCGCTGACGATGCTGATCCCGCTCTATGTGCTGGGCGCGGGATCGATCCTGGCCGGCTATCCGTTCTACGAATATTTCGCCGGTCATCACGTGCAGGAGTTCTTCCGTCAGGCGATCTTGCAGAAGCCGGACATCATCGACGCCATCCACCACGTCCCGCTCTGGGTAAAGCTGTCGCCGTTCGTGATGATGGTGATTGGGCTTGCGGTTGCCGCCCAGTTCTATCTGCGCGATCCGTCGATCCCGGTGAAGCTCGCCCGCGACCACCAGCTGCTGTACCGCTTCCTGCTCAACAAGTGGTATTTCGACGAATTGTACGACTTCATCTTCGTGCGTCCGGCCAAATGGCTCGGCTACAATTTGTGGAAACGCGGCGATGGCTGGCTGATCGACGGCTTCGGCCCGGATGGCGTGTCGGCCCGCGTCCTCGACGTCACCCGCAGCGTGGTGCGGCTGCAGACCGGCTATCTCTATCACTACGCGTTCGCCATGCTGATCGGAGCGGCGCTCCTGATCACCTGGTTCATGTTCGCGGGAGCCCGCTGACATGACCACCTGGCCCGTCCTTTCCGTCACCACCTTCCTGCCGCTCCTCGGCGCGCTGTTCATCATGGCGCTGCGTGGCGACACCGACTCCGTCAAGCGCAATGCGCGCTGGGTCGCGCTCTGGACCACGATGATCACGTTCGCGGTCTCGCTGGTCCTGGTCTGGCGCTTCGATGCAGGCTCCGCCGAATTCCAGTTCGTCGAAAAGGCGCGCTGGCTCGGCGGCTACGCCTCCTACCACATGGGCGTCGACGGCATCTCGCTGCCGCTCGTGATCCTGACCACGGCGATCATGCCAATCTGCATCATCGCGAGCTGGGACTCGGTGCAGAACCGCGTCAAGGAATACATGATCGCCTTCCTCGTCCTTGAGACGATGATGGTCGGAACCTTCGCGGCCCTCGACCTTGTGCTGTTCTATCTGTTCTTCGAGGCCGGGCTGATCCCGATGTTCCTGATCATCGGCATCTGGGGCGGGCCGCGGCGCGTGTATGCGAGCTTCAAGTTCTTCCTCTACACGCTGCTCGGCTCGGTGCTGATGCTGCTCGCCATCATGGCGATGTACTGGAGCGCCGGCACGACCGACATCACCGTCCTGCTCAAGCACGAATTCCCCAGACAAATGCAGACTTGGGCGTGGCTGGCCTTCTTCGCCTCGTTTGCGGTGAAGATGCCGATGTGGCCGGTCCATACCTGGCTGCCGGATGCGCACGTCGAGGCACCGACCGCGGGCTCTGTTGTCCTTGCGGCAATCCTGTTGAAGATGGGTGGCTACGGCTTCCTGCGCTTCTCGCTGCCGATGTTCCCGCTGGCGTCAGCCGACTTTGCGCCGCTGATTTTCACGCTGTCTGTTGTCGCGATCATCTACACGTCGCTCGTCGCGCTGATGCAGGAGGACGTGAAGAAGCTGATTGCCTATTCCTCCGTCGCCCATATGGGCTTTGTGACGATGGGCATCTTCGCCGCGACCGCGCAGGGCATCGGCGGCGGCATCTTCCAGATGATCTCCCATGGCATTGTGTCGGGCGCGCTGTTCCTCTGCGTCGGCGTGGTCTATGACCGCATCCATACTCGCGAGATCGCGGCCTATGGCGGTCTGGTCGAACGCATGCCGATCTATGCCGCGGTCTTCATGCTATTCACCATGGCCAATGTTGGCTTGCCCGGAACCTCCGGCTTCGTCGGCGAATTCCTGACGCTGCTCGGAACCTTCAAGGTCAGCATCCCGGTCGCCACACTCGCGACCCTCGGCGTGATCCTGTCGGCGGCCTACGCGCTCTGGCTCTACCGCAAGATGATCTTCGGCAAGCTCGAAAAGCCGAAACTGCAGTCCATCAAGGACATGGACGCGCGCGAGATCGGTCTCTTCGCGCCGCTCGTGGTCCTGACGCTTCTGTTCGGCTTCTGGCCGAAGCCGGTGCTCGACATGTCATCGGCGTCGGTCAACGCTCTGGTGGCGCAGTATCAGACCGCGATCGGCAAGACCAAAAAGGCCGAAGCCGATATGCGCATCGCAGGTGACAAGAAATGACCGGCGAGATTCCCAACCTCATTCCTGCGATCCCTGAGATCATTCTCGCGGTTGGCGCGATGGCGCTCCTGATGGTCGGCGCCTATGGCGGCGAGCGATCCAATTTTGCCATCAGCACAGCGTCAATTGTGTTGCTGGTCGTTGCGGCCATTGCAGTCGCGCTGCTGCCGTCCGGCCGGCTGTCGACCTTCGGCGGCAGCTTTGTGGTTGACGATTTCGCGCGCTTCGTGAAGGTCCTCGCCTTCGGCGGCACTGCGGTCGCGATCCTGATGTCTTTCGATTTCGTCCGGCGCGCCGGGATGCGGAAGTTCGAGTATCCGATCCTAATGATGCTGTCGGCCGTCGGCATGGGCATGCTGATTTCGGCGACGGACCTCATCGCACTCTATCTCGGCCTCGAACTGATGAGCCTGTCGCTCTATGTGATCGCGGCGATCGACCGCGATTCCGCGAAATCGACCGAGGCTGGGCTGAAATATTTCGTCCTCGGCGCGCTGTCGTCGGGCATGCTTCTTTATGGCGCCTCACTGATTTACGGCGCGACCGGGCATATCTCATTCGCCGGGATTGCCCAGGCTGCGCCGCAAGGCGGGCTGGCACTGACCTTCGGCCTCGTCTTCCTGCTTGCGGGCCTGTGCTTCAAGGTCTCGGCGGTGCCGTTCCACATGTGGACGCCGGACGTTTATGAGGGAGCGCCGACGCCGGTCACGGCCTTCTTTGCCGCAGCCCCAAAAGTCGCGGCCATGGCGGTGTTCGTGCGCGCAACCATGACCGCGTTTCCGGCCGTCACCGTGCAGTGGCAGCAGATCGTGGTGTTCGTCTCGATCGCGTCGATGGCGCTCGGCTCGTTTGCCGCGATCGGGCAGAGCAACATCAAGCGGCTGCTGGCCTATTCGTCCATCGGCCATATGGGCTTCGCGCTGGTCGGGCTTGCAGCCGGTACCGCCGAAGGCGTGCAGGGCGTCCTGATCTATGTCGCGATCTATGTCGCGATGACGCTCGGCACCTTCGCCTGCGTGCTGTCGATGAAGCGTTCGGGCGGCATGGTCGAGAACATCTCCGACCTTTCAGGGCTCGCCCGCACGTCGCCGATGATGGCGTTCCTGCTGGCGATGCTGATGTTTTCGCTCGCCGGCATTCCGCCACTCGCAGGCTTCTTCGCGAAATTCTATGTGTTCCTCGCAGCGGTGAATGCGGGGCTGTACGCGCTCGCGGTGATCGGCGTGCTGACCAGTGTGATCGGCGCCTATTATTATCTCGCCATCGTCAAGACCATGTATTTCGACGAACCGCAGAAGAGTTTCGAGCCAATGCCAGGAGAGCAGGCGATCGTGCTCGGCGTCGCTGGCCTGTTCAATCTTCTGTTCTTTATCTATCCGGCGCCGCTGCTCGACGCGGCCACGGCTGCGGCGAAGTCGCTGTTCTAGGCGATGGGGTTTGCTCTCGGTCCGCATGCCGCGGAAGCGGGGCATCACTTGATCGTTCACGACCGGCTGGATTCAACCAACAGCGAGGCCCTGCGTCTGGCGCGGTCCGGGGAGAGGGGGCCGCTCTGGATCGTGGCCCGCGAGCAGACCGCCGGTCGCGGCCGCCGTGGGCGCGAATGGATTTCGGCAAATGGCAATCTGGCGGCGAGCCTGCTGTTCGTGTCGCCGGTGACGCCCGCTGGCTCGGCGACACTCGGTTTCGTGGCTAGCCTCGCGGTCCATGAAGCCTGCAGCGCGCTGGCTGCGGACGTCGCTTTCGCGCTCAAATGGCCCAACGATGTCCTCGCCTGCGGTGGCAAGGTGGCGGGACTGCTTCTGGAATCCGAGTCCCAGGGGCCGGTCCTGTCCGTTGTGATCGGGTTTGGCCTCAATCTCGCCTCCGCACCGCAAGGCATGCCATTCCCGGCTCAGTCGTTGCGCGCCCTTGGATGTACCGTTACGGCCGAAGACGCTTTCGCGCGTCTCAGCGATGCATGGGTGTCGTGGACCGGCCTCTGGAACGATGGCCGCGGATTTGATGTGATCCGGAGAGCATGGCTCGCGCGGGCTGCGGGAATCGGGCAATCGATTTCGGTACGAACAGGAGAGCGGGTGGATACGGGCATTTTCGAAACGCTGGACGATGAGGGCAGATTGATCCTGCGCAAGACGGACGGCATGGTCCGCGTTGTCAGCGCCGGCGATGTGCATTTCGGCGATGCCGCCGGTGATGGAGCTTCGTTCTGATGGCGGCACCGGAACAACTGGTCTTTGCCCCGCTGGGCGGCGTCGGCGAAATCGGCATGAACCTGTCGCTCTACGGCCTCGGCAACGAACGCCGGCGCCAGTGGATGATCGTCGATTGCGGAGTGTCCTTTGCTTCCGAGGAGCATCTGCCGGGTGTCGATCTGATGTTCCCGGATATCCGCTATATTGCGGAGGAACGGCGCAGCCTGTCCGGCATCGTGATCACGCACGCGCACGAGGATCATTTCGGCGCGCTGTTCGATCTGTGGCCGCAATTGCGTGTGCCGGTCTATGCGACGCCATTCACCGCGGCGCTGATAGAGGCCAAGAAGGCCAGCGAACCGGGCGCGCCAGACATCGACCTCAGGGTTGTGGCGCTCGGCAGCCGCTTCAACGTCGGGCCATTCGACATCGAACTCGTTTCAATGTCGCATTCGATTCCCGAACCCAACGCACTGATCATCCGTACGCCGCTCGGAACGGTGCTGCATACCGGGGACTGGAAGCTCGATCCCGATCCGGGCGTCGGCCTGCCGACCGATCAGGACAAGCTGCGTCGGCTGGGGCAGGAGGGCGTGCTCGCAGTCGTCGGCGACTCGACCAATGCCGTTCGCGACGGACGTTCTCCTTCCGAAGCCGATGTCGCGAAGACACTGGCCGAGCTGATTGCCGCGGCACCGGCGCGGATTGCGGTCACGACCTTTGCATCCAATGTCGCCCGGCTCCGCGCCGTTGCGGAAGGCGCGCGCGCCGCCGGCCGCGAGGTCGTTGTGGTCGGACGCGCCATGGAGCGCGTGGTGCAGGTGGCGCGGGAGACCGGCTATTTCGACGGCCTTCCTGAGTTTCGCGGGCCGGACGTCTATGGCTATCTGCCGCCGGACAAGGTCGTTGCGCTATGCACCGGCAGTCAGGGCGAGCCGCGGGCGGCGCTGGCGCGCATCGCCAACGACGATCATCCGGACATCACGCTCGGGCGCGGCGATCAGGTAATTTTCTCGTCGCGAACCATTCCCGGCAACGAGAAGGCCGTGTCGTCGGTGATCAACGGTCTGATCGATCAGGGCATCCAGGTCATCACCGACCGCAATCATCTGGTGCATGTGTCCGGTCATCCGCGCGTCGGCGAGGTCGAGGAATTGCTCGGCTGGCTGAAGCCGTCCATCCTTGTGCCGGTCCATGGCGAAGCGCTGCATCTGTCCGAGCACGCCGCCATCGGCCGGCGGCTCGGCATTCCGAATGTCGTCAGCTGCCGCAACGGCGACATGGTGCAGCTCGCGCCGGGAACGCCAGGCGTCATCGACCAGATCCCGCATGGCCGCATCTACAAGGATGGTGTGGTGCTGGTCGGTGCCGACAGCCGTACCATCGCCGACCGGCGGCGGCTCAGTTTCGTCGGCCTAGTCACGGTGGCGTTGGCCCTGACCGAGAAGGGCCAGCTTGCAGCCGATCCTGAAGTCGAATTGTTCGGCATCCCGGAAACCGGCAAGGATGGCAAGGCGCTTGCGGACATCGCCATGGACGCGGTCGAGGAGACATTCGAGAGCTTGCCCAAGGCGCGGCGCCGCGATCCGGACAGCGTCGCGGAGGCGGTGAGGCGCGGGGTTCGCGGGGCGATTGCCCAGCAATGGGGCAAGAAGCCTGTCTGTCACGTCCACGTTCTTGCGGTATAGTCGGGTCATGATCGGACGACTGAACCACGTTGCGATTGCCGTTCGCGATATTGCGAAGGCGTCGGAGGTCTACCGGACGACGCTTGGCGCGCAGGTATCCGAGACCGTGCCGCAGCCCGAGCATGGCGTCTCTACTGTCTTCATCACGCTGCCGAATACTAAGATCGAATTGCTGGAGCCGCTCGGCCCGGATTCGCCCATCGCGAAATTCCTGGAGCGCAATCCGGATGGCGGCATCCATCACATCTGCTACGAGGTCGACGACATCATCGTGGCGCGGGATGCCCTGAAGGCAAAGGGGGCGCGGGTGCTCGGTGACGGCACGCCAAAGATCGGCGCCCATGGCAAGCCGGTGCTGTTCCTGCACCCGAAGGATTTTCTCGGCACGCTCGTCGAGCTCGAGCAAGCCTAGTACACAGATGCTCGGACGCTCCTCGGGCGCCGAGGATCGGGCCCTCAGCACAGTTTTTCGAGCATGGCCAAATGACCTGGACGACCGGCGCAGCCATCTACTTCCTGATCTGGTGGGTTACGCTGTTCGCTATCCTGCCGTTTGGGGTGAAGTCCCAGCATGAGGCCGAGACCGAACCCGGGACCGATCCCGGTGCACCTGTGCTGCCGCGAATCCTGTCCAAGCTGGTCTGGACGACGCTGGTGGCCGCGGCGATTTTTGCAATCCTGGCAATCATTTACCGGTATCGCTTGATCGGGCTCGATGACATCCCCGGACTGCCCCGGCCGCCCTCCGGCGGCTGAATGTGTAGCCGTCATTCGGCGCCGGTTATGATTGAGAGATGAAATGAAAAAGAGCAGGGCGCGGGCCCTGCTCAAAAATGTTGCAACCGCTTCTGGCGTGGCTTTTCGCGTGTTTTGAAGCGTCGGCGGCGCCTTTGGCGCTCGCGATCCTCCCAAGACTTGGACCGGTTGGGCAGCCGCTGCCCAACGCGAAGGCGATCAGCTATAGCATTTTTGTGACGTCCGGCAAGACTTTCGTAGAGGATCTCCATCCTGCCCGCGTTTTGGGCGCGCCTTGAATTTTCAGACGCAATCCGGTTTCAGTGACGCTCCTGAGCGCCAAACCCGGCCGATTCTCGAAAGAACCCAATGCGATTGTCGCGGTACTTCCTGCCAATTTTACGCGAGACACCAAAAGAGGCCGAGATCGTCTCGCACCGGCTGATGCTGCGCGCCGGCATGATGCGTCAGGAGGCCGCAGGCATTTATGCGTTCCTGCCATTGGGCCTGCGGGTGCTCGACAAGATCTGCGATATCGTGCGCCAAGAGCAGAACCGGTCCGGCGCGATCGAACTTCTGATGCCGACGATACAGTCGGCGGAGCTGTGGCGTGAGAGCGGCCGCTACGACGCCTATGGCAAGGAAATGCTGCGGATCAAGGACCGTCATGCTCGTGAAATGCTGTATGGTCCGACCAACGAGGAGATGATCACCGACATCTTCCGCGCTTACGTGCGTTCGTATCGCGATCTTCCGCTCAACCTCTATCACATCCAGTGGAAATTCCGCGACGAGGTGCGGCCGAGATTCGGCCTGATGCGCGGGCGCGAATTCCTGATGAAGGACGCGTATTCCTTCGATCTCGATCAGGCCGGCGCCCGGCATTCCTATAACAAGATGTTCGTGGCCTATCTGCGCACGTTCGCTCGGATGGGACTGAAGGCGATCCCGATGGTGGCTGAAACCGGTCCGATCGGCGGCAATCTCAGCCACGAATTCATCATCCTCGCCTCGACCGGCGAAAGCGAGGTGTTTTGCCACCGCGATTATCTGGATTTCGAGGTCCCTGACGAGAATGTCAATTTCGACGATGTCGCAGGTCTTCAGGCGACGGTTGATCGCTGGACATCACTTTATGCGGCGACGTCGGAAAAACACGATGCAGCCGCTTTCGGCGCGCTGCCCGAGCCGTCGCGCGTCTCGGCGCGCGGTATCGAGGTGGGTCACATTTTCTATTTCGGGACCAAGTATTCAGAGCCGATGAAAGCTCTGGTGGCCGGTCCAGACGGTGCCGAGCATCCGGTCCATATGGGATCCTACGGCATCGGGCCGTCGCGCCTTGTCGCTGCCATCATCGAGGCGTCTCACGACGATGCGGGTATCATTTGGCCGGAGAGCGTTGCGCCGTTCCGCGTCGCGATCCTCAATCTGAAACAGGGTGATGCCGCCACCGACGCAGCCTGTGAAAAGCTCTATGCCGATCTGCAGGCGCGTGGTGTGGATACGCTGTATCATGACCTCGACGAGCGGCCAGGCTCCAAGTTTGCCACCACCGACCTGATCGGCATTCCCTGGCAGGTGGTGGTCGGACCGAAAGGGCTGTCGGCCGGCCAATACGAGGTCAAGCGCAGGTCCGACGGAACCCGGGAGATGCTGAGTCCCGACGAAGTGCTGAACCGCCTCGGGTGAGAGGACGAGGCCAGCGGGACGAGACATTGTCCCCAACGAAGTTGTGCGAGTCACGGCCGGCCCGGTGTTTGGCGGTGGCTTGAAACGGCCAGAATCTGATGAAATCCGCAGATTCAGGAGACCGAATGAGCGAGCCTTCCGCGACGCGGCCCTTTGCGCCTTTCGAGTGGATGCTGTCGCTGCGCTACCTGCGGGCGCGGCGCAAGGAAGGATTCATTTCCGTCATCGCCAGTATTTCTTTCCTTGGCATCATGCTGGGTGTTGCAACCCTCATCATCGTGATGGCGGTGATGAACGGTTTCCGCAAGGAACTGCTCGAAAAGATCCTCGGTATGAACGGCCACCTGCTGGTGCAGCCGCTGGAATCGCCGCTGACCGACTGGAAGGAACTGGCGGCCCGTCTGAGCGGCGTGCCGGGCGTGCGGCTTGCTGCGCCGATGGTCGATGGTCAGGCACTCATCTCCTCGCCGTTCCATTCGACCGGTGTCGGCGTGCGCGGCATGCGCGCAGCCGATCTCGACAAGCAGGCGTCGATTTCAAAGAACCTCGTGCAGGGAACGCTCGACGGCTTTGACGAAGGGCAGGGCATCATCGTCGGCAAGCGGCTGGCGCAGGCGCTGTCGGTTCAGGCCGGTGACAACGCCACGCTGGTCGCGCCACGTGGCGCAGTCACCCCGATGGGAACGACGCCGCGGATCAAGACCTACCGGATCGCGGCGGTCTACGAGATCGGCATGTCGGAATACGATTCCAACTTCGTGTTCATGCCGCTCGCGGAATCGCAGGCCTACTTCAACCGCTCGGGCGATGTGACCGCCATCGAGGTCTATATCGATTCCCCGGATCGCTACCGCGAGTTTCGTACGCTCCTTACCAAGGCCGCCGAACGTCCCATCTTCATCACCGACTGGACCCAGCGCAACGCCACCTTCTTCAACGCTTTGCAGGTCGAGCGCAACGTGATGGCGCTGATCCTGTCGCTGATCGTGCTGGTCGCGGTGATGAACATCATCTCCGGGCTGTTCATGCTGGTGAAGGACAAGGGCCGCGACATTGCGATCCTGCGGACCATGGGTGCAACGCAGGGCGCGATCATGCGCGTGTTCCTGATCACAGGCGCCTCGATTGGTGTCGTGGGAACGACGCTTGGTTTCATCGTCGGTGTGGTCGTTTGCGCCAATATCGAGTCGCTGCGGCAATTCGTGTCTTGGCTGACGTCGCGGGAGGTGTTTGCGCCGGAACTGTATTTTCTGTCGCGTCTGCCGGCCGAGATCGATGCAGGCGAAACGACGGCCGTGATCGTCATTGCGCTCGCCATGTCGCTTGCGGCGACGCTCTATCCATCATGGCGGGCGGCGCGGCTCGATCCGGTCGAGGCGCTCCGCTATGAATGAGCATGTGATGGCGGACGATCAGGCAGCGAACGCGCGTGCCGCAAATCCGCCGGTGCTGTATTTGAGCGCCGTCCACCGGCGCTACCAGCAAGGCGAGGCGGAATTGACGATTCTGCGCGGCGCCGAGCTCGGCTGCTGGCTCGGTCAATCGATCGCCTTGATCGCGCCGTCCGGTGCAGGCAAGTCAACGCTTCTGCATATCGCCGGTCTCCTGGAACATCCCGATGGCGGCGAGGTCTATGTCGACGGAAAACCGACCGCGACATTGTCCGACGCGGAGCGTACTGCGATCCGCCGGGTAGAGATGGGGTTCGTGTATCAGGCGCATCATCTGTTGCCGGAATTTTCGGCGATCGAGAACGTGATGCTGCCGCAGATGATCCGAGGGCTTTCGCGGGCCGAGGCGCGCAAGCGGGCCGGCGAGCTATTGACATATCTCGGCTTGAAGGCGCGGCTCGATCATCGGCCGGCGGAATTGTCCGGCGGCGAACAGCAGCGCGTCGCCATTGCCCGCGCGGTCGCCAATGCGCCCCGCATCCTGCTCGCCGACGAGCCGACCGGCAATCTCGATCCGCATACGGCCGACCACGTGTTCGATACGTTGCAGCAGCTTGTCAGCGCCTCCGGCCTCGCCGCCATTATCGCCACCCACAATCTCGATCTTGCGCGCCGGATGGACAGGCGCGTCACGATCCGCGAAGGGGTTGTCGTCGAGCTGGATTGAGGCGCGTTCGCACGCCGGTGTCATGATCCGTTCATGCTGGCCGGTATTGAAAGGACGCGCGTCGTTCCCATCTTGCCCCCGCCATTTCCGCAATCGTTCTCCAACCATGATGAGCCATGACTGAAACCGCCAAGACGACCGACGTTGTCGGACGTGAGCTTCGCCCTTTGCCCGCTCTCATTTTCGGTTCGCGGTGGCTGCAGCTACCGCTCTATCTCGGGCTGATCGTTGCGCAGGGCGTCTATGTGCTGCTGTTCCTCAAGGAACTTTGGCACCTGCTCCTTCATTCGACGGACTACACCGAACAGCAGATCATGCTGGTCGTTCTCGGCCTGATCGACGTGGTGATGATCTCCAACCTGCTGGTGATGGTGATCGTCGGCGGCTACGAGACCTTCGTGTCCCGGCTCCGGCTGCAGGGCCATCCCGATCAGCCCGAATGGCTGAGCCACGTCAACGCCAGCGTCTTGAAGATCAAGCTCGCGATGGCGATCATCGGCATCTCGTCGATCCATCTGCTCCGGACCTTCATTGAGGCCGGTAATCTTGGCGGTCCGAAAGCCTCCTATACGGAGGCAGGCATCATGTGGCAGGTCATCATCCACCTGGCTTTTATCATCTCTGCCCTTGGAATTGCTGCGGTCGATCGCATGAGCCAGGTGCCGGCACATTACGTCCGAAAGGACGAGCACTGAACCTGCGGTGCCGTTAGGGCACGGGACTTGGGGTTGGGCTTGGCTTAGGTTTGAGTTGGGGCCGCGGCCAGCGGCCTCAATCCGTTTCCAGCACTCCGGCCGATTACGGCTTGACTGAGAACAAACAAAGAACTATGTTCTCTTTCCGTTCCTTTCGGGCGGGTCATGCGAGGTTTGAGGCAGGGAGCCGTTATGTTTCGCGCTGTTGTGGAAGAGGCCGCCGCACTGGCCTCGCTGTCGCTCTTTCTTGGGATGATCGCCATATGGGCACAGGTGCTCGGCGGTCTGTGATCGGTCCGGCTAGTGCTGGTAACTCTGTGAGTAGCGTCATGCGTTTGTAGCGTCCGCGGGAGAAAAGGACGCGGTTTCGGCCGGGCGCCCGTCGTGGAGTTGCGTCAGCGTAGCGGGCGCCCGGCTGCTTCCTCACGGTTCCGCCGCGCGCTGGAGCGGTTGCGCGAAGACGCAGCTCTGGGGGGCCGTACCGGGTTGGGGAAATCGGGCCTGCCAGGCGATCACGCCGGATTGGCGATGGACTTATGTGGCACCGCTCAGCACCATCGTCGGCGACCAGTCAGATTCGCGAGGCGTTAAGGTGTCGGATGCACCCTTCGTGCACCTGCATGTGCACTCTTCCTATTCGCTGCTCGAGGGCGCGCTGAAGATCGGCAAACTTGCCGATCTCGCAAAGGCCGACCGTCAGCCTGCGCTCGCACTTACCGACACCGACAATATGTTCGGTGCTCTGGAATTTTCGGAAAAGCTGGCTGCCTCCGGTATTCAGCCGATCGTCGGGTGCTGCTTTTCGGTCGATTTCGGCGATCAGCCGCGCGATCCACGCAATCCCGCCCACGCCAAGAAATTGCCCCGCATCGTGCTCTTGGCCGCTCGCGAGGACGGCTACCGGCGGCTGATGATGCTGTCGTCACGCGCTTTCCTCGATTCGCCCGCAAACGAACCCCCGCACCTCCCGATCGCCTGGCTGCAGGAGGGAACCGACGGGATCATCGCTCTGACCGGTGGCCCGGCCGGGGTGCTCGATCAGGCGATCGCGGCCGGTCAGCTTGATCTTGCGCAGTCACGCGCCGGCCTGTTGCGTGACCTTTTCGGTGACCGGCTCTACGTCGAATTGCAGCGCCACGATCTGCCTGAAGAGCGCGCGGCCGAGCCGCATCTGATCGACATCGCCTATACCCAGTCGCTGCCGCTGGTCGCGACCAACGAACCGTTCTTCGCGACACCGGACGATTACGAATCTCACGACGCGCTGATCTGTATCGCCGAGGGCCGGCTGATCGCGGAAACCGACCGTCGCCAGCTGACACCGCAACATTACTTCAAGAGCCGCAAGGAAATGGCGGCGCTGTTCTCGGATCTGCCGGAAGCGATCGCCAACACCGTCGAGATCGCCCAGCGCTGTTCATACCGGCCTCGAACATCCAAGCCGATCCTGCCACGCTTCACATCAGGTGACGCGGACGAGGGCGCGGAATTGCGCAAGCGCGCAAAGGAGGGGCTGGATCGCCGGCTCGCGGTTCATGGACTTGCGCCGAATGCCACGCGCGAGGACTACGAAACACGGCTGGCCTTCGAGCTCGATGTCATCGAGCGCATGAAATATCCCGGCTATTTTCTGATCGTCGCAGACTTCATCCAGTGGGCCAAGCAGCATGACATTCCGGTCGGGCCGGGCCGCGGCTCGGGCGCGGGCTCGCTCGTCGCCTATGCACTGACCATCACCGATCTTGATCCGATCCGGTTCGGCCTGCTGTTCGAGCGCTTCCTCAATCCGGAACGCGTGTCGATGCCGGACTTCGATATCGACTTCTGCCAGGACCGCCGCGACGAGGTGATCCGCTATGTGCAGCGTCGCTACGGCCGCGATCAGGTCGCGCAGATCATCACGTTCGGTACGTTGCAGGCCCGCGGCGTGTTGCGTGATGTCGGGCGCGTGCTGGAAATGCCGTATGGGCAGGTCGACAAGCTGTGCAAGCTGGTGCCGCAGAACCCGGCCAACCCGGTGACACTGGCGCGCGCGATCGAAGACGAGCCGAAGCTGCAGGCCGAGCGCGATGCAAATCCCACAATACGCCGCGCATTCGATATTGCACAAAAGCTGGAGGGGCTGACACGGCACGCCTCGACCCACGCTGCCGGCATCGTGATCGGCGACCGGCCCCTGGCAGAGCTGGTTCCGCTCTACCGCGATCCAAAATCCGACATGCCGGTCACCCAGTTCAACATGAAATGGGTCGAGCCTGCCGGACTCGTGAAGTTCGACTTCCTCGGTCTGAAGACCTTGACCGTGCTGAAGACCGCGGTCGATCTTTTGAAGCGCCGCGGCATTGATGTCGACCTGTCGGCAATTCCGCTGGACGATAAGAAAACTTACGACCTTCTCGGCCGGGCGGAGGCGGTGGGCATCTTCCAGCTGGAAAGTCAGGGCATGCGCCGCGCGCTGCTCGACATGAAGCCGGACCGGTTCGAGGACATCATTGCCCTGGTCGCGCTGTACCGGCCGGGTCCGATGGCGAACATTCCGACCTATTGCGCCCGCAAGCACGGCGAAGAGGAGCCGGATTACATCCATCCGAAACTGGAAGAAGTCCTGAAGGAGACCTTCGGCGTCATCGTCTATCAGGAACAGGTGATGCAGGCGGCGCAGTTGCTCGCCGGTTATTCGCTCGGCCAGGCGGACCTGCTGCGCCGCGCCATGGGCAAGAAGATCCGCAGCGAGATGCAGGCGCAGCGCGAGGGATTCGTCAAAGGCGCGGTCGAGCGTGGGGTGCAGAAGGCGCAGGCTGATGCGATCTTCGATCTGCTCGAACGCTTCGCCGAATACGGCTTCAATAAAAGCCACGCCGCTGCCTATGCACTGGTCGCCTACCAGACCGCCTGGATGAAGGCCAATTATCCGGTCGAATTTCTCGCGGCGTCGATGACGCTCGACATGGGCAATACCGACAAGCTGGCGGAATTCCGCAACGAGGCCGAACGGCTCGGCATCAAGCTCGAACCGCCATCGATCAACCGGTCCGGCAAGGCATTCGACGTCGAGGGCAACACGATCTTTTATTCGCTCGCGGCGCTGAAGGGAGTGGGCGGGCAGGCGGTGGACGCGATCGTTGCCGCGCGCGGGACGATTCCGTTCCGCGATCTCACCGATTTTGCTTCGCGCATCAATCCGAAGGCTATCAACAAGCGCGTCCTGGAAAGTCTCGCGGCCGCAGGAGCCTTCGACCAGCTTGAGCCGAACCGGGCGCGGGTCCATGCCGCGGTCGAAACCATGCTCGCCGTCGCGCAGCGCGCCCATGAGGCGGCCGAGAGCGGCCAGAACGAATTGTTCGGCGGGCCGTCGCATCGCGAGCCGCTGCGTCTGCCCAATGTCGAGCCATGGCTGCCCTCCGACCGGTTGCAGCGCGAATATGAGGCGATCGGCTTCTTCCTGACCGGCCATCCGCTCGACGATTACGCCAAGGCGCTGAAGCGCATGCAGGTGATGAACTGGATGGAGTTTTCCAAATCGGTGCGCGCCGGCGCCAGTGCCGGACGGACCGCGGCGACCGTCGTCTCGCGCATCGAACGCCGTACCAAGACCGGCAACAAGATGGGGATCATCGGCCTGTCCGATCCGAGCGGCCAGTACGAGGCGGTGCTGTTCCAGGAGGGGCTGCAGCAATATCGCGACCTGCTGGAACCCGGAAACGCGGTTCTTTTGTTCCTCTCCGCCGAAGCACAGGGCGAGGAGGTCCGGGCCCGGATTCAGACCGTGGAACGGCTCGATCAGGCGGCTGAAAAGGTTCAGAAGAGCCTTCAGATATTCCTGCGCGATCCGGCGCCGCTGGACATCGTCACCAATCGCCTGGAACCCAAAGGCGACGGCGAGGTCCATTTCGTTCTCATGCTGTCCGACGGCGGCGAGGTCGAGATCAAGCTGCCGGGCCGCTACAAGGTCTCCCCCCAGATTGCGGGAGCGATCAAGGCGGTGCCGGGGGTGGTCGCGGTGGAGGCCGGATAGGGGTGCGGGCCCGGAGCCGCCGCACCGAGGATGGCAGGCCCGGCGGGCGCTTTTTCTTGCCTTTCCGGCACCGGACCGTTATATGGCCGCCCATCTCACACGCGGATCAGGGTTTTGTTGACTCTCACAGGGGTCAGCCGGCCATCCGGTGACGGCGTGGCACGTGCCGCCCGTTCACGCCATCCGCGGAGGACAAACCGGAGACGTACTATGGCGCTGCCCGATTACAGCATGCGTCAGCTGTTGGAAGCTGGCGTTCACTTTGGCCATCAGGCCCACCGCTGGAACCCGAAGATGGGGAATTATATCTTCGGCGTCCGCAACAACATCCATATCATCGATCTCGCGCAGACCGTGCCGATGCTGCATCAGGCGCTGCAGGCGGTGTCCGACACCGTTGCCAAGGGGGGCCGTATCCTGTTTGTCGGCACCAAGCGCCAGGCCCAGGATGCCATTGCCGAGGCTGCGAAGAAGTGCGCGCAGTATTACGTGAATTCGCGTTGGCTTGGCGGCACATTGACCAACTGGAAGACGATTTCCGGATCGATCCAGCGCCTGCGCAAGCTCGACGAAATGCTCTCGTCCAACGAGGCCCAAGGATACACCAAGAAAGAACGTCTCGATCTGCAGCGTGAGCGCGACAAGCTCGATCGCTCGCTCGGCGGCATTAAGGACATGGGCGGCCTGCCGGACATGCTGTTCGTGATCGACACCAACAAGGAAGACATTGCAATCAAGGAAGCGCAGCGCCTGAACATTCCGGTTGCCGCGATCGTCGATACCAATTGCGACCCGAACGGCATCACCTATGTGGTCCCAGGCAACGATGATGCCAGCCGCGCAATCTCGTTGTACTGCGATCTCGTGGCACGCGCCGCGATCGACGGCATCGGCCGGTCGCAGGGCGAGCGTGGCATCGATATCGGAGCCGCAGCCGAGCCGGTCGTGGAAGACCTGCCGCCGGCGAGCGATGCCGGTTATGAGGTTCTGCCTGGACCGCGTGGTGTTGCCGACGATCTGAAAAAGCTTCCTGGCGTGTCGGGCTCGATCGAGAAGCAGCTCAACGATCTTGGAATTTTCCATTACTGGCAGCTCGCTCCGCTGACGCATGAGCAAGCGCAACGGCTTGGTGAAGAGGTCGGTCTGCCTGGCCGTGCCGACCAGTGGGTGGCAAAAGCCAAGGAATTTACGGCCGACGCTGAGTAAAGGCTCAGAATCCGGCGGCGCAGCTTCCGCTGCGCCGCATGTTTCCTCTCAGAATATGCTGGATGTTGTCATGGCAGAAATCACCGCGGCGCTCGTAAAAGACCTGCGCGAACAGACCGGCGCGGGCATGATGGATTGCAAGGCTGCCCTTACCGAGACGAAGGGTGATGTCGAGGCCGCGATCGATTGGCTGCGCAAAAAAGGGCTTTCGAAAGCCGCCAAAAAAGCCGATCGTGTCGCCGCCGAAGGTCTGATCGGAATCTCGACGGCTCCTGGCAAGGGTGCAATCGTCGAGGTCAATGCCGAGACCGACTTCGTCGCCCGCAACGATCATTTTCAGGGCCTCGTCAAACTGATCGCCGACGTCGCGTTGTCGACCGGCGGGGATGCCGAAGCAGTCAAGGCGGCGAAGGTCGGCGATAAGACCGTGCAGGAGGCAATCGCATCCGCCATTGCCACCATCGGCGAGAATATGTCGCTGCGCCGGGCTGCGTCGCTTTCGGTCGGCAAGGGCGTCGTCGGCTCCTATATGCACAATTCGATCTCGGAAGGTCTTGGCAAGATCGGTGTGCTGGTCGCATTGGATTCGCCGGGCGATGCGCAGGAGCTCGCCGCACTTGGGCGGCTGGTCGCGATGCACGTCGCGGCTGCCGGGCCGCTCGCAATTGATTCGTCAGGTCTTGCGCCGGATGTGATCGAGCGCGAGAAAGCAGTGCTTGCCGATAAGGCCAGGGCAGCGGGAAAACCCGACAACGTCATCGAAAAGATCGTCGAGTCCGGCCTCAAAAGCTTCTACAAGGAAGTCTGCCTGCTCGATCAACCCTATGTGCATGACGACAAGAAGAGCGTCGCGCAAGCTCTGAAGGAAGCCGAAGGCAAGGTTGGCGGTCCGATCAAGCTCACCGGTTTCGTGCGCTACAAGCTGGGCGAGGGCATCGAAAAGCAGGAGAGCGACTTCGCAGCGGAAGTTGCAGCCGCTGCGGGCAAGAGCTGAGGCGAACGCGAATTCAGCGGGACGATCGCATCATGGCCAAGCCGGTCTATGGACGTGTGGTCGTCAAACTGTCGGGCGAAGCGCTCGCCGGGTCCGCCGGTTTCGGCGTCGATCAATCGGTCGTGGAGGCGATCGCTTCCGATATC
This sequence comes from Pseudomonadota bacterium, assembly GCA_049324435.1. Taxonomy (GTDB): domain Bacteria; phylum Pseudomonadota; class Alphaproteobacteria; order Rhizobiales; family Xanthobacteraceae; genus Pseudorhodoplanes. Next base: position 67,886 of record JBMOOQ010000060.1, read on the forward strand.
GCGGCCTCGCACCGGCTCGGTGTCGAGATCGCGCTTGTCGTCGGCGGCGGCAACATTTTCCGCGGCGTCGAGGTCTCCAATCGCGGCGTATCCCGGCCAACCGGCGACACCATGGGCATGCTGGCCACCGTGATGAACAGCCTCGTGCTGGAAGCTGCTCTTGAGCGGCACGGTGCCCGCGCTGCCACGCTGTCGTCGGTGCCGATGCCGACCGTTTGCGACCATTTTTCCCGGCGACGGGCTTTGGATCTGATCGATGACGGGCGCGTCGTTCTGTTGGCAGGTGGAACCGGAAATCCATATTTCACAACCGACACCACGGCCGTCCTGCGCGCTGCCGAACTTGATTGCGCTGCCGTGCTGAAAGCCACCAACGTCGATGGGGTCTATGATTCCGACCCGAAGCAGGACAAGTCGGCCAAGCGCTATGACCGCCTGAGCCCCCGCGAGGCTCTGGAACGCAACCTCAAGGTGATGGATTCGACCGCGTTCGCGCTTGCCCGCGAAAATGGTATGCCTATCATTGTTTTTTCGATCCGCGAGCCGGGTGCGATCGAGGCGGTCTTGCGTGGAAGCGGCCGCGCGACCATCGTTGCCGACTAGGCCTTTCGAGATTCGGGGGCATCGGCGGGCGACGGACCGCCAGTGTTCCGGTTCGGTCTGAAAACCTTTCAAGAATGCGATCCGATACAGGCTATCCGAAAGAGCGGTGAAATGGCAGCGACGACCCACGATATCAACGACCTGAAGCGCCGGATGGAAGGTTCGCTCAATGTTCTGAGAAAGGAACTGTCGGGCCTTCGTACCGGGCGCGCGAATGCAAATCTGCTGGAACCGGTTCAGGTGGACGCCTACGGCACCCACATGCCGCTGTCTCAGCTCGCCACCGTCAGCGTACCGGAGCCGCGTATGCTCAGCGTGCAGGTCTGGGACCGGTCGATGGTTCATGCGGTCGAGAAGGCGATTACCGCCGCCAATCTCGGTCTCAATCCGCAGACGGAAGGTCAGGTCATACGGCTTCGCGTTCCCGAACTGAACGAAGAGCGCCGCAAGGAATTGGTGAAAGTCGCGCACAAATACGCTGAGGCCGCGCGCGTCGCAGTGCGCCATGTCCGGCGGGACGGCATCGATGTGATCAAGAAGCTGGAAAAGGACCACCAGATCTCGAAGGACGATCACGATCGATACTCGGCCGAAATCCAGAAGGCGACGGATCAGGCGATTCACGACATCGATCAATTGCTGGCGACGAAGGAAAAGGAAATCCTGACGGTCTGACGGCTGTCCGGGAGCGAACGACAACCATGTCGATGCCAAAGGTTTCTCTCGGCGGGGACTCCGGTTTTGCGGTGCCTCGTCACGTCGCCATCATCATGGATGGCAACGGACGCTGGGCGGCCGCTCGCGGGCTGCCGCGCGTGGAAGGTCACCGGCGCGGCGTGGAAGCGCTCCGGCGCACCGTGCGTGCAGCGGGTGAGATCGGTATCGACATTCTGACCATATTCGCCTTCAGTTCCGAGAACTGGTCCCGTCCGAAATCCGAGATCAGCGACCTGCTCGGGCTACTGCGCCTGTTCATTCGCAACGACCTCGCCGAACTGAACACCAATAATGTGCGTGTGCGGGTCATCGGCGACCGGGATACGCTGGCGCCCGATGTGAGACGTCTGCTCGACGAGGCCGAAGAACTGACCCGTCGCAACGATGGCATGACCCTTGTCGTCGCGTTCAATTACGGTGCCCGCCAGGAGATCGCCCGCGCCGCGCAACGGCTCGCTGAGGAGGTCGTGGCCGGGCGACTGTCCTCCTCCGACATCGATGCAGAACGGTTGTCGCAATTCATGGACATTCCCGATCTGCCGGATCCGGACCTGATCATCCGGACCAGTGGCGAGCAGCGGCTGTCGAATTTTCTGTTGTGGCAATCCGCTTATAGCGAACTGGTTTTTGTGCCGATCTTCTGGCCAGACTTCGACCGCGCCGCTCTCGAACAGGCGATTTCCGAGTTTGCGCGGCGCGAGCGGCGGTTCGGCGGACTGGCGGCGGCCGGGTCCTGATCGCATGGATAGCGGCGGGCCCTCGGTTCCGTTGAGCGAGTCGACGTCAACACCGTCGGTCCGCAACCTCTTGCTTCGCGTTGCGTCCGCAGCGGTTCTCGCACCGATTGCGATCGCGGTCGCCTGGCTCGGGGACTGGCCTTTCACGATGTTATGGGCGCTGGCCGCCATCGCTGTCTGGTGGGAATGGATTGGTCTCGTCGAACCCACCGGCCGTCACGTTCTGCTGGCAACAGGGGTTTGTGCACTGGTGTTGCAGGCGATTCTGCTGGAGACCGGCCATCTGTCGATCGCCCTCATGATCGTTGCGCTCGGCGTCCTCGCTGGAATCGTCACAGCGGGCAAACAGGCGCCCACCGTTGCCGGGGGCATCGTTTACGCCTCGGCGCTTCTGATATCCGCGGTAATGATCCGCAACGATGCGAGCTTCGGCTTTGCGGCTGTGGTGTTTCTTTATGCAGTGGTTTGGGGGAGCGACATTGGCGGGTATTTCGCCGGCCGGATGTTCGGCGGACCGAAGCTCGCGCCGGCCATCAGTCCGAAAAAGACATGGTCCGGTGCGATCGGAGGAACCGTGGTGGCTGTTGCTGCGGCCACAGCGATAGCGGCTCTGTTCTCGATCGGCAAACCGGTCATGATCGCTGTCGTCGCGCTTTTGCTGTCAATCGTATCGCAATGCGGGGACCTGTTCGAATCATGGCTGAAGCGGCGGTTCGATGCGAAGGATGCAAGCGGACTTATTCCCGGTCATGGAGGAGTGATGGATCGGCTGGACGGTTTCATCTTCGCGGTCGCTGCCGCAGCGATAATCGGTGTTGCGCGCGGCGGCTTTGAGGCCCCGGCCACAGGGCTTCTGGTCTGGTAGCCGATGGTCACGCCCGTCCCCCGCCATTATCGCAACGCCGCTTTGCCCGAAACGGCTCCGAGGACCGTCAGCGTTCTGGGTGCCACCGGCTCGATCGGAACCAGCACATTCGATCTTCTGGTGCGGCAGCGCGACCGGTACCGTGTCGCCGCCGTTGCCGCACAGCGCAACGTCGGCGCGCTTGCAAAAACTGCGATCGATCTTGGCGCGCGGTTCGCCGCTGTTGCCGAGCCGGACGGCTATGCCGCGTTGAAAGACGCGCTGTCGGGCACGAATATCGTAGCCGCTGCGGGAGCCGAGGCCGTGATCGAGGCTGCCTCGCAGCCGGCCGATCTCATCGTCGCCTCGATCAGCGGCGCGGCGGGTCTCGCACCGACCATGGCCGCGATCGAGCGCGGGACGACGGTGGCGCTTGCGAACAAGGAATGCCTCGTCTGTGCGGGCGGGCTGTTCATGCGCCGTGCGGCGGAGCGCGGCGTCACGATCCTGCCCGTCGATTCCGAGCATAATGCGCTGTTTCAGGCGATGGCGGCAGGCGAGCGCCAAGACGTTCGCCGGCTGATCCTGACAGCATCGGGCGGCCCGTTCCGGACCTGGACCGCCGAAGCGGTGAGGAACGCCAAGCCCGAACAAGCGCTGCGGCATCCGAACTGGTCGATGGGCGCCAAGGTCACGATCGATTCCGCAACGCTGATGAACAAAGGGCTCGAATTGATCGAGGCGCATCATCTGTTTCAGATGCCGGCGCGTGACATCGACGTCTATGTTCATCCGCAATCGATCGTGCACGGTATTGTGGAGTTCCGTGACGGATCCTTCATTGCGCAGCTAGGCGCACCGGATATGCGGATCCCGATCTCGCATTGTCTGGCCTGGCCTGAGCGCATGGATGAACCGGCCCGCCGGCTGCGGCTGGAGGAGATGGCGAGCCTAACCTTCGAGGCGCCGGATCTCGTGCGGTTTCCCGCATTGCGGCTCGCGCGCGAAGCGCTGGAGACCGGCGGTGCTGCGCCGACGGTCCTTAATGCTGCCAACGAGGTCGCGGTCGCCGAATTTCTTGCGGGTCGCCTCGGATTTGCCGCCATTCCGTCGCTCGTTGAGGCTACTATGGATGCTGCGGCGCGAAGGGGGATCACGCGCGAGCCGGACAGTGTCGATGAGGCACTGACGATCGACCGGACAGCCCGTGAGATCGCCAGTACGCTCAAGGCAACCGTTTTGTCCGCGCGCTGACCGGCGATCGGGGTTTCAACAGGGTTCGCTCATGAGCTTTTTGGAAAATCTGAGCTTCTGGGGCACGGGACCGGTCGGCTGGCTGCTGCCTTTCCTGTTCGTGCTGACCATTGTGGTATTTTTCCACGAACTCGGTCATTTCCTGGTCGCGCGGCTGTGCGGCGTGCGCGTGATGACCTTTTCGGTTGGCTTTGGTCCGGAAATTGTCGGGTTCAACGATCGGCATGGCACGCGCTGGAAGATTTCGGCGATTCCGCTCGGCGGATATGTGAAATTTTTCGGCGACGAGGACGCTGCGAGCACTCCGGATTTCTCGGCCGCTTCAACGATGACGGCTGCCGAGCGGAGGCAGAGCTTCCATCACAAGAGTGTCGGCAAGCGCGCAGCGATCGTCGCGGCCGGACCGTTCGCCAATTTCATTCTTGCGGTTCTGATTTTCGCTGCGATTTTCGTATTTTACGGCAAACCTTCGACCTCGGCGCGGGTCGATGGCATCCAGCCGGGCAGTGCGGCAGCCGCTGCCGGCTTCCAGCCCGGCGACGTTGTGGTCGCGATCAACGGCCGGCCGATCCAGACCTTCGCGGAGATGCAGCGGGTTGTCTCCACCAACGCCGGTCAGGAACTCTCGGTCACGGTCGAGCGCGGCGGCCAGCGGCTTGAGTTGAAGGCGACGCCCGCGCTGCGCGAAATGAAGGACAATTTCGGCAACACCCACCGGATTGGCGTGCTCGGCATCAGCCGTTCGATGGCGCCGACCGATGCCCAGCACGAGAAAGTCGGGGTTCTTCCGGCGCTGTGGATGGGCGTCGAGGAAAGCTGGTTCGTGATCGACCGGACCTTGTCCTATCTCGGCGGCGTCATCGTTGGCCGGGAAAAGGCCGACCAGATTGGCGGTCCGGCCCGGATCGCGCAGGTCTCCGGTCAGGTTGCCACGGTCGGCTTTGTCGCCCTGATGAATCTCGCGGCGATCCTGTCGGTGTCGATCGGCCTCCTGAACCTGTTCCCGGTTCCCTTGTTGGATGGCGGTCACCTTTTGTTCTACGCGATCGAGGCGGTCCGCGGTAAACCGCTGTCGGAGCGCGCCCAGGAAATGGGTTTCCGGATCGGTCTGGCCCTGGTGGTGATGTTGATGATTTTTGCAACCTTTAACGACATCATCCACCTTGCGGCGTCCTGACACCTCCGCCGGGGGAAAAGTGTGTGGCGAGGGGGCAACGTGACGGGGCTTAGTCGTAGATCGGGTCGGTTTCGTTTGCGCCTCCGGCCCGAAGCTGTAAAAACAAGTCGTGTTAGACACTTGTTTACGATTCTGACGGTCAAAGGGGTGGGGTCAGAGCGCGTGGGAATGGGAAGCGGTGCCCGAGTTTTGCGGGGTATGGGGCTGGCTGCCTTTATCCTCGGCGGAGTTCTTTTGAGCGTCACTGCCGTCGCAGTGACGAGCGTGTCGGCTTTTGCCCAATCCGCGAGCAATATCGTCGTCGAGGGCAATCGCCGTGTCGAGGCCGAAACGATCCGCTCCTACTTCAAATCGTCGGGCGGCGGGCTGAATGCCGTAACGATCGACGAAGGTCTCAAGGGGCTGTACGCGACGGGTCTGTTCCAGGATGTCAGGATCCGGCAGGCGGGCGGCCGCCTGATCGTCACCGTTGTCGAGAACCCGGTCATCAACCGCATCGCCTTCGAGGGCAACGTCAAGGCCAAGGACGAACAGCTTCTGGCCGAAATCCAGTCCAAGGTCAGGGGCTCGCTGTCGCGGCCGATCGTGCAGTCCGACACGCAGCGGATCATCGAGCAATACCGGCGCAATGGCCGTTTCGATGTTCGTGTCGTGCCCAAGATCATCGAGCTCCCGAACAACCGGGTCGACCTCGTCTTCGAAATCACCGAGGGCAAAAAGACCGCGGTCAAGACCATCCGCTTCGTCGGTAACCGCGCCTATGCCGATTACCGGCTCAAGGATGTCATCAAGACCACCGAGTCGAATTTTCTCAGCTTCCTGAAATCGAGTGACGTCTACGATCCGGACCGGATCGAGGCCGACCGCGACCTGCTGCGCCGGTTCTATCTGAAACATGGCTTCGCCGATGTCCGGATCGTCTCGGCGGTGAGCGAATATGACCCTCAGCAGGGCGCCTTCATCGTTACCTTCACGATCGACGAGGGCGAACAGTACAAGTTCGGCACGGTCGATATTCAGTCGAATGTCCGCGCGGTCGATGCCGCCTCGCTAGCGGGACGGCTCAAGGCCAAATCCGGTGCGGTCTACAACGCCGAAGCGGTCGAGAAATCGGTCGAGGCGATCTCGATCGACGTGGCGCGGCGCGGCTATCCCTTCGCGGTGGTGCGTCCGCGCGGCGACCGCGACTTCCAGAACCGCCAGATCAACGTCGTCTTCACGGTCGACGAGGGCCCGCGCGCCTATATCGAGCGGATTCAGATCCGCGGCAACACGCGCACGCGCGACTGGGTGATCCGCCGCGAATTCGATCTTGCGGAAGGTGACGCCTATAACCGTGCGCTGATCGATCGCGCTGAGCGGCGCCTGAAAAACCTGAACTATTTCAAATCTGTCAAGATCACCAATGAGCCGGGCACGTCACCCGACCGCATCGTGATCAATGTCGAGGTCGAAGAGCAGTCAACCGGTGAATTCTCGATCTCGGGCGGTTACTCGACCCAGGACGGGTTCCTGGGCGAAGTCTCTATCGGTGAGCGTAATCTGCTCGGCCGCGGCCAGGCTGTTCGGGCGGCTGTGCAATACGGTCAGCGCGCGCGCGGCTTCGAATTGTCCTTCCTCGAGCCCTATTTCCTCGATTACCGGATGGCGCTCGGGCTCGACCTGTTCGCCAAGGAAACCAACAACCAGCAATATACCTCATACGATACCAAGACCATGGGCGGCACGGTCCGGCTTGGCTTCGAGCTGCGCGAGGATCTTGCGCTGCAGCTGCGCTATTCGATCTATCAGCAGGAAATCACGCTGCAGGAAGGCTATAATTCCTGTTATTCGACTGTGCCTTGGCAGCCGGGCATCAGTAACGGTCCGGGAACTGCGTGTACTAACGTTTCAATCGTCCCTTCTTTGCCCGTTCGTCTGAGCCTCAATCAGGGCGAGCAGCTCACCTCATTGGCGGGCTACAGCCTGATCTATAACACGCTCGACAATAACCGTAATCCATCATCCGGCATCCGGGCCGAGCTGAAACAGGACTTTGCTGGGCTCGGCGGCGACGTGAACTTCCTTCGCACCTCCGGCGACGCCCGCTTCTACCATGAAGTGGTGCCGGACTATGTCGCGATGCTCCGTGTTCAGGGCGGCAATATCACGCCCTGGAACGGCAATAATCTGCGCTTCAACGATCTTTACCAGGGCGGTCCAAACCTCGTGCGCGGCTTCCGTCAGAACGGTTTCGGTCCGCGCGATCTGACATCGTACACTACGCACGACTCGATCGGCGGCGCCAATTTCTGGGCTGCGAGCCTTGAGTTGTTCATCCCGCTGCATTTCATACCGAAGGATATCGGTATCCGGGCGTCGGTCTACGCGGACGCGGGTTCGGTCTGGAACTACAAGGGGCCGACCAGCGCTTTTGGCGAGACTATGAACTTCGCGGATTCCAAGCTAATCCGGACATCGGTCGGTGCTGGCCTGATCTGGGACTCGCCATTCGGGCCGCTGCGGTTCGATTACGCAATCCCGCTGACCAAGGAAAGCTACGACATCGTTCAGGAATTCCGCTTTGGCGGCGGGACCAAGTTCTGATCGGCGCCGGTCCGGTCGGCGGCAGCCGCCAGCATAATGGTGTGAGCCGGCGGATGACCGAGCCGATTTTCTTCAAGCGTGCGCCCGGCCTTACCGCAGGTGAAATTGCGGCGATGACCGGCGCAACATTGTCGGATCCATCGCGCGCCGACCATGTCATCAGCAATGTCGCGCCGGTCGATCGCGCCGGACCGCGCGATCTGACCTTTTTCGAGAATGTGAGCTACATCGCCGGCCTGCGGAGCACACATGCCGGCGCGTGCCTGATTGCCGAACGCTTTGTGGCGGACGCGCCGGCGGGCCTGTTGCTGCTGGTGACCAGGGAGCCTTATCGCGGCTTCGTCGCCGTCATGAGCAGGCTGTTTCCGGATGCGTTGCGGCCGTCGTCGTTGGTCGAGGCCGAGGGCATCATGCCCGGGGCCTCGGTCCATCCGAAGGCGCGCCTGGAGGACGGGGTCACAGTCGAGCCCGGCGCGGTGATCGGTCCGCGGGCCGAAATCGGGGCGGGGACCTTGATTGGTGCCGGCGCCGTGATCGGCGCCGAGGTCCGGATCGGCCGGAACTGCAGCATCGGCGCGCATACATCGCTGATGCATTGCCTGATCGGGGACCGCGTGATCATGCATCCCGGCTGCCGGATCGGGCAGGATGGTTTCGGCTATGTGATGAGTCCGCGCGGGCACGCCAAGGTCCCGCAGGTCGGCCGGGTCATCATCCAGGACGATGTCGAGATCGGAGCCGGCACCGCGATCGATCGGGGCGCGATCCGGGACACCGTCATCGGAGAGGGCACGAAAATCGACAATCTGGTCCAGATTGGCCACAATGTCAGCGTGGGGCGGCATTGTGTGATCGTGTCCCATGTTGCGCTGGCAGGCAGCGTGACGCTGGAAGACTTTGTGGCGATCGGAGGCTGCACCACGATCAACAACCACGTCACCGTCGGCGAGGGCGCACAGATCGCAGGGATTAGCGCAGTGAATGTCGATATTCCTCCCGGAGGCCGCTACGGCGGCATCCCGGCACGGCCGGCACGGCAATGGTTGCGCGAGATCGCGGCATTGGAACGGCTGGTCCGCCGCGACAACGTCAGGAACAAATCAGAGGGCGAGAGCGGGCGTTCATGAACGACAAGGCGAGCACGCTCGAAAGCGCGGATATCGCGCGGATCCTCAAGGCGCTTCCGCACCGCTATCCGTTCCTGATGGTGGATCGCGTGATCGACATGCGCGCGGATGAATCGGCGATCGGCATCAAGAATGTGACCGCCAACGAGCCGCAATTCATGGGGCACTTTCCGGAAAATCCGGTGTTTCCGGGCGTGCTCATGATCGAGGGGATGGCGCAGACCGCGGGCGTCTTGTGCATCTGTTCCGGCGAGGCCGGCAGCACGACAAAGAGCGTATTCTTCCTGACCATCGACAAGGCGAAGTTCCGCAAGCAGGTCGTGCCCGGCGACACCATCGCGTATCATGTGACCAAGATCGCCAGAAAGCGGATGATGTGGTGGTACCGGGCCGAGGCACGGGTGCAGGGCACTCTCGTCGCAGAAGCCGAAGTCGGAGCGATGATCGTCAATGCTTGAGACCTCCGAGACCAGCATTGATCCGACGGCCCGTGTCGCGCCTGGCGCGGTGATCGGGAAGGGCACGACCATCGGACCGTATTGCGTGATCGGTCCCAACGTCGTCATTGGCGAACAATGCCGGCTGATCAGCCACGTCGCGCTGTCGGGGCATACCACGATCGGCGATCGAACTGTCATCTACCCGTTTGCCTCGCTGGGGACGCCGCCGCAATCGGTGAAGTATCGCGGCGGACCGACCCGCCTCGTGATCGGCAGCGATTGCGAAATTCGTGAAGGCGTTACGATGAACACGGGCACCGAGGACGATGGCGGCCTGACCTCGGTCGGGAACAAATGTATCTTCATGGTCGGCTCTCATGTCGGCCATGATTGCAAGGTCGGCAATAACGTTACGCTTGCGAACAACGCCGTGCTCGGCGGCCATGTGATCGTCGAAGACTATGTCTTCATGGGGGGCCATTCCGCTGCCCATCAATTCGTCCGGATTGGCGAGAGCGCAATGATTGCCGGCGTGACTGGCCTTGGCGCCGATGTGATCCCGTTCGGTTTCGCAATCGGCCAGCGCGGCGAGCTCGATGGACTGAACGTTGTCGGGATGCGGCGGCGCGGCTATTCGCGAGCCGACATTCACGGCTTGCGTCAGGCCTATCGCGCCTTGTTTCTGGTGCGCGGTCATTTCAAGGAACGGGTCGAGGCCGTGGAGCGCGGCTTTGCCGACGATCCCGTCGTTGCCAAGGTGATCGCCTTTATCAAGGCCGGCGGCACGCGGCCGCTGATGAAGGCAGGCAAGACCGGCCATGCCGGAGAGCGGAACCCCGCCGGGGAGTCATGACCGCCCCGGACAACCTGCAGGCGGACGCAGGTCCGGTCGCCATCATATGCGGCGGCGGGACATTCCCTTTCACGGTTGCCGATGCATTGATCAAGAGCGGACGCGGCGCGGTGCTGTTCGCCCTGAAGGGCTGGGCGGATCCGGAGCGCGTCAAGAACTATCCGCATCACTGGGCGCATGTGGCGCAGCTCGGGCGATTTCTGCGGCTGGCGCGGCGCGAAGGCTGCCGCGACGTGATCTTTATCGGGACGCTGGTGCGGCCAAGCGTCCGGCAGCTGATCAATTTCGACCTCGCAACCCTGCGCGCCTTGCCGTCTGCGATCCGGCATTTCTACGGCGGCGACAATCATCTGCTCACCGGCATGGCGCGAATGCTCGAAGGCCACGGATTCCGGCTGCTCGGCGCACACGAAGTCGCGCCCGAGATTCTGATGCAGGAGGGCACGCTCGGGCAGGCCGAGCCGAAGGCGGGCGATCTCGAGGACATCCGGTATGGACTTGAAGTGTTGCACACCATCGGCCCGCTCGATATCGGGCAGGGTGTGGTGGTGGCGAACCGGCACGTGATTGCGGTCGAGGCGGCCGAAGGCACCGACCTGATGCTTGCGCGTGTCGCGGAATTGCGCCGCAACAAGCGCTTCCGGGCTTCTCCCGGCACCGGCGTGCTGGTCAAGGCCCCGAAACCCGGACAGGACCGGCGCTTCGATCTTCCCTCGATCGGACCGCGCACCGTCGACGGCGTTGCCGAGGCCGGCCTCGCGGGGCTTGCCGTGATTGCGGGCGGAGCGATCGTAGCCGAGCCGCAAATTGTGGTGGAGAAGGCCGACCGGGCCAAGGTATTCGTGCTCGGCCTTCCCGAACCGCATGGCAGCGCCGCATGAAAGTCTTTCTGGTTGCGACCGAGGAATCCGGTGACCGCCTGGGTGCTGCGCTGATGCAGGCGCTGAAGGCCAAGCTCGGTGACGGCGTTCAGTTTCGCGGCGTCGGCGGCTACGAAATGGCGGCGGAAGGATTGCCGTCGCTGTTTCGGATCGACGATCTCGCCATCGTTGGACTTGCCGGGATCACGCAGGCGCTGCCGAAGATCCTCTCCCGCATCCGCCAGACCGCGCGCGCCGCACTCGACGAAAAGCCCGACGTGATGGTGATCATCGACTCGCCGGATTTCACCCACCGCGTGGCACGCCGCGTCCGCAAGAAAAACCGCGCCATCCCGATTGTGAATTACGTGTCGCCCTCGGTCTGGGCCTGGCGGCCGGGCCGCGCACAGGCCATGAGCCGCTATATCGATCATGTGCTGGCGCTGCTGCCGTTCGAGCCGGATGTGCACAAGACGCTCGGCGGTCCGCCCTGCACCTATGTCGGCCATCCGCTGGTCGAGCAGGCCGGGGAGCTGCGGCCCAATGCGCAGGAAGCCGAGCGCCGCATCGGCGGCACCCCAACACTTCTTGTGCTGCCCGGCAGCCGCAAGGCGGAAATCCGCCGGCTGATCGAACCGTTCGGACGTACCGTCGAGCGTGTCGCCAGGACCGTCTGGCCGATCGATATCGTGATCCCAACGACGCCGCATCTTCAGGACCTCGTGGTGCGCGAGACCGCGCGCTGGCCGCTGCGGCCGAAAATCGTGGTGAAGCGGGAGGACCGGCGCGCGGCGTTTCGCGAGGCGCGGGCCGCGCTCGCCAAGTCGGGGACGGTGACGCTTGAGCTCGGCGTATCGGGCGTTCCGATGATCACGGCGTACAAGATGGCGCCGTGGGAAATCGCGATTGCGCGCCGCCTGATCCGGGTTCCATCGGTAATCCTGACCAATCTCGTGCTGGGCGACAATGTCGTGCCCGAATTCATCCAGGCCGACTGCACGCCGGACCGGCTTGCAGCAGCGCTGACACCATTGTTGTCCGATAGCCCCGAGCGCAGGAGGCAACTCGACGCCTTTGCCCGGCTCGATGCCATAATGGAGATCGGCACCGCGCAGCCGGCCCGCCGCGCGGCAGAAATCGTCCTCGATGTTGCCAAAAGTGGCAAATCTTGAACGAAGGCCTGTGGCATAAAGGCTGGTATCCGGCCGCGATCCCGCCTAATTTGCCGCTTCATTTTCATCGCCCCGTCATCGGCGAGCTTCAATGAAAAACGGTCACGACCCAAAAACCCCAGCGATTACAGGTGTTTGCGGGTATCTTCCGGATTACGTCCTGAGCAATGCCGAACTGGCCCGGATGGTCGATACCTCCGACGCCTGGATTACGGAGCGCACCGGGATTCGCGAGCGTCGCATCCTCAAGGGCGAGGGGCTCGGCACCTCCCATATGGGCGCCGAGGCGGTGAAGGGCCTGCTGGAGCGGACCGGCAACAAGCCGTCCGATATCGATCTGCTGATCTGCGCCACCACAACGCCGGACATGGTGTTTCCGTCGACCGCCAACCTGATCGCCGATATGGTCGGACTGGGGCCGGTCGGATCGTTCGATGTGCAGGCAGCCTGCTCCGGCTTCATTTACGCGATCACCATCGCCTCGCAATTCGTCACTAACGGCCAGTGCAAGAAGGTGGTGGTGGTCGGCGCCGACAAGATGTCGTCGATCATCGACTATACCGATCGCGCGACCTGCGTGCTGTTCGGCGACGGGGCCGGCGCGGTTTTGATCGAACCCAGCACGAACGGCGAAGGCATTCTCGATACGCTGATCCGCTCCGACGGGTCGGGGATGATCCATCTGCATCAGAAGGCGGGCGGCAGCCGTATGCCGCCGACTGCCGAGACGGTGGCAAAGCGGCTTCACTACGTCCATCAGGAGGGCGCTGCGGTCTACAAGTTTGCCATCGCCAAGATGGCGGAGGTCGCGGGCGAGATCATGAGCCGCAACAATCTGCGGGGCGACATGATCAAGTGGCTGGTGCCGCATCAGGCCAACCGCCGCATCATCGAATCCACCGCCGAGCGGATGGGCCTGCCGATGGATCGCGTCATGATGACGATCCAGAAATACGGCAACACCACTGCGGCGACGATCCCGCTCTGCCTCTGGGACTACGAAAGCCAGCTCAAGACCGGCGACCGGCTGGTGCTTGCCGCCTTCGGCGGCGGCTTCACCTGGGGCGCGGCCTATGTGACCTGGGCTTACGACGGTGCCGAGCGCGTGGCGAAGTTCAACGGCAACGGCGCGCATGCCGCGTGAGCGCGCGGCAGACGGGCGCCGCGTCTTCATAACGATCTGATCCGCGGCCCGGGCGACGGCTCCGGCCTTGGGTCGCAAGGTCTCGCCGACGGCGACGGTTGAACAGACCCCACGCCGGGCGTGGCTTTCGGCGCATAGCGCCGCTGCAGCTCTTGCCAGCGCATGACTTCGGCGTCGGCTGCCAAACCCGCAGCCTTGTTTTTCAAGCCGCGGGCGCTGGCCGCGATGGCGGCGCGAAACCAGACACGGGCTTCCTCCGGCAATTGCCACCAGAACTGGCGGAAGCACGCCTGTGCATCGCCTCTGCAGTCGAGTGCGCGCCGGCAGGGCGCCCTGCCGCAGACGCGCCAGAACTGCAGCGCACGGCAAAGCGGACGCAGGTCGCGCTCTTCGCGCTTGGACTTGTCTTGCTTGGAATTGTCTTGCCGCTGTGCGCGTCCGGGGTGGCGTTTACCGGGCCTGCTCATGGTTTCCTCCGATGACAGCGATGATCAAAAATGGGCAGCCGCTTGCGTTCCCGCGGCGCATCCGCGCCCGGGCTGCGGTCAAATCCCCTCATTTCCGGTGAGGGGAGGTGGAGCGCCGCGCGGCGCACCATCCGATGTCCGCACCACGAGGATGCGGCGCGCGCGTTATCGCAGCGCGCTCGCCTCGCGGCGCTCCACCGCGGCGTTCTGACGGGGCCCGAAAGCCGCCGCCAACCCCGGGCCGCGCTTCCGGCGCCGGGACAGGCCCCGGCACCACTAGCGAGCTCCTCGCACACCGGTCGTAGTGCCGGCAGGGCGGGGTCCCGGGGCCACCCGGGAACAGGCTCCACGTTAGAGCCGGTCCGCAGGGCGCCGCGTCCTGCTCCATCCGCCGGACGTCTCCGGAAGACGCCCCTCGCGAACAGGACGGTTTTAGGTCTACAGTCCTATAGGAATATTGTCAAGAGGCGCGCGATGGCGTTGCATCGCCGTCAGAGAGACCTTACGGCACCCTGAGGCTACGCCCTGTATTTGTCGTAGGCCCACAGCGCCGCGAGCACGATCAGCGATCCGACAAAGGCGGCCACCACGTCGCGCAGCGAGATCGAAATCCGGTCGAGATTGGGAAACAGTCCGAGCAGCCGGAACAGGAAGCCGCCGACCAGTGCGCCGGCGAGACCGAGCGCGGCATTGCGCCAGACCCCGAAACCGGCCTTATGCCAGGTGATGGCGTAGCCGGCGAGCGTTCCGCCGATGAGACCCACGACGATCCAGACGACGAATTGCGAGACTGTCGGCATCACTCATCTCCCCGCGTGCTGCATGATGCGGCGCTGAGTCTAGGGGCAAAGGTGCAGCCGCCAAAATCAAAAGGCCGGTTGCGGGAACCGGCCTTCCGAAAAAGCTGGGGCTAACCCTGGCTGTTACGCCTTGCGGGTCGAGATCGGCACGTAATCGCGCCGCGTCGGACCGGTATAGAGCTGGCGCGGGCGGCCGATCTTCTGCTGCGGGTCCTCGATCATCTCCTTCCACTGCGCGATCCAGCCGACGGTGCGGGCAACGGCAAAGAGCACAGTGAACATCGAGGTCGGGAAGCCCATCGCCTTCAGCGTGATGCCCGAATAGAAGTCGATATTCGGATAGAGCTTCTTCTCGATGAAATACTCGTCGTGCAGCGCGATGCGCTCGAGCTCCATTGCGACCTGCAGGAGCGGGTCGTCCTGATGGCCGACCTCCGCGAGGACCTCGTGGCAGGTCTTCTGCATGATCTTGGCGCGCGGATCGTAGTTCTTGTAGACGCGGTGACCGAAGCCCATCAGGCGGAAACTATCATTCTTGTCCTTGGCGCGCTTCACATATTCCGGGATGCGATCGACGGTGCCGATCTCCTCAAGCATTTTCAGCGCGGCCTCGTTGGCGCCGCCATGCGCCGGACCCCACAGGCAGGCGACGCCGGCCGCAATGCAGGCGAACGGGTTGGCGCCCGACGAACCCGCGAGCCGCACCGTCGAGGTCGAAGCGTTCTGTTCGTGGTCGGCATGCAGGATAAAGATGCGGTCCATTGCGCGGGCAAGAACCGGATTGGCCCGGTATTCCTCGCATGGCACCGCGAAGCACATCTTCAGGAAGTTCGACGAATAGTCGAGCGCGTTGGTCGGATAGATGAAGGGCTGACCGATCGTGTATTTGTAAGCCATCGCGGCCAGCGTCGGCAGCTTGGCGATCATGCGGATCGAGGCGACGAGGCGCTGATACGGATCGGAGATGTCGGTGGAGTCGTGATAGAAGGCCGAGAGCGCGCCGACCGAGCCGACCATCACCGCCATCGGATGCGCATCTCTGCGGAAGCCCTGGAAGAAGCGGCTCATCTGCTCGTGCACCATGGTGTGGTTGGTGACACGCTTGACGAAATCCGCCTTCTGGGTCGCGGTCGGCAATTCGCCGAACAGCAGCAAATAGCAAGTTTCGAGGAAGTCGCCGTGTTCGGCGAGCTGCTCGATCGGGTAGCCGCGATAGAGCAGGATGCCCTCATCGCCATCGATATAGGTGATCTTGGATTCGCAGCTCGCGGTCGAGGTGAAGCCGGGATCGTAGGTGAACATGCCCGACGTGGCATACAGCTTCGAGATGTCGATGACATCGGGGCCGATGGTTCCGGACTTGACCGGATACTCGTGACTGTCCGAGCCGACGGTGACTTTTGCGGTTTTTGTGCTTGCCGTTTTTGCGTCCATCGGCATCCCCTTGCGAACAGCCCGGGCTGTCTGAGCACGGTCGGCCGGTCGGTGTCCGACCGGCTGGTCAGCCCAGCACCCGGGGGATTTGGTCCAGCGCCTGTGGCGTAGCCCATCCGTTTCCGCATCGCAAGATGGGCAAAAGTCTGCCGGTCCGGGCAGGTTAACCGGACCGCATCGCGGGCCGGCTCAGGCGGCGACCGAACCGCTCGCGTCCGCCTGATCGCGAATCCGCGCGATACTTTCAGTCTGTCCCAGAACCGCCAGCACATCGAAAATTCCAGGAGACGTCACCCGTCCGGTCAGCGCGGCGCGCAGCGGTTGCGCGACCGAACCGAGTTTCACATTGGCGGACTCGGCGTAGGCGCGCACGGCGGCCTCGGTCGATTGGGCCGACCAGTCGGCGATCGCTTCGAAATGGGGGAGCAGACCGCGCAGCAGCGCGCGCGCGTCTGCCGTCAGCAGCGCGCGCGCCTTGTCTTCCATCGGCAGCGGGCGGTCGGCCCAGATGAAGCGCGAGTGGTCGAGCAGTTCGACCAGCGTCTTGGCGCGCTCCTTCAATCCGGGCATGGCGCGGAGCAACTTGACGCGCAGCGTATCGTCGAGCTTTGCGGAAAGCTCGGGTCCGCCCGGGATATAGGGCAGCGCGCGCTCCAGTTCGGCAAGCAGCGCGGCATCGTCGGATTGCCGCATGTAATGGCCGTTCAGGCTTTCGAGTTTCACGAAGTCGAACCGCGCGGCGGAGCGGCCGATCTGCGGCAGGTCGAAGAAGTCGATCATCTCCTGCGTCGAGAAGATCTCCTGATCGCCATGGCTCCAGCCGAGCCGGACGAGATAGTTGCGCAAGGCTTCGGGCAGATAGCCCATCGCGCGATAGGCATCGACGCCGAGCGCGCCATGACGCTTGGACAGCTTGGAACCGTCCGGGCCGTGGATCAGCGGAATATGCGCCATCACCGGCACCGGCCAGCCGAGCGCATCGTAGATCTGCTTCTGGCGCGCGGCGTTGGTCAGGTGATCGTCGCCGCGGATGATGTGGGTGACGCCCATGTCGTGGTCGTCGACCACCACCGCAAGCATGTAAGTCGGGGTGCCGTCGGAGCGCAGCAGAACCAGATCGTCGAGATCCTCGTTCTGCCAGACCACGCGGCCCTGAACCTGATCCTCGATCACGGTCTCGCCGGTCAGCGGCGCCTTGAGCCGGATGACCGGCTTGGCGCCGGCCGGGGCTTCGGAAGGATCGCGGTCGCGCCAGCGTCCGTCATAGAGCCGGGCACGGCCTGCGGCGCGGGCCGCCTCGCGCATCTGTGTCAGTTCGTCGGGCGTCGCATAGCAGCGATAGGCGCGGCCCGAAGCAAGCAGCTGCTCGACCACCTCGCGATGTCGGGCCGCACGGGCAAATTGATGAACGACCTCGCCGTCCCAGCGGATGCCGAGCCAGGTCAGTCCGTCCAGGATCGCATCGATCGCAGCCTGCGTGGAGCGCTCGCGATCGGTATCCTCGATCCGCAGCAGCATCTTGCCGCCGCGGCCGCGCGCATAGAGCCAGTTGAACAGCGCGGTGCGGGCCCCCCCGATATGCAGGAAGCCGGTCGGTGAGGGGGCAAAGCGGGTAACGACGGTCATTCGGGCCGGATCGGTTGTCGGTTTGGCCCATCTATCATGGGCGGTGCGGAGCGAAAACAGCGCATTGCCGTGCATTGCGGCAAGGTCGGGGCAAGGTTACCTCAGCCTTTCGGAGCTTGCTTTCGGAGCTTGCTTTCGGACCTTGCTTTCGGACCTTGCTTTCGGACCTTGCTTTCGGACCTTGGCGCTCGGGTGCGAATTTGGCAGAAGGCGCTCTGGTGCAAGTCACGCTGCGATCCCGACATCGCAGGCGAGAGAGGCAAGATGGCCGTGGACGAGACGACGACGGGGACCGAGGCGGGGCGCGATTTCATCCGCGACATCGTGCAGGCCGACCTCGATTCGGGACGCCACACGACGATCGTTACCCGCTTTCCGCCCGAACCGAACGGTTATCTGCATATCGGCCACGCCAAATCGATCGCGCTGAATTTCGGCATCGCGCAGGAATTCGGCGGCCGCTGTCACCTGCGCTTCGACGACACCAATCCGGTCAAGGAGGAGCAGGAATATATCGATGCCATCAAGGAGGATGTGCGCTGGCTCGGCTATGACTGGGGGCCGCATCTCTACTACGCATCGGATTATTTCGAGCAGCTCTACGAATGGGCCGAGCTATTGATCAAGGCCGGCAAGGCTTATGTCGACGACCAGTCGCCGGATGAAATGCGCGCGGCCCGCGGCACCCTGACCGAGCCGGGCAGGAATTCGCCATTCCGCGACCGTTCGGTGGAGGAAAATCTCGACCTGTTCCGACGCATGCGGGCCGGAGAATTCCCGAATGGTGCGCGGGTGCTGCGCGCCAAGATCGACATGGCCTCCGGCAATATCAACCTGCGCGATCCGGTGCTGTACCGCATTCTGCATGCGCATCATCCGCGCACCGGCGATACCTGGAAAATCTATCCGAGTTACGACTACGCCCACGGCCAGTCGGACGCGATCGAGCACATCACCCATTCGATCTGCACGCTGGAATTCGAGGATCACCGGCCGCTCTACGACTGGTTCATCGAGAATCTGCCGGTGCCGTCGCGCCCGCGCCAGTACGAATTCGCGCGGCTCAATCTGAGCTATACGGTGCTGTCCAAGCGCGTGCTGAACCGGCTGGTGCAGGACAAGCATGTCGCCGGCTGGGACGACCCGCGGATGCCGACGCTCGCGGGCTTGCGCCGCCGCGGCGTGCCGCCGGCTGCCTTGCGCGATTTCGTCAAGCGCATCGGCGTCGCCAAGGCGAACAGCGTGGTCGATATCGCGATGCTGGATTTCTCGATCCGCGAAACACTGAACCGCACCGCGCTGCGCCGGATGGCGGTGCTGCGGCCGCTGAAGGTCGTAATCGAGAATTATCCGGAAGGCCAAAGCGAGGAACTGGAAGCCGTCAATCATCCGGACGATCCAGGCGCCGGCAGCCGCAAAATCCGCTTCGGCCGTGAGATTTTCATCGAGCAGGACGACTTCATGGAGACTCCGCCGAAGAAATTCTTCCGGCTGTCTCCGGGCGCTGAGGTGCGGCTGCGCTATGCGTATTTTCTGACCTGCCGGGAGGTCGTGAAGAATGCATCCGGCGACATCGTCGAATTGCGCTGCACCTACGATCCGGCGACCAGAGGCGGCAACGCACCGGACGGCCGCAAGGTGAAAGCCACGATCCATTGGGTGTCGGCGCAGGATGCAGTCTCGGCCGAGGTGAGACTCTATAATCCGCTATTCACCAGACCCGATCCGGACGCCGCCAATTTCGTTGCCGATCTCAATCCGAATTCGCTGGAGGTCCTGCCGGACGCCAAGCTGGAACCGGCGATCCTGGCGGATCGGTCGAGCGAAGCCATGCAGTTCGAGCGGCAGGGCTATTTCGTGCGGGACCGCGATTCCACGCCCGAACGCCCCGTCTTCAGCCGGACCATCGGGCTGCGCGATACCTGGGCGAAGGTCTCGGCGGGCGGCTGATCCGAAATTGATGTAGGCTCGCGCCCCGGTTGCAGGCCCGGGGCAGGAGCTCATGGCGGGCGAGGGCATTGAGACGCGCCGCGCGCAGGCACGCGCGGGGGCCAGAACCTGGCCTGTGGGCGGGCGGGCGCAGGATGCCGCGCCGGGCTGGCTCGGCACGCCGTCACGGCTTGTACAAGGCGCCGGCGCGCGGATCGGAGCGTGGATCGCGCGCGATGTTGCTCCGGGCCGGCTCGTGCCATGGCTGCCGGTGGCATTCGGTTTCGGGGTGATGCTCTACTTTGCGGCTGACCGCGAACCGTTCCTGTGGGCCGGTGTCGCCGCGACCGCGATTGCAGTTGCGCTATGCGTTCTGGCCCGGGCGCGCCCATTGGCCTTTCCAGTCGCAGTGGCAGCCGCCGCGATCGCTTGCGGTTTTACGCTCGCAACCTGGAAGACTGCGCGCATCGCGCATCCGGTGCTTGCCGCCCCGGCTTTCAATGTATTGCTGTCCGGGTTTGTCGAAGCCCGCGAAGAGCGCGAGCGCAGCGACCGCATCGTTCTGCGCGTCCACACGATGAGCGGCGCAAGGCCGGACGTGACGCTGGAACGGGTGCGGGTCTCGGTCCGCAAGGGCATGGCGCCGCCGGTCGCGTCCTTCGTGGAATTCAGGGCCCGTCTCAATCCGCCGCTCTCACCGTTGCGTCCCGCCGGCTATGATTTTGCCCGCGATCATTACTTCCAGCGGCTCGGCGCCACCGGCTTTGTGCTCGGTTCGATCAAGCAAGCGACACCCCCGCATCCTCCGGATCTGTCGCTTCGGATCAAAGCGGCGATCGGCGCGCTCCGGGACGCGATCGATGCACGCATTCGGGCGGCGGTTCCCGGCGACAAGGGCGCGATCGCATCGGCACTGATCACCGGCAAGCGCGATGCGATCTCGTCCCCGGTCAACGAGGCGATGTACATCTCCAGCCTCGCGCATGTGCTGTCGATCTCCGGCTATCACATGGCGGTGGTGGCGGGTGTCGCATTCTTCGTCATCCGCGCCGGGCTTGCGCTGTTCCCCGCTGTTGCTGCCCGGTACCCCATCAAGAAGTGGGCGGCGCTGGCTGCGCTCGTCCTGGCCGCATTCTATCTCGTCCTGTCCGGAGCGGAGGTCGCAACGCAGCGCGCCTTCATCATGACGGCCATTGTCCTGATCGGCGTGATGTTCGACCGGCCGGCGCTGACATTGCGCACGATCTGCGTTGCGGCGCTGGTCCTGCTCGCGATTTCGCCGGAAGCGCTCGTGCATCCGAGTTTCCAGATGTCGTTTGCCGCGACACTTGCGCTGATCGCGGTCTATGAGCGCGGCCTGCCGTGGCTGTCGTCGGAGCCGAAAACCGCGCTTGCCGCACGCATCGCGCTCTGGGGCGGCCGCGAGATAACGGCGCTCGTGCTCGCCTCAATGGTTGCGGGCGCAGCCACAACCTTGTTTGCCGCCTATCATTTTCATCGCCTCGCCCCTTATGGCGTTCTGTCCAATCTGCTCGCCATGCCGGCAGTCTCGATCTGGGTGATGCCGGCCGGTCTGATGGCGCTGGTCATGCTGCCGTTCGGATTCGACCGGCCGTTCTGGTGGCTGATGAGCGAAGGCATCGACTGGATGATTGTGGTCGCCATCTGGGTCGCAAGTCTGCCCGGTGCGGTCGGACGCATTCATGCTTTTGGCACCGGGCCGCTCTTGTTCGGCACGGCCGGGCTGATCCTGATTTGCCTGCTACGATCGCCGCTACGCTGGAGCGGTGCTGGATTGATGGCGCTGTGCATCGCCGGAGCATGGGCGGCGCCGCGGCCGGATATTCTCGTTTCGGCGGATCACGCCATGGTGGCGGTTCGCGATGCCAAAGGCGCATTGCGGGTAATGGCGAGCCGGCGCGACAGCTTCGCCCTGCGCGAATGGCTCGCAGCCGATGGCGACGCCCGTTCCGACAAGGACGATTCCCTTGCTGAAGGCGTTCGCTGCGATGCGGATGGATGCGTGGCGCGAATGGCCGACGGCCGTGCCGTCGCGCTTGCGCTGACAGCGGACGGCCTGATCGACGATTGCGAGACCGCGGCCTTCGTGGTGACCGCGCGCAACGCGCCGCCGTCCTGCGGCGCGCCGGTCGTGGACCGCAACGCGGCGCGCCAGCGCGGGGCGATATCGGTCCGGCGTAGCGGCGAGGCATTTATCGTCGAATCGGCGCGGCCGGACACGTACCAGCGGCCGTGGACCCAAACGCGGACCGCGACTGCCATTCAGCCGGCGCGTCCGCAGCGACCGCGCGATGCAACCCCGCGTGCCACCGATCTCGAGGCGGACGACGGTCCGTCAATAGCGGCGGAGTAATCCGACCAGCTTGCCCTGAATGCGCACGCGGGTCGGCGGCAGGATCCGGACCTCATACGCCGTGTTAGCAGGTTCAAGTGCGATGGAAGCGCCACGCCGGCGAAAACGCTTTAGCGTCGCTTCTTCATCGTCGATGAGAGCAACCACGATGTCGCCGGTATCGGCAGCGTCCGATTTGCGGATCAGCACAGTGTCGCCGTCCAGAATGCCGGCATCGATCATCGAATCGCCGCGGACTTCCAGCGCGAAGTGATCGCCCGAGGAGAGCATCTCCGGCGGCACGCTGATGGTGTGGCTCTTGGTCTGAATGGCCTCGATCGGGGTGCCGGCTGCGATCCGGCCCATCACCGGAATGGAGACGGGACGGCCGCCTTCATCCTCGGATGTGCTGCGCACGCGGCCGAGATTGCCTTCGATGACGCTCGGCGTGAAACCGCGCCGCTGGCTCGCCGGATTGGCGGATTCGGGAAGCTTGATCACCTCGATGGCACGCGCGCGATTGGGCAGCCTGCGGATGAAGCCGCGCTCTTCCAGCGCCGTGATGAGCCGGTGAATTCCTGATTTTGAACGCAGATCGAGCGCGTCCTTCATCTCGTCGAAGGAGGGCGGCACGCCGGTCTCCTTTAAACGTTCGTTGATGAAACGCAGAAGCTCGAACTGTTTGCGGGTCAGCATTCAGGTCTTCTCCCCCGGCCGGCATCCGGGTTCCTGGCAGCGAAGCCTCAGCGCCACGCTTTGGACAAACCCAAGGGATGCGAAACAAATCATGAACGGACACTATATGTTCGATATGTGTTCCGCAAGTCCTTAATTTGAAGTGAAGAAAGCGGGGTCAGCCTACAACGGAAGCTTCAGGATAACGCAGGGCGACCCGGCGGGCGCCTTTGGCGCATGCGGCTCGCGCAGCACGAGACAGTCCGCTTCGGCCAGAACCCGTGTGATTGACGAATCCTGAAGTGCGAACGGGGTTGCAACCAGCGCGCCGCGCGGCGAGCGGGACAGGCTGGCCCGCAGATAGTCGGCCCGCTCGTCGTTTTCCGGAAGATCGCAGCCGAGAAGGGCATGTTCGACCGGATGCATGACATCGCTGCGGCCGGTCAGCCTGCGCAACAAGGGCGTCAGAAACAGGAACGCGCACACAAAGGCCGAGACCGGATTGCCGGGAAGGCCAAGGACATGAATTCCGTCGAGCCGGCCATGCATCAGCGGCCGTCCCGGCCGCATCGCGATCTTCCAGAACGACAGGTCCATGCCCTCAGCCGCGAGCGCCTGCTGGACGAAATCGTAATCGCCGACCGAGGCGCCGCCCATCGTGACGAGCACGTCAGCCTTCCGCCGGCGCGCGTCCTGAATCGCGGCGGCGGTATCCGGAAGCGTGTCGCGAGCGATACCGAGGTCGCTCACCTCCGCGCCCTCCTGGCGCGCGAGTGCTGCGACCGCGTAGCCGTTGGAATAGACGATCTGTCCCGGCCCGGGCTTGCGTCCCGGCAGCACCAGCTCGTCGCCGGTGGCGAGGAGGGCGATGCGCGGCTTGCGATAGACCGGCAGGATCGGATGATTCATCGCCGCGGCGAGGCCAAGATCGCGCCCGGTCAGGACACGGCCGCGTTTCAGAAGCACATCGCCGTCCCTGAAATCGAGGCCGGCGGTCCGGATATGGCGGCCCTTCGGCGGCGCCACGGTGATTATGACGCTATCCCCCTCGCGCTTTGTCTGTTCCTGCACGACGATGGTGTCGGCCCCGGCCGGCACTTCGCCGCCGGTGAAAATGCGCACCGCCTGTCCATGCTCGACCGTGCCGGCAAAGGGCTTTCCGGCCGCGACTTCGCCGGTCACCTTCAGCGATATCGGAACGCTCGCGACGTCTTCGGCACGGACCGCATAGCCATCCATGGCCGAGACATCGGCCGGCGGCTGCGTGCGTAACGATCGCACATCCTCGGCCAGCACGCGGCCATGCGCTTCGGTGATCGGCACGCGCTCGGCCGGTAAAGCCGTGGCCTGCGCCAGCACGCGCTGCAGGGCCTCGGCGACTGGCAGCAGCGCCATCGCCCTAAGACTCCGCGCGGTAAGGGCCGGACTTGCCGCCGGTCTTCTCGACCAGGTGGATATTCTCGATCCGCATGCCGCGCTCCGCTGCCTTGACCATGTCATAGACGGTCAGGCACGCGACCGACACCGCCGTCAGCGCTTCCATCTCCACACCGGTCTGTCCGGTCACTTTCACGCTCGCGCGAACAACAATGCCCGGCAAGGACGGGTCGGGTGTCAGGTCGACCGCGACCTGCGACAGCGCCAGCGGATGACAGAGCGGGATCAGCTCATGGGTGCGCTTTGCGGCCATGATGCCGGCAATGCGCGCGGTGCCGAGCACGTCGCCCTTTTTGGCATTGCCGGATACAACGAGATCGAGTGTCGCCTGGCTCATCACCACGCGGCCTTCGGCCACGGCGATGCGTTCCGTCGAAGCCTTGCCGGAGACATCGACCATCCGCGCTTCGCCGGAAGGACCGAGATGGGTCAGCACATTGTCCGCCATGGTCTATCCTGCAGCGGCGCGGGTCTGCGGCCGCGCCAGCAAGGTCCGGGTCGCCTCAGCCACGTCGCGCTGACGCATCAGGCTCTCGCCGATCAGGAAGGTCGAGATGCCGACACCGGAGAGAAGGGCAAGATCCTCGGGGGTGAAAATGCCGCTCTCGCCGACAATCAGGCGCTCGCGCGGCACCTTGGGCGCGAGCGCTATGCTCACGTTCAGCGAGGTCTCGAAGGTGCGCAGATTGCGGTTGTTGATCCCGATCAGGCGCGATTTGAGCTTGAGCGCGCGGTCAAGCTCGGCCTCGTCGTGGATTTCGATCAGCACATCCATGCCGTAATCGAATGCCGTGCGCTCCAGTTCGTGCGCGGCGCCGTCGTCGATCGCGGCCATGATGATCAGAATGCAGTCGGCACCCCAGGCGCGGGCCTGAGCGACCTGATAGGGCTCGAACATGAAGTCCTTGCGGAGCGCGGGCAGGGCGGTTGCGGCGCGCGCAGCGGTGAGAAATTCCGGCTTGCCCTGAAACGACGGCGCGTCGGTGAGGACCGACAGGCAGGCCGCGCCGCCGGTCTCATAGGCCATGGCGATTGCGACCGGATCGAAATCGGCGCGGATCAGGCCTTTCGAGGGGCTTGCCTTTTTGACCTCGGCAATCAGTGCAAAATGACCTGCGGCGAGCTTGCGCTCGATGGCTTGGACAAAACCGCGCGGGGCCGATGCTGCGCGCGCCTGCGCATCGAGCGCGGCAAAGGATATCTCGCGTTTCGCCGCTGCGATCTCCTCGCGCTTGTAGGCCTCGATCTTGTTCAGGATGTCGGCCATCGCAGTCTCATGCGTTCGATACGGCGATCAGACGGTCGAGGCGGGCACGGGCGGCGCCGGTCGACAGCGATTTGCGCGCCTGCTCGGCACCGTCCTTCAGGTCTTTCGCCGCGCCGGCCACGACCAGGGCGGCAGCCGCATTCATCACAGCGACGTCACGGTACGGGCTCGGCTTGTCTTCGAGCACCTGTTTGAGCGCAGCGGCATTGTGATCGGCGTCGGCGCCACGCAGCGCTTCGGGCTTCACCGTCTCAACCCCGATATCGGAGGGCGTGATCTCGAAGGTGCGAATTTTGCCGTTCTCGAGTGCGGCGACTGCGGTCGGACCGGAGGTGGTGATCTCGTCGAGCCCGTCCGAGCCGTGAACCACCCATACCGATTCCGAGCCGAGATTCTTCAGCACCTGGGCGAGCGGTTCGATCCATTGCCGGGAAAACACCCCGACCAGCTGACGGTTCACACCGGCCGGATTGGACAAAGGACCAAGCAGATTGAAGATGGTGCGGGTGCCGAGCTCGACGCGGGTCGCGCCGACATTCTTCATCGCCGGATGATGCGCGGGAGCGAACATGAAGCCGATGCCGGCCTCGTAGATGCAGCGGGTGATCTCGTCGGGCCGCAGATCGATCTTGATGCCGAGCGCGGTCAGCACATCGGCCGCGCCGGACTTCGACGACAGCGCGCGGTTGCCGTGCTTGGCGACCGGCACACCGGCGCCGGCGACAATGAACGCCGCGCAGGTGGAGATGTTGTAGGAGCCCGACGCATCGCCGCCGGTGCCGACCACGTCGACTGCGCCGGGAGGGGCCGCGACCTTGGTCATTTTGGCGCGCATGGCACTGACCGCGCCGGTGATCTCGTCGACGGTCTCGCCGCGCACACGCAGCGCCATCAACAGCCCGCCCATCTGCGAGGGCGTCGCTTCGCCCGACATCATGCGGTCGAACGCGGTGGCAGCTTCTTCGCGGGTAAGCGCCGCTCCCGATGCGGTCTTGGCGATCAATGCCTTGAACTCGTCGGCCATGGAGGCGTCCTCAATGCAGGCGACGCTGCGCGCCGTTCCAGGCGGCGGCGAGGTCGAGAAAGTTCTTCAGGATCAGATGGCCGTGTTCGGACGCGATGCTCTCGGGATGGAATTGCACGCCGTGCAGCGGCAGCGTGCGGTGCGACAGACCCATCACCAGTCCGTCGTCGGTTTCCGCCGTTATCTGCAAGTCTGACGGCATGGTCTCGCGCTTCACCACCAGCGAATGATAGCGCGTCGCCTTGAACGGGCCGTTGATGCCGCGGAACACGCTCTGGCCTTGGTGCCGGATGTCCGACAGCTTGCCATGCACCGGCGCGGGCGCCCGTACCACCTCGCCGCCGAAGGCCTGGCCGATCGACTGATGGCCAAGGCAGACGCCGAGGATCGGGATAGTGTCCTTGGCCTGTTCGATCAGATCGAGGCAGATGCCGGCTTCGGTCGGGGTGCAGGGACCGGGCGACAATACGATCGCGTCCGGATTCAGGGCGAGGGCATCGCCAGGGCTCAGTGCGTCGTTGCGCTGCACGTTCACATCGGCGCCGAGCCCGCCCAGATAATGGACGAGGTTGAAGGTGAAGCTGTCGTAATTGTCGATCAGAAGGATCATGGGCAACCCCGGCGTGAGGCGGGTCTTAGACTAGGGGTTCCGAACGGGTCAAGCGAGCCGGATTTCGCTACTGCCCCCGTCCGGCGCTGCTCGCGAAGCGACGCGCCTCCTCGGCGGCCCGGAACAGCGCCTTGGCCTTGTTGACGCACTCCTGCTGCTCGGAGGCGGGATCGCTGTCGGCGACGATGCCGGCACCGGCCTGGACGTACATTGTGCCGTCCTTGATAACGGCCGTGCGCAACACGATGCATGTATCCATCTCGCCTGCGGCCGAGAAATAGCCGACGCAACCGGCATAGATGCCGCGCTTCTCCTTTTCCAGCTCGTCGATGATCTGCATCGCCCGCACCTTCGGTGCGCCGGAGACGGTGCCCGCCGGAAAGCCCGCGATCAGTGCGTCGAGTGCACCGCGGCCGTCAGCGAGCACGCCTTCCACATTCGACACGATATGCATGACCTGGCTGTAGCGCTCGATGAAGAACTTGTCGGTGACTTCGACAGTGCCGATCTTCGCGACGCGTCCGACATCGTTGCGGCCGAGATCCAGCAGCATCAGATGCTCGGCGCGCTCCTTCGGATCGGCCAGCAATTCGCGTTCGAGCTCCATGTCCTCATGCGGGGTCGCTCCCCGCGGCCGTGTACCGGCAATCGGCCGGATGGTGACGCGGCCGTCGCGCACGCGGACGAGTATTTCCGGACTGGAGCCCGCGATCGCCAGCCCGTCGAGATCGAGGAAATACAGAAACGGCGCCGGGTTGACGCGGCGCAACGCGCGGTACAGCGAAAAAGGCGACAGATCGAACGGCGCCTCGAAACGCTGCGACAGCACGACCTGAAAAATGTCGCCCGCCGCGATGTACTCCTTGGCCTGGGCCACCATCGCCGCGTATTCGGCGGGACTCGTGTTGGAGACAGCATCGGCCGCAATGCCGCCGGTCTGGTCTTCGCGCATCGCCTTCGGCAGCGGCGCGTCGAGCCTGTCGACGATCATGTTGAGCCGCTCGGCCGCGCGCGCGAGCGCCGCTTTCGCGGAGAGCCCGCGCTCGGGGCGCACCGGCGTGACGATGGTGATCTGATCCTTCACGGAATCGAACACCACGACGATGCTCGGCCGGATCAGAAGCGCGTCCGGCGTTCCGAGCGGATCCGGATTGATATTGGGCAGCCGCTCCATCTGCCGCACCATGTCGTAGCCGAGATAGCCGAACAACCCGGCAGCGGGCGGGGGCAGAATGTCAGGCAATGCGATCCGGCTCTCGGCGATCAGCGCGCGCAGCGCGTCAAGCGGCGGCTGCGGGCAGGGCGCGAAGGCCTCCTTGTCCTGCGCTACGTTCCGGTTGATTTCGGCGAGCGCGCCGCGGGCGCGGAAGATCAGGTCGGGCTCAAGCCCGATGATCGAATAGCGCCCGCGCACCGCACCGCCCTCGACCGATTCGAACAGAAAGCTCATCGGCCGGTCGCGTGCGATCTTGAGGAAGGCCGAGACCGGCGTTTCGAGATCGGCAACGAGATGCGTCCATACGACTTGCGGCGCGCCACTGTCATAGCGCGCCGCAAAGTCCTCCGCTGCAGGCTCGATCATCATCGCGTTCGGCGCGTGTGCGGCGCCCGTGCTCCGTCAGTTGGTGCTGCCGCCGATCACCTGGTTGAGTGCGGCTTCGTTGATCGTGGCGCCGAGAGAGGACTGCAGATTGGCCAGATATTGCGCGACGATATCCTCGGTCATCATGTTGGTGAGAGCATCGCTGATCCGCTTCGCGTCGGCGGAGTTCGGATCGAGCGTCGGTACGGTGACGCCGGTGACACGGAACACCACCCATTCGGTTGCGCTGGTGCCCTGTGCCGTGCCGACGCCGTCCTTCGGGGTCTGGAACACCGCATCGAGTGCAGTCGCGGGGAAGTCGCCCTGCGTCTTGTCGCGGCGCAGCCCGACGATAAATTGCGGCTTGGCGCCGGCCGCATTGGCGGCGTCGGCAAGACTCGTGGCCTTAGCCTTCTCCGCAACCTCCTTGGCAAGCTCCTTGAGCCTTGCTGCAACCTGATCGTTGCGCCAGCGTTCGATCACGCGCTCGCGCACCTCATCGAGCGGCCGCTCGCGCGAGGGCGTCGTCGATACGACCTCAAACCACAGATAACCGTCGCCGTTGGCGAGCTGCACCGGGTCATTTTCTGTGCCGACGTCCGCATTGAAGATTGCGGAAAACAGATTGGCGGTCTCCGGCAGTTGCGAGACCGGGTTGCCGTCCGGCCCGCGGCCCGAACGGTCGATCGCCTCGACTGTCCGCACCTGCAGGCCGACCTTCTTGGCAAGCTCCGATAACGTACCGCCGCCGCCGCGTTCGTCTTCCAGCTTGTCGTACAGGGCGCGGACCTCCTTGCGGGCACGTTCCAGCGCAATCTCACGTTTCAGATCGGCAGCCACCTGCTCGAAGGGCTTGACGATTTCCGGCTCGACCTTGCCGACATTCACGATCACGGTGCCGAACCGGCCCTTGACCGGTTCGCTGGTCGAGTTGGGCTGCAACGCAAACGCCGCGTCCGCGACAGCGGGATCGAGGATCTGGGATTTCGTCACCATGCCGAGATTGACCTCGCTGCCCTTGCGTTCGGACGAGGCGGCATATTTCTCGAAGCCCATATCGGGCTGTCTGATCTTGGCGAGCGCTTCGGCGGCGTCGGCCTCGTTTTGGAACACGATCTGGTGGACGGCGCGACGTTCGGGCGTCACGAATTTGGCCCGGTCGGCTTCGTAGGCCTTTTTTGCATCCTCGTCCGAAACCGTTATTGTTTTAGCGAGCGCATCGGCGGACAGTGTTACGATGTCGACCTTGCGGAATTCCGGTGCGCGAAACAGGTTCTTGCGCTCATCGAAATATTTCGCGAGCTGTTCGGGCGTAGGATCCTTGATCTCGCCGGCCTGATCGGGTCCCAGAACGACATAATCCAGCGCGCGCAATTCGTTGGCGAACCGGTTTTGCGCATCGATTGCGGTAGCGGGGATCGTCAGCTCTCCGGTCAGGCTGCGGATGATTTGCTGCTGCAGCATTTGTCTGCGCCGTTCCTGAACGTAGCGGGCTTCGGTGTAGCCGAGCTCGCGCAGAATCGCATTGAAGCGGCTGGGATCGAATTGGCCGGTGATGCCGCGGAAGGTCGGGTCGTTGCGAATGCGCTGTGCGATCAGTTCGTTCGAAACATTCAGGCCGAGCTGACGGATATTCTCGTCCAGCGCCGCCTCCGCAATCATCTGGCCGAGCAATTGACGATGCAGACCGAGCGCGCGCGCCTGGTCGGCAGGGATCGGCTTGCCGATCTGGCGGATCAGCCGCTGCATCTGCTCGTTATAGGCTTGCCGGAAGCGTTCGACGCCGATTTCGGTCGAGCCGACTTTGGCGACGGTCGAGGTGCCGAAGCCGCGGAAGATGTCGCCGATGCCCCAGACGGCGAACGAGACCGCAATCAGCCCGAGCACAATGCCGGTGATCAGGCGGCCGAGCCAATTGCGGGTAGCATTTTGAATTCCGCGCAGCATAGGAGCGTCAGCTTCTTTCGTTTTCGGCAATGGGGGTGAAAAGGCGGCGCATCATAGAGAGCGCGGTGTGATGCTGCAACACGCTGACAAGTCACGGGAAAGCGCTGGCTCTCGAACGAACCCTCTGGTAGCCGGATGCGATCCGGGGTCGAAGTCGATACGAGGAAACAGGGACTATGGCGAACGAACCGCGTCCGCTGGTCGCAGGCAACTGGAAGATGAACGGGCTTGCCGCGTCGGTCTGCGAGCTGCAGGCGATGATTGCAGGCGCCTCGAAACGGCCGCCTAACGCCGACCTGATGATCTGTCCCCCGGCGACCCTGATCGCGAGCTTTGCGAAGGCCGCGCAGGGCTCGCCGATTGCGATCGGCGCGCAGGATTGCCACGCCGAGCCCTCGGGCGCTTTTACCGGCGATATCTCCGCCGAGATGCTGAACGACGCTGGTGCGACGGCGGTCATCGTCGGCCATTCCGAACGCCGGTCGCTCCATGGCGAAACCGATGCGATGGTGCGGGCCAAGGCCATGGCGGCGCGGCGCGCCGGCCTGACCGCGATCCTGTGCGTCGGCGAGACTCGCGAGGAGCGCGACGCCGGAGCCACGATGCCACGGATCGAGCGCCAGCTCGATGGCTCCCTGCCCGCAAGCCTGGACAGCCTCGTAATCGCCTATGAACCGGTCTGGGCGATCGGAACCGGTCTGACGCCGACCCCCGATGATGTCGCGCAGGTCCACAAAATGATCCGCAACTATCTGATATCGAAGGATAAAGCCGCAGGCGCGCGGGTCCGCATCCTGTATGGCGGATCGGTCAAGCCGCAGAATGCGAAGGAGCTGATGGCGGTCACGGATGTGAACGGCGCGCTGGTCGGCGGGGCCAGCCTGAAGGCTGCGGATTTCCTCGGAATTGCAGCGGCTTACGCCTGACTGGCCGCGGCCGAGGCGAGGGTGGAATTGTCGGGCCGGATCGTGTACAGACGCGCCCGCATTCCCTATATGCCAGCGCGAGACAGACGGCCCGGCCGGGGCCGAGCCGCAGTTCAGGCCAGGATTTGACGCATGCAGACCGTGGTAATCGTCATTCATCTGCTCATCGTTCTGACGATGATCGGACTTGTTCTGCTGCAGCGTTCGGAAGGCGGCGGGCTTGGCATGGGCGGCGGCGGGTTCATGTCGGCGCGCGGGACCGCAAACCTGCTGAGCCGCTCGACGGCCTACCTGGCCGCGGCCTTCTTCGCCACTAGCCTGCTGCTGTCGATTCTCGCCGGGTACAATCGGGCGCCGACATCGATCATCAATACCGGTGCGCCGGCCGGTCCGGCCGTGCCCGCGCCGGGCGGCCCGGTCGCTCCCCTGGGCTCGGGCTCGGGCGGAGTGCTGGATCAACTCCAGCGGCCGGCGGCACCCGCGCAACCGGCGGGACCCCAGGTTCCGCAGTCTCAATAAACCCTCACAGCAAGGGCCGGGAAACCGGCCCTTCGGCTTTGCGGCGGCAGTTATCCAGAACCTGAGGGAACGATCCCCTCGTCGAATCGAATCGGTGTGTCTAAAGGTAGAGCCCCATGGCGCGGTACGTATTCATCACCGGCGGCGTGGTGTCCTCACTGGGGAAAGGCCTGGCATCGGCGGCGCTCGGCGCAACGCTGCAGGCGCGCGGCTACAAGGTCCGGCTGCGCAAGCTCGATCCGTATCTCAATGTCGATCCCGGCACGATGTCGCCGTACCAGCACGGCGAGGTGTTCGTCACCGACGACGGCGCCGAAACCGATCTCGATCTCGGCCATTACGAGCGATTCACCGGCCGTCCCGCCAACAAGCAGGACAACATCACCACGGGGCGCATCTATCAGGACATCATCGCCAAGGAACGCCGCGGCGATTATCTCGGCGCCACCGTGCAGGTGGTCCCTCACGTCACCAACGCGATCAAGGATTTCATCAGAGACGGCAATGACGGCTACGATTTCGTGCTGTGCGAGATCGGCGGCACCGTCGGCGATATCGAGGGCCTGCCTTTCTTCGAGGCGATCCGCCAGTTCGGCAACGAGGTTCCGCGCGGCCACGCGATCTACATCCACCTGACGCTGCTGCCGTATATTCCGAGCGCCGGCGAGCTCAAGACCAAGCCGACGCAGCATTCGGTGAAGGAGCTTCGCTCGATCGGCATTCAGCCCGATATCCTGTTGTGCCGCACCGACCGGCCGATTCCGCCGGAGGAGCGAAGGAAGCTCGGCCTGTTCTGTAACGTGCGCGAAAGTGCCGTGATCGAGGCGCGCGATGTCGACAATATCTACGCGGTGCCCGAGGCCTATCACGCCGCCGGTCTCGACCGCGAAGTGCTGGCTGCATTCGGCATCGAGGACAAGACGCCACCGGATCTCAAGCGCTGGCACCTGATCAACGACCGCATCCGCAATCCGGAAGGGCAGGTGACGATCGCAATCGTCGGCAAATATACCGGCATGAAGGATGCTTATAAGTCGCTGATCGAAGCGCTCTCGCACGGCGGCATCCCGAACAAGGTGAAGGTCAATCTCGACTGGATCGAGTCGGAGGTGTTCGAGCACGAGGACCCGACGCCGTTTCTGGAGCACGTCAACGGCATTCTGGTGCCGGGCGGCTTCGGCCAGCGCGGTGCGGAAGGAAAAATCCGTGCGGCGCAATTCGCGCGCGAGCGCAGCGTTCCTTATTTCGGAATCTGCTTCGGCATGCAGATGGCGGTGATCGAAGCCGCGCGCAACCTGTGCGGCATCGAGAATGCCAACTCGACCGAGTTCGGACCGACGCCAGAGCCGGTCGTCGGCCTGATGACCGAATGGCTGAAAGGCAACGAATTGCAGAAGCGCGCGGCCGGCGGCGATCTCGGCGGCACGATGCGGCTCGGTGCCTATCCGGCGACGCTCGTGCGCGGCAGCCGCGTCGCCGGCATCTACGGCACGACGCAGATTTCGGAGCGCCACCGGCATCGCTACGAGGTCAACACCGCCTACAAGGACAGACTTGAGCAGCACGGCCTGCGCTTCTCCGGCATGTCACCGGACGGCATCCTGCCGGAGATCGTTGAGTATCAGGACCATCCCTGGTTCGTCGGCGTGCAGTTTCACCCCGAGCTGAAATCGCGGCCGTTCGAGCCGCATCCGCTGTTCGCATCGTTCATCGGGGCGGCGGTGGAGCAGAGCCGGTTGGTGTAGCCCAGACGTGAACGGCGGCAGCGCCGGTCCAAGGACCGCGGAGCAAGCTCACCCGATCCTTGGCAACTTCTCGAACTGATGGAACGGCGGCGGTGAGGGCAGCGTCCATTCCAGGGTGGTCGCGCCTTCGCCCCAAGGGTTGTCACCGGCCAGGGCCTTGCGCTTGAACGCCATCGCCATCGCATAGAAGAACACGAACAACCCGGCAAAGAACACATAGGAACCGATCGACGAGATGTAGTTCCAGCCGGCATAGGCGTCCGGATAATCGGCGATACGGCGCGGCATACCGGCCATGCCGAGGAAGTGCTGGGGGAAGAAGATCAGGTTGGCGCCGATGAAGGCAAGCCAGAAATGCACTTTGCCGAGCGTCTCCGAATACATGTATCCGGTGATTTTCGGGAACCAGTAATACCAGCCGGCGAAGATGCCGAAGGTGGCGCCGAGCGACATCGTGTAGTGGAAATGCGCCACGACATAATAGGTGTCGTGGAAGGCGCGGTCGACGCCGGCATTGGCGAGCACGACGCCGGTGACGCCGCCGATGGTGAACAGGAAAATGAAGCCCATCGCCCACATCATCGGCGTCTTGAACTGGATCGAACCGCCCCACATGGTCGCGATCCAAGAAAAGATTTTCACGCCGGTCGGTACCGCGATCACCATGGTGGCGGCGACAAAATAAGCCTGCGTCGCCGTGTTCATGCCGACCGTGTACATGTGATGGGCCCATACCACAAAGCCGATCGCGCCGATCGCAACCATGGCATAGGCCATGCCGAGATAGCCGAAGACCGGCTTCCTGGCGAAGGTCGCGACGATCTGGCTGATGATGCCGAAGGCCGGCAGGATCAGGATATAGACCTCCGGGTGTCCGAAGAACCAGAACAGATGCTGATAGAGCAGCGGATCGCCGCCGCCGTCCGGCGAGAAGAAGGTGGTGCCGAAATTGCGGTCGGTCAGCAGCATGGTGATAGCGCCGGCCAAGACCGGCAGCGACAGCAGCAGCAGGAACGCGGTCACCAGCACCGACCACACAAAGAGCGGCATCTTGTGCAGCGTCATGCCCGGCGCGCGCATATTGAAGATGGTGGTGATGAAGTTGATGGCGCCAAGAATCGAGGAGGCGCCCGCGATATGCAGCGCGAGGATGCCGAAATCCACCGCCGGTCCGGGATGGCCGGAGGTCGCCAGCGGCGCATAGACGGTCCAGCCGGTGCCGACGCCATTCTCGCCCGGCGCGCCTTCGACGAACATCGAGATGACAAGCAAGGTGAGCGCCGATGGCAGCAGCCAGAACGAAATGTTGTTCATGCGCGGGAATGCCATGTCCGGTGCGCCGATCATGATCGGCACGAACCAGTTGCCGAAGCCGCCGATCAGCGCCGGCATGATCATGAAGAACACCATGATCAGTCCGTGCGCGGTCACGAAGACATTGAAGGTGTGGGCGCTTGCGAAAATCTGCATGCCCGGCTCCTGCAATTCGAGCCGCATGCCGATCGAGAGAATACCGCCGATCACGCCCGCAACGATCGCAAAGATCAGATAGAGCGTGCCGATATCCTTGTGGTTGGTCGAATAGACGTAGCGCCGCCACCCGGTCGGATGATCGTGCGCCTCGTGGGCTTGAGGCGTTTCGCCGTGCGGTCTGTCGATTGTCCTTGCGTCCACCTTGCCCCCCGGAGAGGTATCGTTGCAGTCACAACGAATAGGGCGATGCGCAGGAGTCCGGTCCTTGATCCAGATCAAGGAATTTCGGGCGGTATCTCGCCGCGGCTCAAATCCTGGCCTATATCCACGGCGCCGCCAGCGCGCCGATAGCTGCGTCGCGGACAGGACTTTTGAGGTGG
This sequence comes from Pseudomonadota bacterium, assembly GCA_049324435.1. Taxonomy (GTDB): domain Bacteria; phylum Pseudomonadota; class Alphaproteobacteria; order Rhizobiales; family Xanthobacteraceae; genus Pseudorhodoplanes. Next base: position 103,594 of record JBMOOQ010000060.1, read on the forward strand.
GAGAGCACGGGGACAATGCCACGCGGCCTCGATCATATCGTTCACGCAGTCCGCGATCTCGACGCGGGCGCGGCACTGTACCGGCGGCTCGGGTTCACCGTGGGGGCGCGCAACCGCCATCCCTGGGGCACCCACAATCACATCGTGCAATTGCCCGGCTTCTTCGTCGAGGTGCTGACCATGGCCGAGCCGTCCAAACTCGGCGACGACGGCTTCTCGACACTATTCGGCGATTACAACCGGCGTTTTCTGGAGGCAGGGGAAGGCTTCTCGCTCCTCATTCTCGAAAGCACGAATGCCGCGGACGATGCCCGGGCCTTTGCCGATGCCGGGATCGCGGCATCCGACGTGATGCGCTTCGAGCGGGCTGGCACCCGGCCGGACGGCTCGCCGATGACCGTGGCATTCTCGCTTGCTTTTGCGCGCGATGCGCGCGCCCCCGCCCACAATTTTGCGGTGTGCCAGCAGCATTATCCCGAGAATTTCTGGAATCCGGCCTGGCAGCATCATGCGAATGCCGTGACCGGCGTCGGCGGCGTCGTGATGGTCGCCGACAATCCGAGCGACCATCACATTTTCATGTCGGCCTTTACCGGCGAACGCGATTTGCAGTCGACGTCGAGCGGGATCACGGTCAGAACCCCGCGCGGCGATATTCAGATCATCACGCCGGCCGCCTTTGCCGATCACTTTGGTGTCGCCGCGCCTGACGTTGCCGATGGCGGACGGCTTGTGGCGCTGCGTCTGATTTCATCCGACATGACCGCAACTGCGGCCAGCCTGTCGTCCGGCGCATTGTCACCGGTCCGGCAGATGAACCGCCTCGTGGTTCCGCCGGGTCAGGCGCTGGGCGCGGCCCTCGTATTCGAGCCGGCACATTGATTCCCCGAAGCTCCCGGCGCATGGTTTCATGCAAATGGACAAGTCCTTGATTCCAAATGCCGTCGTGGATGTCGCTACCGCGCGCTTCGGCAACGATTTGCCGCTGGCGCTGATCGCGGGTCCCTGCCAGCTCGAAAGCCGGGCGCATGCGCTGGAAATGGCATCCGCGCTGAAGGAGATAGCGGGGCGTCTCGGTATCGGGCTCGTTTACAAGACCTCGTTCGACAAGGCGAACCGCACCAGCGGCAAGGCCGCGCGCGGCATCGGGCTCGACGCCGCGCTGCCGATCTTTGCCGAAATCCGCTCGTCGCTTGGCCTTCCGGTGCTGACCGACGTGCATGAGATCGGCCAGTGCGCGATCGCAGCGCAGGCGGTCGACGTCCTGCAGATCCCGGCCTTCCTGTGCCGGCAGACCGATCTTCTGATCGCAGCGGCAAAGACCGGACGCGCCATCAATGTGAAAAAGGGCCAGTTCCTCGCGCCCTGGGACATGAAGAATGTGGTGGCGAAGATTACCGATGCCGGCAATCCGCGGGTGCTGGTCACCGAGCGCGGCGTCTCGTTTGGCTACAATACGCTCGTGTCGGATATGCGCGCGCTCCCGGAACTGGCAAAGACCGGCGCCCCGGTGATTTTCGATGCGACGCATTCGGTGCAGCAGCCGGGCGGGCAGGGCACAGCGTCCGGAGGGCAGCGCGAATATGTGGCGGTGCTGGCGCGTGCGGCAGTCGCGGTCGGGGTCGCGGGCGTGTTCATCGAAACCCATCAGGATCCGGACCGTGCGCCGTCAGACGGCCCGAACATGATCGCGCTGAAGGACCTCGAGCCGCTGCTGACAACGTTAATGGCCTTCGACCGGCTGGCGAAAAGCTGAATTGTCGAGATACCGCAACCAATGAATGGGGTTCGCGCCAACGCGGACCCGCGCCGTTTTCCAAAGAGCAATCGCTTCTCAATTTCAAACAATGAATCGCGAACTCGTCATCATTGCACTGATCGTCTTCGTCACCTCGCTGTTCACACGTTCGGTCGATCCTGTGGTGCCGCTGATCGCCGACGGGCTTGCGGTACAGGTCGGAACCGCGGCGCTGCTCTCCACCGCCTTCGCGCTGCCCTATGCATTGGTGCAGCCGGTGCTCGGCGCGCTGGGCGACATGATGAGCAAGACCAAGCTGATGAGCATCAGCCTCGTGATGCTGGTCTTGTCAGCGGCCGTGAGCGCCACGGCAACCGACTTCACGGTGCTGCTGCTGTCGCGGATCGCGGCCGGGATCGCCTCGGGCGGCATTTTTCCGATCTCGCTCGCCTATGCCGGCGACCGCATTCCGGTCGCCAAGCGGCAGGTGGCGATATCCCGGCTGCTGGCCGCAACCATGACCGGCAATCTCCTGGGCGCATCGCTCGCCGGTATCGTCGGCGATCTTGCCGGCTGGCGTGCAGTATTCGTGGTCGTCGGCCTGCTCGGCCTGATCGTGACGATCGCGTCGCTGATCGGATTTCGGAAAGTCCCGAAGGAAACGCCTGCCGGTTTCGATCTCGCGACGGTCGGCCCGAACTACCGGGCGATTTTTTCCAATCCGCATGCCAAAATCTGTTTTGGCGCCGTCTTTATCGAAGCACTGCTGGTCTTCGGCATCTTCCCCTATATGGCAGCCATCCTGCTTGAGGCTGGAGAAACACGGGCCTCGATCGCGGGCATCGTGCTTGCGGGCTTCGGCATCGGCGCGGTCATCTACACCCTCATGGTCCGCGTGCTTCTGCACCGGCTCGGCGAGCGCCGGATGATGCTGGGCGGCGGCCTGATCATGGCGGCGTTTCTCTTGCTGCTGACGGTGCGCATGCCCTGGCCGCTGGAATTTGCGAACTTCGTTCTGCTCGGCTTCGGCTTTTACTGGCTGCATGGCAGCATCCAGGTCTTTGCAACCGAACTCGCGCCGCAGGCCCGCGGCTCGGCGATGGCGCTGCACTCGATGTCGTTCTTTCTCGGGCAGGCGGCCGGCCCGGTCGTGTATGGCGTGGGCTTTGCGACGGCCGGCAAGACGCCGCTGTTGATCGCGGGCGCCGTGCTGATCGCGCTGGTCGGTTATGTGTGCTCGGTGAAGCTGCGGCGCCCGGCGTCACCGGCTGCGGCGTAAATCACCCCCGGCCGCGATAGGACGGCACGCCCTGATCGGGCACCCAGACGCCGTCCGGCAGCTTGCCCGCCTGCCAGAACACATCGATCGGCATGCCGCCGCGCGGATACCAATAGCCGCCGATCCGCAGCCATCGCGGCTTCAGGAGAGCAACAAGCCGCTTGCCGATCGCTACGGTGCAATCCTCGTGAAAGGCACCGTGGTTTCTGAAGGAATTCAGGTACAGCTTCAGCGACTTCGACTCGACCAGAAACTTGTTCGGAACATAGTCGAGCACGAAATGCGCAAAATCCGGCTGTCCGGTGATCGGGCAGAGCGCGGTGAATTCCGGCATCGTGAAGCGCACGACGTAATGCGTGTCCGGATGCGGGTTCGCCACGCGGTCGAGCTGCGCTTCGTCGGGCGAAGCGGGCAGGGGCGTCGGTTTGCCGAGCTGGGTCGGTTCTATGATTTTGCGGGCCATGGCGACGGTCTAGCGGACGTTCCTGAGCCGCGCCAGAGCCTGCTGCGCGATCTGGTCCCCGTAGGTCGCGCCCACCTCGTACAGGATGCGCGCCTTGGCGAGGTCCTTCGGCACGCCTTCACCCAACTCATATTGCGAGGCGAGATTGGCAGGCGCGCTGTCGTCGCCGCCGAGCATCGCCTGTTCGAACAGCCGCACCGCGCGCACGGGATCCTTCGGCACGCCCTGACCCTGGGCATAGAGAACGCCGAGATTGTTCATCACCACCGGGTGCTCCGGCGCCATCGCGTAGTATTTCAGCGCCCGCGCATAATCCACCTTCACGCCGCGCCCGACCTGATACATGAAGCCGAGATTCTTGATGGCGCTGGCGTCGCCTTCCTTGGCGGCCTTCTCGAAGGTTTTCATTGCATTGGCAAAGCTCTGCGGCCCGCCATGACCGAAGAAATCCATGCGACCGAGCTCGGTGAGGGCTTCGGTGGCTCCGAGGTCGTAGGCACCCTTAAACACGATCCGTGCTTTTGCGTAATCGCCTGCGCCGTAATAGAGCGCACGGCCGAACTGATAATGCAGGCGCCCGTTATTCTGGTCGGCGACCACGGCCTTGGCGCAGGCCTGAACCGCGGCCTTGGTCACCTTCTTGTAGTGGACGCCGCGCACATTGGCCGGCTTGTTGGGCGAGTAGGGATCGGCGGCGAGCCGGTCGCATTCGCCGGAAATCAGCTCGGCCTCCGGTATGGTCGCGCGCAATCCTTCCTCGGCCACGATCTCGGCGATGTTGCCGGTCTTCTTGCTGGGCTGCGGCTGCAGCACGACCTCGGTGCGCAATGAGGAGTGATCCCAGGGAATCTGCTTCTCTTTGGTCGTGGCCACGACGTCGGTCCGGACACGCCGCAACACACTGGAAATCTCCAGGCCCGGCGTCTGGATGTGCTTCAACAGAGCCGCGGTGAACGGACTGTTCCGGCCGTCGCCATCGAGGGCCACGTTGTCCGGCTGCGTGGCAAACGCGATCATGGTGTCGATCGAGCCTTTGACCTGCGCGAGACCGGCACCGACGCTCGCGGACCGCGTGGCCAGCTTGCGGTCCATGCCGCTGACGAACGGATTGTCGCGGCAGGCATCGAGGAAGATCAGGTTGATGCGCTGCTCGGCATCCATCTGCCGCAGCACATAATCGAGGCTGACCGCTGCGAAATTGAGATCGGTTGTCGCGTCAAGCTTGGCATCGACCGGCACGAGATAGTTGACGTTATCGACCTGAAGTCCGTGCCCCGCATAGAAGAAGACGATGACCTTCGCCCCGCGCGATTTCTGGGTGAAGCTGCGGATCGCGTTTTCCATGCCGAGCCGGTCGAGATCGATGCCCTGGACGACATCGAATTTGAGCTTGCGGAGCGCATCGGCGATATCGGTGGCGTCATTGCGCGGATTCGAAAGCGGGGCGGCGTTGCGATAGGCGCTGTTGCCGATCACCAGCGCCACCCGGTCGGCGGCGGACGCGGTTGCGGCCGTTGTGATCATGACGAACAGGGCCAGAAGCGCGATTATCCGCATGGATCGCCTCGTCGGTCGGGTCCGGAGGCATCAAAATCCTATGCGCGTTCTGCCGGCGTCAAGCAGACAATCGGTCACGATCGCTCCATCCGAGGTCCCGGCTTGCGCGGACTTCGCCATCCTGTACAAGCGGCGCCGAAAGCAAAAAACCTGAGCCGGACCTGAGCCCATGACTGCCATCGTCAATATCGTCGGCCGCGAAATCCTGGACAGCCGCGGCAATCCCACCGTCGAAGTCGATGTCCTCCTGGAGGACGGCTCGCTGGGCCGCGCTGCGGTCCCGTCCGGCGCCTCGACCGGCGCGCATGAGGCGGTCGAGCTGCGGGACGGCGACAAGGCCCGCTATCTCGGCAAGGGCGTGCGCAAGGCGGTGGATGCGGTCGAGGGCGAGATTTTCGATGCGATCGGCGGCATGGATGCCGAGGACCAGGTGCTGATTGACGAGACCATGATCAAGCTCGACGGCACGCCCAACAAGGCGCGGCTCGGCGCCAACGCGATCCTCGGCGTTTCGCTCGCGACCGCGAAGGCTGCAGCCGAGGCAAGCGGGCTGCCGCTCTACCGCTATGTCGGCGGCACGTCGGCCCGCACCCTGCCGGTGCCGATGATGAATATCGTCAATGGCGGCGCCCACGCCGACAATCCGATCGATTTTCAGGAATTCATGGTGATGCCGGTCGGCGCGTCCTCGTTCGCCGAAGGCCTGCGGATGGGCGCGGAGATTTTCCACACGCTGAAGGCGGCGCTCAAGGCAGCGGGGCACAACACCAATGTCGGCGACGAAGGCGGCTTCGCGCCGAACCTGCCGAGTGCCGAAGCCGCGCTCGATTTCGTCATGCAGGCGGTGACGAAGGCGGGCTTCAAGCCGGGGAGCGACGTGCTGCTCGCGCTCGACTGCGCTTCGACCGAGTTCTTCAAGGACGGCGTCTACGATTACGAAGGCGAGGGCAAGAAGCGCAGCATTGCGCAGCAGGTCGAATACCTCGCAGGACTCGTCTCGAAATATCCGATCGCCTCGATCGAGGACGGCATGGCCGAGGACGATTTCGAGGGCTGGAAACTTCTGACCAAAACCATCGGCAGCAAGTGTCAGCTGGTCGGTGACGATCTGTTCGTGACCAACGTCAAGCGGCTCGCCGAAGGCATCAAGACCGGCATGGGCAATTCGATCCTGGTCAAGGTCAACCAGATCGGCACGCTCACCGAAACGCTGGCCGCGGTCGAGATGGCGCACAAGGCGGCCTATACCGCGGTGATGTCGCATCGCTCGGGCGAGACGGAAGACGCAACGATTGCCGATCTCGCGGTTGCGACCAATTGCGGACAGATCAAGACCGGTTCGCTGGCACGCTCCGACCGCACCGCGAAATACAATCAGCTGCTGCGCATCGAGCAGGAACTCGGCAGCCAGGCGATCTATCCGGGACGCAACGCGCTAAGGGCGTAGCGGCGCAAGCCGTTCCGCGCGACCGTGAGTCCATTAATCCGCCCTTAATGCGCGGCGGCAATATTGCCGCAATGGTCTCGCGCAGACGTGTACGTGGAATCCTGACAGCGCTCGCCCTCTATATCGTGGCCGGCGCGCTGATCGGCTATTTCGGTTTCCATGCCTTCAACGGCCAGCGCGGCATCCATGCCCGCCACCTGATCGACCAGCAGATGGTGGAACTGACCGCCGAACTGGACCGGCTCAAGACCGAGCGCCGCGACTGGGAGCGCAAGGTGTCGCTGTTGCGTCCGGACCGGATCGATCCGGATACCCTCGACGAGCAGGCGCGCCTTCTGATCAATCTCGCGCACCCCAACGACCTCGTCATGATGGTCAAGCCGCGCTAGCGCGGTTCCACGAGATTTCCCATTGCCCCTCAGGCATTTCGCCGCAATCGGCGTTGCGCACAGGGCATCGCGCGCGCTTTAATCCGGACCCGAATTCGGGTAAGTGATGGCGGTTGCCACGTGACGCGCAGGGAGCGCCAAGGGATACCGATGGCCGTAGCCAAGAAGACGACAATGTCGGCCGAAACCGCACCGCCGCGCGCCGAGTTCACCAAAGAGCAGGAGCTTGCGGCCTACCGCGACATGCTGCTGATCCGCCGTTTCGAGGAGAAGGCCGGCCAGATGTATGGCATGGGCCTGATCGGCGGCTTCTGCCATCTCTATATCGGACAGGAAGCGGTCGTCGTCGGCATGCAAATGACCCTGAAAGACGGCGACCAGGTCATCACCGGATACCGCGACCACGGGCACATGCTGGCCTGCGGGATGGACGCCAAGGGCGTGATGGCCGAACTCACCGGACGCCGCGGCGGCTATTCCAAGGGCAAGGGCGGCTCCATGCACATGTTCTCGGTGGAGAAGGGCTTCTATGGCGGCCACGGTATCGTCGGCGCCCAGGTCTCGCTCGGGACGGGTCTTGCTTTCGCCAATCGCTATCGCGGCAACGACAATGTATGCCTGACCTATTTCGGCGACGGCGCTGCCAATCAGGGCCAGGTCTACGAGAGCTTCAACATGGCCGAGCTCTGGAAATTGCCGGTCGTCTACATCATCGAGAACAACCGCTACGCGATGGGCACGGCGGTGCATCGCTCGTCGGCGCAGCAGGATTTCAGCAAGCGCGGTGCTTCGTTCAATATTCCCGGCGAGCAGGTCGACGGCATGGACGTGCGCGCGGTCAAGGCCGCTGGCGAGAAGGCGGTCAAGTGGTGCCGCGAGGGCAACGGCCCGTATATCCTCGAGATGCAGACCTATCGCTATCGCGGTCATTCGATGTCGGACCCGGCGAAATACCGCACCCGCGACGAAGTCGAGAAAGTGCGCGCCGAGCAGGATCCGATCGAACAGGTGCGCCAGCGTCTGCTGAAGAACAAATGGGCAAGCGAGGAGGACCTCAAGAAGATCGACGCCGACGTGCGCGCCGTCGTCAATGAGTCCGCCGAGTTTGCCACCGTCGATCCCGAGCCCGATCCGTCGGAGCTCTATACCGACGTCCTGCGTTGATCCTGTCTTGCGGTTCGCTGAATTAGAGAGCGTCCATGCCGATTGATGTTCTGATGCCCGCGCTCTCGCCGACGATGGAGAAGGGCAACCTTGCCAAGTGGCTCAAGAAGGAGGGCGACGCCGTCAAATCCGGCGACGTGATCGCCGAGATCGAGACCGACAAGGCGACCATGGAAGTCGAGGCGGTCGACGAGGGCACGCTCGGCAAGATACTCGTGCCGGAAGGCACGCCGGACGTTGCGGTGAATACGCCGATCGCCGTGCTGCTCGGCGACGGCGAGGATGCCTCCGCGATCAAGGCCGGCGCGCCCGCAGCGAAACCGGCCGCCGCACGCGAGGAATTCGAAGAATCGAAGGCGCCCGACGCCCCGGACACAGAACAACCCCGGGAAACCGGCGAAGCCGTCTCCGTCGTCTCCGCGCCGCCCGAGCCCGCCGAAGAGCCCGAGCCGGATGTGCCCGCGGGCACCGAAATGGTGATGCAGACCGTGCGCGAAGCCCTGCGCGACGCCATGGCGGAAGAAATGCGCCGCGACGATACCGTATTCGTTATGGGCGAGGAGGTCGCCGAGTATCAGGGCGCCTACAAGGTCACGCAAGGGTTGCTGCAGGAATTCGGCGCCAAGCGCGTCGTCGATACCCCGATCACCGAGCATGGCTTTGCCGGTCTGGGAGTCGGGGCCGCACTCGCGGGACTGAAGCCGATCGTCGAGTTTATGACCTTCAATTTCTCGATGCAGGCGATCGACCAGATCATCAACTCGGCAGCCAAAACACTCTACATGTCCGGCGGACAGATGGGAGCGTCGATCGTGTTCCGCGGACCGAACGGCGCGGCCGCGCGCGTTGCCGCCCAGCACAGCCAGGACTTTTCCGCGTGGTATTCGGCGATTCCGGGTCTGATCGTCATTGCGCCTTACACGGCCGCCGATGCCAAGGGGCTGCTCAAATCCGCAATCCGCAATCCCAATCCGGTCGTGTTCCTCGAAAACGAAATTCTCTACGGCCACTCGTTCCCGGTGCCGAAGCTCGACGATTATCTCGTGCCGATCGGTAAGGCCAAGGTGGTGCGGCCAGGCAACCACGTCACCATCGTCTCGTTCTCGATCGGGATGACCTATGCGCTGAAGGCGGCCGAGGAACTCGCCAAGAAGCACATCATGGCCGAGGTGATCGACCTGCGCACGCTGCGGCCTCTTGACGACGCAACCATCATCGCCTCGGTAAAAAAGACCGGCCGGCTGATCACGGTGGAAGAGGGCTGGCCGCAGAACGGTATTGGTGCGGAAATTTCCGCGCGCGTCATGGAAAAGGCGTTCGATTATTTGGATGCGCCGGTAATGCGCATCACCGGCAAGGACGTGCCGATGCCGTATGCCGCCAATCTCGAAAAGCTGGCGCTGCCCTCGGTTGCCGAGATCGTCGATGCGGCCAAGGCCGTGACCTATCGCTAGCGGAGCAAGCGCGATGCCGATCGACATCCGGATGCCCGCACTCTCTCCAACGATGGAGAAGGGCAATCTCGCCAAGTGGCTGAAGAAGGAAGGCGACCCGGTCAAGTCCGGCGACATCATTGCGGAAATCGAAACCGACAAGGCGACCATGGAAGTGGAAGCCGCCGACGAGGGCACGCTCGCGAAGATTCTGGTGCCTGAAGGCACCGCCGATGTTCCGGTCAATCAGGTGATTGCGGTTCTGGCGGGCGACGGCGAGGACGTGAAAGCCGCAGCGAGCGGTAGCGGGAAGGTTGTGGCTGCGGCGGCCCCCGCTGCAGCGAAGCCTGAGCAGAAGCCGGCGCAAGCGGTCGCGGCTCCAGCACCGTCAGCGCCAGTCGCTGCACCGAATCCAGCGGCGGCGCGGGCGCAGCCGGCCAAAGCCAATGGCGGCATGCGCGTCTTCTCCTCGCCGCTGGCACGGCGGCTTGCGAAGGAAGCGGGCCTCGACATCGCGCGCATTCAGGGATCGGGGCCGCATGGCCGCGTGATCGCACGCGATATCGATGCGGCGAAATCCGGCAAGGGCCTGAAGGCCGCACCTGCGGCCGGTGCGCCGGCCGGCGCTGCAGCGGCAGGGGCTGTGGCAGCGCCCGCAATGAGCGACCAGCAAATCCTCGCTCTTTATGAGCCGGGCTCCTACGAAAGCATCCCGCATGACGGCATGCGCCGCACCATCGCGCAGCGTCTGACCGCAGCAACCAATGCGATGCCGACCTTCTATCTGACGGTCGACTGCGATCTCGGCAAGCTCACCGCGGCGCGCGAGGAGATCAATGCCGCCGCCGGCAAGAATGCGGACGGCAAGCCGCTCTACAAGCTCTCGGTCAACGACTTCGTCATCAAGGCGCTGGCGCTGGCGCTGCAGAAAGTCCCTGAAGCCAATGTGTCGTGGACCGAAGCCGCGATGCTCCGTCACAAGCATTCCGACATCGGAGTTGCGGTGGCGCTGCCGTTCGGCCTGATCACGCCGATCATCCGCCAGGCCGAACTCAAGTCGCTGTCCGCCATATCCAACGAGATGAAAGATCTCGCCGCGCGCGCCAAGGCCAAGAAGCTCAAGCCGCACGAATACCAGGGCGGCACGTCCTCGGTGTCAAATCTCGGCATGTACGGCATCAAGGACTTCACCGCGGTGATCAACCCGCCGCAATCGTCGATTCTGGCGGTCGGCACCGGTGAGGAGCGTGCCGTGGTCCGTAACGGCCAGATCGTCGCCGCAACGATGATGAGCGTGACGCTCTCGTGCGATCACCGCGCCATCGACGGCGCGCTCGGCGCCGAGCTTCTGGTGGCATTCAAGAAGCTGATCGAAAATCCGGTGATGATGGTGGTGTAAGGCGAGACGAAGTTCGCACGTCGCATCATCTTTTCACCATGAGCAAGATCGTCTGACTGCCGCGGCATCGCGACACAGGCTTCCACCCGCAATGCGGTTCGCCGCCATTTGACCGACCAATATGGGCGGATTCTTCGCAGTCGGCACTACGATTCAACTTGTGGTCTGCTCTGCAATTCAGTCATCATCGCAACACTGACAGAAATCCGGATGTCAAAGCCGGATCGACTTGGGAAACGTTCAACAGGAGGAATCCGTGCGAGCAGAGCGCATCGCCGAGCCTGACCACCGTTACGTTACATCGAACTGGACGACAGCCTTGAGGCGCGGCGCATTGACTGCCGGCATTCTGGCCACGGCGTTTTTTTCTGCGGGCATTCAGCCGGCCTTTGCTCAGGCCGAGTATCCCACCAAGCCGATCCGCGTCGTCGTGCCGTTCCCGGCCGGCGGTACGACCGACATGCTGGCGCGGCTCATCACCCAGAAGATGGGCGAGTCGATGAAGCAATCGTTCGTGGTTGAGAATGTTGGCGGGGCGGGCGGGTCGATCGGCGCCGATCAGATCGCGAAAGCTGCGCCCGACGGCTATTCGCTGCTATTCCACAATCTGACTTTCTCCACCACGACATCGTCGCTGCAATATGCCGGGCGCTCGCGCCACGATATCGAGAAGGACTTCGTGCCGATTTCGGTCGGCGCGTATGTGCCGATGCTGCTGCTGGCGCATCCGTCCGTCGGGGCCAAGGATCTGAAGGAATTCGTGGCGATCGCGAAGGCTGCGAAGGAACCCTTGTTCTACGGATCGACCGGCCCCGGCAGCGTGATGAATTTCTCCGGCGAACTGCTCAAGCGCGACGCAGGCATCAAGCTCGATCACGTGCCGTTCCGGGGCGCGGCGCCGCTGGTGCAGGAACTGCTTTCCGGGCGCATCCAGTTTGGCGGAGACCAGCTCTCCACCTCGCTGCAACATGCGAAGTCCGGTGCGTTGCGGCCCCTGGCGGTGCAGAGCGCGACGCGCTCTCCGGCACTGCCGGACGTTCCGACCGTGCGCGAGCAGGGTTTCGCCTTCCTCGAATTGCAGGGCTGGAACGGATTCTTCGCTCCAGCGGGAACGCCGGACGCAATCGTCCAGCGCCTGCATAAGGAGATCGTGGCCGCGGTCAAGGATCCCGATGTGCGCGCAAAGATGCAACAGGTGGGAGCCGAGCCCGGCGGCTCTTCGCAGGACGAGATGCGCAAGATGCTCAAGGAGCAGATATCCAAGGTCAAGCCGGTGATCGAGGACCTGAAGCTAGTCGTGCAATAGGTTTTCGGGGGAAACACGATGGCGAAAGTGCGAGTCGAACTGACAAATCATGAGCTGAGCCGCGAGGAAAACGGGGTTCGATTTGAGGTGACAGCGACCAGTGGGGAGCGCCGCGGTCAGCTTATCGTGAGCAGGGGAGGGCTGCGCTGGAAGCCGAAAAGCAAGCAGGACCACCACAAAATTACTTGGCGGCAATTTGATGAGGTGATGCGGAACTACCCGCGGCGCTAGCAATTCGGCATCCAGCCGCCGTCGAACGGCGCCGGGACACTATCCCGGCGTCAGCCCTTTTGCCTTGATCACCGCCTGCGCCTCCGGCGTTCGCAGATAGTCGATCATCGCGCGCGCGACCTCCTTCTGCTTGCCGTCCGCCAGTATGCCCATGGAGAATTGCGTCACCTGATCGAGTTCGCCGGGCAGGGGGCCGAGCAGCTCCGCACCTTCGACCGCAATCAGTTCGGAAATCTGCTGGACCGCAATATCGGCTTCGCCTGAGACTACGAGCTTCGCCGCGGGCGAAGCATTCTTGGCCTTGGCCTTGATCTGTTCGGCGATGCCGAGTTTCGCCAGCACGTTTTCGAACGCGGTGCCGCTCAGGCCGCCCGCCGAATAGGAGACGGCCTTGGCGTCCAGCAGCGCCCGCTTGACGGCTTCGGGCGTCGAGATGTCCGGCCGCGGTTGCCCCGCCTTGATCGACAGCCCGACCTGCGCGCGAGCGATATCGATGCGGTCGCCGGTCACCTTCCTCTCCTTGATCAGCGCGTCGATATTGCCGGCATTGGCGATCAGAAGATCGGCGGTTTCTCCGGCCTGCACCTTCTTCACCAGCTGTCCCGAAGGCGCCACGACGAGGTTCACCTTGTGGCCGGTGGCGGCGGTAAAGCGCGGCGCGAGATCGAGCAGCGAGGTTCGCAGCGCCTGCGTGCAGAAGACCGTCAGCTCGGCGGCCGACGCGCCGCCGCACCAGATTGCAATCAGGCCAGACATCGCGGCCGCAAGAGTCTTGCGCATGAGCGTCCTCCACGCATGTTCCGTTATGTTTTCTTTCGAGCCTAAACCTGCTATCCGGCGGCAACAATTGTCTTTTCAGGGCGGTCCCCGGAAACAGTACCGGGAATCGGCCAGGAAATGGCCCCAGGAAGCGGCCCCAAGAAGCGGCCCCAGGAATCGGAGACCGGCGTGGCTGACACCTCCTTCGACATCATCATCATCGGCTCGGGTCCCGGCGGCTATGTCACCGCAATCCGCGCCGCCCAGCTCGGCTTCAAGACCGCGATTGTCGAACGGTCGTTCCTCGGCGGCATCTGTTCGAACTGGGGCTGTATCCCGACCAAGGCGCTGCTGCGTTCGGCGGAAATCTTTCATTACATGCAGCATGCGAAGGATTACGGGTTGTCGGCCGACAATGTGAGGTTCGACCTGCCCGCGGTGATCAAGCGCTCGCGCGGGGTCGCGGGCCGCATGAATACCGGCGTCGGCTTTCTGATGAAGAAGAACAAGGTCAGCGTGATCTGGGGCGAAGCCGTGATCGACGCGCCGGGCAGGATCACCGTCAAGGCGTCTGCTGTCGAAGCGCCGAAAGGCTCGCTTGGGCCGGGCAGCTATCAGGCCAAGCACATCATCGTGGCGACCGGCGCGCGGCCGCGCGTGATTCCGGGTCTTGAGCCGGACAAGAAGCTGGTCTGGACCTATTTCGAGGCGATGAATCCCGACAGGATGCCGAAGTCGCTCCTGGTCGTCGGCTCGGGCGCCATCGGTATCGAGTTCGCGTCGTTCTACCGCACCCTGGGCGCAGCCGTGACCGTGGTCGAGGTGCTGCCGCAAATCCTGCCGGCCGAAGATTCCGAGATCGCCGCCTTCGCGCGCAAGCAGTTCGAGAAGCAGGGCATGACGATTCTGTCCGGCGCCAAGGTCGTCAAGCTCGACAAGAAGACCGACAGCGTGGTTGCGACCATCGATGACGGCAAGGGCAAGACTCAGACGATCGAAGTCGATCGCGTCATTGCCGCGGTCGGCGTGGTCGGCAATATCGAAAATCTCGGGCTGGAAAAGCTCGGCGTGAAAACCGACCGCGGCACCATCGCGATCGACGGAATGTGCCGCACCAATGTGCCGGGCATCTACGCCATCGGCGATGTCGCCGGCCCGCCGATGCTGGCACACAAGGCCGAACATGAGGGCGTGATCTGCGTCGAGGGCATCAAAGGACTGCATCCGCACCCGATGGACAAGTCGCTCATTCCCGGCTGCACCTATTGCACCCCGCAAATCGCCTCGGTCGGTCTCACCGAACAGGCGGCCAGGGACAAGAAAATCGACATCCGGGTCGGCCGATTCCCGTTCATTGGCAACGGCAAGGCAGTCGCACTCGGCGAGGATCAGGGGCTTGCCAAGGTGATCTTCGACAGGAAGACCGGGCAACTGCTCGGCGCGCATCTCGCCGGTCCGGAAGTCACCGAACTGATCCAGGGATTTGTGGTCGCGATGAATCTCGAGACCACGGAAGAGGAACTGTTCCACACCATCTTCCCGCATCCGACGCTGTCGGAGACGATGAAGGAAGCGGTGCTCGATGCCTATGGCCGCGTCCTGAACATGTGACGCGGCGCGCGCTTTGCGGCGGGCGGAGCGCGCTCTAAGCCTATCGTTGAATGGTCGCGGCGCGGCGTGGGCGCTTGCTTTCGACCACCACCACACGCGGCCGCGCCGACGCGCCGGCGGATGTGCCAGCTGAAATCACGGATCGCGTCATCTCCTTGCGCGCGGGAGCGGCGTTGCGGAAAGCCGCACGCACCTGATCCTGAGGCAGTCCCATCAGCGAGGAAGCAATTTCGATCTGCTGCTCAATGTCGTCCGAAAGTCCCTGGGCCGCAGCGATGGCTTCTTCCAGGGTTGCTTCTTCATTCCTGACACGGCGCGGGCCGTATTTCGTCTTCCAGGCAGTGCCGTTCTTCTTGCTCATCGAATTGCCTTTAGCCGTCACGCTGCGGACTTAAGCACGGCCGTGTTGCATTGCAATGGCAAAATTGGTGCATCGCAACAGACGGATCCAGTGGTGACGATCCAAGCGCGCTCCGTCGCATTTTTGCAACGGCGCAGGTCCGGGAATCACACCGTGTCGCGGTGCGAAATCTCAATCACCCGTGCGCGCTTCGCAAGCTCTTCGACAAGCGCGTTCGCCGCCATCCGATTCGGCCCGTCGAGATTGGCGTCCCATTCGTCCAGCAGATAGATCGGCGCATCGGTATGCGCGACGATTTCCTGCAACGACTTGATCTGCCGCTCGCCGGAGGAAAATCCAGGCTTGCGCTTGCGCCGCTTCGGCGCCTCCTCGTCGTCGTCTTCTCCCGGGTCGGGCTCCTTGCTCGTAAACTGGAAGGCGAGCCGGTCCGTGGTCGGCCAGTAATAGGCGCGGTTCTTGATCTCACCCTTCAGCGCAGCCAGCAGCGTGGATTTGCCGGAGCCGTTGCCGCCACGCACATTGATCCGGCCGGTCGGCGTGCCAAGCAGGAGACGCAACGCGTCATCGACCGAGGAAACGACCTGGACCTCGCCACCCTCGCGCAAAACCAGCCGGTCGAACTTGATGCGGCGATTGAAGTGCGAATCCGGCTCCGGCCGCATGTTGTCGGCAATGCCGCCGACGCGGGTCCAGGCCGCAAGCACGTCGTTGAAGTCGATCGCGAGCTGGTGCACCTCGTTGGTCATGTCGATCTGCCGTGGCAGGGTCGCCGCCATGCCTATCAGCAGCGCCGTGTTGCCGGCGTCACGGAACGCAATATAGGCCAGCGTCGTAAACACGATGGTGAGGCCGAAAATCGCGCCCGCCGCGCTGAGCCCTTCGCGCGCTACGATGACGCGGATCGCGGCCGTCAGGCAGCCGCGGGCGCGCTCCTTGAAACCCTTGAACCAGAGATGGAGATTGTAGCGGTTGCCGGCAAAGACATTGTCCCACAGCGTATAGCCATGGGCGGTGACGCGGTTGTTCCAGCGCTGGCTGTCGAGATAGATCTCGGTCACACGCTTGCGGACCAGAAACTGCAACAGGATCAGGACGGTGAACACCGTGCCATAGGCGAGGGGCAGCAGCCCGTCGATCTCCATGCCGAGCACGATCGAGTTGAAGACGAGAGCGAGGAGAATTTTGAGCTGGCCTTCGACCTCGTACATCAACCGGTAGATGGTGTGGAACGTCTCGCCAGTCAGGAAGGGCTCGACCTGCTCACGCGCGTGACGGTCGCCGAGCAGCGCCGGAAAATGACGATTGTCGCGGGCAAATTTCGCAATGTAGAGACTGAAAACCCGCATGCCGGCACGCTCGGCATAGATCCAGCTCACGGCGCCTGCCGCATAGGATGCGCACTGGACGACCAGAATCCAGATCAGGTCATAGACCAGCCGCTCGCCGCCGCCCTCGGCCACGTCCCGGCCGGCCTTGATCACCAGCCATGTGGTGGCCGCCGACAGCAGCGCCTCGACCACCAGCAGGGCGAAAGTTGCGTACATCGGCCCGCACAGGAAAAAGCGGATAAACTGGAGCCTGGTAAAGGGCTCCCGGGTCGCGGCATCGCGGGTCATTGGCACAGGGTCCGGCAGGTCAAGATCGATCGTGGGCCAACCCTAACCGCCTTGCGGTGAATGGGGGCAAAACGTAAGTAGGACGGAACCCGAGCTCCCGACGGCGCTCGCCTGTTATGAGGCCCCCGGTGACGGTTATCATCGACACCATTTCCCGGCCGCGGCCGCGGCACCCGGAAAAAGCCAATCGGCCCGACACCCCGCTGTTGCGCAAGCCGGACTGGATCCGGGTCAAGGCGCCGGTCTCGAAGGGCTACGCCGCAACCCAGGCGATCGTCCGCGAAAACAAGCTCGTCACCGTCTGCGAGGAAGCCGGCTGCCCGAATATCGGCGAGTGCTGGGACAAGAAGCACGCCACCTTCATGATCATGGGCGACACCTGCACGCGGGCCTGCGCCTTCTGCAACGTCAAGACCGGGCTTCCGGGGCCGCTCGACCGTGCCGAGCCGGAGCATGTCGCGCAGGCCGTCGCCAAGCTTGGGCTCTCGCATGTGGTCATCACATCGGTCGATCGTGACGATCTGCCCGACGGCGGCGCCGATCATTTTGCGCAAACGATCGCGGCGATCCGCCGGTCATGCCCATCGACCACGATCGAAATCCTGACTCCGGATTTCCTGCGCAAGTACGGTGCGCTCGAACAGGTCGTCGCCGCCAAGCCCGATGTGTTCAACCACAATCTCGAAACCGTGCCGTCGCGCTATCTCACGGTGCGGCCGGGCGCGCGCTATTTCCACTCGATCCGGCTCCTCCAGCGCGTGAAGGAACTGGACCCGGCCATGTTCACCAAGTCAGGCATCATGGTGGGGCTTGGCGAGGAGCGCAATGAGGTGCTGCAGCTGATGGACGATCTGCGCAGCGCCGATGTCGATTTTCTCACCATCGGGCAGTACCTGCAGCCCTCGCGCAAGCATCATCCGGTCGTGCGCTTCGTGCCGCCGGACGAATTCAGGTCTTACGAGACGATCGCCTATGCCAAAGGCTTCCTGATGGTCTCGGCCTCGCCGCTGACGCGTTCCTCGCATCATGCAGGGGAAGACTTTGCGCGCCTGAAAGCTGCGCGTCAGGCGAGAGCCTGATTGCGGATGCCGGAATTCTCGACCACGCGCCGCGTCCGGCACAACGCCTCCGACATGTTCGATCTGGTGGCGGATGTCGAACGTTATCCGGAATTTCTGCCGCTCTGCAGTGGCATGAAGCTGCGCAGCCGCAAGGAGCAGGCCGAGGGTGTCGTGGTGATCGTTGCCGACATGACGGTCGCCTACAAGCTGATCCGGGAAACTTTCCGCAGCCGGGCGACGCTCGATCGCGCCAACCTGCAGATCCTCGTCGAATATCTCGACGGCCCGTTCAGCCGGATGGAAAACCGCTGGCAGTTTCATCCGGTCCAGGACTGGCTGTGCGATGTGACGTTCTTTATCTCGTACGAGTTCAGGAGCCGGATGCTCGGCATGCTGATGGGCGCGATGTTCGATACGGCGTTCCGGCGCTTCGCCGCCGCGTTTGAGCAGCGTGCGGACAAGATTTACGGGCGCAGGACCTCCTAGTCATCCGCGCGGTGGCCGAGGCGCTTCGCGTTCGGCGAGATCGTGCAGCATGCGGAATGCCTGCAGCACCGACTGCTTGCGCACCGCGGATCGCCCGATGGCGCCGAACCGCTTCTCGGCATGAACAAGCTGCCCGGAGCGGGAGGCGGCCGCGAAATGCACAAGCCCAACCGGCTTTTGGGCGCTGCCACCATCCGGCCCTGCTATGCCCGTCACCGACACCGCAAGATCGACCGGGGCGCGCGTGATCGCTCCGCGTGCCATCTCCTCGGCGGTTTCGCGCGATACCGCGCCATGCGCCTTCAGCGTCGCGGCGGATACGCCGACCATGTCCTGCTTCGCCTGGTTGGAATAGGTGACGAAGCCGCGGTCGAGAATGCTGGAGGTACCGGGAATTTCGGTCAGTGTGCCGGCGACCAGTCCGGCGGTGCAGGATTCCACGGTTGCGACCGTGAGATGCTTTCGCCGGCAGATGTCGAGCAGCCGCTTTGCCGCGTCAACGATGTCGTCGTCCACCATGGCCCGTCAACTCGCCGGAAGCCGGATCGTTGCGGTGGCGTAGGCCACCATGCCTTCGCGGCGGCCGATGAAGCCCATGGCCTCGTTGGTGGTCGCCTTGACGCCGACACGGTCCGGCGTGATCCCCGCGATCTTGGCGATGCTTTCGCGCATTGCGTCGCGATGCGGGCCGATCTTCGGCGCTTCGCTGACAACGGTAATATCGAGATGCGCGATCACACCGCCGCGCTTCGCAAGACGGTCGATGGCGAATTTCACAAAGCGGTCCGAGGTCGCGCCCTTCCATTGCGGATCGCTCGGCGGAAAATGCGCGCCGATGTCGCCGTCGGCAAGCGCTCCCAGAATCGCATCGACAATTGCGTGGAGCACGACGTCGGCGTCCGAATGGCCGGAGAGGCCATGGTCATGCGGGATGCGCAATCCGCCCAGCGTGACATGATCGCCCGGTCCAAATGAATGGACGTCGAAGCCCATGCCGGTGCGGATATCGGAAAGGCGGTCTTGCAGCATGGTCTCGGCCCGCATGAAATCGTCCGGTGTGGTCAGTTTGAAGTTTCCGCTCTCGCCGTCGAATGTGGAGACGGCATGACCCGCCCATTCCATCAACGCGGCATCGTCGGTGAAATCGGAGCGGCCGGCCTGCGCGGCCTTGCGATGCGCGGCGATCAGCGGGGCAAAGGCGAAAGCCTGCGGCGTCTGCACGATGCGCAGTGTGTCGCGGTCGGCGGTGCCGACGATGGTTCCGTCCGGGGATACAGTCTTCACCGTATCGGTTACGCGCAGTGCCGGGATGGCGGCGCCGGTCCTGCGGGCAGCGTCGATGGCGCGCGCGATCAGCGCCGGCGAAGCGAAGGGGCGGGCGGCGTCATGGACGAGGACGAAGCCGGGACGCTTCGGTTCGAGCGCCTCAAGTCCGGCCAGCACCGAGGCCTGCCGGGTCTCGCCCCCGGCAACCGGCGGAGGCAGTTCCAGTCCTTCGGTCGCCTCGCTGTAGAGCTCGTGATCGTCCGGGTGAATGACGACCTGCAGCTGCGCCGGCGGGCACGGACCCGACAGCAGTGCCAGGCTGCGGCGAAGCGCGGAAATCCCTGCAACCGGCCGGTACTGCTTCGGGATTCCGTCGCCGCTCCGCCGTCCGCGACCGGCGGCAACAATGACGGCAGACCAATCACTCATTCGACTACCACGCTACCTCTGCATCGCGCCACGAGGCGTCATGCATATAATGTAATCCGGATTTTGCACTGCAGCACTTGTCAGACGACGAAAGTTGGCTAAACTCTATGCATCAACAATGACGCCTATTTTTTGTGCAGACGCTGCAACCATGAACGCCACCAAGTGTATCGAGGTCGGCGATCTCCAACTCCCCAATCCGGTCGTACTGGCTCCGATGTCCGGTGTCACCGACGCGCCATTCCGCCGGTTGGCCGAGCGCCTCGGCGCGGGTCTAGTCGTATCCGAGATGGTGGCGACGTCCAAGCTGACGGAGGGCCGCCGCGATGCCGTGTTGCGCGCAGACGGCCGCGGCGTTGCCATTCACGCCATCCAGCTAGCCGGATGCGAGGCCCGCTGGATGGCCGAAGGCGCCCGGATCGCCGAGAGCGCAGGCGCAGACATCATTGACATTAACATGGGCTGTCCGGCGAAGCATGTCACCAACGGACAATCCGGGTCGGCGCTGATGCGCGATCTCGATCACGCCCTGACCCTGATCGACGCGACCGTTGGCGCCGTGTCCGTTCCGGTCACGCTGAAGATGCGGCTCGGCTGGGATCGCGACAGCATGAATGCGCCGGAGCTCGCGCGGCGGGCGGAGGCGTCCGGCGTCAGGCTCGTGACCGTGCATGGCCGCACGCGCAATCAGTTTTACAAGGGCAAGGCCGACTGGAGCGCGGTGCGCGCCGTGAAGGATGCGGTGTCGATCCCGGTCGTCGTGAACGGCGATGTGACGACTTGCGCGGAAGCCCGCACCGCGCTTGCGCAATCCGGAGCGGACCTCGTCATGATCGGCCGGGCCGCACTCGGCCGGCCCTGGCTGCCCGGACAGGTCGCGCGCCATCTTGCCGGCGAAGCCGACGCCGGCGACCCGCCCCTGCAGGAGCAACACCACATCGCAAGCACGCTTTACCAGGAGATGGTGTCGCATCACGGCACCGAAATCGGCCGGCGTCACGCCCGCAAACATCTCGCCGCGGCAATCGATGTTGCCGGCGAATGCGCCGGAGCTTCGGCCGACATGATTAAGTCGTGGCGCGCACAAGTGCTGACGGCGGATACGCCCGAAGCGACATTGCAATTGCTGTCGTCGGCTTTCGACGCCTTTCTGGCGATGCCACAGGCATCTTCGAAAGCGCATGGATTGAGGGCCGCGGCATGAGCCTGTCTGTCGCTCGCAATTCCGGAACACCGGAGGCCGTGGTGAATGCCTTGCCGTTGCCGGTCGTCGTGGTGGCGCCCGACGGCAAGATAATCGATGCGAATGTCGCTGCCGAAAGCTTCTTCGAAGTCTCGGTCCCGCTGCTCAAGCGGCATCTGCTGCGTGAGTTGATTCCGTTTGGCAGCCCGCTGCTGTCACTGGTCGATCAGGTGCGCGAGCACGGCGGCGCCGTGAATGAGTATCGCGTCGATCTGTCGACCCCGCGCAATCCGGGCGAACGTATCGTCGATCTGTATGTCGCGCCGCTGCCGGAGCGGGAAGGGCACGTCGTCGTAATGCTGCAGGAGCGCACCATCGCCGACAAAATGGACCGGCAGCTGACGCATCGCGGCGCCGCGCGCTCGGTGAGTGCGCTTGCATCGATGCTGGCACACGAGATCAAGAACCCGCTATCCGGCATCCGCGGTGCCGCGCAATTGCTCGAACAATCCGCCGGCGACGAAGATAGGACGCTGACGCGGCTGATCTGCGATGAGGCCGACCGTATCGTGAAGCTGGTCGATCGGATGGAGGTGTTCGCCGACGAACGCCCGGTCGAACGCGCGCCGGTGAACATTCACGCGGTGCTCGAACATGTGAAGCGGCTCGCGCAGTCCGGCTTTGCACGTCATATCCGGTTCGTCGAGGAATACGACCCCTCGCTGCCCCCGGTTCTGGCCAACCGCGACCAGTTGATCCAGGTGTTCCTGAATCTCGTGAAGAACGCCGCCGAAGCCATTGGCGAGAGCGCGATCGATGGGGAAATCCACATGACCACGGCGTTCCGGCCGGGTGTGCGGCTGACATTGCCGGGCAGCAGGTCCCGGGTCTCGCTGCCGATGGAATTCTGTATCAAGGACAACGGTCCGGGCGTTCCGGCAGATCTGCTGCCGCATCTGTTCGATCCGTTTGTGACGACCAAGACCTCAGGAACTGGCCTCGGTCTTGCATTGGTCGCGAAGATTATTGGCGACCATGGCGGCATCATCGAATGCGAATCTCAATCCCGGCAAACCGTCTTCCGGGTCCTGATGCCGATGTATTCCGGGAATGGTTCCGAACCGGCTCCCGGCGGTCGTCCTGAAACGGCGGAGGCCCAATGACAATGAGCAGCCGAGGCTGAATGCAGATGCCTACGGGAAACATACTCGTCGCCGACGACGACGCCGCAATCCGGACCGTGCTGAACCAGGCATTGTCCCGCGCGGGATATGAGGTGCGATCGACCAGCAACGCAGCCACACTCTGGCGCTGGGTCAGCCAGGGCGAGGGGGACCTCGTCATCACCGACGTGGTGATGCCTGACGAGAATGCGTTCGAACTGATACCGCGGATCAAGAAGCTGCGGCCGGAACTGCCGATCATCGTCATGAGCGCGCAGAACACGTTCATGACAGCGATCAGAGCGTCCGAGCGCGGCGCATATGAATATCTGCCCAAGCCCTTCGATCTGAAGGAACTGATCGGCATTGTCGGCCGCGCCTTGTCCGAACCGAAGGACAAGCCGCGCTCCGGGCATCCCGAAGAAATCGATTCCTCCATTCCGCTGGTTGGGCGTTCGCCAGCCATGCAGGAAATCTACCGGCTGCTCGCGCGACTGATGCAAACCGACCTGACGGTGATGATCACCGGCGAGTCCGGGACGGGTAAGGAACTGGTGGCGCGCGCACTGCACGATTACGGCAAGCGCCGCGGCGGCCCGTTTGTGGCGATCAACATGGCGGCGATCCCGCGCGACCTGATCGAATCCGAATTGTTCGGTCACGAGAAGGGGGCCTTCACGGGTGCCAATACGCGCTCATCCGGCCGCTTCGAGCAGGCCGAGGGCGGAACGCTGTTCCTCGACGAAATCGGCGACATGCCGATGGAGGCACAGACGCGGTTGCTGCGCGTCTTGCAGCAGGGCGAATACACGACCGTCGGCGGCCGTACGCCGATCAAGACCGATGTGCGCATCATCGCTGCGACCAACAAGGATCTCCGGATCCTGATCCAGCAGGGTCTGTTCCGCGAGGATCTGTTCTTCCGTCTCAATGTGGTGCCGCTCCGTCTGCCCCCGCTGCGCGAACGTGCCGAGGACGTGCCCGACTTGATCCGGCATTTCTTTGCACTGGCCGAGCGGGAGGGCCTGCCGCGAAAGCAGATCGAACAGGCCGCACTGGAACGCCTGAAAAAATATCCATGGCCTGGAAATGTCCGTGAGCTTGAGAATCTCGCACGCCGCCTCGCGGCGCTCTATCCGCATGAGGTGATTTCGCTTGCGGTGGTCGAATCGGAATTAACCCAGCCGGCGGTGTCACCGGACGTGGAGAGCGGCGCACCGGACAATCTGTCTACCGCCGTCGAACGCAATCTGGCGCGCTACTTTGCCGGTTTCCCAGATGGCCTGCCTCCGCCAGGCCTGTACCATCGGGTTCTGCGTGAAGTGGAATACCCGCTGCTGACCGCGGCGCTGGCGGCGACCCGTGGCAACCAGATCCGCGCCGCCGATCTGCTGGGAGTGAACCGCAATACCCTGCGCAAGAAGATCAGGGATCTCGACATTCAGGTCATTCGCACGACCAGTTGAATTGACGGCTGCGCAGCCGCGGATTAGTCGCAATTTCGCAACAATGTTGTATAATTACATCATTGGGGCGGGAGTTAGCTCGCATAGTTGCGACGGGGGCGATGGCTAGCGCAGATCAATCATTGCCGCTCGAAAAATCGGCCCCTATGGCGCGCCGCTTGCCGTGGCGGATTATCGGATTCGTCGCGGTCGGCGCCGCGCTGCTGTCGGCGCTTACGACGTTTCTCGTGCTGTCGGGCCTCACCCCGCTACCGCCAACCCATAATGTTGTGGTCAGTCTGCTGGCGGTCAACGGCGTTGCGGCGCTCGTTCTGATCGCGGTCATTTCCCGCGAGATCATGCAGATCGTGCAGGCCCGCCGGCTAGGCCGGGCCGGCGCCAGGCTGCATGTGCGCATCGTCGGCTTGTTCGCCGTCATCGCAGCCGCGCCAACGATACTGGTCGCGATCGTTGCGACCATCACACTGGATCGCGGGCTCGACCGGTTTTTCTCGACGCGGACCAAGGCGATTATTGGAAACTCGCTCTCTGTCGCCGAAGCCTATCTGAGCGAACATGCCCAGATGATCCGCGGCGATATCCTGGCCATGTCACAGGATGTCACGCGTGCGAAGCCTTTGTTCGACTCGGATCGTGAACGCTTCCAGCAATTTCTCACCGCGCAGGCGACCATCCGCGGGCTTCAGGTTGCGGTGATCCTCGACAGCGATCTCGGTGTGGTCGAACGCACCAGCCTTCGCACGACCCAGGATTTCGCGATCCCGAGCAAGGAGGTCATCAAGTCCATCACCGAGACCCAGCCGCAGATCGCGCTGATCCCGGACGCAAACTATGTGGCCGGTATCATCAAGCTTCGCGCCTACGACAATCTTTACCTCTACGTTGTGCGGCCGCTCGATCCCCGCGTGGTGGCCCATTTGCGCGAGACCCGTGCCAGCGTCACCGACTATGCCTTGATGGAAGCGCGCCGTGCCGGCGTCACCGTCGCATTCGGATTGATGTATACGGTCATCGCCCTGATCGTCTTGCTGTCGGCGGTGCTGATCGGGCTGAACTTCGCCAACAAGCTGGTCGCCCCGATCCGGCGCCTGATCGGCGCCGCGAATGTGGTTGCGACCGGAAATCTGCATGTGCAGGTCCCAGTCAACAAGTCGGAGGGCGATCTCGGACAACTTGGCGAAACCTTCAACCGCATGACTCACGATCTGCGCACGCAGCGTGACGACCTCGTGCGTGCGCGCGACCTGATAGACAGCCGCCGGCGGTTCAGCGAGGCGGTGCTTGCGGGAGCGAGCGCTGGCATCATCGGCATCGATCACGACGGCAAGATCAGCATTCTGAACCGCTCGGCCGAACAGCTGATCGGCGCACCGGTAGCGGAGGTGGCAGGAAAGCCGCTTCTCGACGTCGTGCCGGAGCTCACCGAAATCGTGGAGCAGGCGATCGAGAACGGGCAGCGGCTGGCGCAGGGGCAGGTGACGCTGAGCCGGCGCGGCCGGGAGCGCAATCTTTCGGTCCGGGTTGCGACCGAACAATCCGCCGATGCGGAACACGGCTACGTCGTCACGCTCGACGACATCACTGACCTTGTAACCGCGCAGCGCACGTCAGCCTGGGCCGACGTCGCCCGGCGCATTGCCCACGAAATCAAGAATCCGCTGACGCCGATCCAGCTGTCCGCCGAGCGGCTGCGCCGCAAATACGGCAAGGTCATCGTCGAGGACCGCGCGATTTTCGAACAATGCACCGACACGATCGTGCGTCAGGTCGACGATATCCGCCGCATGGTCGATGAGTTCTCACGATTCGCGCGCATGCCGAAGCCGGTGATGGAGCAGGAAGACGTCGCCGATACCGTACGTCAGGCGGTCTTCCTGATGCGCGTCGGCCATCCGGAAATCGATATCGACCTGTCGATCGAGGCCGATCCGATGCCGGCGCGGTTCGACCGCCGTCTGGTATCTCAAGCTTTGACCAACATCATCAAGAATGGCACCGAGGCCATTGCCGCACGGCCCGAAGGCTCTGAAAAGGGCCGCATCGAAGTCGTGACGACCTTGAGCGATGGCATGGTCAACATCGATGTGATCGATAACGGCATCGGATTGCCGAAGGAGAATCGGTCGCGCCTGCTCGAACCTTACGTAACCACGCGCGAAAAGGGCACCGGACTCGGGCTCGCCATTGTCGGAAAAATTCTCGAAGAGCATGGCGGCGGAATCGAGCTACACGATGCCGCGGAAAAAGAGCCGGGGCGCAGCGGCGCGTGGATAAGATTGCGCTTTGCCGTCAATCCGCCGCAACCGAGCAGCACCAGTTCCAAAACGGATGATCAGTCCAGCCTTGCGAGCAGCGTAGCATCATGAGCGCCGAAATCCTCATTGTCGACGACGAGCCCGACATCTGCGAACTGGTCTCAGGGATCCTCCAGGACGAAGGTTACTCGACCCGGACCGCCCGCGACGGCGACGGCGCGCTCGAAGCGATCAAGACGCGAAAACCAAATCTCCTATTCCTCGACATCTGGCTGCAGGGCTCCAAGCTCGACGGGCTGCAGCTGCTCGACGCAGCCAAGGAGCAATATCCCGATCTGCCTGTCGTGATGATTTCGGGCCATGGCAATGTCGAGACGGCGGTCGCCGCCATCAAGCGCGGCGCCTATGATTTCATCGAGAAGCCGTTCAAGGCCGACCGGCTCGTTCTGGTCGCAGACCGCGCGCTGGAAAATTCCAGACTGAAGCGCGAGGTCAAGGAGCTGAAGGCGATCTCGCCATTGCCGTCGGCTCTGATCGGAAAATCGCCCGCCATGAATCAGTTGCGCGGCACGATCGAGAAGGTTGCGCCCACAAACAGCCGCATCATGATCATCGGCACCTCGGGCTCGGGCAAGGAATTGTGCGCGCGCACGATCCACAACATGTCGAGCCGTGCCAACGGTCCTTTCGTGGTTATCAATGCCGCCGCCATCACGCCGGAATTGATGGAGGTTGAGCTGTTCGGCGTCGAGCAGTCGAACGGAAGCCAGAGCCGGAAACCCGGTGCCCTCGAAGAAGCGCATGGCGGCACCCTTTTCATCGACGAGATCGCCGATATGCCGCGCGAGACGCAGAACAAGATTCTGCGTGTTCTCGTCGACCAGACCTTCCACCGCGTCGGCGGCAACACCAAGGTCGCGGTCGATGTGCGGATCATTTCTTCGACTGCGCGCAATCTCGAAGCCGAGATCGCAGCGGGAAATTTCCGCGAGGACCTCTATCACCGGCTGTCGGTCGTGCCGATCCGTGTGCCGCCGCTGGCCGAGCGCCGCGAGGATATTCCGCTGCTGGTCGATTATTTCATGGACCAGATTTCGGCCGCGACCGGCCTGCCGAAGCGCACCATCGGCGAGGACGCCATGGCGGTCCTGCAGTCGCATGACTGGCCGGGCAACGTCCGCCAACTGCGGAACAACGTCGAGCGGTTGATGATTCTGGCCGGCGGTGAACCCAACGCGGTCATCAGCGCAAGCATGCTGCCGCAGGACGTGGGATCGATGGTGCCGTCGATGCCAAACGGCAATGGCGGCGAGCAGTTGATGAGCCTGCCATTGCGCGAGGCGCGCGAAATGTTCGAGCGCGAATATCTGGTCGCGCAGATCAGCCGGTTCGGCGGCAATATCTCGCGGACTGCGGAATTCGTCGGCATGGAACGCTCCGCCTTGCACCGCAAACTCAAGGCGCTTGGAATCGGCTAAGGTGGCGCGTCACGCATAAGGATCGTCTGTGTCGCGCATCGCCTATGTGAATGGCCGCTACGTCCCGCACCGCGAGGCCGCGGTGCATGTCGAGGACCGCGGCTACCAGTTCGCCGATGGCGTTTATGAGGTCTGCGAGGTGAGGGGCGGCCGGCTGATCGACGAGCGCCGGCACATGGAACGGCTGGTCCGTTCGCTTTCGGAATTGCGGATCGCGATGCCGATGTCGCTTTCAGCCCTCAGCATTGTCCTGCATGAAGTCGTGCGCCGCAATGGCGTGCACGACGGCATCGTGTATCTGCAGATCACCCGCGGCGTCGCAAAGCGCGACCATGCCTTTCCACCGGCCGGCACCCGTCCGGCGGTCGTCGTGACGGCGAGCCGGATCGATCCGGCCAAGACCGAACGGTTTGCCGCGGAGGGTATTGCCGTCGTTACAGTGCCGGAGAACCGGTGGGACCGCGTCGACATCAAATCGATTGCACTGCTGCCCAACGTTCTGGCCAAACAGACCGCACGCGAGCAGGGCGCCCGAGAGGCCTGGTTCGTGGCGGCCGACGGGACCGTGACCGAAGGCTCCTCGTCCAATGCCTGGATCGTCACCTCAGGAAATGAGGTGGTCACCCGGCAGGCGGACCACGCGATTCTCAATGGAATCACCCGGACGGTATTGCTGGACGTCCTCAAGGCTCATGAACTGACCCTTGTGGAGCGTCCCTTTACCGTCGCCGAAGCCATCGGGGCGCGGGAGGCCTTTATCACCTCGGCCAGCCAGACCGTCATGCCGGTGGTCCGGATCGACGGCCAGCCGGTGGGAAATGGGGCACCGGGACTGGTCGCGACGGCTCTCCGCGCCGATTTTCACCGCTACACAGAAAAATCGTGACGATTTGTCCCTTGGAGGATGACGCGGGGAGCCATGTTGGGCTTGCGCGCGCACCGGCCGTGCCATCTAATGAGACGCCCCAAGTCCTCGTGGGTGACAAGAACGAGGGACGATGAGACTTGGCAAAAACGTCCTGCGGCGAATACGGGGTCCGCAGGCAAGAAAATGGAACGAACGGCTATGGCCGCCGAACGAACACAAAACCTCCAGGACACCTTCCTCAACCATGTCCGCAAGGCCAAAATTCCGCTCACCATCTTTCTGGTGAATGGCGTGAAGCTGCAGGGCGTGGTGACTTGGTTCGACAATTTCTGCGTCTTGCTCCGCCGGGACGGGCATTCGCAGCTGGTCTACAAGCACGCGATCTCAACTATCATGCCGGGGCATCCGATCCAGCTGTTTGAGGGTGCCGAGGAAGGCGCCGGAGACAAAGCCTAAACTTGAAGCCACGCCGTCGCGACGAACGTTCTGAGCGAGTGAGTGCCGGCGCTCCGGGCGCGCCGACCGGCCGTGCGATGGTTGTCGGGCCTTATTTGAAGCCGCACAAATCCGCCGGCGGACAGGCGACTCGGTCGCCGCAGGCCCGGATTGACGAAGCGGTCGGCCTTGCGCTCGCCATCGATCTCGATGTCGTCGAAACCGGCATTGTCACGCTCAGCGAAGTCCGGCCCGCGACCTATATCGGCAAGGGCAAGGTCGAGGAGATTGCCGGGATCATCAAGGCCAACGATATCGGCCTTGTGGTGATGGACTGCGCGCTGTCGCCGGTACAGCAGCGCAATCTGGAAAAGCAATGGTCCGCCAAGATGCTGGACCGGACCGGTCTCATTCTTGAGATCTTCGGCAAGCGCGCCCAGACCAAGGAGGGCGTGCTGCAGGTCGAGCTTGCTCATTTGACTTATCAGAAAAGCCGGCTGGTGCGGTCATGGACCCATCTCGAGCGCCAGCGCGGCGGCTTCGGCTTTCTCGGCGGCCCGGGCGAGACCCAGATCGAGGCCGACCGGCGCGTGATCGAGGAACGCATCGCGCGCATCGAAGCCGAACTGGAGAAGGTCAAGAAGCGCCGCAAGCTGCATCGTGAGAGCAGGGCGCGCGTGCCGTATCCGATCGCAGCTCTGGTCGGCTATACCAATGCCGGCAAGTCGACGCTGTTCAACCGCATGACGCGCGCCAAGGTGCTCGAAGCCGACATGCTGTTTGCGACGCTCGATCCGACATTGCGGTCGATCGATCTGCCGCATGGTACGCGGGTGATCCTGTCAGACACCGTGGGCTTCATCTCCGAGCTTCCGACCATGCTGGTGGCGGCGTTCCGGGCAACACTGGAGGAGGTGACCGAGGCGGATGTCATCCTGCATGTGCGCGACATTTCACACGAGGATTCCGAAGCCCAAATGCAGGATGTGCAGGACGTCCTCAAGGCACTCGGCATCGACGAAGCACGGCGCGGCCGCGTGATCGAGGTCTGGAACAAGATCGATGCGCTCGATGCCGAGACACGCGCGCGCGTCGAGAATATGGCGGCGCGCGTCGCACCTGATCATCAGCCGATTCTGGTATCGGCGCTGACAGGCGAGGGCATCGACGCGCTTCTGACCGCAATCGAGGAGCGGCTCGCCGAATCCCGGATCGTGATCGATCTTGTTCTGGATGGCACCGACGGTGCCGGCCTGTCCTGGCTCCATCGCAACACCGAGGTGATCGAAAGAACCACACAGGACGACGGCAAGGTGGCGCTCAGCGTGCGCGCCGACCCGGCCAAGGCCGCTCAGGTCCGCGCGCGTTTCGCAGACGCAATCCCGCTATCCTGAACACGTTCCTGCGCCTTGGCTTCGTCCCAGAGTGCATCCATCTCGGCGAGCGTGGCCTGTGATGGCGTCTTGCCGCGCAGAGCGAGCGCGGACTCGATCGCGGCAAAGCGGCGCTCGAACTTGGCATTGGTGGCCCGAAGCGCAGCCTCCGGGTCCTTGTCGAGATGGCGCGCCAGATTGACCAGCGCAAAGATCAAATCTCCGATCTCATGCGATGCCGCATCGGTGTCGCGCGCATCGAGTGCGGCTTCGATCTCGTCGGCTTCCTCCCGAATTTTCGAAAGCACCGCCTTCGGATCGTTCCAGTCGAAGCCAACCTTCGACGCCTTCTGCTGAAGCTTGAGTGCGCGGGTCAGCGCGGGAAGGGCGGCCGGAACCCCGGACAGGGCACCCGCCTCGTTCTCCGCTGAACCACGGCGCATTGCGCGCTCTGCCTTCTCCTCGGCCTTGATCCTGTCCCAGAGCCGTTTCACGTCGTCCGGCGTCAGACTCTCGGTATCCCCGAACACATGCGGATGCCGCCGGATCAGTTTCTCGGTGATGGCCAGTACCACGTCGTCGAACGCGAAGGCGCCTTGCTCCTGCGCCATCCGGGCATGGAAGACGACCTGCAGGAGCAGGTCGCCGAGTTCGTCCCTCAGGTCGTCGAGGTCGCCGCGCGCGATCGCATCCGCAACCTCGTAGGCTTCCTCGATCGTGTATGGCGCGATCGACGCGAAGTCCTGCTTCAGGTCCCAGGGGCAACCGGTACCGGGCGTGCGCAGCGCGGCCATGATCTCGATCAGGCGCTGGATATCGCGGGCGGGTTTGATGCCGGAGGTCATGGCATCGATCTGCGCGTGACAGACCGGCGGCACAAGCGCTTTCCGGCAGCATCCCCAGGATGCGCTGCTCGATCTAAACGATTCGCATAAGACATATTATGGAATATTTTATGATGCGCCACTGCGGTCGCCATGGAGCCACACGCTGAGTTATCCTCAGCCGGCATTTCAGCAATCGTATCCGGAATTGTTTCGTTTTATCTGAAGGTTATCAGGCTGATCGAATGGCAATTATCAGGTCCTTCAAGCTAGAATCCGCATTCCGTCATAGGCCGGCTCAACCTGCGGCGGCAGTGAACTCCGGAGCGCGTCGTAATCCAGATCGGTATGCATATTGGTCAGGATCGCCCGTTTCGGCTTCAGCCGCTCGATCCAGGCCAGTGCGTCCGACAGCGAGAAATGGCTCGGATGCGGCGTGTGGCGCAGCGCGTCGACGATCCACACATCGAGCCCTGTCAGCGCCGCGGCGCTCTCGTCGGGCATGCCCACCAGGTCTGCCGTATATGCGATGCCGCCAAAGCGGAAGCCGAGGCATGGGATATCGCCATGGTCCAGCAGCACCGGTAGCGCGGTAATCGCGCCGCCATCGCCATTGATCGTGACCGGCTCGCCGGCGGCGATCCGGTGCTCGGACAGGATTGGCGGATAGCCGCTGCCAGGCGGCGTCATGAAGCAATAGCCGAACCGCGCATGCAGCGCGCGCGAGGTCGGCTCATCCAGATAGACGTCGATCCGGCGGCGATGCTTGATGAACAGCCCGCGCAGATCGTCGATGCCATGGGTATGGTCGGCATGCTCATGGGTGAACAGCACGCCGTCGAGTTTCGTGACATTCGCGTCGAGCAGCTGTTCGCGCAGATCGGGCGACGTATCGACCAGAACGCTGGTCGTGCCGGACGCGCCGGTCTGTTCGACCAGGATCGAACACCGGCGGCGCCGGTTCTTTGGGTTGTCGGGGTTACACTCTCCCCAGCCGAGCGCCGGACGTGGAACGCCGCCGGACGAGCCGCAGCCCAGAATGGTGACGGTCAGGCTCATGCAGCGGCTGAGATCGTGCGCGGCACCTTGCTGAACAATCGGAAGAAATTCTCCGTCGTCTGGTCCGCAATCAGCTCCGCCGGGACGCCGCGGGTCTCGGCCAGTACTTTCGCGGTCTCGACCACATAAGCCGGCTCGTTGCGTTTGCCGCGATGCTTGCCGGGCGCAAGATACGGTGCATCGGTCTCGACTAGAATGCGGTCGGCCGGCAGCGACGCCGCGATATCGCGCAAGGCCTGCGAGGCCTTGAAGGTCAGGATGCCGGTGAAGGAAATGTACAGGCCGAGCGCGATAGCGCGTCGCGCCAAATCGGCGCCGCCGGTGAAGCAATGCAGCACGGCAGGGAAGGCCCCCTTCCCCATTTCTTCCTCCAGGATCCGCGCCATGTCGTCGTCGGCGTCGCGCGAATGGATCACGAGCGGCAGCCCGGTCTCGCGTGCAGCCGCGATATGAGTCCGAAAACCTTGTTCCTGCGCTGGGCGAGGCGACTTGTCGTAGAAATAATCAAGGCCGGCTTCGCCGATTGCGACCACCTTCGGATGTACTGATTTTGCGATCAGGTCGGCAGCCGTGATGTCGAGCTCTTCATGCGCATGATGCGGATGGGTGCCCACCGAACAGAACACATCGCCGTAACGCTCGGCGATCGCAAGGAGTTCGGGCAGCCGGCGCACGCGCGTCGAAATCGTGACGATGCGCCCGATTCCGGCGGACCTGGCACGGGTCACCACGCCGTCGAGGTCGGCGGCAAGGTCGGGAAAATCGAGATGGCAATGGCTGTCGACCAGCATCACAGGTCAGTGCTTTCCGGTGGCGCCGGGATTGGCGAGGGCGGAAATTGCGTTGAGATCGCCGTATTCCGCATGCAGGTCCAAGATAAAGGGCATTTGCCGTCCTGCAAGCCGCAGCGTCATGCCGCTGGCCTCCGGACGCTCCACGGCGGCGACGGCACTGACCGGCACCTGGACATCCCGGTTGGCGAACAGACCGAGCGTCGTGATGGTGAGTTGGCTGCCCTCACGTACGATCCGGACCACGTAGACATTGCCGTAAAAGTGCAGCGCCACCAGCGGCAGGATGCCGACAATTGCAACGATCGCGACGATCCCCGGCCGCGACCCACCGGTCCGGAGCACATTGGCCCAGTAGAACCAGCCAATCGACCAGACGACGGCCGCCAGCATGCTCAGGCGCGCCCGCTTCGCCCGCTGGCGATTGTCATACAGAACCGTCATCGTGCGATCCTGCGGAGGCTCATGCTTTCGCAGCCTCCGGCTCGACATAGCGCGGGAAGACGGCGGTCGGAACCGGCAAATTGACGCCGGACGCAAGTCGATGGGAGCCGCCAAGCCGCGCGAAATCGCGCTCGTTCGCCGGGACCGCCAAGAGATCGAGCAGCTTGCCTGCAGAGGCCGGGATGAATGGCTGCGCCAGAATCGCGATCTGCCGGATCACTTCGGCGGTGACATACAACACCGTGCGCTGACGCGCCGGATCGGTCTTGGCCAGCGCCCATGGCGCCTCGGACGCGAAATAGCGGTTCGCATCGGCAACCACGGCCCAGACCTGATTCAGCACCTGGTGCAGCTGTTGTGTCTTCATCGCCTCGCGTGCGCCCTCAAGCATGCCATCGGCCGCCGCCAGGATCGCCTTGTCTGCCGCGGAGAATTCTCCAGGAACAGGCATCACGCCGCCCAGTTGCTTGGCCACCATCGAAAGCGAACGCTGCGCCAGATTGCCGAGATCGTTCGCAAGCTCCGCATTGATGCGGTTGACGATCGCCTCGTGGCTGTAATTGCCGTCCTGACCGAACGGCACCTCCCGCAGGAAAAAGTAGCGCAGCTGATCGACACCATAGGTGTCGGCTAGCGAAAACGGGTCGATGACGTTGCCGACCGATTTCGACATTTTCTCGCCGCGGTTGAACAGGAACCCGTGGCTGAAGATACGGCGCGGCACCGCGACACCGGCCGACATCAGGAAGGCCGGCCAATAGACCGCGTGGAAGCGCACGATGTCCTTGCCGATCACATGCAGATCGGCCGGCCAGTATTTCTTGAACATCGCGCTATCGACATCGGGATAGCCGACCGCCGTGATGTAGTTCGTCAGCGCATCGACCCAGACGTACATGATGTGCTTGTCGTTGCCCGGCACCCGCACGCCCCAGTCGAACGTTGTGCGTGAGATCGACAGGTCCTGCAGTCCGCCCTTCACAAAGCTCGCGACCTCGTTCAATCGCTCCTTAGGCAGAACGAAATCCGGATTCTTCGCATAAAGGTCGAGAAGCTTGTCCTGATAGGCCGACAGCCGGAAGAAATAGCTCTCCTCCTCCACCCATTCGACCGGAGTTCCGGTTTCGATCGCAAAGCGGGCGCCCTGCTCGTTCAGCCGCGTCTCGTCCTCGGCGAAATAGCGCTCGTCGCGCACAGAGTACCAGCCGGCATATTTGGCAAGATAGATGTCGCCATTGGCTTCCATCCTCTCCCAGATCGCCTTCGAGGACTTGTGATGACGGTCCTGCGTGGTGCGGATGAAATCGTCGTTCGAACAGTTCATCCGCTCGACCATCTCGCGGAAGCGCTGCGAATTGCGATCGACCAGATCGCGGGGGCTCAAGCCTTCCCGGACCGCGGCCTGCTGGATTTTCTGACCGTGCTCGTCGGTACCAGTCAGAAAGAACACGTCGTAGCCGTCGAGCCGCATGAAGCGCGCAATCGCGTCGGTCGCAATTGCCTCATAGGCGTGACCGATATGGGGCGCACCATTCGGATAGGAGATCGCCGTCGTGATGTAAAAGCTGCGCCGCGCGGCTTGCGGAGCCTTCGCCGGACCAAGGTCGAGCTGAGGTGCCGGTGGAAGCTTCGGACGCGGCTTTTCGGATGGTCTGGTGTTGGCCGCAGAAGCCTTGGGCTTAGATGGCTTGAGATCAAACGACCTCGGTGCGGCGGGGCCAGGCGATGCTGCCGGTGCGGGTGACCGCCCCTTGACGGCGTGGGCCGAAGCCTCAGGCATTGTTGCGACGGCGGATCCGGCGCTGTTTGCGGATCGTCTTTTTTTGTTTGGCTTCGGAGCCTTGCGGACAGCGGCGTGTTTCGCAGCGGAGCGTTTGCTCTTGCGCGCGGTGGTCTTTTTGCCCTTCTTGGTCGCAGCCTTAGACTTCTTGGCCGGCCCCTTCCCCCGCGCAGATGACCTCTTCTTGTTGCTGCCTGCGGCCTTGCCTGCGCGTTTGGTCTTGCGCAAGCCGGCTTTTTTCTTGGGCGCCCTACGTCGCTTTGATTTCGTCTTTTTCGCCATGGTTCACTCGGCCGTCGGCAGATGCGGGTACAAACTTGAATGGCCGCATTGCGAGCGGCCCTGTGGATCCGAGGCGAGAGCTATCAGCCGCGTGCGGCATCGGCAAGGCGGCCGAACGTCCGGAAGATCAAAGGCTTGCGCTCGAGGTTGTAAATGTCGGTGACGCGGGCCGCTTCATTGAATTCGCTCCAGATTTCGGCGACCCGTGCCGCGCGCTGCGTCTCAGCAACGCTCCGCGACAGCTGCGTGGACAGCCAGTCATTGACCGCATCCATTACGATCTCGAACACCCGCGAATCCACCATGGCGAGACTGTCGGCCAGGCCGTGAAGCTCCCGCATATCCAGGGCGGGAAGCCGGGCCAGCAACGCTTCGGTTTGTTTCCGCAGCTTGAA
This sequence comes from Pseudomonadota bacterium, assembly GCA_049324435.1. Lineage (GTDB taxonomy): Bacteria > Pseudomonadota > Alphaproteobacteria > Rhizobiales > Xanthobacteraceae > Pseudorhodoplanes. Next base: position 139,385 of record JBMOOQ010000060.1, read on the forward strand.
GGCTGGCCCATCGGAGAGCGACAGCGCACGGCTGACGCTGCCCTCGGACGCCGCCACGACCGCCGGATCGGGCGCCTCCCCTGTTGCAGCCTCAAGGGCGCGCGCCACATCGTCGGGATCAAGGGCGCGCAGAAACAGGCGGTGACAGCGCGAGCGGATCGTAGGCAAGACCGATCCGGGAGCATGGCTCACCAGAAGAAACAGGGTTCGCGTCGGCGGCTCTTCCAGACCTTTGAGCAGCGCATTGGCGCTTTCCGCATTGAGATCGTCTACCGCGTCTACGATCACAACGCGCCAGCCGCCCAAGCCTGCAGTGGAACCCAGGAACGCGGCGACCTTGCGGGCGTCATCCACCCGGATCACGGTGCGCAGCTTGCCGGTATCGGACAGCGTTCGCTCCAGCACCAGAAGGTCCGGATGCGACTGCGCCGCGATCAGTCCGGCCACCGGATGATCCGGCGCGACGGCGACCGTGGTCGCTGTCTGAACTGCCTGAGATGCGGGATCGGGATGGGCAAGAACGAAGCGCGCCATGCGAAACGCCAGCGTCGCCTTGCCGATACCGGGACTGCCCCCGATCAGCCAGGCATGCGGGATACGGCCGGAGCGATAGGCCTCCAGCAGCGTCCGCTCGGCCGCCGCATGGCCGAACAATTCGACCGTCTGTCGCGGATGCGTGATGCCCTCGTCATCCGCCTCGACCGGGGCGCGGCTCACGTGCCGGTCTCCTCGATCGCAAGCGGTGCGGTGGCCGGATCGAGCCGCCGGCTCACGATCGACCAGATGCGCTGCGCGACCTGTTCCGGGTCGCCGCTCGCATCGATCAGAACGCAGCGATCCGGCTCGCTGACGGAGAGTTGCCGGTAGGCGTCGCGCAGTCTTTCGTGAAAAGCGATATCTTCGCTTTCAAACCGGTCGACCTCGCCATTGCCGCGCCTGGCATGGGCGCGCGCAAGCCCGATCTCGGCGGGTGCATCGAGAATGATGGTGAGATCGGGATTGTTGTCGCCGACGGTGATTTTTTCCAGCCGCCTGATCAGCCGTGGATCGACATGGCCGAGCACGCCCTGATACACGCGCGTCGAATCCGCAAAGCGGTCGCAAATCACCCAGGCACCGCGATCGAGTGCCGGCTTGATGGTGTGCGCGATATGGTCCTCGCGGGCCGCTGCGAACAGCATCGCTTCCGCTTCCGCTCCGAGCGGTTTTGCAGCACCTGACAGAATGACATGCCGGATGACTTCCGCGCCGGGAGAGCCGCCCGGCTCGCGCGTGAGAATCACCGCAAGTCCGAGTGATTTCAGGCGTTCGGCCAGCGCCTTGGCCTGGGTCGATTTGCCCGTGCCCTCCCCGCCTTCGAAGGTGATGAATTTACCGCGCATGCCTTCTGCCTCGGCCGAACCGGAGCCGTTATAGCTTCTGCAATCCGGCGCGAAACCAGCCGCCGAACAGTTCAGCCAGTCCGTCCATCGCGCGCCGGTGCAATGGTCCGCCTTCGACCGCTTCCGCGGCTTGCAGCGGCACTTCGAGCGCGATCGTGTCGCCGCGCCAGACCTTGAGAACGCCAATCTGCTGCCCCGGCGCAACCGGCACACGGACCGGTCCGCGATAAACCACGCGCGCCACAATGCGATCGGTCATGTTCTTCGGCACCATCAGCCGGACTGGCTTTTTTCCGGCAGGCTCCAGCGGGACATAGCGTTGCTCGCCGCCGAACACACGCGCTTCGCCGATGTGCTGCCCTTCGGCGAACAACACACGCGACTCGAAGCCGTTAAAGCCGAAATTCAGGAGCTTGCGCGCTTCGTCGGCGCGTTCGTTCGCGGTCTTGAGGCCGTTGACAACAACAATCAGCCGCAGGCCGTTCTGCACCGCCGAGCCGACGAGACCATAGCCGGACTCATTGGTATATCCGGTCTTCAACCCGTCCGCGCCGATATTCATGGCCAGCAGCGGATTTCGGTTCTGCTGGCGTATCTTGTTGAAGGTGAAGTCCCTCTCGCTGTACCACTTATAGAATTCGGGATAGGTGTGAATGATGTGACGCGCGAGCTTGGCAAGCTCGCGCACCGTGACGCGCTGCTCCGGATCCGGTAATCCCGTCGAGTTGGTGAAATTCGATTGCGTCAATCCGAGTTCGCGGGCACGGCCGTTCATCAGCCGCACGAAGCTCGCCTCGCTGCCGGCGATGCCCTCCGCCAGCGCAATGCAGGCATCGTTGCCCGATTGAATGATGGCGCCATGAAGCAGATCCGAAACCGTGACCCGGCTGTGGATCGGTGCAAACATGGTAGAGCCGCCGGACGGGGCTCCGCCCCGGCGCCAGGCATTTTCGCTGACAACGAATTCCTCGTCGAGTTTGACGTTGCCTTCCTTGATTTCGTTGAAGACCGTCTCGACGGTCATCAGCTTGGCGAGACTGGCCGGCGCGACCAGCGTGTCGGCGCCCTTTTCAAACAGCACGGTGCCGGACTCGGCCTCGATCAGGATCGCGTAGGGTGCTGTGGTCTGGAAACCCTCATCCTTTGCCTTGCCGCCGGCGATGGTCGCGGGCGCAGCGAATAAGGAGCCGAAACTCGCCGCAATCATTGCAAGGATTGCGGCCAGAACGCCGATAGCACGGGCGGTCAGAAACGTCATGCGCGGCCAAAACTTCGTCATGCGCGAAAACGCGCGAGCGACGCCCCCGATGGAGCCGGCCCGGCCGCGCGCTAGTAAAGGCCGCGTCCGCTCATGAATCCGGCACGCGTATCATAGCGCAAGGGACTGGCGGCGGAAACCGGCGCGACAGCAGCCCGCTGCGGCCGGCCGGACGCGGTCACGTCGGTCAGTCGCGGGCTGGACGCCTCGCCCAGATTATAGGGCCGCCCCGCCGGGATCGGGACGGCGCCGCCAACCGCAACGCCGCGCGGCGTCTGCGGCAATGCAATCGGTTCGTTCCCCGCCGACGCGACAAGCACCGGCGCCGGTGCCGGCTCGCCGTACCGGAGCGTCGCTGCCAGCCGCCGATCGTCGGAGCCCTCAAGCGCAGCGCGGCCGATATATTCGACACGGACGCGTGCCACGCCATGGTCCTTGAATCCCAGGAGCTCGGCCGACTTGTGAGACAGGTCGATGACGCGGTTGCTGTGGAACGGGCCGCGATCGTTGACCCGCACAATGAGCGAGCGCTTGTTGTTGAGATTGGTGACACGGACGTAGGACGGCATCGGCAGCGTCGGGTGGGCGGCGGTAATCGCCTCCATGTCGAACACTTCGCCGTTGGCGGTTTGCCGGCCGTGGAAATCGCGGCCGTACCAGGACGCCAGCCCCTCGGCACGGAACTTGGGATTTTCCTCCGGGACATAGGTACGGCCCGCCACCACATAAGGCTTGCCGACGCGGTACACGCCGCCGCCTTTGGGGACTTGCTCGCCGAAATCGACCACCCGCGGGCTGGACGCGACGCCGTATTTGGGATCGACCTTCCGGGCGAACTTGTCGGACGACGCACAACCGGCGAGCGCCAATGCCGCGGCCGTCATGGCCGCCGCCCGAATCGCACGTTTCCCCCGAAACGACGGCATTCCGTCCCCGATAAACCCGTACAAGGAGCTCTTGCCCCTCCCCTGATTCACCATAGCGTGACCGGGGCGCCACGCAAATGGCCGGGTCGGTCAGATGGTTAATGGTGGCTATGCGAGCGGTATGTCAGGGTGGCGCGGCGGAAGGCCGGCGCATTTCCGGCTGGCCCATTGCCATCTGGCTGCGCAATAAGGCTTCGCTTTCCCATTTGCGAGGCAGAGCAATCGGGCGCTGGCATTTTCCGCCGAAGCCGAATAGTTACGCGGTCTCGGTGGTCGTAGCGGTGGCAAGCGCCGCTTCTCGCTTCGAGAAGCGCGGCTGGCGACTGGGATTGGGCAGCGCCGGAAGGGTGGCCGAGTGGTTTAAGGCAGCGGTCTTGAAAACCGCCGTGGGTGCAAGCTCACCGTGGGTTCGAATCCCACCCCTTCCGCCACTTCAGTCCCTGAGTGGGCACTGAGTTTACGCCGCTTTTTCCGGTGAGCGCCTGAAGCAGCCGGGTCTTCGATCCCATGATCCGAACCTCGCCGTCCGCGACCTCGACGCGCTGGGCGAGCGCGCGAAGATGGTCGCGGCGGTAGCCGCCGCCTTCGAGGCGGAGGCGCTGGCGGGCGGCTTTGGCAAAGGTGCGGACCATTTGCGTCGTGATGGCCTTGGCGCCGGAGTTGTCGAGCATGGCCTGGGCGCGCTCTGCATCGGCCTTCGCCTGATCCCTGATGGCTTTGAGCCCGTCGACCCGGTCCTTGAGGGCGGGATCGTCGATGTCGGCCACGCCTGCCTCGATGGCGTCGTAGAGGCGCTTGAGGCGCAATTCCGATTCGGACGCACGCTTGTTCAGTTCGGCGATGTGCTCGCGGCGGCGCTCGGATTGCTCCTGCCGCCGGTCGAGGACACTGGCGAGGATGGTTTCAAGCCGCTCGGGCTGGAGTAGATGGTCTTCCAGGTGGCTGGCGACAAGATCGTCCAGCTTGTCCATCGGCACCGCCATGCCTTCGCAGGCGGTCGGTCCCTGCCGCGCTTTCATGGAGCAAGCATAGTAGCGGTAGCGCCCGCCCTTGCCGGTACGGATGGTCATGGCCCCGCCGCATCTGGCGCAATGGATAAGCCCCGTCAGCATGGTCGGGCCGCTGATGACGGCGGATGGCATGACCTTCGGGTTGCGGGCCTTCAATAGCGCCTGCACGGTGTCGAAGGTTTCGCGGTCGATGATCGGCGGGACCGGAACCGTGACGATCTCGCTGACGGGTTTCAGTTCCTTGGTCTTGCTGCGCTTGTTGAACTCATGCTCGCCCATATAGGTGCGGCGGGTCAGGATGCGATGGACTTGGCCGATGCCCCAGCGTCCGCCGTCGCGGGTGAAGATGCGGCGGCTGTTGAGGTAGGAGACGATGTTCTTGACGCCCATCTGGCCGGTCGTGCCGTCGCCTTCCAGCGCGAGGCGATAGATCAGCCGCACCGTGTCGGCGTGGAACGGGTCGATTTCCAGTTTCTTCTTGGTCTTGGCTCCGCGCTGCTCGGCGGCGACGACACGGTAGCCGATGGGCGGAAGCGAGCCGTTCCAGAAGCCCTGCCGGGCATTCTCCTTCAAGGCGCGCATGACGTGCTTGGCGTTTTCCTTCGACTGATATTCGTCGAACAGGGCCATGATCTGCCGCATCATGACGTGCATGGGGTCATCCCCCATTTCCTGCGTGATCGAGACGAGCTTAACGCCGTTCTTCGCCAGCTTGCGAACGTAGAACTCCAACTCGAAGTGATCGCGGAAAAAGCGGGAGAAGCTGTGAACCACTACCACGTCGAAGGGCGCGGGCTTCGACGTGCCAGCCTCGATCATGCGTTGGAACTCTGGGCGGCGGTCGTTGGTGGCCGACGCACCCGGCTCCACATAGGTTTCGACAAGCTGATAGCCGCGCGAGGCGCAATAGGCTTCACCCTGCCGCTTCTGGTCGGGGATCGAGACATCATGCTCGGCCTGCCGCGCTGTCGAGACGCGCAGATAAAGGGCGGCGCGTAGTGGAATTGCGGAAGAGGAAGCGCTCATGCCGGGCCTCCTTGGGCAGCAGCCTCGTCAGGCGAAAACACGGCGACACCGAACGGCAGAAAATGCTTCGTGTTGCGGGTGACAACGGCGAGTTCATGCGCCGCAGCGATGCCGGCGATCACGGCATCGGCCATGCCGGGATCATGACCGGCGGCGAGCGCCTTCGCTTCCAATCGCCCACCGATCGCGGCAGCCTGCGCGTCGAAGCCAATAATCTTGTCATCGTATGTGGAGACAAGGCCACTGAGCCATGCTTTCAGGCTCGCGGCCTTCGCCGTAGCCCCCTTGTGGTCGAGGAGCGCGATCCCCTTCTCGATCTCATGGATGGAGACCACCGACAGGAATAACCGGCCGTCGGCGTCCATGCGGTCCAGCCAGTTGAGGAAGTCGGCGGATGCTTCCGCCCTCGACGGAGCCAGCATGGAGACAACGTTGGTATCGAGAAGGAAGCCGCTCAAAGCTCGACATCCCGCGACGGTGTGCGATTACGCGTGAACTCTCCGCCTGGGAACGTCCTGAGATAGCTGACAAGGCCCGCCCGTTTGCGTTCGAGCGCCTTGCGCGCGATCTCCGCCGCCTCGACCGAGACCAAAGCCGCGACGGGTTTGCCATGACGGGTGATGGTCACGATCTCTCCTTTGACAGCCTCATCAACAAGGCTGGAAAATCCAGCCTTGGCGTCTCTGAGGTTGATGGTTAGCATGTTGCGTCCTCCATATGTAGACATATGTGACCACATGTAATCTATTGAAGGGCGGATTTCAACGCCGATTTCAAATCTCCGAGGTGTCAGCCCTCGTAGCCGAACAGGTCATCGAACAGATCACCGAACCACTGCTCGAACACCTCGATCTCGGCCTGCGTGACCGGAACGGGATGGGGCCAGTCGTCGGTGACGGTCCAGGTGGACAGGTCATGTTTGGGCGGCCGGCCGGGGAACGGCCACGGATAGCCCAGCAGCGCCTCAAGCTGCTCCGATGCCGTGGGCGATCTGACGCGCCGGGCGCGGGAGCGCGCGCCGCGATCAGACGCCATCGAGGTCACGCCCGCTTCCGGGCCGCCACGCCACGGGATTGGCGATCCATCGGTCGATGTCGGATTCCCGCCAGCCCGCGCCATTGACGCTGATCCTGATCTGGGGCGGGAACGTGCCTTCGGCGATCTTGCGGTAGATGGTGGACCGGGACAGGCCGGTGCGGTCAAGGACGGTGTTCAGGCGGATAATACGGTCTGGCTGACGCATGGCCGCGATGCCTCCTGCTGGCTGTTTCTGGGAACTGCCAGGACAGGCAAACGCAACGATTTGTCGTTGTGCAATAGATAGTTAGGCGTCGTAGGGCTGTGGCGTGGAGACGGCGAAAAATAGGATGGTTCTACAACCCGAGACCCCGGCCCCGACCGAGCCCGAAC
>JBMOOQ010000061.1:0-32313 GCA_049324435.1 Pseudomonadota bacterium
TCATCAACCCGCCGCAATCGACCATTCTCGCAGTCGGTGCGGCGCAGCGCCGGCCGGTCGAAACCGAAGACGGCGGCGTGCGCTTCGAAAGTCAGATCACGGTGACTCTGTCCTGCGACCATCGCGTCATCGACGGTGCGCTGGGCGCGCAATTGCTCGCGGCGCTCAAGGGTTATCTGGAACAGCCCGTGACGATGTTGGTGTGAATGTGCCGGACGGTATGAGCCCGTGGAACAGATTGCCTTTCTGACCTTTGCGATGGTTCTGCTGGTCGCGGTAATTTCGCCGGGACCGGCCATCGCCGCGCTCGTTGCCCGCATCATGGCGCGCGGCACCGACGGCATCACCGCGTTCTGTGCAGGCCTGGTCCTCGGCGACCTGATCTGGCTGTCCTGTGCGATGTTCGGGCTTGCGGCGCTTGCTGCGCTCTTTCAGCCGGTCTTCCTGATCGTGAAATATGCCGGCGCGGCCTATCTCCTGTTCCTTGCCTGGAAGTTGTGGCGGGATTCAGGGGCACCGGTGCAGGCGGAGCCGGTGCGCGGGCAGGGGCGGCAATTGTTCGGCGCGGCATTGCTGCTGTCGCTCGGCAACCCGAAGATCATGCTGTTCTATCTGGCACTGATGCCAACCGTGATCGATCTTACGCGGCTGACCGTGACCGACATGGCCGAGCTTGCGGCGATCGTCGCGGTGGTGGTGAGCATTGTGCTCGCCGGCTACGTGCTGCTCGCGGCCTATGCGCGCCGCATGTTCACCTCGCCGCGCGCGTTGCAGACGGTCAATCGCACGGCGGGTCTTGCGATGGCGGGCGCGGCCGCAGCAATTGTCGTGCGCAATTGAATCAGGGCAGCCGCAGCAGGACCGGGATGAGGCCGGCATCCTGCAAATGCTCGAAAAATTCCGCAAGCGGCACGGCCAGGAGAAACACCAGCGCATCGGCGAAGGTCATCAGCACGCGCGGCGGCCGGATCGTCAGCGTCGGCTCGTCGTGCCAGAGCTTTGGATTGGGAAAGAACCGCGGCACACGCGCCAGATAGTCGCGGTAGGTGTCGCCATAGCGTGCGGCCAGCACCTGCTCCTCCTGCAGCACCACCAGGTAGAACACCAGCCATGCAATCCCAAGGCAGATCAGGCCGAGCACGACACTGCCCACCTGCATCCCGACACCGGCGGCGCCGAGGAACGAGAAGAAATACAGCGGGTTGCGCATCACCGAATAGGGTCCGGTCCGGACGAATTCCTCGATCTTGCGCCCGCCGATATAGAGCGAGGACCAGGTCCGGCCGAGAATGCAGGCGACGATCAGGACGATGCCCAGCCACTCGATCATTTCGTGCGTGCTGCTTGGGTAGATTGACGTGGTGACGGCGAAGACGAACACGCCGAACGCGACGGCGGCATAAAGGACGATCTTGCGGATCGCCTGGACGGTGTGGATTTTCATGGAATCCGGAAGGTCTGATGGGCCGATAGAGAGAGCCGATTTTACCGAATGGCTGGTGCTGGTATAGATGAATTGCGGCCGAAACCGGCCGCGATTTTCTGACATGGATCAACGCAGACGGAGACGATGATGGCGGCCGACAAGCCTGAGATATTGCTGATTGGACAGGCCAAGCCGGTCATCGTTGGCGGGGTCGAGTCTTTCGGGACCGTCCATAAGCTTGTCGAAGCCAAGGATCAAGATGCCTTCATCAAGGAGATCGCGCCGCGTATCCGCGGTATCGCCATTGCGTATACCGCGAACAAGATCGATGGCGCCTTCATGGCGCGCTTTCCGAAGCTCGAGATCGTGTCGAGTTTTGGCGTCGGCTATGACCATGTCGATGCGAAATGGGCTGGCGAACACGGTGTTGTCGTCACCAACACCCCGGACGTTCTCAATGAAGAAGTGGCCGACACGGCGATCGGCCTTCTGCTGTGCACGCTTCGCGAATTCCCGCAGGCCGACCGCTTCTTGCGCGCCGGAAAATGGCTTCAGGGCGGCTATCCCTTGTCGCCGACGCTCCGCGGCCGCACCGTCGGCGTGGTCGGCATGGGGCGGATCGGCCGCGCGATCGGGCGGCGTCTTGAAGCCTTCGGCGTGCCGGTAGTCTATCATTCGCGCAATCCTCAGCCCGATGTATCCTACAAATACTACCCGAAGCTGATCGACATGGCGCGCGACGTCGATGTGCTGATGGTGATTGTGCCGGGCGGTCCGGCGACGAAGAATCTGATCAACGCCGAAGTGCTGGAAGCGCTCGGGCCGGACGGCGTGCTGATCAATATGGCGCGCGGCTCGGTGGTTGACGAGCCCGCGCTGATCAAGGCGCTGAAGGATCGCACCATCCTGTCGGCTGGTCTTGACGTGTTTGTCAACGAGCCGCATGTGCCGCAGGAACTGATCGAGATGGAGCATATCGTGCTGTTTCCGCATCTCGGCTCGGCGTCGGCTGCGACCCGCAAGGCCATGGACCAGCTTGTGGTTGACAACCTGAAGTCCTGGTTCTCCGGCAAGGGGCCGTTGACCCCGGTTCCCGAGACGCCCTATCCGCCGAAGAAGCCGGCGTGATTTCGCCGCAAGGGCTGTGCTAGAAGGCGTGGTTTTCGTCCTCGTAACGAGGGCGGCCGAGAGGCGATCACCATGCGCGTTCTGGCACTTGTGCTTGCTGTTTTCATGGCGCCGGCTGCGGCCGTTGCGCAGGTGCAGGGACAGGCCCAGGCGCAGCCCGAATCTGCGGCAGACACCAGCAAGGGCATGACAGGTGTGTGGGAATTGTCCAATTCCGAGCGCGATCGCGTCTGCAATTTGACGTTCAAGTCCGAGCCTGCGCGAATCGGCTCGCAGATTGAGTTCGATGGCGCATGCGGCGATGCCATTCCGCCGCTCAAGGATGTCGAGGGCTGGACGCTCGCCAACCAGACGCTGAAGCTGGTCGATGCGCGTAACCGTGCCGTCTTCGAATTCACCGAAGTCGAGGTCGGCATGTTTGAGGGCGAGCGGAAGGGCGAGGGGCTGTACTTCCTGCAGACCGCCGCATCGGCGGCGGTGTTCGCGCCGAAACGCTCGGTCGATCAGATCGCCGGTGAATGGACGATGGTCAGAGCCGACAAACCGGTTTGCTCCCTGACGCTGACGAGCACCGCGACCAAGAGTTTCGACGAGTATCGTCTCTCGATTCGCCAGCCCTGCGATCCGGCGATGACGCGGCTCAATCCGAATGTGTGGCGTTTCGACAAGGGCGAGCTCGTGCTCGCGGCACCGACCGGACAGGTATGGCGCTTTGAGGAACGGGAACCGCAGAAATGGTGGCGCGTTCCGGAGGTTGCCGACCCGATCATGCTGCAGAAAAAATGAGACTGGACAACCACGCGGTTGGCTGTCTGCCTGTTTTGATCCGCTATAAATCCAGTAAATCTAAGCTTTAATGCTGATTTTAATCACCCGGCATACGGTGACGGTCTCGACCTTGTTCACCGGGTGGCGGCATGTACCGTGTGCTGACTTGCCTGACAGACCAGCATGAATGGCGTTTGGTCGCGGTCGCCGGCGTCGTCTGCTTCCTTGCAAGCATCACCGCCATCAATCTGTTCCACAGGGCAAATGCGTCTGCGCACCGGGCAAGACTCGTCTGGCTTGTCACGGCGGGTGTTGCAACGGGCTGCGGCATCTGGGCGACGCATTTCATTGCAATGCTGGCTTACGACCCGGGTATTTCGATCGCATACAATATTGAGCTCACCGCCCTTTCGCTTCTGGTGGCAATTGTCGTCACCGGCATCGGCCTCAGTGTGGCGATATACGGGCGCCCCGCATGGGCCGCCGAAATCGGCGGTGCGATTGTTGGCGGCGGTATCGCTTGCATGCACTATCTCGGCATGGCCGCGGTCGAATTGCCCGGGCATTTCATCCTATTGCCTGCCTACGTGACGGTCTCGGTCGCTTTCGGAATCGCATTCAGCATTGCGGCGCTGGTGGTCGGAGTCCGTCGCGCCGGACTGCCGGCGACCATTGTATCGGCCTTGTTGCTGACGCTGGCCATCGTGTCGCATCATTTCACGGCGATGGGCGCGGTGGACATCATTCCGGATCCGACAAAAACCTATACGAAGCTTTCGCTGTCGCCGGCCTCGCTCGCTGTTGCGGTGGCCAGTGCCGCTATTGCCATTCTCGGGATGAGTTTGATCTCGTCCTTCGCCGATCGCCGCTTCCACGATCAGGGCCTGCTGCTGGCGACCGTACTCAACAATATGACGCAAGGCGTCGTCGTGTTTGACGCCGCGCAGCGGATGATTGTCTGCAACGATCGATATCTCGAAATGTACGGACTTTCGCGGGACGTCATAAGGCCGGGAATGAGTCTGAACGAAATACTCCATTGCCGGAAGCGTTCGGGGAGCCTGGGAGGCGATCTGGACCGGTATCGCGAAGAACTGGTGGAGGCCATGGCTCGGCAAAGGGTTCTGAGCCGGGTTATCGAAAGTCCGGACGGCCGTGCAATCCAGGTACTGAACCGACCGATACCGGGGACCGATTACTGGATCGGAACCCACGACGATATCACCGGGCAAAGACAGGCCGAGCTTGCCGCGGCCAGAGTTGTCGAGAATGAGGCGCGCCGGACGGCCTCGTTCCGGCGCGGCATCGATGAAGTGCTGGCAGCGGTCGGGCAGAGTGCGGCCGCAATGCGCTCGACGGCGGCCATGTTGTCCGATTCGACCGACGAGATATCGAAGCGTGGCTTGGGTGCCGTTCATACGGCAAGCGAAGCCTCGGCGAATGTCGATGCGGCCGCGTCGGCGGTCAATCATTTGATGACATCCATCTGCGAAATCAGGAAGCAGGTCGATCAGGCGTCGCATCTCGTTGGCATTGCAACGAGCGAGGCACAGAGGATGACGGACGAAATGGCCAGCCTTATTCGGATCGGCGAGGAAATCAATGCAGTGACCGGTCTGATCAGCAAGGTGGCAGCCCAGACCAATCTCCTTGCTCTCAACGCGACCATAGAAGCCGCTCGCGCAGGTCAAGCCGGCCGTGGATTTGCAGTCGTTGCGGCTGAAGTGAAATCGCTTGCCGTGCAGACGGCCAACGCAACAGCTCAGATCGCATCTCAGATCGCCGAGGTGCAGAACTCCACCGCGGCCACCGTGAACGCGATACGCCGCAATCGCGAGCGCATGCGCGACATCGAAACGTGTACCCTGGCCGTCGCTCGATCCGTGGAACAGCAGGCCGCCGCGGCCAACCAGATATCGAGCACTGTCACGGATGTCGCCGCTGCTACCAAAACGATTGTTTCCGTCCTCGATCTGGCATCCGATGCGACACAACGTACCGTTCAGTCGACCGATGCGGTCCGGTCCGCCGCTCAGGCGGTCGAAGCGTCGGCGGCCGAGCTGCGCCGCAAGGTGGAGGGCTTCATCGGCCACGATCCGGTGGCGCCAATGCCCGGCACCGGACGGCTCCGGTTCGATGGCTGTGCGGCAGAAGCGGCCGCGTAATGCGCACCCGTTGTGCCCTTGATCAGGCAGGGCCGCCAGGCCGCTAGATCAGCCGCAATCCCTTCAGACTGGCATGCCCGTCCTTGCCGACGATGATGTGGTCATGAACCGAAATACCAAGCGGTTTGGCGACCTCGACGATCGACTGCGTCATCTGAATGTCGGCCCGCGACGGCGTCGGGTCTCCGCTCGGGTGATTGTGAACGAGGATGATTGCGGTCGCCGACAGCTCCAGCGCGCGCTTCACCACTTCGCGGGGGTAAACCGGCGTGTGATCGACCGTTCCGGTCTGCTGGATTTCGTCCGCAATGAGCTGGTTGCGCTTGTCGAGAAACAGAATGCGAAACTGCTCCTTCTCGGCAAAGGCCATCTCGGTGCGGCAATAATCGAGCACCGATGACCAGGATGACAACACGGTGCGCGCCTTCACCTGGCCGCGCACCAGACGGCTCGCCGCCGCCTGCACGACCTTGATCTCGGTGATGGCAGCATCCCCGAGTCCCTTGACTTCCTTCAACCGGGTCTCCGGCGCCGCGATCGTCTCGGCGAAGGAGCCGAATTTTGCGATCAGTTGCTTGGCCAGAGGTTTCACGTCGCGCTGCGGGATCGCCCTGAACAGTACCAGCTCAAGCAACTCGTAATCGGCCAGAGCCTCGGGTCCGGCCTCGCGGAAACGCGCGCGCAGCCGCTCCCGGTGGCCGTGATAATGCGGCGTGGCATCTTCGAGACCCGCTTGAGACGCGCTTTGATCGCTGGATTTTCCTGCCCGCCGCATATGCCCTCGCACCTGCCGCAAGCATGACGCGATCCCGGTCATTTGCAATGCCATAAATAAGCGAGCGAGCGGCGCCGGGCCGCGCGCATTGCAGAGTGGGCCGGACAGCGGACTGCGTCAGGACGGCATCAATATTTTGCCGAGATCGGCAAATCTTCGGCCGGAAATAGCGAGATCACGCGGCAACCCTTGTCGGTCACCACGACTTCTTCCTCGATGCGTGCGCCGGAATAGCCGTCGGTCGCCGGGCAATAGGTTTCAATCGCGAACACCATGCCCTCCTTGATCTCGGTCGGATGATCCATCGAGACCACGCGTGAGATGATCGGCCGCTCGTGCAGGGCAAGGCCGAGGCCGTGCGCGAATTGCAGGCCGAAGGCGCTCATCTCGTCGGGGAAGCCGAACTCGCCGGCTTTCGGGAAGGCCTCCGCGATATGCGCGGTCGATGCGCCGGGCTTGATGCGGTCCATGGCGTTGTCCAGCCACTCGCGCGCCTTTTTATAGGCGTCGCGCTGACTGTCGGTCGCGCGCACCACGTTGAAGGTGCGGTAATAGCAGGTTCGATAGCCCATGAAGCTCTGCAGGATGTCGAAGAAAGCCTGATCGCCCGGCCGGATCAGACGATCAGTGAAATTGTGCGGATGCGGATTGCATCGCTCGCCGGAAATCGCATTCACCGCTTCGACGTCGTCGGAGCCGTGGGTGTAAAGGAACTTGTTCACCTCGGCGACGATGTCGTTTTCGCGCACGCCCGGCCGCAGCTTCTCGTTGATCAGGTCATAGGCGCCGTCGACCATCGCTGCGGCGCGATTGAGCAGTGCGATCTCGTCGATCGACTTGATCTCGCGCGCCTCCAGCATCACCTGCTGGCCGTCCTTCACCTTCAGGCCGGTCTTTTCCAGCTCGAACATCATCGGCGGCTCGATGATGTCGACGCCGAGCGGCATGTCGGCAACGCCATGCTCACGCAGGATCGCCGCGATCTCGTTGGCATGCCGCTTCATCAAACCGAAATCGGGGTGAACCGTGCCGCGCAGGCCGACAAGACCGGCCTTGCAGTTTTCCGGCTTCAACCACGGCGAATAGAGCCTGTGATGCACGGCAGCCGAGCCGAAGTCCCAGATGATCGGATCGGCGGAGCCGCGGGTCAGCAGCGCCCAGCGCGAGAGCTTGTCGCGCTCCCATTCGCCGATCTTGGTCGAGGTGATGTAGCGGATATTGTTGACGTCGAAGACCAGCAGCGCGCCGAGATCGGAATTCTCAAGCGCCATGCGGGCGCGGCTCAACCTGTAATTATGCAGGCGGCGGTAATCGACGCGCTCCTCGAAATCCACCCCCATGATCCCGAGTGAAGGCAGGGCCCGGCCCCAATTGTAGCGCGGGTTGATGTCTTCGGCGCTGACTTTGCGGAGCGACTGGTCCATGGGTTCCTCAAGGTTTGTTGGTTGGCGCACACGCGCGCGGTCTGGCATTAGTCTACACGGCAAGAGCCGCGAGGGGGAGGGGCCGGGTGATAGCGCAACCGCCGCTTTATCTGGAAGATTTTTCACCTGGTCAGACTTTCGCCTCGCCGTCCGCCACGATGCATGCCGATGCGATCAAGGCCTATGCGCGGCAATTCGACCCTCAGCCCTTCCATCTCGATGAGGCGGCTGCCGCCGGCACCTTTTTCAAGGGGCTCGCCGCCAGCGGATGGCACACGGTATCCGTGACCATGCGTCTCCTGGTCGATGGCGGCCTGCCGATTGCGGGCGGGATTATCGGCGCCGGTGTGGACGAAATCCGCTGGCCACGTCCGACCCGGCCGGGCGACACGCTGCGGCTCGTCACCGAAGTCCTCGAGGTGCGTCCGTCCAGATCGCGCCCCGGGCAGGGGCTGATGAAGGTTCGCACCACGACCCTGAACCAGAACGGCGAGCCGGTTCAGGTGATGGTGTCCAATCTCGTGGTTCCGCGACGGACCGCCTGAGCCCGCAGGCAATTGTGCCGGGAGACGTTCGGCGCTAAGCCGGCAACGGAGCGGGCGAAGAGTGATGCCGGCCGGCGTGCGCATGTCAGATCAGACCAGCCCAACGACGCAAAACAAAATCAGCACCAGGGAATGGCTGGTTTTTGCGCTGGTGCTGGCCTTGATGGGTACGGTGCTGCTGGCCGACATCGAGACCACGCCCGATCATGTGACGATCTGCTTTATCTACGCCGCTATCATTTTCCTTTCGATCTTCAGCTTCTACAGGTCGGCCTATATCGCGGCGGCGGTGGCGACGCTGTTCTCGGTGCTTGGCTCGTTTGCCAATCCGCCGGATGAAGCGATGAGTGTGGTGTTCTTCGCTAATAGGGCGATCGCGATTGCGGCCCAGTGGGTCGTGGCGGTGCTGGTGACCACGCGCAAAGACGCGGAAGCGCTGATGCGCGCGGATCTGGCCGAGCAGACCGCGAATGCCGAAAAACGCCGCCGCTTTCTCGACGTGGTGTCACATGAGATTGGCACTTCGCTGACCACGATTGACGGTCAGGCCTTTCTGTTGCGGCGTTCGCTCGAAGGTGCCGATCAGGCGCGTGCCGACAAGATCCGCGGCGCCGTCCGCCACATCCAGGCGATCGTCCAGCAGGTGCAACTCGAATCGGAGGCCGGCGAGCGTGCGTCGGATATGCGCCATGAACCTGTCAAGTTGCGGCGCCTGCTCGAAGACCTGTTCGTCGACATCGATACAAGAGGCGTATCGTTCAAAACCGATTTGTCGGACCTGCCGGAGACGATCATCGGCGATCCGGACATGCTGCGGCAGATTGTCGGCAATGTCCTCTCCAACGCGATCAAGTTCTCTCCGCCCGGTGGCGACGTGCAGATCAAGGGTGAGAGCAAAGACGGACAGGCTATCCTGACCGTGTCGGATTGCGGACGCGGCATCGCGCCGGATGAGCGTGACAGAATCTTTGAGCCTTATTACCGCGCCCGTAACAGCCGCGGCGTTCACGGTGCGGGGATTGGGCTGTATGTGGCCCGCAAGTTCGTCGAGCATCATCATGGAACAATCCGGATTGACGGCGCGCTCGGAGCCGGAACAGTGGTGACGATCCGTCTGCCGGTCTCGGGTCCGTCGGACGCAAACGAGAAGAACGCCGATGCCGCATCTCCTTTGCATTGAAGATGATCCGGATACCTGCGAGTTGCTGGTGGAAGTTTTGACCGCCGAAGGCTTCAAGGTGACCACGGCATCGACCGGTCAGGAGGGATTGGCCGCACTCCAAAGCCGGCCGGATCTCGTGCTTTGCGACATCGATCTGCCGGATGTCACCGGTTTCGAAATTCTCGAAAAGATACGCTCCGCCAGTCTGATGCCGCTCGGCGTCCCGTTCATTTTCCTGACGGCCTTTTCGCAGCGGGCGCATCAGCTGCAGGCCCGGCAATTGGGTTGCGACGATTATGTGACCAAGCCGATCGACTTCGAGCTTCTGATCGCGATCATCCGCCACCGGCTGGCCGCGGCCGAGAAAGGCGCGGAAAAGTCAGAATTTCGTCTCACCGAACGGGAAATCCAGGTGCTGACCTGGGTGGCGCGCGGCAAGTCGTCCGCTGACATCGCCACAATCCTTGAGATCAGCGAGCGAACGGTCAATTTTCACCTCGACAATGCCATGCGCAAGGCCGGTGTTGCCACCCGCGTTCAGGCCGCGGTGAAATGCGCCTTGCTCGGGCTGATCGAACCGTGAGGCGGGGCCTGTCAACCTTGACAGGTATCGGCGGCCGCGCGCCGCGCTCAGACTTGGACCAACTCAACATGAGGTTCGGCCATGTCCTCGTCGCTCGCGCTGATGTTTGTCTATACCGTGATTGCTTTCGTTCTGCAGGCGCTGGCGGTCGGCGTGATCATGGTCATCGAGCCGCTCATCGCCGGTTGGAGCGGCGCGGTCTTCATGGCGGCCTATCTCGCAGCGTTCTGGCTCGCCTGGATCATCGCGGTGCGGATAACCGAGCCGAAAGCCGAAAAGGCCCTGACGCAACCGAGCCACGCGTAGCGCCCCCAACGCGTGACGACCTGCGGGCAGCGCGGCATCGATCTGCCGTGCTGCCCGCAGCTTGCTTCATGCCGCGGTCTTTCTGCCCCACAACCGCGCTGACGCGATATTGGCGCCTTCGCGCAGCGACTTCAGTTTCAGCCACACCACCGGCTCGACTACCCATTCGCGGTTGGTGAAGGTGCCGAAGCCGCAATCGGTCGACGCAATCACGCGCTCGCGGTCGCCAACCGCGGCTACAGCTTCCTCGATCCGGCGGGCCACGACTTCCGGATGTTCTACGAAATTCGAGGTGGTTTCGATCACGCCCGGCAGCAGCAACATGTCCTTCGGCAGCGGATGCTGTTTGAACGCTGCGTATTCATGCGCGTGTCTCGGATTCGAGAACTCGATCGACAGGGCGCCGACCTTTGCCGTGTAGAGTGCCGGCAGAATGGTTGCGAGCGGAACGTCGTTGATGTGCGGCCCCTCCCAGTTGCCGTAACAGACATGCAGCCGCACGCGATCGGCAGGGATGCCCGCGATGGCGCGGTTGATCGCATCGACCTGCTTTTCAACCTCCTTGACGAAAGCCGCGTCGGAAAGGTCGCGATGAAACATGGTGCGATCCATGGCCAGATCGGGCGCATCGATCTGCAGCAGCAGGCCGGCCTTGTGAATTGCGTGATACTCCTTGCTCATCTCGCGCGACAGCACGTCGAGATACTCGTCGTTGGTCTTGTAATAGGCATTGAGCATCGTCGAGGCGATGATGCCGGGCGATGCCGCGGTCATGAACATTTCCGGAAAGGTGTTGCCGGCGATGCGCTTAACCCGCGCCAGTTCGTTTTCGATCGGCGCGAGATCGAGATACCTGACTTCGCCCTGCGCCTCCGGAGCGTTCTGCTGTTTCGAGACGTGCGGGAAGCGGTGGGTGAGATACTTCACCAGTTCCGGGAACTGCTCGAAATCCATGCCGCGGCGGCGCTTGGATACACCGGCAAAGCCGGACATACGTTGCGGGACATAGGTCTGGAAACCCACCCGCTGCTGCTCGCCGTCGTTGCCGATATCGATGCCGGCTGCCGCCTGCTTCTCGACGACATGGCGTACGGCCTGATCCATCTCGGCCGCCATTTCGGCCTCGTCGAAGGCCTCGCCGGCCTCACGCCGCAACAGCATGTCCGAGAGTTTTTCGTTACGCGGCAGGCTGCCGACATGGGTGGTCAGGATGCGGTCGCGGCTAGTCAGCATTGGTCGTCGTCTCCCGGAACGGATCGTTGAAGAATTATCGTTGGGTCCGCCTAGCATGATCGGGCGCTGCTGCAAAAAGGTAGATTGCCCAATGGCTTGTGGTTCGTGGCCCACCGCCATTGACGCACCGGATACGACATGCATTATAGTTCATGTTTGGAATAGGTCGAATGCGCGCGTTCGATCGCAATAGCAACAAGAAACCAGCAAGCGGGATGGAAAATGGCTCAGGCAGCGGCAGCCGCGTCGCGCGGTCGTAATCATTTGGCCGGGACTGGCAGGGCTCCCGACATCCCGCGCGAGTTCAACTTCGCTGCCGACATCCTTGAGAGCAATCTCGCTGCCGGCCGCGCCGACAAGCCCGCCTTCATCGATTCGGCCGGAACCTGGACCTATGGCCAGCTCGCGGATCGCGCTGCCCGCTTCGGTGCGATTCTGCGCGCCAAGGGGATCCGGCGTGAAGAGCGCATCCTCATCTGCCTTACCGACACCATCGACTGGCCGACCGCATTTCTCGGAGCATTGAAGGCGGGCGTGGTAGCCATTCCGGTCAATACGCTGATGACCGAAAGCGACTACGAATTCATGCTGACCGACAGCCGCGCACGGATGCTGGTGGTGTCCGAGACGCTGTATCCGAAATTCGCCGGCATCATCGCGAAAGCGCCCGACCTCGCACATGTCGTGGTATCGGGAACCAACGCACATGGTCACGATCGTTTCGATTCGCTGATCGAGGGCGCGGCACCGGAGGACTATACTGCACCCACCACGCGCGACGACATTGCGTTCTGGCTCTACACCTCGGGATCCACCGGCAAGCCCAAAGGCGCGGTGCATGTGCATGCCAGTCTGAAGCTGACTAACGAACTCTATGCCGTGCCGACGCTCGGTCTGCGCGAGGATGACGTCTGCTATTCGGTGGCCAAGTTGTTCTTCGCTTACGGTCTGGGCAATGCCCTGACCTTTCCGATGTCGGCGGGCGCCACCACGGTTCTGCTCGCGGATCGGCCGACGCCGGACAGCGTTGCAGCGCTGCTGCGCAAGCATCCGGTGACAGTGTTCTATGGCGTGCCGACCTTCTATGCGGCGTTCCTGGCAAGCGACGGCATGCCGGCCCGCAGCGAACTGAAGCTGCGCCGCTGCGTCTCGGCCGGCGAAGCGCTGCCGGCCGATGTCGGCAAGCGCTGGAGCGAGAAATACGGCTGCGACATTCTCGACGGCATCGGTTCGACCGAGATGCTGCACATCTTCCTGTCGAATGCGCCCGGCGCCACGAAATACGGCACCACCGGCAAGCCGGTGCCGGGATATCAACTCAAGCTGATCGATGAGCACGGTCAGCCGGTCCCGCAGGGCGAGATGGGCGAACTCATCATCAACGGCCCCACCAGCGCGGTCATGTACTGGAACAATCGCGAGCGCTCGCGGCACACCTTCATGGGCGAATGGACGCGCTCCGGCGACAAGTACATGCAGGACGAGGACGGCTATTACGTCTATTGCGGACGCAACGATGACATGCTGAAGGTCTCGGGCCTGTACGTTTCTCCGTTCGAGGTCGAAGGCGCGCTGCAGACCCATGCTGACGTTCTGGAATGCGCGGTCGTGGCCTGGCTCGACGGTGACGGCCTGATCAAGCCAAAGGCCTTCGTCGTTCTGAAGGATCATGGCAAGGCCTGCGATGCGCTGGCGCGCGCTCTGCAGGATCACGTCAAGTCGATGCTTGCGCCGTTCAAATATCCGCGCTGGATCGAATTTCGCACCGACCTGCCCAAGACCGCGACCGGCAAGATCCAGCGATTCAAATTGCGGGCGGAATCCCCGGGAGGGTGACTGAAATCGGGCATAAGGCCGCGTTCTTAACCGCAGCCGAATGACGCGCTATCCCGGGACTTCCGGTGACCGGAACAGTTCAATAGGATGAAAGCCGCACGAAGCGGGCGGCCGAACAAAAGGAGGAACTACAGGATGAAGAAATCGCTGATTGCAGCCGGCGCGGCTCTCGCGCTCGCTGCCGGGCCGGTCCTGGCCCAGGACAAGCCGATCAAGATCGGGTTCGTCTCGACCTTCTCCGGTCCCACTGCGGTGATCGGCAACGACATGCGCAACGCCTTCGAGCTTGCCCTCGATCACATGGGCCGCAAGATCGGCGGCCGTCCGGTCGAGGTGATCTACGAAGACGACATGCAGAAGCCGGATATCGGCAAGCAGAAGACCGAGAAGCTGATCGAATCGGACAAGGTCGATTTCATTGTCGGCTATATCTGGTCGAATGTGCTGCTTGCCTCGCTGAAGCCGATCGTCGATTCCAAGACCATGACGGTGGTGGCGAATGCCGGCCCATCGCAGCTCGCCGGTGAATTGTGCTCGCCTTATGTGTTCTCGACCTCCTGGCAGAACGATCAGACGCCGCAGGCCGTCGGCGAATACATGAACCAGAAGGGCGTGAAGACCGTCTATCTGATCGGTCCGAACTATGCCGCCGGCAAGGACATGCTGTCGGGCGTTGCCTCGACCTTCAAAGGCAAGATCCTGGGTCAGGATCTCACCAAGTGGCCAGATCAGCTCGATTTCTCGGCTGAATTGTCCAAGGCGCGCGCCGCCAAGCCGGACGCGATCTTTGTGTTCTATCCCGGCGCGGCTGGTGTGCAGTTCCTGACGCAATATGCCCAGCAGGGCTTGAAGGGACAGATCCCGCTCTACACCGCTTTCACGATCGACGAATTGTCGCTGCCGCTGCAGAAGGACCTCGCGCTCGGCGTGCCGGGTGCGCAGCACTGGGTCAACGATCTTCCGTTCGAGGCGAACAAGAAATTCGTGTCGGGTTTCCGCGAGAAGTACAAGACTTCGCCCTCGTTCTATGCCTCGCAGTCCTACGATGCGGCGCAGCTGATCAACGCAGCCGTCACCGCAGTAAAGGGCGACGTCAGCAAGAAGGATGCGATGCGCGATGAGATGCGCAAGGCGAACTTCCCGTCAGTTCGCGGGCCGTTCAAGTACGGCAACAACCACATTCCGATCCAGAATTTCTACCTGCAGGATGTGGTGAAGAATGCCGACGGCTCGCTCAGCCTGAAGACAGTCGCCACCATCGTGAAGGACAGCCAGGATCGCTTCCACGGCAAGTGCCCGATGAAGTGGTGATGCGATGCAGAGCCGGATGACGGGTGCGGGACCCGTCGTCCGGCTCTGTTCTTGATTGACTCCGTGCCGCGCCGCGCGGCATTTGCGGAACTGCCGTGTGGGGGGCGGCATCGTCCAT
Source organism: Pseudomonadota bacterium (assembly GCA_049324435.1). Classification (GTDB taxonomy): domain Bacteria; phylum Pseudomonadota; class Alphaproteobacteria; order Rhizobiales; family Xanthobacteraceae; genus Pseudorhodoplanes. The sequence continues at coordinate 14,781 of JBMOOQ010000061.1, forward strand.
GTTGCTTTTCATCGAACAATCCCTGAACGGGCTGCAATTCGGCCTTCTGCTGTTTCTGCTGGCGGCCGGGCTCACGCTCGTCTTCGGCATCATGGATCTGGTGAATCTCGCGCACGGCTCGCTCTACATGATCGGCGCGTATTTCGCCGCGACCTTTGCCGCGCTGACCGGCAGTTTCGTGTTTGCGGTCGTGCTGGCGCTGGCGGCCACGCTGATCGTCGGCATGGCGGTGGAAGTGATCGCGTTGCGCAGACTCTACGGCCGCGATCACCTTGATCACGTGCTGGGAACCTTCGGCCTTATTCTGTTTTTCAACGAGCTCGTGCGGCTGATCTGGGGTCCGGCAGGGTTGAGCCTGCCGCTGCCGTCCTGGCTTAATACCAGCTTCCAGATTTTCCCGGGCGTCTATTATCCGACCTACCGGCTGATGATCATTGCGGTGGCCTTGGCGGTCGCGCTGATGCTCTATTTCGTCGTGATGCGCACGCGCGTCGGTATGCTGATCCGCGCCGGCGCCTCGAATCGCGAGATGATCGGAGCGCTCGGCATCAACATCAAGCTGCTTTACACCTTCGTGTTCGGCATGGGTGCGGCGCTTGCCGGCCTCGCCGGCATGATGCAGGCGCCGATCCTGACCGTGCAGATCGGCATGGGCGAGAACATCCTGATCCTCGCCTTCGTGGTCATCATCATCGGCGGAATCGGCTCGATCCGCGGCGCCTTCATCGCCTCGATCCTGGTCGGGATGATCGATACTGTCGGACGCGCGTTCCTGCCGGACGTGCTGAAGCTGTTCCTGTCGAACGCCGCCGCCTCGACGGCGGGGCCAGCGCTGTCGTCGATGCTGATCTACCTCGTCATGGCGGTGATTCTAGTGTGGCGGCCGGAAGGTCTGTTCCCGGCGGCAAGCAAATGAAAGCCTTGACTGTCCGTAATATCGTCGTCGGCGCGCTGATCCTGTTTCTTGCGCTGGTCCCGGTCTATTCGCAGATGACCGGCAATGTCTTCATCATGACGCTGTTCACCCGCATCGTGATCCTGGCGATTGCCGCGGTCAGCCTCAATCTCATTATGGGCTTCGGCGGCATGGTGAGTTTCGGTCATGCCGCCTATCTCGGCATCGCCGGATATGCGGTCGGCATCCTCGCGCATGAGGGTGTCAATTCGGGCTTCATCCAGTGGCCTGTGGCGCTGATTCTGTGCGCGCTGTTTGCGCTCGCTACGGGTGCGCTGTCGCTGCGCACGCGCGGCGTCTACTTCATCATGATCACGCTCGCCTTCGCGCAGATGATCTACTATGTCGGTGTCAGCCTCGACCGCTACGGTGCGGACGACGGTCTTACGATCTACCGCCGCAGCGATTTCGCCGGGCTCATCAATCTCTCCAACAAGACGACATTTTATTACCTGTGCTTCGTCTGCCTGATCGGCACCTGCTATCTGGTCTGGCGGATCGTCAATTCTCGCTTCGGTCTTGTGATCCGGGGCGCGCGTTCAAACGAGCGCCGCATGCGCGCGATCGGCTTTCCGACCTATCGCTACCGGCTGACCTGCTATGTCATTGCTGGCGTGCTCTGTGGCCTCGCCGGCATCCTGCTCGCCAACCATACCGACTTCATCAGCCCTGCAACGATGCACTGGACGAGGTCCGGCGACCTGATTGTGATGGCGGTGCTCGGCGGAATGGGCTCGGTGCTCGGACCGGTAATCGGTGCCGTCTCGCTGCTCGTGCTGGAGGAATGGCTGCCGCATGCGATCGCGGCGGTCGGACAATTCGTTACCGGCAAGCCGGTGGTCGCGGCTAAGGAATACTGGGCGCTGATTCTCGGGCCGATGCTGCTTCTCGTCGTACTGTTCGCGCGCGGCGGTATCGACGGTCTGCTGGAGAAAATCCGCCGTGGCTGACACCCTGCTTGCAGTCGAAGGAATCACGAAGCGCTTCGGCGGCGTGCTTGCTTCCGACGGCATCACGCTGTCGGTGCCCGCCGGCGAACTGCACGCCATTATCGGTCCGAATGGTGCGGGTAAGACGACGCTGATCGGACAGTTGACCGGCGAGATTACGCCGAACAGCGGCCGGGTCATGTTCGGGGGAGAGGACATCACGACGCTCCCGACCTACGAGCGCTCGATGAAGGGCCTCGCGCGCTCGTTCCAGATTACCTCCCTGTTTCAGGACTTCACCGCGCTCGACAATGTCGCGCTTGCGGTGCAGGCGCATGCCGGACATTCGTTCCGCTTCTGGCGCAATGCGCGCGCGGAAGAGGAACTGCGGGCGCCGGCACGCGAGGCGCTGGAACGTGTCGGTCTCTCGCATCGCGCCGATACCGTGATCGCGAGCATGAGTCACGGTGAACACCGTCAGCTCGAAATCGCGATGGCGCTGGCAACGCGGCCGCGCATGCTTCTGCTCGATGAGCCGATGGCCGGCATGGGACCGGAGGAGTCGGCGCAAATGGTAAAGCTGCTGCTGGAGCTCAAGCGGCAATATACGATCCTTTTGATCGAGCACGACATGGAAGCGGTATTTGCGCTTGCCGACCGCATCTCGGTGCTGGTCTACGGCCGCGTGATCGCAACCGGACTACCGGATGCGATCCGCGCCAATCCGGACGTTCGTCAGGCTTATTTGGGTGAGCAGCAGGCGGTGGTGGTCAATGGCTGAGACCCTGCTCGAAGTTGACGGGATTGAAACGGCCTATGGCCGCAGCCAGGTACTGTTCGGCCTGTCGCTCGCCATCGCCACGGGCGAGATGGTCACGCTGATGGGCCGCAACGGCATGGGCAAGACCACGACCGTGCGCTCGATCATGGGGCTGACGCCTGCCCGCGCCGGCACCATCCGCTTCGGCGGCAACGATATTCGCGGGCTTGCGTCCTATCGCGTCGCCAAACTCGGCGTAGGCCTTGTGCCGGAAGGACGGCAGATTTTCCCCAATCTCACGGTGCGGGAAAACCTGATCGCCACCGCAGCCAACAGCTCCGGTTCGCCCGACCCGTGGACATACGAAAAGGTCGTTGCATTGTTTCCGCGTCTTGCGGAGCGCGCGGGCCAGATGGGCAATCTTTTGTCCGGCGGCGAGCAGCAGATGCTGGCGATCGGCCGTGCGCTGATGACCAATCCGCGTCTGCTTATTCTCGATGAGGCGACCGAAGGCTTGGCCCCGCTCATTCGCCAGGAAATCTGGCAATGCCTCACACGGCTGAAGCAGGCCGGCCAATCTATTTTGGTGATCGACAAGAATGTATCGGCGCTGATCGCGATCGCCGACCGCCACTATCTGATCGAGCGTGGCCGCACGGTGTGGAGCGGCACATCGAAAGAGCTTGGTGCCGCGCCGGACATCCAGCATCGGTATCTGGGCGTTTGAGGCCTCCGGGCCATCTGATCCGTCGGGATCCGCTGTGCGGGCCCCCTCGGGATGAGGAGGAGCGGCTCCGGGACCCAAGCGTTACGAGCCCACGACCTCGCCGTCTTCTTTCACAAATCGTCCGATCTGCGCGTTCGGCAGAATCTCCAGCACCTTTTCCGACGGGCGGCAGAGACGTACGCCTTTTGGCGTCTCCACGATCGGCCGGTTGATCAGGATCGGATGCTGCATCATGAAGTCGATCAACTGGTCGTCGCTCCATTTCGGATCGGACAGTCCAAGCTCCGCATAAGGCGTGCCTCGCTCGCGCAGAAGCGCGCGCGGCGTCATATTCATCTTGCGCAGCAATTCCACGAGGCGCTCGCGGTCGGGCGGAGTCTTGAGATACTCGATCACGACCGGCTCTTCGCCGCTCTGACGAATCATCGCCAGCGTGTTGCGCGACGTACCGCAGGCCGGATTGTGATAGATGGTGACGGTCATGGCTTGGTGTGGACCCCTGTGGGAGCCGCAGCCGTGCCGCCGGCTTCATACCAGCTGCGTGTCGCCTTAACGATATGAACGACCGATAGCATCACCGGCACCTCGACCAGGACGCCGACAACCGTCGCGAGCGCCGCACCCGAATTCAGCCCGAACAGGCTGATCGCTGCCGCCACGGCCAGTTCGAAGAAATTGCTCGCGCCAATGAGCGCCGCGGGAGCGGCAACGCACCAGGCGACGCCGAAGCGCCGACTCAGCCAGTAAGCCAGTCCGGCATTGAAATACACCTGAACGAGGATCGGGACCGCCAGAAGGACGATGACCATCGGCTGCGCGAGGATTTGTTCGCCCTGAAATCCGAACAGCAGAACGAGCGTCGTCAGCAGGGCGCAGAGCGACAGCGGCTGCAGGATTGCGAGCGTGCGCGCCAAGGCGGCGGGACCGGATGCCAGGATCGCGCGCCGCCACAATTGCGCAACGATGACCGGCACGACGATATAGAGCACGACCGAGAGAAGCAGGGTGTCCCACGGTACGGTGATGGATGCAACGCCGAGCAGCAGACCGACCAGCGGCGCGAACAGAAACACCATGATGATGTCGTTCAGCGCAACCTGACTGAGCGTGTAATGGGGTTCGCCGTCGCACAGGTTCGACCAGACGAAAACCATTGCGGTGCACGGCGCAGCCGCCAGCAGGATCAATCCAGCGATATAGGACTGAATCTGATCCTGCGGCAGCATCGGGGCAAACAGATAGCCGATAAAAAATGTGCCGAGCAGCGCCATCGAGAACGGCTTGACCGCCCAGTTGATAAACAGCGTAACACCGACGCCGCGCCAGTGCTCGCGCACCTGACCGAGCGCGCCGAAGTCGATCTTCAGCAGCATCGGGATGATCATCAGCCAGATCAGAACGGCGACGACGAGATTGACTTTGGCCAGCTCCGCCTTCGCAATGATCGAAAAAAAGCCCGGTATCACGTGACCAAGAGCGATCCCGGCTACAATGCACAAAGCGACCCAGATTGAAAGGTAGCGTTCAAAAACACTCATGAGATGTCACGCCACGTTTGCTTGAGATGTTGAGCCGTCTCCCCGTCCTATCTCCCGCAGCTTCGCGCCGAGCGAAAGCTTGTCGATCGAGCTGAGCGGCAAATTGACGAAGGCGGCAATACGATTTTTCAGATAGCGCTGTGCCTTGACGAAAGCGGCTTCCTTTTCGAGGTCGGTGCCTTCGACGGCGGCCGGATCCTCGATGCCCCAATGCGCGGTCATCGGTTGTCCCGGCCAGACCGGACAGGCTTCGCCGGCGGCGTTGTCGCAGACCGTGAAAACGAAATCCATCACAGGTGCGTCCGGTCCGGCAAATTCAAGCCAGCTCTTCGAACGCAAACCTTCCGTTGGATATTCCGACCGTTCCAGTACGCGGATAGCATAGGGATTGACCACGCCTTTCGGCTGGCTTCCCGCTGAAAACGAACGGAAACGTCCGCGGCCTTCCTTGCGCAGGATCGATTCCGCGAGGATCGAGCGCGCGGTGTTGCCCGTGCAGAGGAACAGAACGTTAAACACGCGATCCGGCTTTGACGGGTCCATGACTGGGATCCTTTGGGGGCGTACAGCGGGGCTTGATCGATTCGACCAGCGACGCGCACAGCGCGGGCTCGCCGCCGCAGCAATCCTGCAGCAGGAACAGCGTAACCGATTGCAGCGTCGCGAGGTTGGCACGGTACACGATCGAGCGGCCGTGCCGCTGCGACGAGACGAGCGCGGCCCGTTCCAGGATCGCCAGATGCGAGGACATGGTGTTGTGCGGCACCGCAAGGTGTTTCGCGATGTCGCCCGCGGCGAGCCCTTCGGGCTCCCGGCCGACCAGAAGGCGAAACACATCGAGGCGCGTCGGCTGCGCGAGGGCGGCAAGGGCAAGGATGGCGGAAGATGAATCCATTTGTCCATATCTCTCGACATGTGGACGAAAGTCAAGATTTGGACTCAGGCGCAATCGCGACTTGCACCCCCGGACGCATGCACTATTGTTCATGCTGGAACAAAGCCGGTGATCACTTGTCCGAAACTCAGGAAAAGCGCCGCGAGAAGGCTGCTCAGACGCCGAACAACAACACGTCTACGAGCATGGCCTTCGTGGAAGAAGTCGGCCGTCTGGTCCGCCGTGGCCGCGCCCGGCGCGGGATCACCCGCCGCCAACTGGCCACCGATTCCGGCATTTCCGAACGCTATCTGGCTCAGATCGAAGGCGGCTACGGCAACCCGTCGCTCATCGTCCTGAAGGCGGTTGCCGATGCGCTGGAAAGCCCGATCACCGAATTGCTGCCGCTCGACGAACGGCATGAACGTCTCAACCGCATCGTCGATCTGGTGAACCGGCTTGCGCCATCCGAATGGCCCGCGCTCGAAGATATGATCGAACATCGCATCGTGCAAAGTGCGAAGGCCGATCGCGGTCATCGCATCGCGCTGGTCGGATTGCGCGGCGCCGGCAAGTCCACGCTGGGCAAGATTCTTGCGGAGCGGCTCGGATATCCCTTCGTCGAACTCAATCGCGTGGTGGAGCAGGAATACGGCGCCAGCATTTCGATGCTGATCGAGATGTCCGGTGTATCGACCTTCCGCCGCTACGAGCGCGCATCGCTTGAGAAGGTGATCGGCGGTCACGACAAGGTGGTGATCGCGACGGCGGGTGGCATCGTGTCTTCGCCGGAAACCTATGCGCTTCTCCTTCGTCATGCGCACACTGTTTGGGTCAAGGCTCAGCCGCAGGAGCATATGAGCCGTGTGATGGCGCAGGGCGATCTGCGGCCAATGTCGGAGAACCGCGAGGCCATGGCCGACCTCGTTGCCATCCTGGAAGCGCGTTCGCACGATTACGCTCAGGCCGAGGCACAACTCGATACGTCGGGGCTGACCGTCGAGCAGAGCGCAGACCGGCTTTTTCGTCTCGTGCAGGAGTGGACCAAATGAATGCCCTTGCCGATCAGGGAATGCTCGATTTAGGCCCGGAAATACTGGAATATCGCATGATCGGGCCACGACCCGACGCGGCCCCGACGCTCGTTCTTTTGCATGAAGGCCTGGGCTGCGTCGCCATGTGGAACGATTTTCCCGACAGGCTTGCAGCCGCAACCGGATGCGGCGTGTTTGTCTATTCGCGCGCAGGTTACGGAAAGTCGAGCCCGGTGACGCTGCCGCGGCCGGTCAACTACATGCATCATGAGGCAAACGAGAGTTTGCCGCGGTTGCTGAAGCGGATCGGCTTTCAGCGCGGAATTCTGGTCGGGCACAGCGACGGCGCGTCGATTGCTGCGATCTATGCAGGAAGCCACCAGGATCACCGCGTACGCGGGCTCGTATTGATGGCGCCGCATTTCATCGTCGAGGACGTGAGCGTGAAGTCGATCACCGAGGCGCGCGAGGCTTACAACACCGGAGATCTGCGCGCGCGGCTTGAGAAATATCATCCGAATGTGGATATGGCGTTCCGCGGCTGGAACGACGTGTGGCTCGATAACGATTTTCGCAAGTGGGACATTTCGGAAGAGCTTGCCTACATCCGCGTGCCGATCCTGATCGTGCAGGGTGAGGACGATCAATACGGTACGGTGCGGCAGATCGAGATCGCGCAGGAGGAGTGTTATTGCCCGGTCGACGTCGCCTTGCTGCCGGGCGTGAAACATAATCCCGCGCGCGAGGCGCCCGACGTTACGTTGCGCACTGTCTCGGATTTCGTGACGCGCATCCTGCACGGGCATGAGGCGCAGGCGGCGGCCTGATCCGCGATGATGCCGCGCGGAACCGGCCGACGCGCCGCGGGGTTTGCACCAATGGAGCCCGGTTTGGAACGGCACTAAATTTCCGCTGGACTCCGAAGCGACATGCACTATAGTGCATGTCATCAAAACCGCAGAAAATCCGGGGTCCAGGGATGGCTGACAACGCCCGTAAGCTTGCTAACGGCTTGACACGTATAGGTTTTGAGACCGATCCCTCTCGCTACAAGCACTGGAAGCTGTCCGTCGACGGCGACATTGCCACCTTGGCCATGGACGTCGATGAAAACGGCGGCCTGTTCGAGGGCTACCAGCTCAAGCTGAATTCGTACGATCTCGGCGTCGACATCGAGCTTGCGGATGCGCTGCAGCGGTTGCGGTTCGAGCATCCTGAAGTGAAGGTCATCCTGCTGCGCTCGGCCAAGCCGCGCGTGTTCTGCGCCGGCGCCAATATCCGCATGCTGGCGGGCTCGACCCATGCCGACAAAGTCAATTTCTGCAAATTCACTAACGAAACCCGCAACGGCATCGAGGATTCCAGCGAAAATTCCGGTCAAAAAACAATTTGCGTGGTGACCGGATCATGTGCCGGCGGCGGCTACGAACTTGCGCTTGCCGCCGATCACATCATGCTGGTGGACGATGGTTCGTCGGCGGTGTCGTTGCCGGAATTGCCCTTGCTTGCGGTGCTCCCCGGTACCGGCGGGCTAACCCGCGTCACCGACAAGAGAAAAGTGCGCCGCGACCATGCCGACGTGTTCTGCACCACCGAAGAGGGCGTGAAGGGCAAGCGCGCGGTCGAGTGGCGGCTCGTCGACGAGGTGGTCGCAGCTCCCAAGCTGGAAGAGGCTGTCGCCAAGCGAGCGCAGGAATTTGCGGCCAAGTCTGACAGACCGTCTGGCGTGCGCGGTATTGTTCTGACCCCTTTGAAGAAGACCTGGCAAGGCGATACTTGCGAGTATCAGTCCGTGAGCGTGGCGATCGACCGCCCGGCGCGGATCGCCACCGTCACGCTGCGCGGCCCCGATGTCCCGCCGCCCGTAACCCTCGAAGACATGCAGAAGCTCGGCGCGGAATTCTGGCCGCTGCGGCTTGCTCGCGAACTGGACGACGCAATCCTCGACATTCGCACCAATGAAGGCGAGATCGCCGTCATCGTGTTCAAGTCCGAAGGCGATCCGGCCCAGGTCCTTGCCTACGACGATTTCCTCGCCGCCAACCAGTCGAACTGGCTCGCCCGTGAAATCCGGCACTACTGGAAGCGCGTGCTCAAGCGTATCGATCTGACCTCTCGGTCGCTGGTCGCGCTCATCGAGCCGGGTTCGTGCTTTGCCGGTACGCTTGCGGAAATCGCCTTCGCCTGCGACCGCTCCTATATGCTGATCGGTCAGCTCAATGGCGGCAATCGTCCGCCGGCCACGATGGCGCTGAGCCAAGCCAATTTTGGCGCCTATCCGATGCCGAACGGCATCACCCGGCTGGAGAGCCGCTTTCTCGATGACAAGGCGTCACTCGACAAGGCCAGGGCTGCGATCGGCGAGATGCTGGAAGCCGAAGACGCCGAGAAGCTCGGTCTCGTGACCTTCGCCTATGACGATATCGACTGGGAGGACGAGATCCGCATCTTCCTGGAAGAGCGCGCAAGCTTCTCGCCCGACGGGCTCACCGGCCTCGAAGCCAACCTGCGTTTCGGCGGGCCGGAGACGATGGAATCGAAAATCTTCGCGCGCCTGACCGCCTGGCAGAACTGGATTTTCCAACGTCCCAATGCGGTCGGCGAGGAAGGCGCGCTGCGCCGCTACGGCACCGGCCAGAAGGCTGTGTTCGACATGCGAAGGGTTTGATCTATCGCCGTCACGCTGAGGTGCGAGCCGCATAGCGGCGAGCCTCGAAGGGCGACGGCCCGGGCACTGCCCGCCATCCTTCGAGGGCCGCCTTTGGCGGCCACCTCAGGATGACGATCGAGAGAAGCGATCGCAAAAGAATAGAGGAGCGTCCCATGAATTACATGAATGTCGACTACTCGACCCGCATTCCGAACAATGTCGGCCTCACAGAAGATGCCCGCGTGCTGAAGGCGCTGGAGACCTGGCATCCCGGCTATCTCGACTGGTGGCAGGACATGGGACCGGAAGGTTTCCAGCAGTCGCTTGTCTATCTGCGCACCGCCGTGTCGGTCGATCCGAAGGGCTGGGCCAAGTTCGATTATGTGCGCATGCCGGAATATCGCTGGGGCGTTCTCCTTGCTCCCGCCGAGGAGGGCCGCAAGGTCAATTTCGGTCAGCATCTGGGCGAGCCGGCCTGGCAGGAAGTGCCGGGCGAGCACCGTGCGCTGCTGCGCCGTCTGATTGTGATCCAGGGCGATACAGAGCCGGCGTCGGTCGAACAGCAGCGCCATCTTGGCAAGACCGCGCCCTCGCTCTACGACATGCGCAATCTGTTCCAGGTCAACGTTGAGGAAGGCCGTCACCTCTGGGCGATGGTCTATCTGCTGCACAAGTATTTCGGCCGCGACGGCCGCGAGGAAGCCGACGATTTGCTGCGCCGCCGCTCGGGCTCAGAGGAAGCGCCGCGCATGCTCGGCGCCTTCAACGAAGCGACGCCGGACTGGCTGTCCTTCTTCATGTTCACATTCTTCACCGACCGTGACGGCAAGATGCAGCTCGAAAGCCTGGCGCAGTCCGGCTTCGATCCGCTGTCGCGCACCTGCCGCTTCATGCTCACGGAGGAAGCGCATCACATGTTCGTCGGCGAGACCGGGATTGCCCGCACGGTGCAGCGCACCTGCGAGGCGATGAAGGCGGCCGGCATCGAGGATCCGAACGATATCGAGAAAGTACGCAACCTCGGCGTGATCGATCTGCCGACTATTCAGAAGAAGCTGAATCTGCATTATTCGCTGTCGCTCGATCTGTTCGGCTCCGAAGTCTCGACCAATGCCGCGAACGCCTACAATTCCGGCATCAAGGGCCGCTATCAGGAAACCCGCATCCAGGACGATCACCGTCTGACCAACGACACCTATCCGGTGCTCAAGCTTGTGAACGGAGAGATCAAGCGGGTGGACGAGCCAGCGCTGACCGCGCTCAACATGCGGCTGCGCGACGACTACACCGCCGACTGCGCCAAGGGTGTCGAGCGCTGGAACAAGGTGATCGAGAAGACCGGCGTCAACTTCCGGCTGGAGCTGCCGCATGTCGCGTTCCATCGCCATGTCGGTGAGTTCAAGGACGTGCAAGCAACGCCGTCCGGGGTCATCCTCAGCGAGGCCGAATGGGCGAAGCAGCGCGACAAGTATCTGCCGTCAAAGGCGGACGGCGATTTTATCGAGGCTCTGATGAAGCCGGTCACCGAGCCAGGCAAGTTCGCAAACTGGATTTCGCCGCCGAAGGTCGGCATCGACAACAAGCCGGGCGACTTCGAATACGTGAAGATCGCGGCGTAGTAGCGATAGATCGTCTCTACGCCGAGGGAGAACGTCGAGCTCGTGTCCCGGGCGCAGCGCAGCATGCAACGATGCGCTGCAGAACCGGGACCCAGGTCAAACCCTAGATGGGTCCCGGCTCTGCGGTGCACCGCTATCGCGCTGCACCGCGTCCGGGACACGAGACTAGCCATGGACGCAGCCACAAGCGCACCGCACAAGCAGCACCTGATCGATCCCGAGATCTGCATTCGCTGCAATACCTGCGAAGAGACCTGTCCGGTCGATGCCATCACGCATGACGACAACAACTATGTGGTCGATGCGGAGAAGTGCAATTTCTGCCTCGACTGCATCTCGCCATGCCCGACCGGTTCGATCGACAACTGGCGGATCGTTGCGAAGCCCTACTCGGTCGAAGAGCAGTTCGGCTGGCAGGAATTGCCCGCGCAGGAAGACATTGCGGCCGGTGTGGGCGAGGGCAGCGAGGCCGAGGATGACGAGGCTGCGAAGCTGATCGCCGAAGCGCATTCCGGCAGCGGTGGCAAGAGCGTCGCGCCGGCATCCGCCAGCAAGCCGACCATCAATCTCTACAACCGCAGCCGTCCGGCGGTTGCGACCGTGACCGGCAATTATCGTCTGACCGATCCCGCTGCCGACAACGATGTGCGCCACATCATTCTGGATTTCGGCGACACCACGTTCCCGGTCCTTGAAGGCCAGAGCATTGGCATCATTCCGCCGGGCGTGGATGCAACCGGCAAGCCGCATGTGATTCGGCTATACTCAGTGGCGAGCTCGCGCGATGGCGAGCGGCCGAAGCACAACAATCTCGCGCTGACGGTGAAGCGCGAGCCGCAGGGGCTATGCTCGAATTACCTGTGCGATCTGAAAAAGGGCGATACCGTTCAGGTCACCGGTCCGTTCGGCGCCACCTTCCTGATGCCGGACGATCCGTCCGCCAACATCATCATGATCTGCACTGGCACCGGCTCCGCGCCGTTCCGCGGCTTCACCGAGCGCAGGCGCCGCACCATGCGCGACGCGCCGGGACGTATGATGATCTTTTTCGGTGCGCGGCGGCCGGAGGAATTGCCGTATTTCGGACCGCTCCAGAAAGTCCCCGACGGACTTCTGCGCAAGCACTTCGCCTATTCCCGGGTGCCGGGCGAGCCGAAGACCTATGTGCAGGACCGCATGCGTGCGACCGCCGACGAGGTGTCGATTTTTCTGAAGCATGAAAAAACCCACATCTACATTTGCGGCCTGAAGGGTATGGAGACCGGCGTCGACGAGGCGCTGGCGGATATCTGCCGTGGCGCAGGACTGGACTGGGCCGAACTGCGCACGACGATGCGTGCGCAGGGCCGCTATCACGTCGAGACGTATTGACGGCATCGCTGCAGGCATCGTGCGCTCCCTCTCCTGAAGGCGGGCGCGGTTCTCCACCCGCCACCCGCTCTTCTTCGTTGCGCTCAGTCGAGCGACTTCCCCCTTTTCAGGGGGAGGAAGGAGTGTCGCTGGATGGGAGGCACTTCCATCACAAGGGGGGTGACCAGACTGTCCAACATGCTACGCTCTTTCCGACGACATGGCGGCACAGCCATGCGCCGGCGTCACAAGCCGGAACAATGAGGAAAGCCAGGGGAACATATTCATGATCAACCGAATCGTTCGGTACGGGGCGGCCGTTGTCGCTTTTGCGATGGTTCTATCCGCAGGCGCGGTCCTCGCACAGGACTGGCCGGCGAAGCCAATAACCGCGGTGGTGCCGCTCGGTGCCGGAAGCGCAAGCGACATCATCACCCGGGTGGTGATGGATCAGGTGAGCAAGCAGGTCGGCCAGCCGATTGTTGTCGAGAACCGTCCGGGTGCGGGCGGCACCATCGGCGCCAATGCGGTCGCCAAGTCGGCGCCCGACGGGTACACGATCCTGGCTTATGGCGCGCTCAACACCGCGCATGCCATGCATGCGAAGCTGCCCTATGACACCTTCAAGGATTTCATCCCGGTCATCTCGCTCGGGCAGCAGCCGCTGGTCATCGTGACCTCACCGGGCAAGGGCTACAAGACGCTGAAAGACATGATCGCGGCGGGCAAGGCGAAGCCGGGTTCTCTGAACTACTCGTCCGTGGGTGTCGGGTCGGCGTCGCATTTCGGCGCAGAACGTCTCCGTGTGGCCGCCGGATTCGACGCCCAACACCTGCCGTTCAAGGGCGCGGCCGACGCGGTCACAGATGTCGTTGCGGACCGGTCCGATTTCAGCGTGCAGCTGACCGCGACCACATTGCCGCTGATCAAGGACGGCAAGCTCGTTCCGCTTGCGGTCAGTGCGCACAAGCGCATTCCGTCGCTCCCGGATACGCCGACCACGATCGAACTCGGCCTTCCGCCTGAATCCGTCTATCCATTCTATACTGGCATCTACGTTCCGGCGAACACGCCGCCCGCGATCGTCGAGCGGCTGCATCGCGAGATCGCCAAGGCGCTGGAAGCTCCTGCGGTGCAGGAGCGCTTCAAGACGCTCGGCGTGCAGCCGATGCCCGGCAGCCAGGCCGAATTCACGAAGTTCTTCCACGACGACGTGAATGCGACTGTCGCGCTGGCTAAGGCGGCGAAGATCCAGCCGCAATAGTCAACCTCGCCGCTCATTCCCGCGAAGGCGGGAATCCAGTCTTCATGGCTCTGGGTCCCCGCCTTCGCGGGGACGAGCGGGGTGCGAGCGCTGTCCCGCTATTCCGCGGCGGCCCGCGAAGGCTTCGCATGCGCGGTGATGAGATAATCCATCGCCGCCTGCACGCCGCCCTTCTTGTGCGGTACACCCGCCAGCGCCAGCGCCATTTCGGTCGCGGCCAGCGCGCCGACGATGGTGGCGTCGTTAGTGTCGCCAAGATGCCCAATGCGGAAATATTTTCCGGCATAAGGGCCGAAGCTCGCGCCATACGAGATGTTGAAATGCTCAAGCGCGAGCGTGCGGAAGGCGTCGGCATTGTGACCCTCCGGCAGGAGGATCGCGGTTACGGTCGACGAATAATATTTCGGGTCGCGGCAGAGAATTTCGAGGCCCCAATGCGTGACCGCGCGGCGCACCGCTTCGGCCAGACGGTCATGGCGCGCGAACACGTTGTCGAGGCCTTCCTCGTGCAGCATCGCGATGCCTTCGACGAGGCCGCTCAGCATCAGCGTCCCCGGCGTATACGGGAAGAAGCCGACCTTGTTCATATTGATCATGTCTTCCCAGTCGAAGAACGACTTGGGAAGCTTCGAGGTCTTGTAGGCCTCCAGAGCCTTCGGGCTCAGCGCATTGAACGACATGCCGGGCGGCAGCATCAGACCCTTCTGCGCGCCCCCGACCGCGACATCAACGCCCCATTCGTCGTGCCGGTAGTCGGTCGAAGCCAGCGAGGAGATGGTGTCGACCATCAGAAGCGCCGGATGCCCCGCGGCGTCGATCGCCTTGCGGACCGCGGGGATAGAGGTCGAGCAGCCGGTCGAGGTCTCGTTGTGGACGACGCAGACCGCCTTGATCTCCTTGTTGGTGTCCTTGCGCAGATGTTCCTCGATCGCAGCGGGATCGGCGCCGGTACGCCAGTCGGTCTTGATGAATTCGGGCTTCAGGCCGAATTTCTCCGCCATCTTTTTCCAGAGGGTGGCGAACTGGCCGGTCTCGACCATCAGCACGCGGTCGCCGGGAGACAGGGTGTTGACCAGCGCGCCTTCCCAGGCGCCGGTGCCGGTCGCGGTGTAGATGATCACCGGATTGGCGGTCTTGAAAATGGTCTTGATGCCTTCGAGCGCGGTTTTCGCCATCTTCGCGAATTCGGGACCGCGATGGTCGATCACCGGGCGGTCGATGGCGCGCAGAATGCGATCCGGCACCGGGGTCGGCCCGGGAATCTGCAGGAAATGGCGCCCGGCGGCGCGCGAGGAATTCTGGGCCATCGTCAAAAGCTCCCGGATAATCAAAGACTTGCCCGAAGGGCAAACGGGCCGCCCGTGGCGGCCTGAACTTGCCGGGATGAACACCGAATGCGACAGTCCGGTCAAGCCCAAACGCGGCATGGTTCGACAGGAACGCCGGATTCGAAGGGCTCGAATTGCGCTCAGGACATCCGTTCCAAGGGAGGTCCGGGCCGGGAGGAGACTGACGTTTGGCTGAGACTTTGCGGCCGGGGCTGGAACGGCGGCTGACATCGGAGGTTCGGGGCGATATCCGCTTCGACCGCTTCACCCGCGGACGCTATGCCACCGATGCGTCCCATTATCAGATCATGCCGGTTGGCGTGGTGGCGCCGCGGACGATGGACGACGCCGCCCGCGCCATCGCGATCGCGCGGGAGGAGGGCGTCTCGGTTCTCCCGCGCGGCGGCGGCACCTCGCAATGCGGGCAGACGGTCAATACGTCGCTGGTGATCGACTGCTCGAAATATCTGAACCGCATTCTGGACATCGACGCCGAGAACCGGCGCTGCGTGGTCGAGCCCGGCATCGTGCTGGACGATCTCAACCGCGCGCTCAAACCGCACGGCCTGTGGTTTCCGGTCGATATCTCGACCGCATCGCGCGCCACCATCGGCGGCATGACCGGCAACAATTCCTGCGGCGCGCGCTCTTTGCGTTATGGCAATACGCGGGAGAACGTGATCTCGGTGAATGCGATCCTCGCCGATGGCAGCACCGCCTCGTTCGGTCCGGCGTCGCCGAGCCTGGCGGAGTTTCCACGATCTTCGCCGATGTTCGCGCTCGCCTCCGACCTGCTTGCGCTCGGCGCGCGCGAGGCCGATGAAATCGAAGCGCGCTTCCCGAAGGTGCAGCGCCGGGTCGGCGGCTACAACATTGATGCGTTCCTGCCGGGCCGCAACGATCTGAACCTCGCCCATATCCTGATCGGCTCGGAAGGCACCCTCGGCTTCACCACGCAGGTCGAACTGAAGCTTGCCCCGCTGCTTGGCAGGCGCGCGGTCGGCGCCTGCCATTTCGGCCAGTTCTACGATGCGATGGATGCGGCCCAGCATATCGTGCGGCTGAAGCCGATCGGGGTCGAACTGATCGACCGCACCATGATCGAACTCGCCCGCGAGATCGCGATCTTCCGGCCGACGCTGGAGCAATTCGTGCGCGGCGAACCCGATGCAATTCTCCTGGTCGAATTCGGGGAAGAGGATCACGAGGAGAATCTGCGCCGCCTGAAGCAGCTCGGCGACCTCATGGGCGATCTGGGTTACGCCTGGACCAACAGCGGCGCGAAGCAGGGCGGCGTGGTCGAGGTTCTCGATCCGGCGTTGCAGGCACAGATCACCGAGGTGCGCACCTCGGGCCTCAATATCATGATGTCGATGAAGGACGAGGGAAAGCCGGTCTCCTTCGTCGAGGATTGCGCGGTGCCGCTCGAGCATCTTGCCGAATACACCGCGAGGCTCACCGCGGTGTTCGAGAAGCACGGCACCCGCGGCACCTGGTACGCGCATGCCGGCGCCGGATGCTTGCATGTACGTCCCGTGCTGAACCTGCGGCTTGAGAAGGACGTAAAGGCGATGCGGGCGATCGCCGAAGAGGCCTTCGCCATGGTCCGCGAGTACAAGGGGTCGCATTCCGGCGAACACGGCGACGGGATCGTGCGTTCGGAGTTTCACGAATTCATGTTCGGCAAGCGCCTCGTGCGGGCGTTCGAGGAGGTGAAGACACGGTTCGATCCGGACGGCCTGTTCAATCCCGGCAAGATCGTGCATGCGCCGAAATTCGACGACCGCAGCAATTTCCGCTTCCAGCCCGGATATCGCGGCGAGAACATCACGACGCAACTCGACTGGTCGGCCTGGCCTGGCTCCGGCGGCGGCTTCCAGGGCGCGGTCGAGATGTGCAACAACAACGGCGCTTGCCGGAAGATCGAAGGCGGCGTGATGTGCCCGAGCTATCGGGTCACCCGCGACGAGCGCGACGTGACGCGCGGGCGCGCCAATTCGCTGCGCCTTGCCGTCACCGGCCAGCTCGGTCGCGATGCGCTGACCTCGGACGAGATGGCGGAGACCATGAAGCTCTGCGTCTCCTGCAAGGCATGCCGGCGCGAATGTCCGACCGGCGTCGACATGGCGCGCATGAAGATCGAGGTGCTGGCGGCGCGTGCCGCGCGCTTCGGGTTTTCGCTGCGTGACCGGCTGGTCGGCTGGCTGCCGCGTTATGCGCCCTATGCTGCAAAAGTGCCGTGGCTGATGAATGCGCGCAACGTGCTGCCCGGCGCGGCGTGGCTGTCGGAGCAGCTGGCGGGATTGTCGGCGAGGCGGAGTCTGCCGCGCTGGCGAAGGGATGTGTTCGCGGATTGCGACGTCGACGCAGCCGCGAATGTCGTTCTCTTTGCCGATACCTTCAACCGCTATTTCGAGCGCGAAAATCTCGAAGCTGCGCTCGCCGTGCTGCGAGCTGCTGGTTATCGGGTTCACATCGCGCAACCCGAGGCGGGGAGTGTGGGGG